>NZ_JBALDE010000175.1:0-48494 GCF_036917515.1 Nostoc sp. | reverse complement strand
GAGTAAGGTTTCATTCTACAGGCACTTAGACGTTGATATACTCCATCATCCCATACTGTATTGCACTCAAGCAGGAACTGCTATATTATTCAGAATTACAACAACTTCCTTTAACTCCAGTTTTCTAATATTCGTTAATGCCGATGCCGCACCATAACGGACGGTGGCGGGAACCTTTTCATCCTTGAGGATTTTGGCGATGTCAGGAACATACTTGGCTGCGGCGTCTCCCAAGTTGCCCAATGCCGATGCTGCACCATAACGAACGGTGAGGTCCACCTTTTCATCCTTGAGGAAATTGAGGATGTCAGGAACATACTTGGCTGCGGCGTCTCCCAAGTTGCCCAATGCCGATGCTGCACCATAACGAACGGTGGCGGGAACCTTTTCATCCTTGAGAAAATTGAGGATGTCAGGAACATACTTGGCTGCGGCGTCTCCCAAGTTGCCCAATGCCGATGCCGCACCATAACGAACGGTGGCGGGAACCTTTTCATCCTTGAGGATTTTGGCGATGTCAGGAACATACTTGGCTGCGGCGTCTCCCAAGTTGCCCAATGCCGATGCCGCACTTCTATGAACGGTGGCGGGAACCTTTTCATCCTTGAGGATATTGAAGATATCAGGGACATACTTGGCTGCAGCGTCTCCCAAGTTGCCCAATGCCGATGCCGCACCATAACGAACGGTGGCGGGAACCTTTTCATCCTTGAGGATTTTGGCAATGTCAGGAACATACTTGGCTGCGGCGTCTCCCAAGTTGCCCAATGCCGATGCCGCACCATAACGAACGATGGCGGGAACCTTTTCATCCTTGAGGATATTGAGGATATCAGGGACATACTTGGCTGCGGCATCTCCCAAGTTGCCCAATGCCGATGCCGCACCATAACGAACGGTGGCGGGAACCTTTTCATCCTTGAGGATTTTGGCGATGTCAGGAACATACTTGGCTGCGGCGTCTCCCAAGTTGCCCAATGCCGATGCCGCACTTCTATGAACGGTGGCGGGAACCTTTTCATCCTTGAGGATTTTGGCAATGTCAGGAACATACTTGGCTGTGGCGTCTCCCAAGTTGCCCAATGCCGATGCCGCATCTGAACGAACGGTGACGGGAACCTTTTCATCCTTGAGGATTTTGGCGATGTCAGGGACATACTTGGCTGCGGCGTCTCCCAAGTTGCCTAATGCCGATGCCGCATCTGAACGAACGGTGGCGGGAACCTTTTCATCCTTGAGGATTTTGGCGATGTCAAGGACATACTTGGCTGCGGCGTCTCCCAAGTTGCCCAATGCCGATGCCGCACCATAACGAACGTAGGTGTCCACCTTTTCATCCTTGAGGATTTTGGCAGCTTTCTCGGCAATATCCTCTGGTTTCTTCGCTAGGGATTTTAAATCTTTGAGATTATATTCAACTAATTGCTTGAGAGCATATCCCTTAACTTGGTCAAGTCCATCATCAAGGGCGGCTAATATACCGTTAATCTGCCAATCTTGGGGTTTGGGTTTGGGGGTTTCTTTAGCGTTAACCCAAGGCAAGCAAAAAAGGAAAGAAAGGATAAAGGCTAAAGTATAAAGGATAAAACGAGAAAGCTTGCTGCGGTGGCGGGGAGTTGTGACCATGTTTAGAGCAAGGTGGCAGATTAGACGCGGTTATGAGTATAATAACAACTCCGCAATTCCTAATTCCTGATTGAGAATGCAACTTGGTATCAACAAGTAGTAGGCGATCTGCATTCACAAGTATCAAAGACTCGTCCACGAGTATCAAAGACTCTCGCGCGAGTATCAAAGACTCGTCCACGAGTATCAAAGACTCTTGCATGAGTATTAAAGACTCTCGCATGAGTATTAAAGACTCGCTCACGAGTCTTTAATACTCGTGAGCGAGTATCAAAGACTCTCGCGCGAGTATCAAAGACTCTCGCACGAGTATCAAAGACTCGTCCACGAATATCAAAGACTCTCGCGCGAGTATTAATACCAAGTTGCAATCAAAGGTATCACCTGTCATTGCGAGTGAAACGAAGTGGAGCGAAGCAATCTCCCCTAACCACAAATTACTACAACAGAACGCAACTTGGTATAAAGACTCATTCACCAGTTGACAAAATAAAAAGGGGACAAGAAAAGGAATTAAATTTCCCTTTAACTTTTCCCCTTTGACTGTTCCGGTATCTTTGGCAAGATTTTCAGCCTATGAACCAGAGTTAGTTTTAGTAGGTTTATTTTTAATAGCCTTAAAACGATCGCCTAACTGTTCGGCAAGACTTTTTAACCCTGGAGTTTTCTTAGCAGCAGTCTTGACGTAATCATAAACTGTCAAACTGCTGCCCATTGCTTCGCTGCCAACTGCCATTAAGGTATCATCTACTTGTTCTGTCAGTTGTCGCAATCCAATCAAAAGTTCGGTAAGCGTTGCTGCAAGTTGATAATCCCGGACAAAATCATCTACATCAAAGCTGGCTGGGAGAATTTCTCGGTTAGACTGGGCCGCAGTCAGGCTGGTATTGACGAAAGCTAGGCTTTTATCGCCCATCTTAAATAACTTGCGTCGTTCTTCCACACTCAGGGTTACGAGAAAAGGCATCTTTGCTTGGATAGTCGCAAAGGCTGCTTTAATTTCTCGGATATCTGCTGGGGAAAGGGAGGCGGTGATGTTTTGGTAAGCCATTGGTTATTTACTGTGGTGAATCTGTTTGTTATGATTCCCACTGGTAAATGCGATCGCACAATAGGTACTAGGGCAAAAGCAATACGGTTCGGTTAAGGAGACGCGATAAATCGCCGTCTCTACAATTATTGGCGCGATGGTTTCTTGCCAAAGCCATAGCGCAATGTATCCATAATCCAAGTTTGGAAGTTGTCAATGTAGCTAAATATCACTGGCACTACTACCAGTGTCAACAGAGTGGAAGTTGTAAAACCGCCCATAATCGCAATTCCCATTGGTTGGCGAACTTCAGAACCCACGCCGATTCCTAATGCTAAGGGCAGAATCCCGGCGATCGTTGCTAAAGAAGTCATTAAAATTGGGCGTAGACGTGACACACCCGATTCTACAAGTGCCTGACGCTGAGTTTTACCTGACTGGATGTTGATGATTGTATAGTCAACTAACAGAATCGAGTTTTTGGTGACAATCCCCAACAGCAACACGATACCAATCAGGGCATATATTCCCAAGGGTTTTTGAGCAACCATCAACGCTACCAATGCGCCGCCTAAACAAAAGGGTAAAGCTGCCATAATCGATAATGGATGGAGGAAGTTGTTGTACAGCAGTACCAGAATTGCATAGATACACATTAATGCCAGCCCCAACGCACCGCCAAAGCGACCGAAAATATCTTGCATAATTTTGGCACTACCTGATGGTTGCTGTACTACTCCTGGCGGTAAGTTTTGCATTACAGGTAGTTTGTTGATTGTCTGGACTGCCTCTCCTAAAGAAATTCCTTGCAAATTGGCTTCTACAGCAACTTGACGGGCGCGGTCATAACGGTTGATAGTAGCAGGGCCGCTACCAAAGCGGATATCTGCCACTGCTATTAGGGGAACTAATCTACCATTTTGACTGGGGACTTGCAGATTTGTGATTGTGTTAATATCAGCCCGCGCTTGCGGATCGATTTGGACGCGAATCGGGATTTGGCGATCGCTTAAATTAAATTTCGCTAAGTTCGCCTCATTATCGCCGATGGTTGCAAGGGAAGCAGTCCGAGCGATCGCTTGCACTGTCACCCCCAAATCTGCTGCCCGCTGTGGTTTCGGAATTACCAAAATCTCTGGTTTTACCAAACTTGCAGTAGAAGCTACTTCTACCAATCCAGCTAGCGATCGCATCTGCTTTTCTAAGGCATCAGCAGCTTGATTCAATGCTTCGGGATTTTCACTTCTGAGGACAATTGATAAAGCTTTACGACTGTCACCCGGTGACTGACTTTGAAAACTAACTCTAGCCCCTGGTATTTGTTCAAAGGCAGGACGCACTTGTTCCTCAAACTGTTTTTGGGAAATATTTCGTTCCTCTCTGGGTTTGAGATTAATTGCAAGAGTGGCAGAATTGATCTCTTCTGTTGCTAGTACGCGTTCAACTACTGGGTTTTGCCGGATAATGTCAGTTGTTTGTGTGACTACCTTGTTAACATCTGCCAAAGTGGAACCAGGAGGTAATTCTATAGATACGTTGGAAATTCCAAAGTCACCATCATCAACGAAACCCTTGGGAATCAAGGGAACCAGCATCAGACTGGCAATAAAAAAAGCGAAAGCGATCGCCATTGTTGTCAATCTATGGCGTAACGCCCACTGTAAAAGTGATCTATAAGGTTGAAAACCCTGACGCTTTTCATTTCCAAATTTTTTACTTCCCTTCCTACTACCTGGAAGTGCAAATTTAAAATTTTAGAATTTTATTACTCCCCTACCCCCCTGCCCCTCTGCTCCCCTGCCCCTCTGCTCCCCTGCCTCCTTTAACAGATACGCACCCATCATCGGCGTCACCATCCGCGCTACAAGAGTTGAGAAAATTGTGGAAACGGCAACGGTAACGCCAAATGGTTGAAAAAATTGTCCTGGAATCCCACCCATAAAGGCAACGGGCAGAAACACTGCAATAATCGTCGCTGAACTTGCAATTACCGCTAACCCTACTTCGTCGGAAGAGTCAAAAGCAGCTTCCCAAGCTGACTTGCCCATAGCGATATGCCGTTCCATGTTTTCAATTTCGACAACGGCATCATCGACCAAGTTACCCACCGCCAGCGCTAATGCCAACAAAGTCATGTTGTTGAGGGTGTAACCAAGGGCTTGTTGCACTGCAAAGGTGGGAATTATTGATAGTGGTAAGGTGATAGCAGTAATTAATGTTGCTCGCCAGTCCCGCAAAAACACTAAAATAACGATCACCGCCAGCACGGAAGCTTGAATCAATTCATCAATAGTGCTTTGGTAAGATTGGCGGACAATATCAGCTCTAGTAAAAATTAAATCCAGCTTCACATCTGGGGGAAGGGTTTTTTCCAGTTGTTTGACTGCTGCTTTCACTCCTTCTTCTACAGTCACTAGAACGCTGCCAGTACTACGCAAGACTTGAAAAGCTACCACAGGTTGATTATTCAAGCGGGCGGCTTGGCGCACGTCACCAAATTTATCTTCTACAGTTCCCAAGCTAGATAAAGGTACGGAACCACCTTGTGGTAAAACGATTTCGTAGGTTTTCAAAATATCCACACTGGTGGCACTTCCTAAAGTACGGATACTTTGTTCGCTACCACCAACTTCGGCACGTCCACCAGGTAAGTTAATGTTCAAAGCGCGGATTTGATCGTTTACCTGAGTGGCGGTAATCGCTAAAGATTGTAAACGGTCTGGATTAAGATTAATGCGAATTTCTCGGTCAACACCACCCACGCGCTGAATTTGTGCGACACCACGGACTCCCAACAAGGCACGGCTAATAGTTTGGTCTACGAGATTGCTTAACTCTTCTACAGAACGCCGATCTGATTTAACTGCGTAAGTAATCACCGGGCCGCCGGAAAATTCTAGGCGTTCCACAATTGGATCGTTAATATCTTGGGGTAAATCTTGGCGAATTTGAGCGATCGCATTGCGGACATCATTAGTAGCGCGATCGCTATCTGTACCCAAAATAAAATTGATTGTCGTCTGAGAATTCCCATCGCTAACGGTGGAAATCATGTAATCGATATTGCCCAACCCCGCGACGGCATCTTCAATTTTTTTCGTCACTTGGGATTCTAGTTCTTCTGGGCCTGCACCTGGTTGGGTGACTTTGATCAAAACTGTTGGCACATCAATATTTGGGTTAGTATCAATCCCCAAGGATATGAAAGAGAACCAACCCACTACTGTCAAAATTAAAAATAAAACTATTGTCGGAACAGGTTTTTTAATCGACCAGGCTGAGATATTAAAAGACATCGGGAAATTTTAAATTTGAGATTTTGGATTAGTCATTTGTCATTGGTTATTTTTCCCATTCCCGATTCTTCATTCCCATTCTTTTCAATCTACAACTCGAACTAGATCGCCATCTTTGAGATAGCCTGCACCATTAAGTACAACGCGATCGCCTAACTGTAACCCACTCTTGATTTCTACTGTATCGTTATTACCAGGATCTCCTAACTCGACTTTCTGGCTGCTGACTGTATTTTCACCTGATAAGATGAATACAATTACACTTGCGTCAGCTTGGGACTGGACTGCTTTTTGTGGCACTACTATTCTCATCCCTGAGTCAGTAGTAATTGCAGCACTAGCAAACATTCCTGGTTTTAGTAAAGTTGTTGGTGGCAAGTCAATTTTCACTGTCGCCTCACGTCTTTGATCGTTCACCTGGGGTTGTATATCCCTGACTCGTCCTTGCGATCGCACCCGCCGATCGGCATCAGAAGTAACTTGCACCGATGCGCCAATTTTCACCTGAGTTAGTTGAGTTTCGGGCACCTTCGCCTGAAGTTCTAGCTTTTGATCTCGGATAATCGAAAATAGCTTTTGTGTACCACCAATCACCGTTTCCACCTGAGTTTGCGGCGGTACACCAGTGACATCACCAACTCTAGCCAGCTTCTCGGCGATTATTCCCGAAACCGGCGCACGTACCACAGTTTGTCCCAGCTGAGTTTGTAGTTGTTGTACCTTGGCAGCACTGCTTTTGACATCGGCTTTGGCTTTGTTAACGATCGCTTGGGCATTATTAATATTGGCTTGGGCACTGCCGATATTAGCCTGGGCACTACGCACATTTTCTTGGGACAGGTTGACAACTTCTATGGCAGTTTTTACAGCGTAAGAACGAGTATCAAGTTCTTGTTTGCTGATCGTTCCAGAGTCAGCAAGTCGTTGATAGCGTTGATAATTTTTGGCTGCTTCCTCTAGCCTTGCCTTGACTTGAGCTAAATCGGCTTGTCTTTGCTGGACTATTGCTCTATTTGATGCCAAATCGGCTTGCTTGGATGCCAAATCGGCTTGTTTGGATGCTACATCTGCTTGTTTCGATTCCACATCTGCTTTTGCTTGGCTAATTTGGTTTTGCAGTATGGAACCATCTAACACTGCTAACACTTGCCCTTGTTTGACAAAAGCTCCTTCTTTGACATTTGCCGGGATGCTTTTAATTTGTAAACCGTTTGTCTGCGGTAGCACCGGAATTAAATCACTCGCGGCTACAGTCCCGGTAGTTTTGAGTGTACGGACAACACGGGCGGTTTCTACTGTGGCGATGGTGACTGTCATCGCTGGGTTAACTTTTTTATCCGCTACCGGACTTTTTTGACGGGATGGAAAACGATTTAATACACTCATCCCCACCAAGGCGATCGCAATTCCTAAACCAGTACCCAAGAATAATGGCTTCAACCACCCCCTGGTTTGTTTTTGATCTGATTTGCTCAAAAAATTCCTATCTTCAGAGGTTATAGCTTCTTGCACTTCAACTTCTGAAAGACTTTCATCGCTCACAGTTTCACCTCTACTTTCTGCCTATGCACATCAAATCTTGGTATTTTCTTAAGAAAACTTGAAGTTTATTTACTTCGATATCAACTATGACGCATTTCATAGTAAATGTCTTTTATCTGTAACAGTATATAATATAACTTTCTCACTCAGAGAAATTACGAAAAAAGTAATAATAAATTTTATATAGATTATGATCAAAAAATTCTCTCATCTTATAAAGCTACTCTATGTCACACACCATCTGTATTTAGATCACTGTCAACCAATGCTTAAATATGAAAAACTGATATAACTGATCTAAATTTATTTAATTAAAATCGAAAGTGTTTATGTACCTTGGTACACCAGTAAATTATTTTTTATACGTAATTAATCATTTCTTTAAAGCCTTTGGTTGTCAGGAAGCTGTGTATCCAGACATAGATAAAACTAGCATCTACAGCTACACGTGAGTTACAAAGGAATTCCAGCAAGGGTAGCCTTGATTATGGAATTTTGAAATTAATCAAATCAATAAAAAATTGATATTTACCAGAGTAAGCAGATATGTTCAATGCCACTGAAATTTTGATTGATGCCTTCGTAAATGAAATTCGAGAGGGCTATCGCCGCACTTATGGTTGCTTTAAAAATGATTATCAAGACATTATCGCCTGGGCAGGTAACATGGCTTTGGAAAATATTGCCAATAGCGATGCCCTTTACCACAATGTTGAACACACTGTCTTAGTCACCCTGGTAGGACAAGAAATTTTACGTGGCAAACACATTAGAGAAGGCGGTGTTTCTAGTGAAGACTGGTTGCATTGTATTATTTCTTTAGTCAGTCATGATATTGGTTATGTTAAGGGAGTTTGCCGACAAGACCGAGAAACAGCAAACTTATATGCCACAGGTAAAAATGGCAAAATGATTTCTGTGGCTGCTGGCGCTTCTGATGCCAGTCTGACACCGTATCATGTTGATAGAGCCAAGCTATTTATTGATGAGCGTTTTGGAGGTCACAAGTTAATAGATGCTGAGGCAATTAAAAGCAATATTGAATTGACTCGATTTCCCGTGCCTGCGGCAGAGGATCATCAAGATACGAAGTGCTTTGCAGGATTAGTGCGTGCTGCTGATTTGATTGGTCAACTAAGCGACCCACGTTACCTGAAGAAAATTACTTCTTTATTTTACGAATTTGAAGAAACTGGTGTAAATAAAGTTTTAGGCTATAAAACTCCTGCCGATTTGCGTAACAACTACGCTAAGTTTTACTGGAATGGCGTCTATCCTTATATCCAAGAAGGACTGCATTACCTATCATTGACACAACAGGGAAAACAAATTCTCGCTAATCTCTACTCAAACGTATTTGTTGTGGAACATCAAAAACAACAGGAAGAACAGCAGCGGTATTTAGAGAAATTAGCAGTTGGGAATTAGGAGAGACGCGATTAACCCTTGTTTGTACAGGAGTTGGGAGTTGAAAATTATTAATCATGAGTTATGAATTAAGATAAAAGCTTAATAACTCATAACTTTTAACTTATAACTCCTAACTACTATGGATTGGTGGCGACGACTTAAGAAAAATCCTTTGGCACGCTTTGGGGCAATTTTGCTGTTAATTTTCTATATAGGAGTAATTGCAGCTGATTTCGTAGCTCCTTATGATCCCTATGCTTCACAGCCTAATGGTTCACTGCTGCCACCAACGAAGATACACTGGGTTTCTCAATCAGGGCAGTTTACCTGGCCTTATGTTTATCCGACGACTCAGGGAGATACTAATTTAGATACAGGCGATCGCGAACTCATTGTAGACTTAAAAAAGCCTTCACCCTTACGTCTATTTGTTTCCGGGGTAGAATACCAATTGTTGCAGATGAGTTTGCCACTACCCCCGAAGTGGGATGAAGTCACAATTTTTTCTGGTATCCCCTTAAATTGGCATTTATTTGGTACAACAACTGGCGCAAAAGTCAACATCTTGGGTACTGATGACCAAGGTCGCGACCAATTCAGTCGCCTGCTGCACGGTGGTCGCATCAGTATGTTTATTGGGATTTTTGGCATTATCATTACCTATCCCCTCGGTTTGATTATCGGGGGAATTTCTGGCTATTTCGGCGGTGTGACTGATAGCATCATTATGCGCTTGGCAGAAGTGTTAATGACTTTCCCTAGTATTTATCTTTTGGTAACATTGGGTGCAGTCTTACCAGCAGGTTTAAGTAGTACCCAGCGCTTTTTGCTGATTGTGGTGATTACTTCGGTTATTAGCTGGGCTGGTTTAGCACGGGTAATTCGGGGACAGGTACTATCACTTAAAGAGCGAGAATTTGTCCAAGCAGCGCGTGCGATGGGCGGGAACCCAATTTATATAATTATCCGTCACGTTTTGCCACAAACGGCTAGTTATGTAATTATCTCTGCTACGCTTGCAATTCCCGGCTTTATTGGCGCAGAGGCAATACTAAGTCTCATCGGTTTAGGAATTCAACAACCAGACCCCTCTTGGGGCAATATGTTATCTCTGGCTAGCAATGCTTCAATTTTGGTACTGCAACCTTGGTTAATCTGGCCGCCGGCTGTGCTGATTATCCTCACAGTGCTAGCATTCAACTTACTCGGTGATGGGCTGAGAGATGCACTTGACCCGCGCAGTTTAAGAAGATAAGCCCTCAATAAGCTGTTAAGCACCTAAGAAAGCACATTTAGACAGCAGGGGAGCAGAGAGGCAGAGGGGCAGGGGAGAAGGATTGACGCTTTTTCGCCGAATTAACAAATGCGAACTCCGAATTAACAAATGCGAACGCCGAATTAACAAATGCGAACGCCAAAGTAACAAATGCGAACTCCGAATTAACAAATGCGAACGCCGAATTAACAAATGCGAACGCCAAAGTAACAAATGCGAACTCCGAATTAACAAATGCGAACGCCAAAGTAACAAATGCGATCGCCGAAGTAACAAATGCGTAGGCGTAGCCAGCCGTAGGCATCGCTCGTACTCTACTGCTGTAAAACCCAGCGACGAAACAGTTCTACCATAATCCGCCAGCTTCCCTGAGTTTCCTCAACCACATCATGACGCTTCAGAGTATTCAGTGCTTCCTGTAAATTGGTGTCGTTCATACCTGTAGACTGAGCTAAGGCATCCAGACTTAGCCCTTCTGAGTGAGGTGCAAGCACTTGTACAATTGCTTGTTGACCCTTAGCACCCCGCGCCGCCTGACCCCAAACCCCATCAAAGTAGTAGCGTCCCCGTTTGAAAAACTCAGGGTCATTGATAACTGCTTCCACGTCTTCTATTGTGAAAACTGGGTCACGCGATCGTCCTTGCTCAAAAACAAAGTCGTTGTAGCGGCGTACTAGTTGAAAACCCAGTAGTTGCACTAAATATGGTTGACCGTGTGTCAAAGCATAAATTTCATCTAAAGCTTCCGGGATGTAGTCGAGGGGGAAGTCTTCATTACCTGGGTTAGCAAGAATTTGGTGGGTAGCTGCACGTTCTTGAAAGCCTACATGAATAGGAATGACGCTGGCAAAGAAGGGTTGAAAATAATCTGCTGTCATCTCTTCTAAAGTGTGCAAACCAGCAAATGCAAAAGCGATTTTAGAACTCATTTGCACTAAACCGCGCAAAAAACCCATAAAGTCGATAGGGATTTTTTTCGCTTCAATTAAATCTTCAATTTTCTCAAACTCGTCTAAGGCAATGATTAACCCACCGTCTAAGTTTGCTTCCACCTGTTTTAAATAGCGTTCAAAAGTCCGGTAGGGAAGATTTAGTAAATCAGCGTCAGTTGGGGGTGGAAGTTTTATAGTTTGAGAAATTTCATCACAAATTGCCATTAGCACCTCACTCACACCTTGGGGGCTATCTCCCAAACGTAGCAAGTTGACATAAGCTAGCTGTATTTGTGAGCCTAGACAGTTAGCAGCATTAAGCAGAATAGAAGTTTTGCCCATGCGTCTGTGACTGTAGAGAACTACAGACTGGAGTTGATTACCCATCACCCAGAGTTCTTCTAACTGTCTGATGATATCTTCTCGCCCAACAAAGAGATGATCTTGAACGGGGTCGCCTACAACATAAGGATTAACCACAGGCTTGGTGATAGAAATTTCTCCCACTTCACCAGCGATTTGTAAAAGGCTTTTTTGCCAAGCTTGAGCGATATCTATTATTAACCTTCGCTCTGCTTGTGGTAATGTGTCGGCTTGATTTAGGATTTTTCCTAGTTCGCCTAATGCTCGATTAAGAGCTAAAGACCTGGCTGAACGTGAGACGCTACGGTTCACAAACTGCATATCTTCAACAACTCGTCGCAGATTAGCGAGGATTTTCCAAGAAACTGGACGTAAAAGCGGTTCCTGTGGAAAAAGAGGAACTTGGATACTAGCAATAGAGGCAGGTTTTTGAGCTTTCTGAAACACTGCTAGAGTTTGGGCAAGGGTATACATTTCCTCACCGTAAAGTAGAGAACGCAGTACAGCAAAAGCCTTTATTGCTCTGGCAGGTTCTTTTTCATGCAGATGCCAGAAACCAGCAGCAGCAGCACGGGCAGGAGTATTTAAGCGAGTGTCTGTGTTCAGACGAGCCTGTAAACCTTCTCGCCAAGAACGAGGGAAGAAAAAGAACCAAGACAAGGAGAAGAAATCTTTGATAAACCTTGACTTTAGGGTTTCATCTAAAGAAGCTGAAGCAAAACGTACTATATTCCAATCAAAAGGATTTGCCGCCAATCGAGAGACAGTCCAAATAAGTTGCTCTAAGGAGATTTTGGCAAGTACTTTATTGACTGCTTGGACAACAGGAATGAATTGTAGGGTATATGCCAGAAGTTCATTAGTATTATGTAAACCTGTTTCCCAATCATTTTGCAACCAATTTTCCAAGCGCCAAACAAGATTAGGAAGGGGAAGCGGAGTGATACGGGGGAGTAGCCAATTACCGTTTCGGATGATTCGCAAGTTTAAAGGTGAGCCAATAAGCCAGATTTCTGGACGCAGTACTGCCACGCCGAACGCAACGCCGAACGCCACGCCAAAGGCCACGCCAAACGCCACACCGAACGCCACGGCTCCCGCCACGCCTACCGTCACGCCGAACGCCACACCGAACGCCACACCGAACGCCACGGCTCCCGCCACGCCTACCGTCACGCCGAACGTCACCCCTACCGTTACGCCGAACGCCACACCGAACGCCACACCGAACGCCACGCCTACCGCCACGCCTACCGCCACGGCTCCCGTCACCCCTACCGTCACGCCGAACGCCACGCCTACCGCCACACCTACCGCCACACCTACCGCCACACCTACCGCCACACCTACCGCCACCCCTACCGTCACGCCTACCGTCACGCCGAACGCCACGCCGAACGCCACACCGAACCAGTTAACGGGAATGTTTACTGCCTGGAAAATTAGACCTACAGTTACAGGTATAACTACTGTTAAAAATAATCCTTGGAAAAGTAACTGACGTTGAATAGCATTTTGACGCAATAACTCCCATCCCTTTCGCCAATTCATTTCCCCTTCAAGAATACCACCCCCGAATGTATACACATACCACCGCAAAGCTTGGGGAAAGAAAAACACCCAATACAGCAGACGTAGATAATCCAAGGGATTCCACAGCAAGAGAGGACGCTTCAACTTAGGCGCTAAGTCTAAGCGGGGTACAAGGGTCATTATTTAACCTCCATCATCACCTGTGAAGAACCTAACCCTCCAGCTTCCTTCCCTATAAAGGAAGGGCAGGGTGGTTTCATACAAGCAGAGAAAAACTAAAATTGGGTTTCAAAGCCTCTCCCCCCGTGGGGGCTACGGTGTATACACAAGTCGAATTACCTCCCTCAATCCCCCCTTGGAAAGGAGGGGTTGGGGGAGAGGTCAAAGCGATGTCATTCATTGCAAACTCTCCACATACCGCGAATAAGTTCGGTAACACAATTGCATCAGTTTGCGAGGATGTCCGCCACTTTCTTGGATGAGTTGGATGATTTCTTCTTCAGTAAAACTCACAGAAGTGTTAGCTAAACGGCTGGCAATAAAAGCACGCATAGTAGCTTCATCCCAAGGATGAATGTGTTCTTCTTGGCAAATACCTGATAGTGGAGATGTTTTGCCATTATCCTGACTGTCGTTAAATAGCTTGTCCAGAGGTTCGTTAGCAGCTAAAATCAACCGCAAAGAAGCATCACGCCCTTCAGCTAAACCGCGCAATTGATCCCTAACTTGGCGAGTAAAGCCGTTTTCGATTAACTTTCCTAAATTATCTATAGCTAATAGCACTTTTTTCTTTTGTAAATTGCGAGTTAGTCTATAGCCTTTGCTTTCAGGAATACCAATTTTATCGCACAAAGCAAAGTAGAATTCATCTTCATCATGAACTCCATTATTTAAATCTAAAAAAACTGGCTTGCGTGGTAACTGCAAATAATTTTCTGCCTGTTGGCAAATCACCCATAACAAAGATGACTTGCCGATTCCTTCTTCTCCTATAAGCGTGACACTACTATTACTGTTAAGTACTTCAAATACCCGTGATATTTCGTGTTCCCTGCCAAAAAACTGTTGTAGGTCTTCTATTCTGCCTGTAAAGGGGATGAAGGGGTTACTTGTGACTGTGGGAGTTACTTCTCTAATAAGCTCGCTCCAATCTTTTATCGCCTTTCCTGTACTCACTAACAGTTCAGGTTGGTACTTAAAAAATAAAGCAAAAAGTTCACTGCGACTTGAGGGGCGATCGCTTGATTTGCCAGTCGTATCAAATGCTCGGTAAATCCTTTCTACATGCTTTCTAACCGTAGCTTCTTGAATTTCCAATTGGTCAGCAATATCTGAATCTGACTCACCAGCTAAGACGCTTCTCAACACCTTCTCTTGTTGAGGTGTCAGCTTTTTGACTGCTTCAGAGAATTGCTGTTGATCCATAATTCCTCATATTATATTGTTTTTTACATTTTTGTGACTATGAATATTGTGAAATTTTCATATTCGTACACAAAAGTATAAAAATATAGGTTTTTTTTCTAGATTATTACCATGCTAACCTTTACTAAAACTGGATTTTAACGTTTTTAAAACAAAATTTTACTATTTGCATCGTTTTTGTGACCCTAAAAAGTTGACATTTCACAATCGTGACCTTAAACTGATTTGAAGATACGTAATAGTCACAAAAAGCCATATATAAATGTGGACACAGTGATTAAGCAGTGACTCATAAAAACTTTAGGAGCTAGTCACATGAACGCTTTTACAAAAAAAATCGTACTTGCTCTCATTGCTGCTATCGCTACCATAGCAGCTGCCGGGGTACCTGCCATAATTGAACGTGATAAAAAATCTTCCCCACAACTAAAGCCCTCAGTCATCGCCACTTCTACAACGTGTGATAAAGTTCTCGCTGCTAAAGTATGCGTTGATAATCTTACTATCCAAGTTAATAGCAACGAACTTCAGCAAGTGACAAATCGCGATCGCCTCTTTCTCAAATCTGGAGATACTCTAAGATTATCAAACCTCAATTATTGCATACCATCTCAAACTCTACTCAATAAAGTAGAAATTAAAGGATATTTATTTAAACATGGAGTTGAGAGTTATAAAAATGGACTTTTCACTCCTAGTAACTTCCCGATTTATACTGCTTGTCATAATATTGGTAACTTCCAAAAAACTTGGAAGCTTGAACCAGGACAGCACCGAGTTATCATACGGATTCTAAAAAATATTGGCAGTAACAAAATTGTTGACAATAGTTTCTACTTTGACTTGGATGTGGGAGAGTAATTTGAGTCTTTTGTTTAAAAGTAAAAGCGAGTAGTAATTTTATGGCTTACAGCGACTTTAGTTTAGCTAAAGCAAAACAAGAGTTTAGCTTAACCACATTAGAAAAACGTGATATTTTCGCTGCTATCCCTGAACTAGCAGCGAGTAATTTACTTGCAGAAACACTCAATTATAATTTGGCGATCGCTTTAGGTAGTAATAGTGAAAAAGCGCGTTCTGAGTTAATTATTGCACCAATTTTAGTCGATTTACGCCGACAATTACACGAGCAAGTTAGTTTATTTTCTGGGGTAGATTTTACTGTCGATAATAGCAAAGGATTAAACGGCACTTGCGATTTTATTATTACCAAATCTCCAGAACTTCTAATTTTGACAGCACCAGTAATTACAGTTGTAGAAGCTAAAAAAGAAAATATTAATGCAGGTTTTGGTCAGTGTGCAGCCGAAATGGTAGCAGCCCAAATATTTAATCAGCAAGCTGCAACTGAAATTAAAACAATTTACGGCGCAGTTACAACGGGCAGTATTTGGCAATTCCTCAAATTACAACAACAAATATTGACCATTGATTTAAGCGAATATTATCTCAAAGATGTGAATAAAATTCTGGGGATTTTAGCCAGTGGTATTTCTCAAGAAATTTAATATCGAATTCGCGGATCTACATAAGCATTTAAAATGTCAATCAAAATGCTGGCGCTGACAACGATCGCACCAAAAAACACCAGCACTCCCTGGACTGTGGGATAATCGCGATCGGCGATCGCTTGATACAATCGATTAGCTAACCCAGGCCAAGAAAATGTTACCTCTGTCAAAATCGCCCCACCCAACAGGGATGCAAAGGTTAATCCCAAAACTGTAATCACTGGAATTAACGCATTTTTTAAAGCGTGGGAAGCTAAAATTTTATTTTCACCAATACCTCTAGCTCTAGCTGCTTCTACATAATCTGCTTGCAAGGTTTGCTTTAAATTCACTCGCACGATTCGCTCAAAAATTCCACTAAGCAAAATTCCTAGTGTGAAACTTGGTAGAGCAAGATGGTGCAAAGATGCGAAAAACTGGGTGAAATTTCCACCTAGTAGGCTATCAATTGTATACAATCCAGTGACAGGAGTGGGAGTCGGCAGATTAGACGGAAAGCGGTTGGAATTAGGAAACCAACCCAGTTGGACTGAGAAAATCAATTGTAAAAGCATTCCCGCCCAAAACATCGGAAGTGCGTAGGTGATGATCCCAAATAAGCGTCCACCAATATCAAAATATGTCCCAGGACGGGAAGCCGAAAGAGTCCCAACCGCAATTCCGACGATAAGTGCAACCGCCATACTACATACTGCCAACTCTACCGTCGCCGGGAAATATTGCCCAATGATGTCCCAAACATTTTGTCCACGACTCATTAAAGAGGTTCCCAAGTCAAAACGCAGTATGCTTCCCAAATAATTTAGGTACTGTAGCCACAGGGGAAGATTTAAACCGAGTTGTTTTCGCAATTCTTCTTTAGCTGCTTCTGGCGCACGTCCACCAAGAATTGCATCTGCTGGATCTCCTGGTGTTGCTCTTAGTAAGAGAAATACAATGGTGATGATAGTTAATAGCTGAAGTGGCGCGAGAAGCAACCGAGAAACAATGTAATATTGTAAGGCTTTAGAGCGAGACATAATTTTAGTTATTTGTCATTTGTCATTTGTGAATGATGCCCCATGCCCCATGCCCAATAACTACTTTTTAAGTGCCTGGTAAACCAGAATTTGGATAGGGTTAAGTTGGACGCTGCTAACACCATTTCGGGCAAATACATAGTCTTTGTTTTGCCATAAAGGAACGTAAGGTACATCAGCAGTAACTTGCGTTTGAATTTCGTTAAAAATTTTCTGACGCGCCTCAGGGTTTTGTTCTTTGCGTTGCCTATCAATCAGTTTATTTATAGCTTCGTTATAGTAAAACGAACCCTGAGTTTGACTGCCTCCATCTTCACATCCTTTAGCAGTTGAACCTTTGTCACAAGACAAAAATGGTTGGACGTAATTATCTGGATCTAAAAAGTCTGGATACCAATCAAGTAAAGCTGCTGGATACAAACCCTTGGCAATATCTTTGAAGAAGGCAGGCCCTTCCGCTTGGGTAACTTCAAATTGCAGTATTCCATCCATTTTGACATCCACAAGAGATTTGAGTGTCTGTGCTGCCAAACTACGAGTAGGTGAACTAGAAGGATACCAAACTTGCACTTTTGCGGGATTTTCTTTGGAGAAGCCAGCAGTAGTTAATAATTTTTTAGCTTGATCGAAGTTAGCATCGCCATATTTATCTTTGAATAATGGCACAGAAACTTTAAATGTTGTGGGAATCATGCTATAGAGCGGATCTGCTTGACCAAATAATACTCGCTCGTTTAAAAGTGGACGGTCAATTAAGGAGGCGATCGCTTGTCTTACCTCTAATTTATCTAAAGGCTTTTGATTTCGGTTTAATACCAGATAACTTACTACACTACCTTCAGCTGCGATCGCTTGCCAATCCCCTTTTTTGCCACCTTCTTCCAAACTACGATTTTGATCTGGCTGTAGCGATAGATAAGCTACATCCACTGCACCTGTACGAAAAGCATTAAACAAATTAACTGGACTAGTTTGAATTTGGAGATTAACACCCTTGTTAGCTGGTTTTTCTCCCCAATATTTATCAAACACATCAAATCTGATTGAATCAGTACCATACTGGCCTAATTTATAAGGGCCAGTTCCCACAAAAATATTTGGCTTGAATCTGCCAGCGCCGACTTCATAAGCTTTTGGTGAAACGGCACACACTCCAGGAAATGCCAGCAGTGAGGGAAAAGCTGCAAAGGACTTTTTCAGTTTGATTGTCAACTCATACTCGCTTGTGGGTTTTACCGAATCTACTAAATCAGCTAGTAAGAATGAGGGTTTTCCTTTATTTTCAATAAAGCGCTGGATGGTAAAAGCCATTGCTTGAGCGTTGAAGAAAGTCCCATCGTGAAAAACTACTCCCTGACGTAAGGGAATGGTATAAGTTAAACCGTCTTGACTAACTTTGGGTAATGCTGTAGCTAATTGGGGTTTAATTTCGGTGCTTCCTGGTTCGTAGGTGTAGAGGCGATCGCTCATATTAAACACCAAACCTAAAGATGCTAACTCATAAGCATCAGCCGGATCGAGGGTTCTTGGCTTGGCTGTTGTACCGATCGTAATCCGACCATCACCTGTAGGGGTATTTACAGTCCCAGATGGTGGCGTAGTTGACTGTGGACGAGGAGCGCAACTAACAACTAAAAATAAACATAGACAGAACAAAGATAGGAATTGTGTAATTCGACCCCACCGTTTCACGAACAAGGAAAACCAGGTCATAGCAATAATATATTTGATATCAGTAGCGGTCAGCAATTTTACTACATTTGTGATTATTATGCTGAATCTTCACAATTTATAGTAGTTCTTGTTTCGATGGAACGCTCCGTAGCCATCTAAATCAAAAATTTGTGGCGGATACTCAACTTCATAATCAAGTTTATTGTTACTGTGCGATGCCTACGACGGCCTACGTACACACACTATTTTGATTACAAAAAATCATTGATAAAATACAGAATTTAACATTTAAGATTTGTTAAGTATTGAAAAGTTTTTATTGACTGCGTAAATAGTGTACGTTGAAATTTTACCTCTTGCTGCTTGGGAACAGACATCGAAAAAGCGTTTTATCGTCAAGATCCGCTGTATTCTCAAAAAGAAGAGTGTTTGAACATCAGCGACTAAAGCGATCGCGATATCGTTAACAGCAGATTGAAAGTCTAATAGTGAGACTAAGACCGTGAAGTATTTCTTTCTATCTGAGGGATGGGCAGTTGCCAGAGTCTGGGCATCTGATGGACTCTGGCAAATAACCGCATGGCGACGCCAACCAGATATTCAGCGAATGAATATTTGTTTAGTCGAACAAAACGAATTACTCTGGCTTTATCGAGTTGAAGAAGCCGTTTTAACCGTGGAAGTGAAGCCAACAACACCAGTAATTGCCAGCCAGACCATCGGTCAAGTAGTACTCAAGCGTCTGATGAGCGCCGAACAGGTAATCGAACGTTTGAGTACAGCAGAGGCGAAGTGTCAACTGCAAAATATCCAGTTGGTGGTTCAGTAGAGATTGGGTATGGGGAAGAGGACAAGGGGACAAGGAGAATTGGAGACAAAAAGACAAATTTGTTGCAAGTTCTCACTTCTTGTCACCTTGTCTCCCCTGCTCCCTCCTCTTGGAGCCTTTTCTGCCCAATGCCCCACTCCTCGTAAAGAAAAGATAAGCAAATTTAATCCTCGATGGGTATTGGTAGCGAAAAAACTTAGATATGCTACGCGATCGCATCAATTTACACGCTTGCAAACAATTCCATCAATAGTTACACTTTTTAAAACATTCTCATTTAAGCTTGGCGATGGCTAGCCTATATAGGTAAACCTCCAGAAGCGAGTAAGCATTGCCAAAGCACCCACGCTGTCTAATTTATTAAGATTAAGCTGTGGTAATACTCTGGCTCTGGCAATAACAAAAAACAACAGAGAGTTTTCTGAGTGGCGATTTTCGTCTCTTAGAACCTCAGTAAGAAAATTGCTTTGTAAACTAACTCATCGAGGAGGAGCGTAGTCGATGGGACTACCCTGGTACCGAGTACATACAGTCGTTCTGAATGATCCAGGGCGACTGATTTCTGTACACCTAATGCACACAGCCTTAGTAGCAGGCTGGGCTGGTTCGATGGCACTCTACGAACTGGCTGTTTTTGACCCTAGCGATCCAGTTCTCAATCCGATGTGGCGTCAAGGAATGTACGTCCTGCCGTTCATGTCACGTTTGGGCGTCACTCAATCTTGGGGTGGTTGGAACGTTACTGGTGGGCCATCAACCGATCCTGGCTTCTGGTCATTTGAAGGCGTTGCTGCCGCTCATATTGTTCTTTCCGGTCTGCTATTTCTAGCCGCCGTATGGCACTGGGTTTACTGGGATTTGGAACTCTTTAGAGATCCCCGCACTGGTGAACCCGCCCTAGATTTGCCAAAAATGTTTGGCATTCACCTGTTCTTATCTGGTCTGCTTTGTTTTGGATTTGGTGCTTTTCACGTCACCGGACTATTTGGACCGGGGATATGGGTTTCTGACGCTTATGGTGTAACTGGTGCGGCCCAGGCAGTAGCACCAGAATGGGGCCCAGATGGTTTTAACCCCTATAACCCTGGTGGCATTGCGGCTCACCACATTGCTGCTGGTGTTGTTGGTATTATTGCAGGCTTATTCCACCTGACAGTTAGACCCCCCGAACGGCTCTACAAAGCTCTGCGGATGGGGAACATTGAAACAGTACTTTCTAGCAGTATTGCAGCAGTCTTCTTTGCTGCTTTCGTGGTTGCTGGTACTATGTGGTACGGTAACGCTGCCACTCCCATCGAATTATTTGGTCCTACCCGCTATCAATGGGATCAAAACTACTTCCGTCAAGAAATTCAGCGCCGCGTCCAAACAAACGTTGCCCAAGGTGCAACCCTTGAGCAAGCTTGGTCGCAGATTCCTGAAAAATTGGCTTTCTATGATTATGTCGGTAATAGCCCCGCTAAAGGCGGTCTATTCCGTACAGGGCCGATGGTGAAAGGTGACGGCATTGCCCAGTCTTGGCAAGGTCACGCCGTATTCAAAGATTCTGAAGGACGGGAATTAACTGTGCGTCGTCTCCCCAACTTCTTTGAAACATTCCCAGTGGTTTTGACTGATGCTGATGGAATTGTCCGCGCTGATATTCCTTTCCGTCGGGCAGAATCTAAGTATAGCTTTGAGCAATCTGGTGTTACCGTTAGTTTCTACGGTGGCGATCTTAATGGTCAGACCTTTACAGAGCCAGCTGATGTGAAGAAGTATGCCCGTAAGGCTCAAGGCGGTGAAATCTTTGAATTTGACCGAGAAACCTTGAAATCTGATGGTGTATTCCGCACCAGTCCTAGAGGTTGGTTTACCTTTGGACACGCTGTATTTGCTTTATTGTTCTTCTTTGGTCATCTCTGGCATGGCGCTCGAACAATCTATCGAGACGTATTTGCTGGTGTTGACGCGGATCTTGAAGAGCAAGTTGAGTGGGGTCTGTTCCAGAAAGTGGGTGACAAGTCAACCCGCCGGAAAGAAGCTCTTTAATTTCAGTGCTGAGTTCTGAGTGCTGAGTTCTGAGTTAAGGCTCTGACTCAGTACTTAGATGACTCAGTATTAAAAACTTTAGCTACTGGCTGGATAAAGAGGAAATCGTAATATGGAAAGCGTTGCGTACATCTTGATTTTTACTCTGTGTATAGGTACTCTCTTCTTTGCGATCGCATTTCGCGAACCCCCTCGCTTTGAGAAACCAAAAGATAAGTAGATCCTATTCCCAGACTTTTAAGCGGATTTAATCTTAATATCCGTTGCTACTAAGCATGGTAGCAACGGATATTATTATGTTTGTCCTTATGTCCTTTATGTTGCTTCTCACTACTAACCAATGATTAATGACAAATCATTTTAATGTTGTGATATAATTTCCAATCTTGGGAGTAGATATGTGTTAATGCTAGCTTTTGTGCGCTAGGATAAAAAAGGATGTTTTGTGTAAGCTGCCATAGAACTGCCTACATAACGCATCGCGCTTGTTGCACCACCTTTACGGAGACTAAAACCAGGAACAAATCAGCATGGTCAATCAGAATTTAACCGCTACAGAAATTGGATTCACTCACGAAGATTTCGCTGCTCTACTTGACAAATACGATTATCATTTTAGCCCTGGCGATGTTGTGCCAGGAACAGTTTTCAGTATAGAGCCGCGCGGCGCTCTGATTGACATTGGTGCTAAAACCGCAGCATATATACCCATACAAGAAATGTCTATTAACCGGGTAGATAGCCCGGAAGAAGTATTACAGTCAAACGAAACGCGGGAATTTTTCATCCTTACCGATGAAAACGAAGATGGTCAATTAACCCTTTCCATTCGCCGTATTGAATATATGCGGGCTTGGGAACGCGTGCGACAGTTACAAGCAGAAGATGCTACTGTACGTTCTGGTGTGTTTGCAACCAATCGCGGTGGAGCATTGGTACGGATTGAGGGATTACGTGGCTTTATCCCAGGTTCCCACATCAGTACCCGCAAACCTAAAGAAGAATTGGTCGGCGAGGATCTGCCGTTGAAATTCCTAGAGGTGGACGAAGAACGTAATCGCCTCGTTCTATCTCACCGTCGGGCGCTAGTTGAGCGCAAGATGAACCGCTTAGAAGTTGGCGAAGTAGTAATTGGTACTGTTCGTGGGATCAAACCCTACGGTGCTTTCATTGACATTGGCGGCGTCAGTGGTTTACTGCATATTTCTGAGATTTCTCACGAACATATTGATACACCTCATAGCGTGTTCAATGTCAATGATGAAGTAAAAGTTATGATCATTGACTTGGATGCAGAAAGGGGTCGCATTTCTCTATCTACTAAGCAGCTAGAACCCGAACCCGGCGATATGATTAAAAACCGGGATTTGGTTTACGATAAGGCGGAAGAAATGGCTGCTAAGTATCGCGAACAGCTATTAGCCAAGCAGCAAGGTGCAACTGCTGCGGCTTCACTTGGGGAAGTTCTTGCAGACGAAGATATTCCACCAGCAACAGAACTTGACGAAGATATTCCAGTAGTTGCGGCATTTGAAACAGCGATTCCAGCAGCGACGGAAATTGAAGAGGAAATTCCAGCAGCTATTGAAGAGTAATAGATTTTTTATAGTTTTACTTATCTTTAAGTAAGAGTATTAAATCATTTTATAAAGAGGGAAAAACCCTCTTTTTTTATGTGGAGAATCGAGAATAGTTTGGAGAGACGCGATTAACCCTTGTCTGTACAGAAGTTGGGAGTAGTTGGAAGTTAAATATTATGGCAACCATTAAATGTAAAAATATCACTTTTGATAATATCCAGGCAATTTTATTTGACAAAAACGGTACTCTAGAAGATTCAGAAACATATTTACGATCGCTGGCACAAAAGGCAGCAAGATTAATAGATGCTCAAATTCCTGGAACAGGGGAACCCCTATTAATGGCATTTGGCATCAATGGCAATCTTCTAGATCCCGCAGGTTTAATATCAGTAGCAAGCCGTCGTGAAACAGAAGTTGCTACTGCGGCATATATTGCTGAAACAGGAAGAGGATGGTTTGAGTGCTTAAAAATAGCCCGTCAAGCTTTGGATGAAGCGGAAAAATACATTGGACAAACTGCTTCACCACTGTTTGTGGGTAGCTTAGAAATTTTGAAATACCTGCGGGAGGGTGGACTAAAACTTGGTATCCTCTCAGCTGCGACAACTGAAGAAGTACGTAATTTTGTAGCCAATCACCAGTTAAGTGATTATATCCAGTTAGAAATGGGCGTAGATGAAGGGCCAAGTAAACCAGATCCAGTGCTATTTTTGCAAGCTTGCCAAACTTTGGGAGTTGAACCGAACGCTACATTAATGGTGGGTGATTCAGTTGGTGATATGCAAATGGCGCGTAATGCTAAAGCCGCAGGTTGTATTGGTATCACTTGGGTAGGTAAGTCAGATAATGTCCGAGGTGCGGATGTAGTGATTAATCAACTTGATGAAATCAAAATTGTAGAGGATTAATTTAATATGAGTTCGGTTTTATTCTTCGTTTTTCTTCTCTTCTAAATTGGTTATCTTTGTATTTTGCAGAAAGATATGGTCTTCCTGATTATGTTTTTCTTCTTTCTTTTCTTGTACAACTTGAGTGGCATATATTTCCACATCTCGCTGAATAATATCTTCTACATGACTTGCAAATAAATTAAATGCCTGTTCGTGGCTTGAATAAATACGATAAGGGCCTGTTAACTGCGAGAATTGCCACCCTTGGGTTTTTAAAGATTCAACTGTTCGGCGATAGTGTCGCCAGCGTTCTCCATAGTGAAAAAACTCTTCAATGGCAGCACTAATAGCAACTATTTGGCTCAAACCAAAAGTTGACCACATAATGATATTCCTATTGTTAGGTTTGAAATTAGTATTAATATTTAGACTTACCAATGCCGGCAGAACTACACCACCAATAATAGTTGTTATCCGTAAAAAATAATGGCGATCGCGCGATAAATTTGCTTTACCTTCCATCCAGAGTACTTGGTCTAACCAGCGCGATCGCAAAAAATGTTTTTGTACATCACCTAAGTTAATATCTGCAAATAACTTATTAAAATCTTCTTTTAAAAATTCATGATAACTATCTTTTTTTGCCATTTTTTACTCCTAATTAGAAAGTAACCCTTTAATTACTTTGCCTAAATTATCAACTCCTTTCTCTATGTCAATTAAGTCAATGTATTGTAATGTACCAGATTTCGCTAGCTTTTTGGCTCGTTCATCAGTAGCCTTTCCATGCAAAGCATCTACAAGTATATCTGCGGTTCTACCACTACCAGCAATCACAAGAACTACCCTGCCGCTATTAACGCTAGAAAAAGCATCCTTAAAGGTAATTTCACCACCGTTCAACAGTACTGTTATCGAAGGTGCATCATTAGCCAACATAGTGGCAACACAAGATATCCAAGGAGACTCGTCGCCCCAATTCTTCCCAGGAACTAGTACAAAATGAGTATGATTTGGCTCTAACGATGTTAAATCAGTAGCAGTTTCCGACGAATGATTAGGTAAAGCCACTTTACCTTCAGGTGTCACACCAATTAAAGCAAACTTAGCACCTATTTGGGTACGAGCTGTACCCATCATTCGCATAATTCCTGCATCCGTACCCCCATCCACAACATAAGCCCCCAAAGTTTCGGCGATGGGGGCTAAAACTTCCACAAACAACCGTTGAATACGGAGAAAGTCAGCTTCACTGATGTTACTTGCACCCCCCACTACTACTAAAACAGGACGCGAACCGCACAGCCCTATTGTCTCAAGAGCATAAGGCAATTCTTTTGGCTGCTCAACTTGAGTAGCTAATGCTATTTGTCCATTATTAAAAGTAAGTTTTAAACAACTTTTCATTTTTTCAAAATACTGACTGCTTAGGTTTTCTGACGTAAAGTTTCGCAGTCATGTTTTGCAAGGCGTTGTATTCCGTTATTACCTTGACGAGAAGGATTTCTATAATACTTTTGTATGGTTTTATCATTAGATTAATGTTTCACTATATTTTGCTTAAATGTAAATAGCGATATTTACGGCAGACTAACCCTACGCTTTAGCTTTTTACCATTATTTTTCTGAAAAATTATTAATCCATAAAATAATAGCTTCTTGTTTGTTGATATCTTAAATGAGGATTTTACAGTTTATTTATGGACATACCAATCTTTCAGTTAATCTCAATGATGAAACTTTAACTATAAGTTCCTGCTCTCTCACTTTTTACTGTCACAGGTTTTGACTCTATATCCTCTATCTTATTAAACTCTCCAGCCTGCCAGCTATCTGTTATATCCTTGATGAAACTAGCTATAGGAATCGCAATTAATAAACCCAGTACTCCTCCCAACTTTGCACCCAGTAATAAAGAAATCACCACCCACACAGGATTTAAGCCAGTCAAATTACCAAGAATTCGAGGTGCAATAATATTAGAATTAACTTGGTCGATCGCAACAGCTACACCTAAAACTTCCACTCCTAACCAAAAATTTTGCAGCGCTACCAGCAAGCTTACTATGGCAATACCGACTCCCGTACCAAAAGGGAAAAGTGAAAATAAGCCAATACCAATGCCAAAAAGTAAAGCTAGGGGAACTTGCAGGGCTAAAAACACTAGTGTAATTGTTACGCCTAACACCGCTCCCAATGTTGCTTGACCGATAAAGTAATTGTGGAAATCTTCTTGCAGTAATTCCCGTACTCTTGACCCAATAATAGGGGGAAACCACTGAAAAATTCCGTCCCAAAGACGTTCACCATTCAATATTAGGTAGATAGTCAACACTACTGCCAGCAGCACATTGAGGACACTACCAATGGTATCAACAGCAAAACTAAGAATTCTACCAGTGAAGGACTGAAGTTGGTTAGATAATTGTTCCAGAACTTGGGTAAATAAACCACTTAAATTAATCGGAAGTTGCTGTTGACTTAATGCCCAATCTTGAAAAGCTTGCAGCTGCTGAGTACCAGAATCAATCCAACTGGGCAAAATATTAGC
The DNA here is from genome assembly GCF_036917515.1 of Nostoc sp. Classification (GTDB taxonomy): domain Bacteria; phylum Cyanobacteriota; class Cyanobacteriia; order Cyanobacteriales; family Nostocaceae; genus Nostoc. The sequence continues at coordinate 21,973 of NZ_JBALDE010000175.1, read as the reverse complement.
CAGTTCAACAAGCTGTTGAATAATCAGCGGAACCAAGGTGATGCCTAAAGCTACTAAAATCACCACAGTCAAAAGTAACACCCCCCCGATCGCTAAGTTGCGTTTCACTCCTTGTTCTTGGAGAAACTGGATTGGATAGTTCAAGACAAAAGCTAGCAGGATGGCGGCAGCAATAACGCTAACTAAGGGTTGAAAATACTGTATAACCTGGAGCAATAGCCAGCCGTTGAGAATGGCAATGGGAAAGGCCAATCCTATAGTTAACCATCGCGGCAGTTTTGCTGATTGCATTAGTGATGACCTCATAAGAGTTCGTTCTAACTTTATTTTGGCTTTCTAGGGATGTGAAGAATAGGGAATAAGGGGGGATAAGATTATAACTATGCTTAATACCCAAATTATGTTGGATTTTTCTCAATAAAATCCAACATAATTTTCTGATGCATTGCCCCTAAAGGTCGCACTTCACCAGCATTTTGTGAATAACAGTTACCTTGGCGAATCTCTTTTAGCGTAAATAACGCCATATCCCAGCCCTCATTCAGAACCAGTTGATTTAATTCCACCAAAAGTGGTGCATGAAAGACATGACGGACAACTCTTTCGTTGAAATAACAGCCAAATTCAACAAAGGGTGGTGAATTGTAGCCGATTTCTTCTAAAATTTCTCGTTTTACCGCGACATCTGGCGTTTCACCAGGTTCGATGTGACCGCCGAACAGCGCCCAATAACCAGGGTAGAGAATACCAGGGATGTTGTCACGCAGTTGCATGAGAAACTTGTTTTTCTGGTAGAGAATTGCGATCGCAACGTGCACCTGTTGATTGTTCATATCTTCATTTTTAATTGTTGATTATTCTTCTTCTAAATAAATTTCCCCCAATTCTTTGCCAGCTAAAGGAATACTTTGGTAACGAACTTTACCCTTAATTACAACTTGTGAACCTTCACTCAGATTCTTTTGATTGGTGACAACCCAAATTTTGCCAGTTGAGTCCTTAATTTTATAAGCCCACTGTTTTATCAGGGGAGCTTGCTTTTCTACTTGACCTTGGATGTAAACTATAGCCTGATTGTCTTGTTTTGATTTAATCTCTCCAATTGGAGTTACATTTGTACCAATTTTTAAGCCAGCCCCACGCAAAGCAGGCGATGTCAAGTTACCACAACTACAAAGTCCTGTGATCAGGAATAAAGTCAACCCCAAGCGGTAAGGAACAATACTGTGCCCGTACAGAAATGAAAAGGATAAATTTCTCATTTGTTGCATAAAAGCCACCGATTTATTTATTTGGGCATGGGGCACTGGGGAGCCAGTGCGTTGGGCGGGCAATGAATGCCCGACTTGTTCGCGCAGCGTCTCCCCTTGGGAGAAGCAACTGGCGTCATTGAGCATTGAGAAGAGACAAGGTAGACAAGGAAGAGAGGGGAGATAAAAGAGAGACTTGTTCAATTAATTCCCCCCTTGTCTTTTCATTTCTTCCACTCCCACTCTCCCAATTCTTTATTCTTCAGATGATGTCGTTGATCTGAGAAAATAAACATTATGGATTTACTGTGAGACAAACGCTACGACATCAAACAGCAACATAATAATAGTCGAAAGTCAAGACTCAAGAATCAATATTTTCATTTTGGACTTTGGACAATAAGCGAACATAGTTGGAAATTTTCATGGAAACAAAAACTGCCAAACTCCTTGATGGGAAAGCAATAGCAGCAAAAATTCAGCAAGAACTTTCTGTTGCGATTACACAATTACAAACAAAAATTGGACGACCTCCTGGTTTAGCAGTGTTGATGGTTGGTGATAACCCAGCATCAGCCGCTTATGTACGCAATAAAGAAAAAGCCTGCGCTAAAGTTGGGATCGCTTCTTTTGGTAAGCATTTTCCTGCCCAAACTACCCTTGGAGAGTTAGAAGAAGTAATTGCTGCACTCAATCACGATGAAAGAGTTGATGGCATTCTTGTGCAGTTGCCCTTACCTAACCACCTGGATGCTGTAACTCTGCTACATCAAATTGATCCCGATAAAGATGCTGATGGACTGCACCCAGTTAACTTGGGGCGACTAGTACGGGGAGAAAGCGGTTTACGTAGCTGTACCCCAGCTGGTGTGATGCGGCTTTTACAAAAATATGAGATTCCTTTGCAGGGAAAACAAGCGGTAGTCGTAGGGCGTAGTATTTTGGTGGGTAAACCGATGGCGCTGATGCTCTTAGAAGCTGATGCCACAGTCACGATCGCTCACTCGCGATCGCATGACCTCAAACCCATCACCCAAAATGCTGATATTCTAATTGCAGCAGTAGGTCGTCCCGGACTGATCTCTGCTGATATGGTGAAACCAGGCGCTGTTGTGGTAGATGTGGGGATGAATCGCGTTACCGATGCTAATGGCAAAAGTCGCCTCATTGGCGATGTCCATTTTGAATCAACCGCTAATGTAGCAGGATTTATCACCCCAGTTCCTGGTGGTGTTGGCCCGATGACTGTTGCCATATTGTTGGAAAATACATTTGCTAGCTATTCCAGAGCGGCAAAAGAAGAAAAAGAGTGAAGAGTTAAAAGTTATTCTTAATAACTCTTAACTCCTAAATCTTCACTCCTAACTTTTCATTTTTTTCAGCACCACAGCACCTTAAAATTGTGATGTATCAGACAAAAATCCCAAAATCTCAGGAATTAAAGAATGGTAGCAACTGATAACGTCCAAAAGACACCGCCAGAGGAAGCCACATTTAACTTAGCAGCCTATCTAAAAGAGCGACAAAAGCTTTGTGATAATGCTTTGGATCGGGCTATCCCGATCGTTTATCCAGAAAAGATTTATGAGGCGATGCGCTACTCGTTATTAGCTGGAGGTAAGCGTTTACGTCCCATTCTTTGCCTTGCTACCTGTGAAATGATGGGTGGAACCATTGAGATGGCCATGCCAACGGCTTGTGCTGTGGAGATGATCCACACAATGTCGTTGATTCATGACGACCTCCCAGCGATGGATAATGACGATTACCGTCGTGGAAAGTTGACGAATCATAAAGTCTATGGCGAAGATGTCGCGATTTTAGCTGGGGATGGCTTGTTGGCTCTCGCTTTTGAGTCTGTTGCTATTCAAACTCCTCAAAGCGTTAAAAGAGAGGTAGTCTTGCAGGTCATTGCCCGTCTTGGTCGAGCATTGGGGGCAGGTGGTTTGGTCGGCGGTCAAGTTGTCGATTTAGAGTCGGAAGGTAAATCTGATATTTCCCTAGAAACCCTAAATTTCATTCATAAACACAAAACAGCCGCCCTTTTGGAAGCTTGTGTAGTTTGTGGCGGGCTGATAACTAATGCATCACCTGAAGATGGGCAGCGACTAACCCGTTATGCCCAAAATATTGGGCTAGCATTCCAAATCATTGATGATATTTTGGATATCACTTCTACTCAAGAGCAATTAGGTAAAACAGCTGGCAAAGACCAAAAAGCCCAGAAAGTAACCTATCCTAGCCTTTGGGGACTTGAGGAATCGCGCTCAAAAGCTCAAGAGCTTGTTCAAGCAGCTTGTGTGGAATTAGAACCATTTGGAGACAGAGCCAAACCACTCCAAGCGATCGCTCATTTTATTACCAGCCGTAATAACTAGTAACGCTTTGGGTAATTCGTAATCCGTAATTCCTAATTCCTATACCGCAAGCGTTTCATTGATTGGAAATGGGTGGTTTATTTACACCATACTGTACTACTACTGCCCAGCGAAATTAAAAATTCACTGATTCAAAATTACAAAAGCTTATCAAGTAAGCTTTTAGATTATTTTGAATCGTTAGTCTTTTTCCAACGTGATAAATTAATTTGGGAATTTTGGGTTGAATCTAAATGTTTCCTCAACCAACAACTGCTGCTAATATTTAATAACCTAACCAAAATACCATGCAGGACATAGGCAACATTTTAGACAACCGGGTGCTGCTGGTTGCTCTGGTAGCTTGTTTAATTGCTCAAGCATTAAAGCTCGTAGTTGAGATTGTCAAAAATCGCAAACTAAATGTGCGTGTTTTGGTGACAACCGGAGGTATGCCCAGTGCCCATTCAGCTCTGGTTACGGCTCTAGCCGCGGGTGTAGGGCAAACACTGGGTTGGGCATCTCCTGATTTTGCCGTTGCGATCGTTTTTGCCATCATTGTTATGTATGATGCAGCTGGAGTTCGTCAAGCAGCTGGTAAGCAAGCGCGTATTCTCAATCAAATGATTGATGAATTATTTCATGAAAAACCAGATTTTAGCCAAGACCGTTTGAAAGAATTACTCGGACATACACCAGTTCAGGTAATCGCTGGGTCGGCTTTGGGTATAACCATCTATTGGTTAGCTAGGTCTGCTTATTGAACTAGGGCAATAAATCTTTGTTGTAAGGCTATTGATAATTAGTAACTGGTAATTTGTCAATCAAATTTGGATTTTGGATTTTAGATTTACCCAGTGAATAAATTCAAAGAATTAAGGATAAAAGGATTTGTTCCAAATAACTTGTTTCTTACAGAGCGAATATAAATATATATATATTCGCTTAAAACCTTTTTAAATTTTGAATTTAAAATCCAAAATTTAAAATCTAAAATTCGGTCAATTGACAAATTACCAATCTGTTAGCTCGCATCAGGATGCCAGTGAACTTAATATCACTAAAACCGCACAGTCGAGCGCAGCAGAATCACCTTACGACTATCTACTAGGCTGGCAACGAAACCACCATTGTTTAGCTTTTGCAATGTATTATACGCTTCACTTTGGTTAGTGGTATAAACTGCTAGCAAGTAAGGGCGTTGTCCATAAGAAACAAAACCGACGTTACCTCCGACCACTTGCTGCACACTATTTACTAGTTCTGGACGGTTGTAATAATCTACCAGTACTGCATAACCTTCTCCTAATGCTTGAGGATTATAGCTGACTGTCTGCTGAGGTGGTTTTGGCTGTAACTGTGGCTGCACATCTGCCGTTGTTGGTCGAGTGGTAATTATGGCAGACAAGCCAACAATATTGCTGACATATCTTGCCCAACGATTGGCATCGTCAATTTTGTTAAAGCCCCCGACTCGTGTCACGGTTTCGTTGAGATATTTGCAGGTGATAGTTTTAAGTTCAGGTGGTAAGGCGCTACGTAACTGCTTTTGATTATTTGCTGTGGGACTGACTACTAATAAAAGATACTCACCCGCATTTGGTGGTTGACAAGAGGGAATGGTTTTTTGAGCAAGTACAAAACTCATGCCACCAATCAACCCTGCGTAAGCAAAGCTCATCGTAGACATTGCTAATCCTAAAACACTTGGTAAAGTCTGAAATCTATGCACAAAAGTTAGATTATGTAAATTAAGGTGTCTTAGAAGATTTTATAAAAAAATATTTTGTTTCACCAAAATAATATAGCACTTGTCTCTACGTAGTAATTGATTGACCATTGACATCTTCGAGTCGAGTCAAATCTCTCTAGAGGTTATCCGGAAAAAAAATTCTAAGCGTCAAGACCCCCAATGGAAGAAATATATCAAGCAATGTACTTGAGATTACATTGAAACCGTTTTTAGTAGTATTACCTCTGTTTTCCCGAAATCAATACATGCAGTCATCTCCGAGGGGTTTTTACTGAATTTACAAGCATTTATTTTTGCTTTTACACTCAAGCAAGCTTTCAAAGGGTGAGTAATTTTAAGAACTTAAAATAATTTAAGTAACTGAATATTCAATCAAGCTGAAAGCGCAGTGGCACGTAGCGCCACGCCACTTTGTTGTGTGGGATCGCTCCATTGTGATGTGTCTGAACTTAATAACCCGCAACTTGGGTTACTACTCCCAAGGCAGATACAGCGAAGCCAAACCCTTGTGTGTACAAGCATTAGACATTTGTGAGCGACAATTAGGGGTAAATCATCCGAATACCGTTACTGTGCGTGAAGGTTTAGCATATCTACACAATCGCTTCTCCTCAAATCAAGAATAGGCAAGTTTTGTGCAAAAGCGTATCAAGTTAAAAGTTAGATTTGCGATCGCCTAGACTAAAATTCATATTGAACTAAGTAAAAATGCCTGATTATTTACTCAAAATGCCATTTGACTTACTCAAAATAAGCTTTTGCTTTCTCAAAAGCAGCTTTTACTTTCTCATTTTGGTGTTTTCCGCAAGCAAAAGCAGCTTTTACTTTCTCAAACCCCAGTTTGCTTTCTCATTTTAGTGTTTTCCGCAAGCAAAATCAGCTTTTACTTTCTCAAACCCCAGTTTGCTTTCTCATTTTGGTGTTTTCCGCAAGCAAAAGCAGCTTTTACTTTCTCAAACCCCAGTTTGCTTTCTCATTTAAGTAATTCACGCACTCATTTTGGTATATTATTGAGCCGAAATAAAAGCGTAGGCGTAGCCCGTCGTAGACATCGCTTAAAAAAGAATTTATTCCAAGCGATCCATGAAAATTTAAAATCATATAATGCATCCATTCACTTCCTTGGGTCAAGGTGGTGAAGTTTCAGCCGGAATTGTCGGGATATTCTTTGGAGAAGAGCGATGAAGGTGCGTATTGTTTCTATGCTATTATTTTCTCATTAAAAAATAAAAACTGGGATGCACTCAAACTCATTACAATACATCAAGATGGAATCTACTTTTTACTTATATGGGCAATCGCCTCACCCGGAAAGTTTCATTACTTACAGAAACAATTGCTCCTACCTCTAAATCTTCTTGACATTCACTCAAAACATTTGTCAAACGTTTATTAATTGCATCGTAGTTGTCATTTCCTAACCTAAACAAAATAACACTGGGTAAACTATCTCCACTTACAGCTAAAAGTTGAGCAAAATCTAAATCTATAGTTAATAAAATTTTTCCTTCTGTACGGGCTTTAATTAAAATTTTATTATCTGGTAGTCTTCGCAAACCTTCATCGCGTAAATGCACGACATCATAACCATCGCTACGCAACCAAGATACAGTACGTAGTGAAATTCCCATATCTACCAAAAACTTCATTTTACTGGTTAAGCAATTTTGAATGGATAAACCCGTTCTTGAGTCAACCATGCTGCATAAAGTAGAGATTGACGAATATCCTCTGCTTCTAAATCAGGATATTCTTCTAAAATTTCTTCTATAGGTTTTCCATTAGCTACCAAATTGACTAATAAAGAAACCGGAATTCGTATTCCGCGAATGCAAGCTTGGCCACCCATAATGCTAAGGTCAAATGTAATTCTGTCTAGACCTAACATAAAATTATCTCTCCAAAATCTCTCTCAAAAACTAACTTCAATCCACAGCAAAGGCTACCCTAGAAATCAGTATTACTCAAACCTTGAAGTTTCAACTATGATAGCCTCACCCCAACAAAACTACGTCACTGCTGAAGAGTACCTGCAAATGGAGGAACAGAGCAATATAAAGCATGAATACATCGATGGCTACATCTACGCAATGGCTGGAGCGCTAGATCCACACGTTACCATTGCTGGAAACCTGTTCGCTCTCCTCCGTAATCATCTGCGCGGCTCTGGTTGTCGTGTTTACATTGCTGACATGAAAGCCAGAATTGAATCTCTGAATCGCTTTTATTATCCCGATGTGATGGTTACTTGTGATCGACGAGATCAAGAAACGCCAGGTTATAAAAGATTTCCCTGTTTAATTGTCGAAGTTTTATCTAATTCTACCGAAGCCTTTGACCGGGGCGACAAATTCGCCGATTATCAAACCCTGGAAAGTCTGCAAGAATATGTTTTAATTAATACAAAACGTCAACGAGTTGAGTGTTTTCGACGCAATGAGCAAGGGTTGTGGGTTTTACAATCCTACACAGCAGAACATCAATCATTTCGACTCAACAGCGTCGATTTTGAGGAAACAATGGTAGCACTTTACGAAGATGTAGTTTTTGAATAATCAATTATCATGGGGCATTCGCCACGATATTTAGTAAACTATATAACTGATAAGCCTTGAAGGCTTCCTTACCAGGCGGAAGCGTTGATGAAAGCAGGCACAACTGATTAAATAAAAAGTTATGGCGCTCATAGTTCAGAAATACGGTGGTACATCTGTCGGTTCAGTGGAACGTATTCAAGCTGTTGCACAGCGTGTTTATAAAACTGTTAAAGCTGGAAACTCTATTGTCGTAGTGGTTTCGGCAATGGGCAAAACCACCGATGGACTCGTCAAACTAGCTACTGAAATTTCGCCAAATCCTAACCGCCGGGAAATGGATATGCTGCTTTCTACTGGCGAACAAGTAACTATTGCCTTACTCAGTATGGCTTTGCAGGAACTCGGACAACCTGCAATTTCGATGACTGGCGCTCAGGTAGGAATTGTTACTGAAGCTGAACACAGCCGCGCTCGGATTTTGCATATTGAAACTACTCGCCTAACTCGCCACATAAATACAGGTAAAGTAGTTGTAGTAGCTGGCTTCCAAGGTATATCCAGCGTCGGAGAGATGGAAATTACGACTTTGGGGCGTGGTGGTTCCGACACCTCAGCAGTGGCGATCGCAGCCGCATTAAAAGCGAATTTTTGCGAAATTTATACAGACGTTCCAGGGATTCTGACTACAGACCCCCGCTTAGTTGCCGAAGCCCAGTTGATGGATGCGATCAATTGTGATGAAATGTTGGAATTAGCTAGCTTGGGTGCAAAAGTGCTGCATCCCCGTGCTGTAGAAATTGCCCGTAACTACGGTGTTCCACTTGTAGTTAGGTCTAGCTGGACGGATCAACCAGGAACTTGGGTAACATCAGTCAAACCCCAAGGGCGATCGCTGATTAATTTAGAAATTGCCCGTCCTGTAGATCATGTAGAATTTGACACTAACCAAGCAAAGGTCGCTTTGTTGCGTGTGCCCGACAAACCAGGTGTTGCAGCCAGGTTATTTGGAGAAATTTCTCGGCAAAAACTAGATGTAGATTTGATTATTCAATCAGTTCATGAAGGTAACAGTAATGACATTGCCTTTACGGTGACAACACCAATATTAAAACGGGCAGAAGCAGTAGCAACAGCGATCGCCCCAGCACTGAGAAGTCAATCTAACCCCAAATTTGATGAAGCCGAGGTAATGGTAGAACGTAACATTGCCAAAGTCAGCATTGCAGGCGCAGGAATGATTGGCCGTCCTGGTGTAGCTGCAAAGATGTTTGCCACATTAGCCGAAGCTGGCGTGAATATTCAAATGATTTCTACCAGCGAAGTGAAAGTAAGTTGTGTAGTCAATGCCGCCGAATGCGATCGCGCTGTCCTGGCACTCCGCACTGCCTTTGAGATTGAAGCAGGGGAGCAGGGGAGCAGGGAAATAGGGGAGAGTCCATACCTAGATTCCCCTCTGCCTAATTGTCCTCCAGTTCGCGGCGTTGCCCTTGATTTGAACCAAGCGCGTCTTGCTATTCGCCAATTGCCAGATCGTCCGGGGATGGCGGCGAAGTTGTTTGGACTATTAGCGCGACATAATATCAGCGTTGATATGATTATCCAATCTCAGCGCTGCCGGGTGATTGATGGTGTTCCCAGACGAGATATTGCCTTTACAGTCTCGCAGATAGACGGAGAAAATGCTAAAGAAATGCTTACCCAAGTGGCGGCAGAATTAGGATGGGGTGAAGTTGTTTTAAATCCTGCGATCGCTAAGGTGAGTATTGTCGGTGCAGGTATGGTAGGACAACCAGGTGTTGCTGCTAAAATGTTTGAAGCTTTAGCCCAACAAGAAATTAATATTCAAATGATTGCCACTTCAGAAATCAAAATTAGTTGTGTTGTGGAGCAAGAGCAAGGTGTTAAAGCTTTGCAAGCCATTCATGCAGCCTTTGAACTAGCTGGTAGCGAGAAATTTGTCGTTCCAGCGTAAAACCTGAATCAATGAGCTTTCACCCTAAATCCCTCTCCCAAGCTTGGGAGAGGGACTTTGAAATATACACGCGGTAGCAGCAGCTCACGCCTTAATCTCATTTGAAATTGCTTAATAAATAAATATTTACAGCAGTTTGCAAGTAAATGAGGTACAAAATGCAAGACTCAACATTAGATAAAAATAGTTTTTACCTCCTGCCTTCTGCCTTCTCCCTATAACACCTAAGCTATAATCAAACAATTTATCAAACTATATTTATATTGATGAATAGTCATTTCCTAAATGGACATTATCAAATACTAAAAGTTCTTAAGGATGGGGAAAAAGAAAAAACCTATCTAGTTGAAGATGTTAATCTTCTTGGCAGCAAATTTATAGTAAAGCAGTTACGTTCTTCTAATAGCAATCCTCAAGCTTTAACAATTCTACGTCGCTTGTTTGCCGATAAGGCAGCAACTTTAGAAAAGCTCGGACAGGAAAACGACCAAATCCAAAAGCTTATTACTTCTTTTGAAGAAAATGAAGAATTTTATATAGTCCAAGAATTCATACCCGGTAATCCTTTAACTGACGAGATTATCCAGGGACAACCTTTGAAAGAAGATGAAGTAATTAGTCTTTTATCAGAGATATTAAAAATTTTAGTTGTTGTACACAGCTATGGCATGATTCATCGGAATATTAAACCAGCAAATATTATTCGCCGTGAATCAGATAAAAAATTAGTTTTAGTTAGTTTTGGTACTTTTAATGAAGCTATTAATAATACCGTTACTAATCTCGAATATATGCCTATAGAACAAATTAACGGCAACCTCAAATATAACAGCGATATATATGCTTTAGGTCTTGTTGCGATTGCAGTACTAAAAGGTTTACATACAAAGGAAATATCTAATTTGCGAAATCAGAAAAATCAGCTGACGGGTGAAATACTTTGGCGCGATAAAAATTTAAAAGTTAACAGAAAGTTAGTAAGAATTATTAATAAAATGGTGCGTTATGACTATCGTAAGCGCTACCAGTATGCAACCGAAGTTTTAGATGACCTGAAAAATTTAATAAATGTTGATGACAATCAACAAAAACAGCATCAGAAAAAACTATTACTAGTTCTAGCGGGGATAGCTGGCTGTATTACCCTTATTATTGCAGCTTGGCAATTGAGATCGCCAAAACTTGTAAGTGATGCCCAACAGACATTATACCAAGAGGGAGTAAATAAATATGAGTCAGGAAACTATGAAGGAGCAATTGCAGATTTCAATCAGATTATTGAATTAGATCCGCAAAACGCTTTGGCTTATAATCGGCGAGGTGATGCTTATTATCGATTAGGAGATTACGAGCAAGCACAAGCAGATTCTAGCCAAGCTATTTTATTCAATCCTCAAGATGCTAATGCCTATTTTGACCGAGGATTTGCTTTTTCGGAATTAGGCAAGTATAAAAATGCGATCGCAGACTATACCCAAGCAATAAAGTTAAATTCCAAAGATGCTTATGCTTACTATGGCAGGGGATTAGCTCATGCTCAATTGAAGGATAATAAAGGCGCACTTGGAGATTTTAGTAAAGCGATAGCTCTCAAACCTCAGTATACCGAAGCTTACTTGCAACGAGGTATCCTTCGCCGTCGTCTCAAACAAAGACTTGAAGCAATCCAAGATTTCAATAAAGTAATTAAGATTAATCCTAGCGATGCTAAAGCTTATTATCAAAGGGGTTTAACTCAATCTATTAATAAACAAAAAGATGAAGCACTGAAAGATTACACAGATGCAATCAATATCAATCCCAAATACATAGAAGCTTATCTAAATCGTGGTGATATTTACAGCGATTTGGGAAATCAAGTAGAAGCTACTGAAGATTACAACACTATTTTACAGATAGATCCTAAATTTATTGCAGCTTATATTCACAGAGGTATTCACCGCTTTTCTTTTGGAGATTATAAAGGCGCTATTGAAGATTATACCGCAGCGCTGAAACTAGATACAAATAATATAGCAGCTTACAACAACCGTGGTAATGCTTATCTTGAACTGGGAAATAAAAAAGCTGCAAATCAAGATTATTCACGCGCAATCGCAATTAATCCTAACAATGCCTTAGCCTACTATAACCGGGGTATGATTCGTACCAAGCAGAAAAATAAACCGGGTGCGATCACAGATTTCAAAAAAGCCGCAAAACTATTCCAGCAGCAAGGGGAACAAGATAGTTATCAAGATGCACAGCGGGAAATTGCAATTTTACAAAATAAGTCTGCGCCAGCGAAAAATACTCGCCCGAAATCTGGGAAAATAGAAAAAAACTGAGCTACCACTTAATATAGTATTGACTATCAACTGTCAAAACTCTTTTAATTTTTAATTTTGAGAAGCGAGTGACTATGAGTCACAGTATTTTTTCACGACTCAATTATAATTGCTATATATGCTAACTCTCCTGACTTTTTATCCAGATAGTCTGGAAATATTTACCCATAAGGATGTCGATACGGTACTGAAAATAATTGATGGTTCTCATAATATTTGGTTACGCTGTATTCATTTCCGCGATCGCACTGGAATAGCTAGAATTATCAAGCACTTTGGACTTAATCCATCTCGTGTTAACATGATTTTCAACCATTCACCTGTAGGAATTGATGAAGACATAGAAGATTGTTTATTTGATAGCTATGAAATTCTAACTCCTCAAATAAAAAATAATGAGCTTGAGGTTATACGGGGTAATATTATAGTTGGAAATAATTTTATTATAACTTTTGAAATTACTGAACTAAAAATTTTCAATATTTTAACTAATCATCTGCAAAAACGAACTATAGATATTCAAAAGTTAGGAATTGACTATCTTTTTTATCTCATGTTCAAAGACATTTTGAATAATTACGAAACTGTATTTACCTATATTTCTAGAAAGCTTGATGATTTAGAAGATGAAGTTTTAGACAATTCTGGTGATGAATCAACGTACCAAAAAATTGCCACAATGAGGCAATCTACTCGTTCTGGACGCCGTAACTTTCAAAACATCAAGTTACTTCTAGCTATTATGGATAATGAAGATTTCCAATGGATCGGCCAGCCAATGAAAGAACTATTCAATCAAGAATTGATTCATCACGTTGATAAACTCTGGCAAGAATATCAAGCTTTGAGAGCCTGGATGTCAGAATTAATGGAAATTCAACGCGATAATATTGCTAGCAAAACAGGTGAAAGAATTAATCGCCTAACAATCCTCTCAACTATATTTTTACCAATCACTTTTATGTCTGGTTTCTATGGTATGAACTTCAAGTATATGCCAGAGTTAGAACAACCTTGGGCTTATCCTGCGGTGATCGGCATGATGGCATTAATTGTGATTGGCAGTATTATCTATGCTAAAAAACAACGTTGGTTGTAGTATCTATAAAGCTACGAGTAAAAAGATTACTTACTTATTAAACAACTCGTGGATTTGAGTCTTTCGGCGCAGAAAAAATCAAATCCGATTGATTGCTATATACTTTATGAAAGTAAACTGAATCAAGCCTAAATAATCGGTAAACAAAGGTGATTCAATTGATTATTCGTGCTAAGGAATACAACGAAAAAAGAGCAATCGTGACAACAGACGGAGCATTTACTTATCGAGATTTGCTTCACACTTCCAGTCAAATAGCAACAGGTCTTCTTCAAAATACAAAAGATTTACAAGAGCAGCGAGTTGCCTTTCTCATCCCACCTGGATTTGAGTATGTAGCGACTCAATGGGGAATTTGGCGGGCTGGTGGCATAGCTGTACCTCTGTGTGTTTCCCATCCCCGCCCAGAATTAGAGTATGTAATTACTAATTCTGGAGCATCGATTATTATTGCTCATCCTAATTTTGAGGATATACTGCGATCGCTTGCCCAAGAACACAATTTACGATTTATCCTCACCTCAGAAACGCTTCCACATAATATTAGTTGCCTCCCGAAGATAGATATCACTAGACGCGCCTTAATTCTCTACACTAGTGGTACAACAGGTAAACCCAAAGGTGTAGTTACAACTCACCAAAATATTCAAGCGCAAGTGACTAGCTTAACTACTGCTTGGGAATGGACATCTAGCGAACGCATTTTGCATATTCTGCCACTACATCATATTCATGGGATTATTAACGTACTGACTTGTGCTTTGTGGTCTGGAGCAGAATGCGAGATATTGAGCAAATTTGATGCCGAAACCGTTTGGAGGCGAATTTGTGACAGTGACTTAACCTTATTTATGGCAGTACCAACAATTTATGTAAAGCTAATTGCGGCTTGGGAAACTGCCTCTAAGGAACGTCAACAAATCATGTCAGAAGGCTGTGCTAAGATGCGCCTAATGGTTTCTGGCTCGGCAGCATTACCAGTTCAAGTTTTAGAAAAGTGGCAGAGCATCAGCGGCCATTTTCTGCTGGAGCGCTATGGTATGACTGAAATCGGCATGGCGCTATCGAATCCTTTACACGGTGAACGGTTATCTGGATATGTAGGAAAGCCTCTACCTGAAGTTGAAGTGAGATTAGTAGATGAAAACGGAGAGTTACTCACAACCGGAACACCAGGAGAAATCCAAGTTAAAGGCCCTGGAGTGTTTCTAGAATATTGGCAAAACCCCCAAGCAACCGCCAAAGCCTTCCAAGATGGCTGGTTCCGTACTGGAGATACCGCCGTAATAGAAAACGGTAACTACCGAATTCTGGGACGGATGAGCGTAGATATCATCAAAACCGGAGGATATAAAGTTTCAGCTTTAGAAATTGAAGAAGTACTGCGATCGCATCCAGATATTCAAGAATGTGCAGTGGTTGGGGTTGCTGATTTAGAGTGGGGTGAACGGGTTTGTGCGGCGTTAGTATTGCAAGGTTCACAACCTTTAACCTTACAAGCTTTTAGGAGTTGGGCAAAAGAGCGATTGGCGGTTTATAAAGTGCCAACCCAAATTTTGATCGTTGAAGAATTACCGCGCAACGCGATGGGGAAAGTGATTAAGCCGAGGGTGATTGAGCTATTTCGAGCATAGTGATCGCTAACACCCAATTAGACGTGGAGTTTTAAAGCTTGTAAGTCTTTAAAATTAAGTGAATCCCAAGTAGCTAAGATTGTTCCAGAATGTAATATTGTCGGTAGGTATTTAGTATCCAAGCCATCACATTGAAGGCAAAGTAATGCTTTAAAGTTGATAGTAGTGTCAGGAATTCATTCAATACGGTTTGTAGTTAGGTAGAATTTATAACTAACGTCATGTTTTATCTATCTCTACCGAATATCATTTTGCCAAAGATAGAAGCCAAAGACTTTATAGCGGCTACGTCCCTTTTAATTTCAATTTTTACTGCTTATTGGAATATTTGGCGTGGTGCAAAGTTCGTTAGTCCTCCACTAAGATGGATAACTTTTGGGCGTTTACCAAATCACACCTTACTTATCAATTTTCCGATTGCGATTATAAACATTGGTAGTCGAACTGGAGTTATTGATGCTTTTTACATTGAACTTACAAATCTTTCAACTCATAAAATTGAAAGGTTTTATGCTTGGAAGCAAAGCATCCTGTTTGGTCAAGAATTTAATTCTAATCAGGTAGAAATACCTGATATTATATCTCTTAAGCCTGGTGAAAGTGTTGTTAAATACTACGTTTTTTATCCTGATACTCTAGATTTTATGTATGAGTGTGGACTCCACAAAATTTCTTTATATGCTTATGTTAATCCTTCTCAAAAACCTGTCAAACTCTACGAGCAAAAGCTAGACATTGATAGTGTTTTAAACCCAAGCTCATTGCCGAATGAAATATCTCTGTTGTTTAGTTACAATCTTATCCCTATCAAAATTCTGAAAGTATCGAATTACGGAGTTGAACCATCGGTGACGTCTATGATACAGATAGCAAAGGGGTAGTCATGCGTGGTCAAAGACTATGTTGAGCTAGATGCTTGTTAGGCTTATAAATCTGAATAAGTGTACAAAAAATTTTCTTGCTCTCTCTGAAGGTAAAGATTATAAAAACTATTCTTTCGGAAGGAAGCTGAACAGCACTAGTTCGCCTAAAGCTTGTGTTTAGGCAGTTTTACGGGTGTTTACACCCGGCGTTCTTACTTTTTTCTTTCCTATATTTTTATCAAAACTTAGAATCTGACAAATGAGGTGAAATCAACCTATGAGTGACTTAGTTTTTCTACCCGCTCATCAACTTGCTCAGATGATTCGCGATCGCCAAGTCTCTGCTGTCGAAGTGTTCGATGCTTACCTGGCGCAGATTTATAAACATAACTCAAAGCTGAATGCGATTTGCACGTTAGACGAAGACAATGCTCGTACCAGAGCAAAGCTTGCAGATGAAGCCCTAGCTAGAGGAGAACACTGGGGCGCTCTGCACGGTGTTCCGATCACGATCAAAGACATTTTTGAAACAGTAGGACTTCGTACTACAGCGGGTTACATTCCTCTTAAGGACTACATTCCTCAACAGGATGCCACCGTTGTTGCCAGGCTGCGGACAGCAGGAGCCGTTATCCTGGGAAAAACCAACATGGCAGAACTGGCTAGTGATTTTCAAAGTACAAATTCTCTGTTTCCACGGGTAAATAATCCCTGGAATCTTGACTATACAGCAGGTGGCAGTTCTGGAGGTAGTGCTGCTGCTGTTGCAGCCGGACTTTCACCATTAGATATAGGTAACGATATTGCAGGTTCAGTGCGTCAGCCTGCAACTTTCTGCGGTGTGTATGGCTTAAAGCCAACAGATCGCCGTATTTCCACCGCTGGAAGTATCCCTGAAGTACCAGGAATGCCGCTATGCTTGCGACAAATGTTGACTATTGGCTGTTTTGCGCGATCGCTCGAAGATATTCGCCTTTGTTTTTCACTGATCGCTGGTGCGGATCTGCGTCGCCCAGATGTGCCACCGATTCCCCTTGATACTCCATCAGGCAAGTCTTTGCAGGATCTTAAAATTGCTTGGATTGATCAATGGATAGAAGTTCCTGTTGCTGCGGAAATTCGAGGTGCAGTACAGACAGTAGTGCAAAAACTTGCTCAAGCAGGTACTCATGTTGAACGTTGGCTTCCCAAAGATTTTGATTTATCGACAGTGTGGAACCTCTGCGGGCGGATGGAAGCATACATCAACAACTACGCCCAACCCAAGGATCGCTATAATGTGCTACGCAGCTTAGAGTTACTTTTTCGTACGGCAACTCAAGGCGACAAAAAATTGCGAAAATTGGGGAATTTCAGCAGCTTTCTGCCAGAACTTTTGAATCCTAGCTTAAGAGGATATTTCGAGACACTCACCGAGCGCGATCGCTTCATTGCCCAAATCGATGAAGCTTTAGAAGCGTGGGATGTATGGCTCACTCCTGTGACAGCAACTCCTGCATTTACCCATTGTCCGGCTTGGAGCGCCATTGATATAGACGGCAAATCCTATCCTCATGCGGTGGCAAACGGATCTTACACTATGCCATTTAATCTCAGTGGTCATCCGGCGGTGGTGATTCCTATCGGGCAAACTCACAATGGCTTACCGATTGGAATCCAAATTATTGGCAAGCGATGGCGCGAGATAGAGTTGCTAGCGATCGCTCAAGAACTTGACAAAGCGGTTGGTGATTTCCGCCATCCATTAGGCTATTTTTAACCGGATACAATATCACGGTAAGTTGAAAAACTCAAACAACCCAGTTGCCGAAATAACAAATGAGTTCCCCGAAATAACAAATGCGTTGACGTAGCCCGCCGCAGGCATCGCCCCGATCTAACTTCTCACCCCTTCAGTATTTTTGGTGGACACCAAAAGAGGTTTTTACTGGACACACCAAGGGATTCTAGAATTCCTCGCATCACCTCTGTGCAGTACATCCAGTGGCCTAAATCGTCATACATGTGATCGGGATTAAACTCGACATTGTAATGCAGCACATTTGGAAGGTCTAAAAACTCATCGTCGCTTTGGGGAGAAAGAAGCAAGAGATGAAATGGCTTCCCCTGGCATTGTTTTTCCAGCTTGTTGACTAAATCTAACACACCACCGCGATCGCCACTTGTACGCAGATGAACACATTTGCTAATATCCCACAATCCTAACTCTGGAGTAGAACCGACGAGACCAATGGATTCGCCCGTTTGAGTCTATGCACTGACCTGAAATCGATACATAGAGTTTATCCTGATTTAGTGAGGACAATACCAAACGGTCAGCTGAATCCTTAAACCTGCTTTGAAAATATCACATAGAACTCTTAAGAATCCGGTATTAATCTTTTTAAGTATACCAAAGCTCTGATTGACATCACCCAAAGGTACAGCAGGCAAGCTTTTCAAAAATTAAATCGGATTTTTATAGAAGGATTTTATACTGATTAAATAGAATTTATTGTATTAAAAGGTATTAAAAGTCTTTGGACAATTAAGAACAAATCAAAAAAAGGATAAGATTAAGTTAAATTTGTCCTAAACTTATCCATTTCATTCTCCTTACAGATCTACGTTGTGGCGGGGCAATCTTGCTCAAGGCTTAAGCTATCGTACTCTTGCTGGCGGTGCGTGTATAGTTCTGATTGTTTGATAGCCACTCGTAAAATGGCAGATGACCATCGAAGACATGCTTGAATGTGCTCTCGGCGGTGGGTCGTCGCCAGTCCCGTTGCAGCATAGCGGCAATCACTGTCCAGTTACAAACGATCGCGCCTGCTTGTTGCAGCTGCATACAGGAGTTGAGGTAGCATTGTTCGGTCATAGTTACTCTCTTGAAGTTATTTATACTGATTCAATCAACTGGCAGTTGGTGGGAACCATCGACCGAGCCATTGTGTCAGTGCTGGTAAAGCATTCTGGTTGCCAACAAAGCCGAGATACGAGTCGGGTCTCACAAGTAAAAGGCTCTGACTACTGCCAAAGGCGCTGTCAAATTGCATCTTTGCTTCCGGTTGGGTAGAGGCAGGCGCGATACGTTGCAGTTTCAGAAACCCATGCCAAGGTTCGAGCTGCTCTTTCCAGGTAGCAGGGAGGTCGGTTGTACTTTTACTCCCTGCTACCAGCAGAGTAAAGCACGATGGATCGAGGATTTCATAAAGGTGCATTTTGCGAGGCTGGGTATCACTCAACGAATCCAGATTCCACGTCAGTACATCAATGTCTGGGAGCCGATCGCCCGCCTGGAGGTTGCCATGAACATGATAGGTTTGGGAAAGTGAGCTTTTGCGATAATTTGCAGCGACCTCGCTGAGCATTCCAGTGCTCAATTGCTGCACTAAATGAGTGTTGAGGAAAACTGGTGTGAGGAGCGTGATCAGTTGATGCACGATCATGCTGCTAGAGTTGAGCGCATCTGTAGCGGCTTCTGTCCTCGACACAATATCACGGATGATCGGCAGTCTCTCTTCCTCGTAAGTGTTCAGCAGCTCTCTTGCCGCTTTGCCGTGCCAAACCATAGCTAGCTTCCAACTCAGGTCGATCATGTCCTGAATGCCTGTGTTCATCCCCTGTCCACCTGCCGGGCTATGAATGTGAGCCGCATCGCCGCCAAAGAAGATGCGGCGCTCCCGTAGTGTATGCAGCATCCGGCTGTTAATCCGAAACCGAGAACTCCAGGTCAGATCTCGCAGTCGCGCAGGAATGTGCGAGTTCTCGTCATAGAGCTTTTGCAGGTTTTCTAAAGTCGGCTCGTCGTTCGCGTACTGATCCGGATCGGTAGCCATAAACCGGAAGTGGCGATTGCCCATTGGAAAAACAGCCATGAAGCCATGTGCACAGGTGAATATCGAGAGTTCATCGTCAGGAAGATCGCCGTCGAGATATAAGTCTGCCAGGGCATAATTCTGGTCGATGGATTTACCCTGAAATTGCAAATTTAGGGTACGGCGAACCAGACTGTGTGAACCTTCGGCGCTAATTAGATAAGCCGCTTCCAGTTCCTCAAGTTCCCCTTCGCGGTTACGGAGTACAGCCTTCACACCACCCTGTCCAGGCTGAGCGGACGACTCTGATTGAGCAAACGCGATCATCTCTGTACCGCGCTCGATCTCAACATCCTGGCGAATTAGTTGCTCCCGCAGAATGCGTTCTGTTTCCGACTGAGGAATGAGTATGATGAAGTTGTAACGGCTTTTAATCTGTTCAAGGTGTACTTTACCCAAGCACTTGCCATCTCCATAGATGGTAGCTGCGGTGCCTTTGTTGCCAATTCGGAGCATCTCTTGGATCAGCCCGCGCTGCTCGAAGAGTTCCAATGTGCGACTCTGCACAGCAAGAGCGCGAGATGTAGTGGAAGGTGACAGCAGCTTATCTACAATGCGGACAGGAACGCCGAGGCGAGAGAGTTCCATCGCTGCTGTCATTCCCGTTGGTCCCGCGCCGACAATCAGCACTGGACGAGGACTACTTGTTGTGCGTTTGTCTTGCTCGTTCATAAAGAGTTCTGTTATTGATAGCTAGTACTGCAAATGAGCGATCGCTTTTGAAGCCAAGCTTCGGCTGATTCGGTGTTAGCTATAGCAGGAGGCAGCTATGCTGGAGGCAGGAGGTAGAACTGTTACTATTCCTAGCATTCACGCTTGTCATTATGTCTTAACCTTTATGACTAAGGCTATAACTTAGCTTTCGTAAGCTTGCAAGAAGTTGGTTTTTGCCGCCGGATACTTTTGAATGACTTGCTCCATCACTTATAATGGTTGTTCTTTAGTGGGAGAAGGTATCGAAGCAGGAGGTAATGTGCGGGCCTTTGCCGGTTCAGTTGTCTCTATAATCATGTACTCAAACCCTGCGGGCACATAGGTGTTTATGAATCGTACTATTTCCGAATCGACTTGAAACGCATGTTTGGTGCACCGTGGAATGGACACGAATCGCAATTTGCAATGACGCTCCTGCGTCGCTAACGCAATTCGCAATTAAAAAACCGGCATTGCAGGAAGAGTTTTGTGCTTTGTATCTGTTGCCTTCTTTTAGAGAATTGGTATTAAAGTGTGTCAAAGATGATCCAATCTTGAACACCTTGCGTCTTCAGAACTGTTTCTGCCTGGTGAATTTCATCGTTAGTTCCCTTAATCACGATCAGATATTCTCCTTGCGCTAACCGCTCCCGGTAGCGCTTTATTTGTTTGTCTGAGATGTTTGTTCCGATCGCTCCTCCAAGGATTGCACCTGCCACAGCTCCATAAAAGGTTCCAGTCGCAAGTCCCACAGAAGCGGCTTCTGCGGCTAAGACAATCGAGCCAACTCCTGGAACTGCCAGGGTTACGAGTTCAGCTCCTAAAACGCCGACAATCCCGCCCCAGCTCCCAGCATCTAAAGCACCATGCTCAATTCGCTCGATCAGGCGGTGACGAGCAAATTGGGCTTCAGACTGTACCATTGGCTCCAATGGCTTCAGCGTTACCTCATTTGAGTCACCGTACTGAGCAACGACTGAGACGTTGTGCATGGGAAAATTAGCAGCTTTGAGTTGACTGAGGGCTGTCTCGATGTGTTGGCGATCGGGAAATGTCCCGGCTGCATTTTTGTGTTCTACTGCCATCTTGAATCTCCTGGTTGAAGGTTAACGCTCGCAATTAGTTGCCAAAGATCAGCTTCTTCCTATACTCTGTGATGCCATAGGTATACTCACGCTGGTCTCCCCACGGTTCGACGTGAACCATGCCAGTTGCATCCACCTCGGTGTACATCGACTGAGCCTCGATACCTTGCACGCGATCGCTCAACCAGTCCGCCACCATTGTGTACGCTTCCGGTCCTAGCTGTCCGGCACGGCTAGCGTGCATACCGTGGTCTTCGCCTTCATAGAAGATCAAAGATTTAGCACCTCTCAGGCTGTTGAGGAAGTCGAAGGTATAGTGGGAATCGCTCAACTGGTCGTCCTCACCTGCCGCAACCAGGAATGGACACTTGATCTGCAAAGCAAGCTTGGAGACGTCGAGTTTCTGGGCGATTCGGTCAAGCTCCGCTTCGTCTGTTGCGCCAGTCATGTACATATAGCGGTTCTCAGTTGGGTGCAATATAGTAACAGCAGTGGGTGAACCATCCAATAATGTCTTTTTTAGTTACCGCATTCAGAGCATTTGTA
>NZ_JBALDE010000174.1:0-46277 GCF_036917515.1 Nostoc sp. | reverse complement strand
CAAATGCTCTGAATGCGGTAACTAAAAAAGACATTATTGGATGGTTCACCCACTGCTGTTACTATATTGCACCCAACTGAGAACCGCTATAGATGTCTGGGTGCAAGCTACAGAACATTTAAAGAATTCTTACATCGAAATGAGAAACCAGAAAAAGTAGGTCACGTCTACGCAAAAGTTAGTTTTGAAGTCGCATTTGTTGCTTTTGCGACTCCAAAAGTTAGTTTTGAAGTCACATTTGTTGCTTTTGCGACTCCAAAAGTTAGTTTTGAAGTCACATTTGTTGCTTTTGCAACTCCAAAAGTTAGTTTTGAAGTCACATTTGTTGCTTTTGCGACTCCAAAAGTTAGTTTTATAGCTGTCGCCAAGTCGTTTAGGACACAAACCTAATATAAAACCCAGACACCAAGCGACTTTCGACCCTATTTCCTGTTCCCTGTCCCCTGTCCCCTGCTATAAACTCACATTTGCCGTTTCGTATTGTTTAAGACTGTTGCCTGTTTTTTTAACACAACTTTTAAAAAATGTTCCCTATTCTCTCTATGGAAATAACCAACTTCCCCTATTGCTGTAGAACTGAAAGCGTCCAAAGCCAAGAAATTGACCGTGAGATTTTTCACCCACAGGGAATGCTGTAACACCCAATAAGTAGACACCAGAAAAGCTGGGATTACTCACAGGGCGAAGGGCGATTGTAATTGTCTGTCCTGGAGTTACAGGTGGGTCAAAGTTTACAGAAACAGTGCGTGTCTTGCGCTCATTTGTGACTGGACCTAGTTTCAGTTGCGTTTCTTTGCGATTGCGTGTTCCGACAAATGCACGGGTATCATCAAGATTGTAGCGGATGTTTTCCGATCCCTCTTTTTGGGCGATCGTTACCTTCTGGAGGGATTCTCCAGCATTTTCCGGCACATTGATAGTGAAATAGTAAGTTCCGCCCCAAACATTCACCTCTTTGTAAATAGTTGTCGCGTCAACAAGTTTTGGGGGTTGGACAAAATAGACTAGTCCATCTCTAAGCTGCACAGCTTGAGTCACCGGAAGCGTAACTTCTCCAATACCTATTGCTAACGAGAGTGTTATTCCAAACAAAGTTGCAAGGCGCATGATTCAAATATAAAAAAACGCACTTATTCTAATTCTAGTTCCTTGGGAATCAGTGACTTAGGAATGATAGAAGCTTGTTTTTCCCCAATCGAAGATTTCGTGTACCACCAAGCCCAAGCAATTAAAACAGCTTGAAGAGGAAGTCTAACTACGTGTACCCAAGGTGAGTTTGGTATATGTTCTAGCTGAATGTGATTAACCGCCATATTGATATTGGCAGGAAAAACCGCAATAAAAAGAGCAATAAGTCCCCAAGCAGCAGCTTGACTTACAGGCGGAACTAATAATCCAATACCACCCAAAATTTCATAAAAGCCACTGAGATAAACTAATCCTAAAGGGTAAGGAAGTTGCGGGGGCATAATTTTGACATAAGGTTCTGGAATAGCAAAGTGTGTCACTCCAACCACAATGATGGATATAGCAAGGATGACACGTAATATTTCCTTATACTTCTTCATAGTTTTTGCTTCATTATATACTTGCCCTATTACTTCAGTTTGACTGACAGATGTTAATCTGCCTTGAGTCAATAGGAGTAAAATCTACAAGATTTTTCAAAAATTACCTATTAGATAACACTTTATCCATAAAAAATATGAGCGATGCCTTTAGCCGACTTGCACCCTTTATCCAAGAATATATTTATCATCACCAGTGGACTGAATTACGTCCAGTTCAAATTGCCGCTTGTCAAGTTATATTTGACACTGATGCTCACTTGCTAGTTACCGCTGCAACTGCTGCTGGTAAAACAGAAGCAGCTTTTCTACCAGTTTTGACCCTATTACATACTAACCCTGCTGCGACAATTGGCGCATTATATATTAGTCCAATCAAAGCTTTAATTAACGATCAATTTGAGCGTCTTAATGACTTACTCAAAGAAGCAGATATTCCAGTTTGGCACTGGCACGGCGATGTTTCGCAAACTCGAAAAAACAAACTGTTAAAAAATCCGCAAGGCATTCTTCAAATTACCCCAGAATCTCTAGAAAGTTTGTTAATTAATAAAAATAACGACCTACTTCGCTTATTTGGTGATTTAAGGTTTGTCATTATTGATGAAATTCACGCCTTTATGGGTTCAGAACGCGGTTGTCAAATTATTTGCCAATTACAACGTTTAGCGAAGTTGACGCAAAAACAACCGCGTCGTATTGGTTTGTCAGCAACTCTTGGTGATTACTCAATAGCTGAGAATTGGCTGCGAGCGGGAACAGATAAGCCAGTAATTACACCAAAAATTGACGGTATAAAACGGCAAATAAAACTAGCTGTAGAACATTTTTATATTACTGATAAAGTAGATGAATTAGAGGCGACAGATGATGAACAATATATTTTTAACCTCAGCAAGTCTCGCAAATGCCTGATATTTGCTAATAATCGCACACGAACCGAATCTGTAATTGCATCTTTGCGACAAATTGCCATAGAACAAGGATTACCAGATATATATCATGTGCATCATGGGAGTATATCTGCTAGCTTACGGCAAGCTGCTGAAAATGCGATGCGTGAACCCAACAATTTAGCTGTTACCGCCGCCACTCTGACTCTAGAATTAGGCATAGATATTGGTCATTTAGAGCGAGTGATTCAGTTAGAATCACCCTTATCTGTAGCTAGCTTTTTACAACGCTTGGGACGCAGTGGTAGAAGAGGAGAAGCTGCTGATATGCGTTTTGTATGCGCTGAAGAGAAGCCCTTACCAGAAGCTTCTTTGCCAGAACAAATCCCCTGGCAACTTTTACAGTGTATTGCGATCATTCAACTTTATTTAGAGGAACAATGGATTGAACCAATTAGACCAATTAAATATCCTTTGAGTTTGCTTTATCACCAAACAATGAGTATTTTAACAGCTGCAAGAGAAATTTCAGGTAATACTTTAGCTAAACAAATTTTTAGTCTGCCGCCCTTTGCTACGATTTCTAAAGAGGATTTACAACTATTACTACGCTATTTAATTGATATTGGTCATATTCAGCATACTGAACAAGGTAAATTAATCCTGGGTTTAGCAGGAGAAAAGGTGGTGAGAAAATTTCAGTTTTATGCTGTCTTTGCTGAACAGCAAGAATATATTGTTAAGCAAGGTGCAACAGAAATTGGTAGCATTGTCATGCCGCTTCCTGTTGGTAATCAATTCGCATTAGCTGGTAGAACTTGGGAAGTAATAGAAGTTGACTTTAAAAAAAAGGCTATTTTTGTTAAACAAGCTGAGGGTAAATCTAGTATTTATTGGCGTGGTGGTAGTGGTACTATTCATACTAAAGTTTTGCAACGAATGCAGCAAGTTTTATTTGAGAATATTGAGTATAGTTACTTGCAAAAAAATGCTTTGCAACGTTTACGTCAAGTTCGCCAATTGGTTCAGCAAGTTGGATTAGATAAGCACAATATTTTGCAATTGGAAAAAGGTAAATGCTGCATTTTTCCTTGGATGGGTACGATTGCTTATCGTACTTTAGAAAGATTACTTAACTCCTATTGCCGGGAATCGTTGGAAATTACAAGTATTGGTGGAGTAAATCCTTATTATTTGACAATTAAATTAAACAAGGATAAATTGAAATATCTTCATCGTGAAATTACTTCATTGTGTGAACAAAGAATCACTTCAGAAGATTTAGTCAGTACTTCAGAAGCACCAGAAATTCAAAAATATGATGGTTTTATTCCCCATCCACTTTTATGGAAAGCATTTGCTAATGATTATTTGGATATGAGAGAACTGAAACAGCAAGTGGTACTGTGGAGAGAATAAAAAATAATTCGTAATTCGTAATGACGCTTGTTTTTAGCTACCGCTTCACTAATGAATTCGTAATTCTTAAAAAAACTATTTTTTAATTAATTTGTAGAACAATTGCAAATCTTAGATATTTTTGTACAGCTTTGCATAAAATCGTATTTTAAACGTAGAGTATTTTTAAATTGGAATTTGAATCCAGAATTCTGTACCTTTTCCTGGTTCTGATAAACAATTCAAAATTCCACCATGTTTTTCTACTATAATTTGGTAGCTAATTGACAGTCCTAAACCTGTTCCTTTACCTACTTGTTTTGTGGTGAAAAATGGGTCGAATAACCGCTTTTTAATATCTTCTACCATTCCTAATCCGTTGTCAGCAATTCTGATGACAACAAATTTACTCTCTAAAATTTCAGTACGAATTATAATTTGTGGTTTTTGATTTGTTTTTATCTTGACCATTGACTCTTCTAAGGCATCGATCGCATTAGTTAAAATATTCATAAATACTTGATTAAGCTGCCCAGGATAGCAATCAACCAAAGGCAACTCATCATATTGTTTAACTATAGAGATATCCAAGCCAATTCCATTATTTTTCCAGCGATGATGCAAAATTAATAACGTATTATCAATTCCTTCATGAATGTCAACTCGTTTCTTATCTGCTTCATCATGACGAGAAAAATTTCGCAATCCTAAAACAATTTCTCGAATACGATTAGTACCCATATTCATCGAAGATAGGAGTTTAGAAAGGTCATCAGTAATGAATTCCAAATCAACTTTTTCATTAAAATTTTCGATTTCTGCTGTGGGTTGAGGATAGTGTTGTTGATAAAGGTGCAAAAGAGTTAGCATCTCTTGAAAGTATTCATTAGCATAGGTTAAGTTGCCATGAATAAAATTAACTGGATTGTTAATTTCGTGGGCAACTCCAGCGACTAATTGTCCTAAGCTAGACATTTTTTCATTCTGGATCAGTTGAGATTGAGTTTGTTGTAATTTATGCAAGGTTTCGGTAAGTTTTTCAGCTTGAGTTTGAGCTTCTAAAGTAGCAACGCGACTTTGGGTATAAAGTTGTGCGTGATCGATAGCAATCGCTAGTTGATCGCAAACAGCTTGTAGTAAGCTAATTTCACTGTTATTCCAAATGCGATCGCCACTACAATGACTACACACAATTGCTCCAATTTCCCCAGAATTACTCTTAATTGGTAGCATTAGTTGAGATGTGATCCCAAACTCAGTTAAAAGTTCTTGCACATCATATTCGAGATGTGATTTGCTATTAATATTGTCGATGCAGCTTAGTTGTTGAGAGAGAAGGTTTTGAGTTAAAAAATTGCTTTTTTGCAATGGAATATTGCCTAACATACTTGCCAAGTTAGGGTTTCGTGCTTCATAGCTAATAGTCAGGCTTGGTTGAGATGGATGCGGTAAATAAGAAAGAAAGTAGCAACGGTCAATTTGCAATAAGCTGCGAATTTCGTTCACAGCAGTTTCTAAGATCATAATCTAGGTTAAGAGAACTGCGGATTTGGCTAGCTAAACGTAGTAATAAAGCTTCCCGACGACTGAAGAGTTCTTCTCGTGCCCAGATTCGGTCAATAGCTACAGCAATATTATTAGCAATCCAATTTAATAAGTTATGAGTTGGTTCGGTAAATAATTGTTTGCTAAATAAAGTCATTATACCAATTATTTGCTGCTCTACTATTAAAGGATAAGCAGAAAATCGTAAAATTGATAATGTAGAATTGAGAAGTTCATTGGAATTATTAATTGATAATTCTTCGTTAAAAATTGCTTGATGATTTTGAATCATTAAGCCAATAATATTATTGACTAAAGCAATATGCTCTGGGAAATCTTGGGTATCGCTCAAAGCACTACAAGTAATATCTGTGCAATGAACGCCAGCCTGCAATTGTAACTGGTTTGTCTGTCTTTCAAATGTCCAGATACAAACAAAGCCGATATCAAGATATTGAGAAATAGTATTTGTACAGTTTTGCAAAATTTCTGGCAGTGTGCCACTTTGAGATAAGGCTAAACTGACTTCTGCACTCAAAACTGACAAGCGCGATCGCTCTAATAAAGCTAACTCTGAAAGCTTGCGCTGTGTAATATCTGTACGAATTGATACATATTGATAGGGTTTCCCATCTTGTCCCAACATTGGGGCGATCAAAGTATCTACCCAATAAAAAGTACCATCCTTGGCTTTATTTTGAATTTCTCCTTTCCATACTTTTCCTTGAGCAATAGTTTTCCATAAATTTGCAAAAAATTCTTTTGTGTGGTGTCCAGAATTGATAATTCGATGATCTTGCCCTAAAAGTTCTTCTGGAGAATATTGAGAAACTTTACAAAATAGGTCATTGGCATAGGTTATTCTTCCAGCTCTATCAGTAATAGCTACCAGTGAATGGGCATTTAAGGCAAATTTAAAAGCTTCTAACTCATGGATAGAATTGTTTAGTGCTATCTGATTTTTTTTATTAATAGTAATGTCATGGGCTACTGCATAAATCAATTTTTCTTCAGGAAAGCCAGTCGCATTCCATGACAGCCATTTGTAAGAACCATCCCGACAAAGATAGCGGTTTTCAAACCTGATTGCGTCTACAGATCGTGTAATTTCTTGGGCTACTGCAATAGTTGCTTCCCGGTCTTCAGGGTGAACAAATTCGATAAAAGGTTTAGCAACTAGTTCATCAATTGACCAACCTAATGTTTTTGTCCATACTGGATTTAAATACTTAAAATAACCATCAAAATTAGCAATACACAATAAATCTATAGAAAGTGAGAAAAATCGAGAGTATTTTTCTTCAGATTGTTTGTACTCAGATTCAACTAGTTTCATCAGCTTTTTAGGTATAATTTTTGGAGAAAAGCTAATACGTTTATCGTTAACATTGAATAATCATTGCAATAAAATATTTCAATCTAGAGACTAGCCTAATGTCAGTTATGACTAAGACTGGTTACTTACGAATAAAAACGTAATGAGCTTGATAGTAAAATCAATAAGTATCTACTAGTTTTTACTGAGTAAACTAGTTGCTAACTTAATTCTCTACTAAATAAAGGTTTCCCTAAAAAGCTGTAAAGTAAACATTTAGATTTTAAATTTAAGATAAGAAGTGTTACGTAATTTTTTATCTGTCATTTTCCTTAAATAGCTAAGGTATTAAGACCGTAAAACATAATTCGTAATTAAGAATTTAATTATGAATTAAGAATTACAAATTACGAATTATTTTAAGCAATACTCCCGCGCTTTCTAGCTTCTTTATAGGAAGTTCCGACATTTTTTAAACCAGCTTTAATCATTTGTTGTTCGAGTAGGGCAAAGAAACGCGCTTTATCGCCACCTTTTACTACTGCTTGATTATGCGCTTCAGCGATCGCTACAGGATAACCATATCCTTTTTGCACTTGTGCTAACATCAGTCCCAGTGCTTGGTCTAACATGGTTGCATTCTGTGCCACCCATGCCGGAACTTCTATTCGGGCGATTTCGGTGCCAACGTGGACGTAGCAAAAGTAAATTGTTTGATCGCCGTAGAGTTCCAAAATGGGGGAATTACTGCGCCACAAGGTACTACGTTGTCCTGGTTTGAGCCGGGTTGCCCAAACAGAAGTATCTCGCAACTGTTCAAAAATTTTGCAAGGTACTTTTTCTAGCTGATTTGGGCAATGACTTTTACAGTCTGGTACTGGATGAGAACAAGCTAATAACCGTAAAAAGTTCATGGTTTCGATGCTGCGAGAGGCGCTAAGATAGCCCATCAAGGGAATTTTAGCCTCACGCATCTGCTGCCAAGCTTCTAGGATGGGGGGTAAAATGCGATCGCGTGCATCCATAGGTAACTGTTCTAAAAACCAGTAAATTAGCGAACCATCTACCATCGCTAGTGCTGGTGTTTCTGCTGAGACTGCACTACACGCCAGTTCTGCTAACACCGTTGTTTCTGAAGCCGTACGGCGAAAACTCATCCATTCCTCAGTTCTAATTCCCCACTGCCGAGACATATATAAATCTTCTGAGCGGTAAAATACTTCTGGCAAACTATCGAGTAGCGGATGGCGATTTTGTCCGTAGTGTAAGACGACTCTGCCGATATTTAAGAGATAACAGTAAGCAATTTCATGATGATTGGGGGCAATTTGGGAACCATCAGTAGCAATGACGGTGTGAATTTTTGGCGGAACTGGGATATCGATGCAGGTTTCTAGTGGTTCTATTGGGGTAGCATTAGTAAAGAGAATGCGATCGCGCCATTTCTCCTGGCGATCGACTAAATCTTGTTGGCACTCGTAAGCATTTTTTAAATGTTGTTGTGCCAGTTCTAAACGCTGACGACTGGCAGCAGCTTCTAAGGTAAGATGCTGACTTAAACCCTGCATTTCTCGCGCTAGTTTTGTTAGGTCAAGCATAAAAGTAAGTGCGAAGTGAGGAGTGAATGCTTCTAAGTTATTATTTCACCTAAATTTATAAAATACATAATTTTATTTAGATAGATACATCCATAAATTAGATATGTATTATTCAGAACTATTGTAGAGACGTAGCAGTGCTACATCTCTTTTTCACTAGATATTTAATATATTAAAGCCAAGCTGAGAAATCTTTGGCAAACTGAGAAAGTGATAACAACTGAATTCGTGGATCGTTTTGAGCAGTTTCCCGTTCGGCTTGGGTGTTATAGCCCCAGTCTGCAAGGAAAAGTTTCACATCCTCAAGGTCTGCTTGCTGTTGGACTAACTGTAATGTCTTGAGTCTATCTTCTACAAACCAGAGACTAACTGGCTTGTCTTCTACTGACTGGATTAATTCTTGCAAAATATCATATTTGGGACGCTTGACTTCTTTGCCAAAAATTGCTTCTGATGGTAAATTCACTCCTTCTTGTTGCAACAACTGTTGTACAAAACGCCCTTCTTTAGTTGTCACAATGTATAGCTTAACTCCACTGTCAATAGTTAATTTGATTTTTTCTACTACTGCCGGATAAAATCTATGCAGACTCAGCCAACCACCTAAATCTCTAGAAATCCATTCATCTCGCTGCTTATCTATTTTTGCACCTATTTCTTTTGCTTGTAGCTTGTCATTTAACAAAATTTGTGGGGCAATGCTTACCCATTCATGAAGAATCTTTTCGTCAGGAATTCCATCTATCAAGGCTTTAATTAAAATGGGCATTTCCCAACCTGTTTCAATAACAGGTCTTAGGCGATAGAATCTTAAAGCTAAATCATCTGGTGGTGTGTCGTTAGCAGAAGACCAAATTTCACAGTAGGTACGCCATGCTACCTCAAAATATTCAATTAATCCGTCGCAAATCACTCCATCAAAGTCTAGGGCTAAAATTTTGGGACTACTTGCGGTCATTGGTTTGAGAATAAAACTGCTGTTGTCAGCTTACCCGACAAATTTAAATCATGCAGTAATTTTTGTTAGTCTTTTATAATTTATAACTTGCTGAAAAAGTATGGTGGAATTGTGACATTTGATTGGTTATTAGTAGATTAACAAGGATCTACAGCAGGTTTACGATCAACTAAACAAATTTGATTTTGCTTGACTACTACGCTGATTAATGGTAAGGAACGTTTAGCTGGGACAGGAACAACTCTACCCTGAGAATCGTATTGAGATCCATAACAAGGACAAATAAACTGATTCTTCTCAAGATCCCACTCCACTGTACATCCTAAATGTATGCATGGACTAATAGCGTACTCAGCAATTTGTGGCCCGTCTTGAATAATAAGATAATCAACGCTACGGTCTGGCAAGCCTTTTACGAGAATCAAAATTTCTGGCTTTGCGGTTGCTAATAGTGCATTAACCTCAATTTCCTTGCCGTCTTTAGCCAATACCACCGATCCTAGAAGAGCGTCAATTCTTGGGATAAAGTGAGCAAAGGGTTTCTAGTCTTTATTTTCAGTATTAGTACGCATTAATCCAAATTCAAAATACTTCTATTCTAGTTATTTTAACTGTTTTAAGTAGTAGCCTAATTTACGCATAATATACTAAGTTTTAGTGAAATGAACTCAAGAATGTTTAAATTGCTGCTAACCAAAAAACTAAATTGTAGAGAAAGTAAATGGAACAATAGCACAAAACCCCCTTGTCCTTACCAGTGCTAATTTATGCAAACACTGCTAAACAAACGCTATCGAGTAATTCGGACTTTGGAAAGTGGCGGATTTGGTGAAACTTTCTTGGCAGAAGATACCCAAATGCCTTCTAACCGTCGTTGTGTAATTAAACAACTTAGACCAATTCAAAATAATCCTCAGATTTACCAGTTGGTGCAAGAGAGGTTTAAGCGGGAAGCGGCAATTTTAGAAAACTTGGGCGGTGCAACTAAACAGATACCCACCTTGTATGCTTACTTCCAGCTAAATGGTCAATTCTATTTAGTTCAAGAGTGGATTGAAGGTGATACCTTAACTAAAAAAGTTCACGAACAAGGCTCATTAAGTGAAAGTGCGGTAAAAGAAATATTAGTAAATTTATTACCAGTAACAGAATACGTACACAATCAGCGGATTATTCATCGAGATATCAAGCCAGATAACATTATTTTGCGTCATAGCGATAGTAAGCCAGTGCTGATTGATTTTGGTGCGATACGGGAAACGATGGGAACAGTGGTGAATTCCCAAGGAAATCCTACCAGTTCAATTGTGATTGGTACGCCTGGATATATGCCAAGTGAACAAGCAGCAGGTAGACCAGTTTATTCTAGTGATTTATATAGTTTAGGAATCACAGCAATTTATCTCCTCACGGGGAAGCAGCCACAAGAATTAGAAACAGATCCATGTACCGGAGAAATTGTCTGGCACAAATACGCTCAAAGTGTGAGCCAGACAATGGTACAGGCGATAGATCGGGCGATTGCCTACCATCCACGTGATCGCTTTGCCACTGCTAAAGAAATGCTGGAAGTCTTGCAATTTGGTGCAGCAACCTTCCCGCCTACAGTGGCTTATATCCAACCACCAGCAGTAACTGCACCTCCTGCAACGCTTCAAAATACAGTTTCTGTCAGTCCAGCGCCTTCGTATCAACCTGTCCATCAAAATACTAGGCACAGAGAAATATTTCTCGCTAGTTTAATAGCAGGTGGTTTGATTGGTGGTTCTATAATCATTGGTTTTGCCCTTAGTAAATCGCCTCAATCAGTGGTACAGTCAAGCACTTCATCCCCAACCCGCGATGAAGTGCAAGATACGCCGACACCTGCACAATCCCCAGTTTTCATCACTCCAGAACCTACTATAAGTAAAGAACCACAGGATCAAGAAGTATTATCTGCGCGATCGCAATTTCCCAGCAATAACGTTAATAGTCCCACTCAATCTGCTCAACTGCCTTCTTCAACACAGCCTCAAATCGATAGACAAACACCAGAACAAGCTGTGCAAAATTATTTTGAAACTATTAATAAACGTGATTTTCAAACTGGATGGAATCAACTATCTCCTAGCTATCAAAATAATAAACGACTGCATCCAGATGGCTATCTTTCATATATTGACTGGTGGGGAGGGAAGGTTCAAAGCGTAGATATCGAACAAGTTAGTTTGGTAGAAGCAAGTACACAAACAGCTACAGTAAATGCTAAATTCAAATACTTGATGAACACTGGAAAAGTAATTCCTGGTTCTGTACGCTTTTTTCTTTTATGGGATGCCCAAAATAGCAGATGGATTGTTAGTGATACCAAATAGTTCGCTCTAGGGGTTTTAGTAAGTAGTTTGGTAATCCCTCAACGCGGTGAAGTAGGCATTTTTAGAGGGGCTTTGCCCCGCTTTACAGTTCTATTTTCCAATAAAGGTCTTTTACTATACTACGGTACGATCGCATTAGGATTAATATACATTTGTGTTTCCTGTCGGTTAATTTTCAGAAAATTTGCTTTTTTTAAGAGTTGCTCCTGAACTTTAATTTTTAATTACTATTTATTTCTGGAGTAGGAGGTTATTGATCAACTTCAGAGCTAGGCTATGACCTAAGATATGTTCTTCAAAAAATATCTTCAAAATATATTTTCAAACTCTCTCCAGAGAGAGAATTCTTTATACCTTTAATTTTTTAAGCTGTTGTTAGTCGAGTTCCATATTTTAACAACTGAAAGCGCCATGAGTGAGAAAAATCAAGAAAATCAAATTAATCAACCAGTAACTGAAGACCGCGATTCTCGTGAGTTAGACGTAAACAAAGAAAATTTAACTGCAAATCCAGGAGATAGAATTTCTGATAAGCCTCAATCAGTTGAAGAGAAGGCTAAACAGGCAGCGGTTGATGATGTACCAGATATTGCAGGTGAGAGAATCACAGTCCCAACTTACTTCGTTGTAGATGAACCTGACGGCGAAAAAAAGGCACTTCACCATGTTAAAGATGCTGAAGAGATTTCCGACGTAATTCGGCAAATGCGAGTTGACGAAGACGGAAATAGAATTTTCTAGTAGTTATTTATTGAATATGCAGAAAGACGGAGAAATTATCAAATACTTTCTCCGTTTTTTGCATCTCCTTGTACAAATTTTTCATCTGCATAAGCTTCAGCAATCCCCCGCATTTGCACATATTTGACATTGCAAACTGGAAATCCCTTCATCTCTGGAGAAGCTTTCTGCAAGTCGGCTGTTAGACGATTAATAATCTTTGTGCCCCAACTCTACTGTTGTTGATGATTGAAGAATATCTCGAAATAGTGGTTTCCATGTTCAAAGGCTGCGATGGCAACTAAAATCTACATTTGATCAGAAGGCGATCGCCACAATCCAGGTTACTTAAATTTGCCAATATTTACACAAAACGAGTGCCACAACTTCATTTCATTTCTTGATTGCAAAATAATCATAATGAATATGCAATTATTGCATTAATACGGATTTTCAATAGCTTCATAGATGCCATTCTAAATGAGGGAATAAAGATGGATACCCCTGGTCAATACCAGGGGCTTTTTATTTAGCAGCTACGCCTTAAACGTCAACACCGGACTCAACCACGCTACAACGTCTACCATTTCTGCTTCAACCTGCACATCAATCACAGACTGAATCGGTTTGTAGGCAGCAGGTGCTTCCTTAATTCGACGTTCTTCACGCAGGGTGATGCAGTCTACCCCAGTTAATCCCAGTTCTGCTTCACTTTGAGATGCACCTTTACGACTGAGATCGAAGCGAGAACGAATTCTTCCCGCCCCATGTGACGCCGAATTACAAAATGCTGCATTGCCTTTATCCACCATCAGATAAGAATAAGCACCCATTGAACCAGGGATAATCACTGGTTGCCCTAGATGGGCAGGACAAGCGCCCTTGCGTGTTACCCATCCTTCACCTTCTGCCAAAGTGATATTATGGGGCAAGTCATAAACTAGAGGTGCTTCCACATCTTTATATACTTCCCGCAAACGCAGACGTAGCAATTCTGCTAATAGCAGGCGATTGATAAAAGCATAGTTAGCAGCAGTGGCCTCAGCTTGCAGGTAACTAGCAACTAGTTCGGGGTGCGAATAAGTAGAGAGAGGAAAAATCTGAGAATCAGGGTACTTCAAACCTTTTTGCCAAGTCGCCTTAGCTTTATCTCGCCACATTCCCCCAATAAACTTACCCACGTTTCGAGAACCAGAGTGAATCATAAAAGCTAGCTGTCCCTCACGCACTCCCCAAGCGTGGGCAAGTAGGCGATTTTCGACTTTATCAACCCGTTGCACTTCGACAAAATGATTGCCGCCGCCAATGGTTGCCAGTCCGCCATCGCGTACTAGTCCAGCATCAGGAACTAATTCTTCAGGCGCAAGTTTCCAGTTACCATTCATTGAACCACCTAAGAAGATGCGTTCGCCTTTGGCGTTGGCAAAGCCATCGCTCTCTTGGGCAAGTTGCTGCAAATCAGATTTGACTATACTGCCTGTAGCCCGATCTAGCATGGCATCTAGCCAACCGGGAACTCCATACTGAAATAGAGCTTGCATTGTCTGAGCAGTCATTGTCACATCACGCGTACCAAAGAAGTAATCCCCCTTCATCCGTTCTACGAATTGGTCGCGCTTTGCCAGGAATTCGTCAATTGTCAAATCAACAACATGGAGGCGCATCCCACAATTGATATCAGAACCAACAGCGCTGGGGATGACCTGACCCACATTTTCTACCACTGAACCAATGGCAACACCCGTATCACCTGGGTGAAAGTCAGGTGTAGCACAGGCACGACAAACGTATCCACCCGATGGGTGGCGGACGCTTGCTAAATTTGCTAACTGCTTCAATGCCTTAGCTTCTATGGGAAAGTCTTCCTGTAGTAGTACTTCTGCTACAGGGGCATCAGGAGAATTAACTAAACGCACAGAATAAATGCGATTTTTATAAGTTACATCTAAACCTTGCCGCTCTAAAGCACGCAGGAGACGTTTGAGATTTTTTGGCTGCATGAAAACTCCAAATAAGGTCTTAAAAAAGACCCTTTGTTGTGAAGAGATGAGAAACTTGGGTTCAGCAGCCGCGTCTCAATTAGTGCAGAAGGTTATTTTCCCAGAACTGTGGGGAAAACAATAAGTTAATTCTGACTAATGTGGTTATATAGCCTTAATAACACACAGTTTCATCGGATGACAAGTGTTTTGTAGTACGTTGTCTTTTTGATGGGCAACAGTTACTCAGTCAAACCAAAGTTGTAAATAAATTTGAAGTTTAACGAAAAACTTTTAAAAATCTCTAGACTCTCCAGCCAGCTGGAGAGTCTAGGATAAATTCAAGGCAACTCTCAACCAGAAATTTCTGATGTGTGAGGGATACGTCTCAGTTATCCAGCTCGATCTGGCTAGGTTGTTCATTTTATCCCGTAAATCTATGACTCTCCAACTCACAGTTCCCAACATGGCTTGTTCTGCTTGTGCAAGCACCATCACCAAAACACTTCAGGCAGTCGATGCCAATGCTAGTGTTCAGGCCGATCCAACAACCAAGCTTGTCAGTGTAGAAACTCAAGCATCAGAAACAGCAATTAAGGAAGCGTTAGCTGCTGCGGGTTATCCAGTTGCTTAAACAAAGGGGGCTGGGGACTGGGTACTAGGAGAATAACCAATCCCTAATCCCCATTACCCCATATCCCCACAGGGGGCCCCACCTTCCCCAATCCCTAATCCCCATTACCCCTTATCCCCAGAGGGGGCCCTACCTTTCCCAATCCCCAATCCCAGCATGGATACTCTTACACTCAAACTTCAAGGCATGAGTTGCGCTGCTTGCGCCAACAATATCGAAAAGGCAATTCGCTCTGTTTCTGGGGTAATTGACTGCAATGTTAACTTTGGAACCGAACAAGCTACCATCAAGTACGATAGCTCTCTAGCGAATTTAGAGAAAATCCAAGCTGCGATCGCAGCTGCGGGATACTCTTCTGACTCACTCCAAGAAGAATTGCTCTTTGAAGAAGATGATGCTGAAAAAGCGAGTAGGCAAGCATTACAACGCCAACTCTCTCTCAAAGTAGTGGTGGGAGGTGTAATCAGCACTTTCCTACTTTTAGGATCGTTGCCCATGATGACTGGGCTAAATTTACCCTTAATTCCAAGTTTTCTTCAGAATCCTTGGGTGCAGTTAGTGCTGACAACACCCGTAATCTTTTGGTGTGGTGGATCTTTTTACCGGAATGGCTGGAAATCCCTCAAGCGCCATACAGCGACGATGGACACGTTAATTGCTTTAGGTACAAGTGCAGCCTATCTATATTCTTTGTTTGTCACTGTTTTCCCAAAATTTTTTATTGCTCAGGGCTTGATACCTCATCTTTATTATGAAGTTGCCGCCATTGTCATTACCTTAATTTTGCTGGGGCGGTTGTTAGAAAATCGCGCTAGGGGACAAACTTCTGAAGCTATCCGCAAACTTATCGGACTGCAAGCTAGAAATGCCAGAGTTATCCGTAATGGAATAGAAATTGATGTTCCCATCGCCGAAGTCAGAATCAACGATGTGATTTTGGTGCGTCCTGGTGAAAAGATTCCGGTGGATGGGGAAGTGATTGCAGGCGCTTCGACAGTAGATGAAGCAATGGTGACAGGTGAAAGTTTGCCAGTCAAAAAGCAGCCAGGAGATGAGGTGATTGGGGCGACGATTAACGGTGCAGGTGCATTTCAGTTTCGGGTGACACGAGTCGGAAATGATACGTTTTTGGCTCAAATCGTCAAACTGGTGCAACAAGCACAAGGTTCTAAAGCACCTATTCAGCGCTTGGCAGATCAAGTGACAGGATGGTTTGTACCTGCTGTGATTGCCGTTGCGATCGCCACTTTCGTCATTTGGTTTAATTTCACTGGCAACCTCACCCTAGCCACAATGACAACGGTGGGTGTACTGATTATCGCTTGTCCCTGTGCTTTGGGTTTAGCTACCCCCACATCTGTAATGGTAGGGACGGGTAAAGGTGCAGAAAATGGCATCTTGATTAAAGGTGCTGACAGCTTAGAACTAGCACACAAAATTCAAACCATTGTCCTAGATAAAACTGGCACTTTGACTCAAGGGAAACCTACAGTTACAGACTTTGTAACAGTCAACGGCACAGCTAATGGTAATGAAATCAAGCTTTTACAGTTAGCAGCAACAGTTGAACGCAATTCTGAGCATCCTTTAGCTGAAGCGGTGGTGAAATACGCTCAGTCTCAAGAAGTGACTTTAATAGATGCAAAGAACTTCACAGCTAATGCAGGTAATGGTGTACAAGCAGTTGTTGCAAATCAGCTTGTGCAAATTGGTACACAACGCTGGTTAACAGAACTTGGAGTTAGTACCATAAGTTTCCAGCAGTATAAAGATGCCTGGGAAGCCGCTGGTAAAACAGTCATTTTGATTGCTGTAGATGGCGAACTACAAGGAATAATCGGTATTACCGATGCCCTCAAACCTTCATCAACAGCAGTGGTAAAAGCTTTACAGAAGTTAGGTTTAGAAGTAGTAATGCTCACCGGAGATAATCGCAAAACAGCCGAAGCGATCGCTCTACAAGTTGGCATCCAGCGAATCTTTGCTGAAGTGCGTCCAGATCAAAAGGCGGCGATTATTCAATCTTTGCAAGGGGAGCAGAGGGACAGAGGAGTAAGGGGAGAGAATTATCATAAATTCTCACTCAAAACTCAGCACTCAATTGTCGCAATGGTAGGTGATGGTATAAATGATGCGCCAGCCTTAGCACAGGCTGATGTCGGAATTGCCATTGGTACGGGAACAGATGTGGCGATCGCAGCTAGCGATATCACCCTAATTTCTGGAGATTTGCTCTTAATTGTGACAGCAATTCAACTTAGCCGCGCCACCATCCACAATATCAGGCAAAATCTCTTCTTTGCCTTTATTTACAACGTCATTGGTATTCCCATTGCGGCGGGAATTCTGTTTCCTATCTTTGGTTGGTTACTCAATCCAATTATCGCTGGCGCTGCAATGGCTCTTTCTTCGCTTTCTGTTGTTAGCAATGCGCTCAGATTGCGTAACTTTCAACCAAAAACTACCTCATAATTTCAGGGTAATTTAGAAAATGTTCAGTCAAAAAACGCTTTGGGGAAGCCTGATAGCTTTAGTACTTCTCACTGGTAGATCAGGTGTAACATTAGCACAAATGCCAGCCCATTCATCAGAGCAAACCAGCCAATTTCAACGCATTGAGCAACCTTTGGGCTTGAAAATTGGTGTTGCGATCGCTGGTTTAGC
Source organism: Nostoc sp. (assembly GCF_036917515.1). Taxonomy (GTDB): domain Bacteria; phylum Cyanobacteriota; class Cyanobacteriia; order Cyanobacteriales; family Nostocaceae; genus Nostoc. The sequence continues at coordinate 28,648 of NZ_JBALDE010000174.1, read as the reverse complement.
TTTAATTGGACTAGAGTTGTGGTGGTTTATTCTCTACAAAAGTCCTGATTCCTGATTAGTGTCAGTCCTGAGAGGTGTTTTGAATAATCGGACAAATTGTCTTCTCATGATGGTCGCTGATATTCTTCTAGCCTGAAAGTAATCCTTTTATTTTACGTCACAACATAATCATGTCAGCTATCCAAACAACTGTGGTTCTTGCCATGACGGCCGATGGAAAAATTAGCGCCGTAGATCCGAAAGCGCCTCGTGAACCCAATGTAGTCGATCAAGCACACTTGGAGTATCAAGCTTCCCTTGCCGATTTAATCCTGGTAGGAGCAGGAACGATTCGGGCTGAGGGGGAAACCTTTACAATTCGCGATCCCGAACTGTTGGCAGCACGTGAGGTTCGGGGTCAGTCTCCTCAGCCGATTACTTGCGTTGTTTCAGGTTCCCTTAACCTATCGCCCGACTTGCCTTTTTTGAGTCAGGACATTGAGCGATGGATATTTACCACACGGACTGGTTTGCAGCACAGTTCTGATACAAAAACCTTACAAAAACTGGCTGAATTAATTGATTTGGGAGATACAGACCTGGATTGGGATCGGGCCTACACCTTGATGGCAGAGCGGGGTATTCACAAAGTCGTTGCTTTGGGAGGCGGCTCTTTAACGGCTGCTCTAGTTCAGGCAGGACGAATTGACGATTGGTGGTTGACCATTTGGCCGGTCATTTATGGAGGAAAGCACGCCCCTAGCCCAGTGGAGGGAGAGGGTTTTGTTCCCAATGCTGCTCCTCATCTCCAACTCATAGAAACTCGTCAGGTTGAAAGTAATTTGTTTTTACATTACCGCCCAGTCAAGTAAAAACGCGCTGCCAGAATTAAGCACTATGATCGTTGATACTAAAAAGCAAGGAAGCAGGGGTGCTTTTAGCCTACAATTTTGCTCAGTTTGTACCTTTTACCCTACTCCCTGCCTACTGCCTCTTATCAACCAGGGGGCCAATTTAACTGTCGTCCTCCCAAAATATGCAAATGTAAATGATCGACTGTTTGACCGCCGTCATCACCAGCATTGATGACAACTCGATAACCATTTTTTAGTCCAGCAACTTCTGCAACACGTTTAGCAGTTAACAAAAGATGTCCCAACAGGGCATGATCCTCAGATTCAGCGTCAGCTAGTGTAGCAATGGTTTTTTTGGGAATGATCAGGATGTGAACGGGCGCTTGGGGATGGATATCTTTGAATGCTAGGGCTAAATTATCCTCATAAACAACATCAGCGGGAATTTCCCGACTAATGATTTTGCTGAAAATTGTTTCTGTACTTTCACTCATACCAATCTACCTACTAATCTGCTAGAGATTTTATATTAAGTCCACCTAATTACTTATCATTTTTGATTGTGCGGGTATATCCCAATTTACTGTTCGGTTAGGTTTTTTCAGGTAAAAACTATGAAAAAACCTGCCAATCGTTTTAAAAAGACTAGCAGGTATGGCTTATCATCAATCGGAGCGGCGGGATTCGAACCCACGACCTCCACTACCCCAAAGTGGCGCGCTACCAAGCTGCGCTACGCCCCGGTCAGAATTTCTATCATATAGTAAAACTGTAGGATAATCAAGAGGCAATTTTAAAAAACCTTAAGCATCCCACTAGCTTGCAGTAAATCTGGAACAGCAGAAGCATTCCATTTACCTTCTACACATCGCCCTGTATTCAAGATGAAACGCAGACTGTAATCATGAGGATAGCCTTCCACTTCCATCCATAATAAATCGCTTTCGGCTTCACAAGTAATTTTTTCCTCTTCCATCAATTCAGTTGCGAGTTGCTTCATAGTGTCTGCTAGCTGTGCTAGTAGACGACAAAAATCATTTAACTCGACTTCAGTTAACTCAATTGCCCAATCATCTGTTCCGACTAAACCTTTAAACTCGAGTGTATCGGGGTTCCAGCCAATACGCCAACCCGATCCGGTTTTGACAAGGCGTTCCATAGTTTAGTTTTTTAAACGCAGAGGTACGCATACAGACGCAAAGGAAAATTTATCATTTTAGTAGTTCGGCACCTCCTTGTTGCGGTGGCTGTGGTGTAGTTGATGGAGTCGGATTGGGTGCGGTATTGGGGTTAGGGGATAGGGTATTTTCAGAAGTAGGATTAAAAATATTGACTAAGACTTGCACTAAGGCATCTCGCTGGCTGCGGGTGAGACTCTTGATGGCTTTGCGATCGCCTTCTATGGGATTTTCCCGTAGTGCATCATTTCCTGGATAGGTAGTATCATACATAATTTCATTTGCACCCAGGTAATCAGCTAAAGTCAGCTTCCAATCCAAGCGATAAATAGGAGCACGCCCTTTAGTATAAATGTGATATCTAATTAGGCGATTTGCTAAGGTGTTGTTTTCGGCAACTTTCCCATTTTCTTTGCTGATATACTTATTTTCCTTGGGAAAATCTGGCAATTGCTGATATACTTGCTGCCAAACATCGCCAGGAGTGATTCTCTGAGCATCAGCAGGTTGGATACTAAATAAATTTCTATGTATTGATTTATGCGTCCCTGAACCGAAAACAATTACACTCAGTAACATTAAGGTAAGCAGTAGTAATGAGTGCTGAGTTGCGAGTTTTGAGAAAATTGATTTAAACAGAAATTTTTTCTTTTTCATAGAACAATATTTTGGGCGTTGCTGAGTGAAAATATGAATTTGCCTGATTCAGAATTCAGCACTCAGCACTCAATCTTATAGTTCGCCGATAATTTCTGGTTGAGTCAATTCATCGGACATTTCGATTATTGCCCTTAGCACTGGCTTCATCATTGCATCTTCGTTAGTTTCAAAGTCTTCGTAACGCCGACGTTTAGCACGATTTGCCACCTGAACTGTAATGCGGTATCGATTTGAGGCTGCACTAATCAGATCCTCAGCACGGTGCATAATCTGAGATTGAGTTGTCTCGAACTTAGAACGCTTTAGCATAATCAGTGGTTCTTGGGGTCATTCTCCAGTGTAACAGTACTAAATCAGTCTGCTGCTGTCTGTTAAATCGCCAGCAACCTCTCTATTGATAGAGGCTAAGATATTTTAGTCACTTTATAAGTAACTTGTAGTATTAAATAACGCACCTTCATGGCTGACCTTGTGGAAACTGCGATCGCAGCGGGTAATTTCAATACTTTAATAAAGGCTGCTAAAGCTGTAAATTTCATTGAAACTTTGAAAAGCCCTGGTTCTTTCACGCTCTTTGCACCGACTGACGAAGCTTTTGCTAATCTGCCAGAGGGAACTTTAGACTCTCTACTACAAGATATCCCCAAGCTCCAGAAAATTGTGGCGTATCATATCGCTAGTGGGGATGTCAGGTCTGATGATTTGGTACAGATTAACGAGGCAGAAACATTGGAGGGATCAATTGTAGCCATTGAATCTGCCGATGGTAAATTTAAGGTAAATAACGCCAATGTCTTGAAAACAGATATTCTAACAGACAATGGCGTGATCCATATCATTGATGCGGTGTTGATGCCTGCAATGGTGGCAGGAAGGTAATGTAATTGGGTATGGGGCATTGGGCATGGGGCATCGGGGCAGAGGAAAATGGCACCAAGAAAAGCTTTTTGTTGAGGTGAGGCAGGAGCTTAAAACTCTTGTAAGCTAGAACTTTTAAACTATGCAGCTTTCCTTCCCTTCTGCCTCCTGCCTCCTGCCTTATCTTAGTGCCATTAGGGGCAGAGGGAAAAACTTACTGCAACTTCTCCCCAGTTCCCCAGTCCCCAATAACTAATCCCCAGTCCCCAAAATACACCCACTCCGTGGGGGAACAGTCAATGACAACTGCTGAGTTTCTCCTTTACTATTCCACTCAACTTCAGCATTACCATATAAAAGTTTGTTAGGTTGAGTATGCATGGCAACATCTGCATTCGCTGTTGCCGAACTTGTACCAGCGTTGACGACAATTATTAATTCTTCTGTCCCCAAAGTTCGCGCAAAGATATAAAGTTGTCCTTGAGCATAGAGAACTTGGTAATCACCTGTACGCAAGGCTGGGTAAGTTAGGCGTAGGGCAATTAATTGACGGTGAGTATTAAAAATTTCTTGATTCCAGTTACTCTCTAAAGGAAAGCCACGGCGTGAGTCGGGATCTATTCCACCAGGTAAACCAACTTCATCACCATAGTAGATGCTGGGGGCACCGGGAAAGGTGAGTAGTAGTAGAGTTGACAATTCTATACTGGCTATATCACCGCCTGCAATGGTCATCAATCGCGCTGTATCGTGACTTGCAAGCAAATTGAGTTGAGTCAGCTGAATTTCCCAAGGGTAAAGTTGCAGTACTTGTTGAATTTTGGTAGCGTACTCGGCGGCAAATAAGGGTGGGTAGGGTTGATAATCGCGGCTTTGGACTTGTTCTAAGACTACGCGATCGCCAGCTGCAAAAGCAATTGTTGGCCCAGCAAATAAATAATTCATCACGCCGTCAAATTGCGTCCCATCTAGCCACTCACGCGAATCTCCCCAGACTTCGCCCACAATGTAAGCTTCGGGATTGATTGCTTTAACGCGATCGCGAAATTCCTGCCAAAAACCAGGAGTTCTGATTTCAAATGGTACATCCAATCGCCAACCATCGATGCCGAATTTAATCCAATATTCGGCAATTTCCATAATATATTCTCGTACTTCTGGATTATCGTGATTAAATTCTGGCAAAGCACGATTTCCCGCCCAACCCACGTAGTTAGCAGGGAAGTTTCCATCATATGCTGAAAGGGGCCAGCCTTGTATTTTGAACCAATTCACCCAAGGCGAATGGGGGCCATTTTCTAAAACGTCGTGGAAAAAGAAAAAGCCCCGGCTGGAATGGTTAAACACCCCATCTAGAACAATTTTGATATTTCGTTGATGGGCTGCATCGAGCAATTCTTTAAAAGCTTCGTTGCCCCCTAACATCGGGTCAACTAGATAATAATCGTGGGTATGATAGCGATGATTGCTGGCAGATTGAAAAATGGGTGTGAAGTAAATCGCATTAATCCCTAAATTCTGGATGTAGTCTAAATCCTCCATAATGCCCCATAAATCGCCGCCCTTGTAGCCTTGGAGGGTTGGCATAGAGTCCCAATCTTCCCAGCGGGCTTCCTGCAATAACCGTTTGTGCGGCTGTTTGCTTCTGGCAAAGCGATCTGGGAAGATTTGGTAGAAAACAGCGTGTTTCACCCAGTCTGGTGTTTGAATTTGCATGAATAATTTTTTGTCTGTTCAGAAGCGATCGTTGCAAATATTAGCTTCTTTATGGCTCTTACTTATGATAGAGAATCTGTCCTTGCTCAGTATTCATTAGTGATTTAGCCTTTTTCATGCTGTTTTATACGCAAATATTATCAGTTTTAACTATTTTGACTACAATTTATTTTAGTTTTTAACAGGTCAACTAGATAGACTCGTCAACCCCTTCTCTGCGAGACGCTACGCGTAGCTTGCTTCCCCGCAGGGGTACGGGGAAGTCAAAAGTCAAACATTTACCAAGCCCATAAATCAATTTACTTGCTCTGTACCTTTTTCTTTCTGGTCACTGATTGTATTCTGACGCCAAGCCGCGCAGCATCTTTGCCTCTGCTCTTGAATTCTTCTTTAAGAAATTTATTTATTACTTAATTTTTCTTAATTTTATTTCCTTTACTTTGTCCGTAATTATTTAGGCAGACAATGGATTAGTTTAATAGCTTCATAAAAATTACCTGTTATCTCAGATTCCGGTAATTCTTAGATGCAACCGATCAAAGATATCTCAGGAACCACAGAAAATCACTATGAAAAATACGTAATTCAAGAATATGAGTTATGAATTAGCAATTGTCTTAGGAATAACTTTTATATCATGTCCGGCTAATTAGTTATAATTCCCAATATTTATGCAGAAACCCCAAAAACCCTCCCCTCTGCCCCTCTGCCCCTAGAGCGGTCTTAATGATAAGTCTTTAACCGGACATGATATTACCTCCTAAGCTTATTTGATGTTATCTATAAAATAAATAGATAACTATAGTCGCATCAAATAATCGAAGCTAAAAAACTACATAGTCTGCGTTAATCTAGAGCGACTTATCCTGCTAGAATCACTACTTTATTGACAGCAAATAAATTGAGTTTGAGGTAAAAATGAGACACGAAAAACTTTCTCCTGGACTACTTTTGGCATATCAAGACTATCAAAATGAAGGAGATAAAGCTTTAGTTACACACAAGCGATCGCTTGGTATCATTGCCCACAAAAGCCCGGTCAAGCCCACTAAAAGCGTCGTTTTTATTTACTGCGACCCTGATGCAGACTTAAGTTATTTATCACAATATAATATTGAAGTCAATCAAAACTCCGGGAGTGTGCGGACAGCTTTCTTACCCATAGAGAGTTTAGATGTCTTATCTGAAGAAGATGTGATTCAGCGGATTAAGCCATCACGCAAACTTCATTTAAGGATGGACACTGCAATGAAAACAGTCAAACTGCCAGAGTTCCAGAATAAAACCGGACTGACTGGAAAAGGAGTAATCATCGGCATTATAGACAGTGGCATCGATCCGAAGCATCCCGCCTTTGCTGGACGAATTTTACACATTTGGGATCAAACATTGCCAGGCCCAGGAGTTATAGAGGGCGGCTATGGGGCTGAATTTACGGGAGCGCAACTGACAGTTTCTCAGGATACTGGTGGTCATGGTACTCACGTTGCAGGAATTGCCGCTGGTGCCGATGCTAGTTATAGTGGTGTTGCACCAGAAGCGGAATTAGTTGTCGTCAGGTCTGATTTACAGGATGCCCACATTGCTGATGGCGTGCGTTATATTTTCCGAATTGCTAGAGAGTTGGGACGCCCAGCAGTGGTAAATCTCAGCTTGGGCGGACACGCTGATGCCCATGATGGTAGTGATTCCTTATCCAAAGTTATCGATGCCGAAACTGGCCCTGGAAGAATTGTTTGCTGTGCTGCGGGTAACGAAGGAAACGACAACATTCATGGACAAGCAACAATACCCAGTGGACGTACTCGTGGTATGCGCTTTAATGTTCCTTTGAATCAAGTAGGCATAGTTTGGTTAAACGCTTGGTATGCCAAAGATAGCGAATTGGAAGTGTCTGTACGGAGTCCTAACGGTTTTGTCACCCCCTTTCAAAAAATCATTACTGAAGGTAATGCTGCCCAAGATTACCAATTACCAGATGCACGGGTGCAATTAGCGACACCAGCACCAGACCAAGCCAACGGCGACCATAATTTCTTTGTACAAATACGCGGTATTGACCCCTCGCAAGTAATGGGAGGTGTTTGGCAGCTGCGAGTCCGCAACACTTCTTCAACTGACACATGTTTAAATGTGTGGACACTAGATGACAGTTCATCAGTGTTTTTTACAGGTAAAAGTGTAAAGGATGCGTTAAAAATTGGTTCGCCAGGATCTGCTAGCAGTGCAATTACAGTTGCTGCCTATACAACTAAAACTAAATATACAGATATTGATAACCAAGTGCGAGAAATGGGGTTAGAACTGAATACTATTTCGGAATTCAGTAGTGAAGGACCTCTACGCAATGATGGACAGAAGCCTGATGTAGCAGCACCAGGAGCAATGATTGTTTCCACCCTTTCCGCCGATGCAAATTTTGACCGTTCATCAATGATTAATTCTAAGTTTGTGGTTCAGGCTGGTACAAGTATGGCAACACCGTTTATTAGTGGATTAGTGGCACTGCTGTTGCAGCGAGATCCTAAACTCGATCCGGCTGCGGTGAAAGACTTGCTACGTAAAAATAGTACCATTCCCGGAAAACCCGCAGGTACATTTGATGACAAATGGGGTTATGGAGTGATTAACGCTTTAAATCTGTAATTAGACTGAAAAAGGTAGATATTATTTCTGCACAAGGGTAGGCGATAAAAACTTACAACTTTGATAAGTTAGGGTAGGCAATTATTGCCTGCCCTGTTTACCAAGGAATTGCTGATGAATTATCAGAAACTAGATGCCGCTCTTGCTACAGCGCTGAATGATGTTCAAAATTCACAAGAAACTAGTTTGGGGGTTTTCATCCATACTGAACCAATTTTAGACTCTGCTGCAACTAGTTTTTTAGAAACTTTAGGCGTTAGTGGTGTTACCAGTGGGAAAGATATTTTCACAGCAACACTTTCACCAAATGCCATTTCTCAGTTATCAGAGCAACCTTGGGTGATGAGTCTGAAGCGATCGCAGCAATTACGTTTGGTTAATAGGAGAATCAATACAGGCAAGTTAGGCGTTTAATGGGCATTGCCTAACTTTATAATGTGTGGATAGTTTTTTGCTGTTACTGTGAATCCGGTTGTTGTTTTTCTGGAAACTTACACTTCACCTCAATTTCCAGATTACTTTCAGCAGAGCCTTCGGTAATGTAAGGAATACCTGCTTTGCCACCCAACTTAATACCAAATTTAAGTTTTATCTCCTCAATCTCAGCAGTATTAAAGTCTTTAAAAGCACTCAGAGCATAGATAGTATAAGAGCGAATCATTTGACGAGCTTGTTGCATCCGAGCGATCGCATCTGTTCGCACATCCTTGTATTCTATGCCATCATCGTCCTCCTCAATTTCCTGAGTTATTTCAGTGGCTGTGACGTTAATCTCAATCTGCTCAATTTCCCCGTCTGCTTGGAAAAATAGTTGCTGCACCTCTGACATAAGCTACCTCGATTAAAGTTTTGTAATGTATCTGAATAAATTTCAGCTTGCTTGCAGAAAACTAACAGATGGTATTGTTTCTAGTAACACAGTCATTGATTGTGTCTGTCAAGATTATCCCGCATTTACCAAGCCAAGGTGTGTTAAATGGCACGATACGCGCTTGTTATTGGCATCGCCGAGTATCTCAGCCCATCATTACCGCGTTTGTCGAAGACTACAAATGATGCTGAGGCTATAGCACAACTCCTAAAGCAATATGGTGATTTCCAGTCTGTGCAAAGACTACCACAAGGTCGGAAGACAAAAGTTACTGAGGCTGAAATCGGTCAAGAACTCAGAAAATTGCTGCTAGAGAAAGCTAAAAATAATGAAGCGCTGATTTATTTTAGCGGACACGGTTTTATCACTTCTGATACTTTGGGACAACAAGAGGGATTTTTAGCAACTTCTGATTGTCAGGTTGAAGTTAAGGGAAACCAAATTGTGGCACAAAAATATGGTATTTCCCTCAACAAGCTTAATAAATTAATCGGAGAATCTCAATTAAGTAGTTTGATAGTGCTACTCGATTGCTGTCATAGTGGCTATTTCCTAGAAAGAGAGTTAATAGAACAAACTCTGACCGCTTTTCGTTCCCTAAAAGATTATTACTTAATAGCAGCTTGTCGCCGTTTTGAACAAGCAGCAGCGATTATGAGTGAAGAATATAGTATTTTCACAGGTGCAGTTATTAAGGGATTAGCAGCTGAAAATGCAGGTAGTAGTGGACGAATTAGTAGCGATCGCTTATTTGATTTTGTCAGCAACGAATTGATAGGTTCAATACAAGAACCCATTCGCATGAGTTTGGGACGGCCAATTACTTTGGTAAGTTATCCCAAATTAGATATTCTTAAAGAAGAAATTGCTTTCAATCAGGAAAATCCCTATCGGGGACTTTATGCATTTGAATCAGAGCAAGCACAATATTTTTGTGGACGTGATGAAGCAGTTCGTACACTGGTTTCACGGTTAGCAGAGAGCCGATTTTTAGCTGTAATTGGCTACTCAGGTAGTGGTAAATCTTCTTTAGTGAAAGCAGGTGTCTTACCACAACTAAAAAGCGATCGCCTTCCTGGAAGCAGCAAATGGGCGATCGCATCTTTTACACCAGGAGAACACCCTTACGGAAAACTATTTGATATTTTAGCTCGACAACAGCAGCAAAATCAGCCACATATATTGTTTATCGATCAATTTGAAGAAATATTTACCCTTTGCCAAGATGATGAGGAACGCAAAGCTTTTATCCGCTTAGTAGCAGAAGAGGTAAAAACAACTGAGAGACAAACACGCATAATTTTGACAATTCGTGGTGATTTCTTAAAACGTTGTAATGACTATTTAGAAATTATTACTCTTATTAATAGCACTCCTCCCACATCATTTTTAGTACCACCGATGTCTTTTGTCGAGTTAGAAGAAGCAATTGAAAAACCAGCAAAGTTGCATGGTGTGAATTTTGAGCATGGTTTAGTGTCGCAAATTATGAATGATGTTGTCACCCGTCCGGGTGCATTACCTATATTGCAATATGCGCTTAAGGAATTGTGGCGAGTTTGCATTGAAGAACCTGAATCACCAGAACCGCTTTTGACTCGCAAAGGCTATGAAGAAATTGGTGCAGTTAAAAAAGCTTTAGACAAACAAGCAACAAATTGGTATCAAGGTTTAATGCCCCTAAATCAGGCTTTTGCACGTCGCTTGTTTATGGAATTGGTGCAATTAAGTGAAACTGGAGAAGTGACACGGCGGCGTGCTAACTGGGAAAGATTAGAATCAGTTGCAGATTCTCCACAACAATTGCAAAATGTTGTAGGAGCACTAGCGGGTTCTGAACAACGTTTAATTATCACCGATCAAAATACTGTAGAAGTTGCTCATGAAGCACTTTTATCTGAGTGGAAATTATTAAATAGTTGGATTGCTGAAAATATAGAAAATATTCGTCTCAGTCGTTCTTTAGAAGTAGATTGTCAGGAATGGATACAAAGATTTAATAAATCGGATGATGCACTGTTGGCTGGTGCAAAATTAGCTGTAATTTCTGAGTGGGTGAATAAGACTCAGCCAAGACTTACGCCATTGGAAGAAGAGTTTTTGCGTAAGAGTTTGGAAAGACGTGACAGAAAAATTCAAGATCAGTTAGAGCAGGAACGTCAACTTAGAGAACTAGCTGAGTCTCGACAAAAAGAAGCAGAAGCTAGAGCCATAGCCGAAATTGAAAAAGCTATAGCAGCAGAAGATAAAGCTAAAGCGGAAGCTGCAAGAGCAAAAGAAGCAGAAACCAGTGCTAAATATCAAAAACAACGAACTAGCCTGGCGATCACATCAGTCTTTGGACTGACATTCTTGGCTATTTTTACTGTAGGATTTGGAATCAAGGCAGAACAGAACAAAAATAAAGCTATTGAAGCCTTGATTTCTGAACCTATACAGCTTTTTGGAACGAATAATCAACTAGAAGCAATGATAGCAAGCATCAAAGCGCTAGAAGCTCTAAGAGAAATAGGTGCAGAAAACCATGATGCTATAGATAAACTTAAAACTTCTGTAATTGATAAAGTACGAGAGTCGGATCGTTTCCAAGGTCATCAACAAGAAGTTAATAGCGTAAGTTTTAGTCCTGATGGTAAAACCATAGCTTCAGCTAGTCTAGACAAAACAATTAGACTCTGGAATATTGAAAGTGGAGAATCAAAACCACTTGAAAAACATAAAGAGAGCGTCTGGCGTATTAGATATAGTCCGATGAGTGGGAATATGATTGCTTCTTCCGATATTGGTGGAACTGCTATTTTGTGGGCAGCAGATACTGGAAGATTTTTAAGATTCCTCAAAGGACATACAAACGTTATTTCCGATCTCAGCTTTAGTCCAGATAGCAAAAAAATTGCTACTGCTAGCTGGGATGGAACCATCAAGATATGGGATACATCCACAGGAAATGAACAGGAGACGCTGGAAAATCTTGGAGGTGAAGATAAAGTTTACAGCCTTGATTTCAATACTGATGGAACAAAGCTTGCTTCTAGTGGATACAAAGATGGAAGTGTAAAAGTTTGGGATTTGAACTCTAGAACTTCAAAAATTCTTGGCCGACATCAAAAGCCAGCAACCTTTGTCAGATTTAGTCCTGATGGTCAAATTCTTGCTTCCAGTAGTGACGATGGCATTATCCAACTTTGGAAAGAAGGTCAAGTATTAACTAGTATTAAAGCTCATGAAAAATATATATCTGGAATAGCTTTTAGTCCTAATGGTAAAATATTAGCTTCTGCTAGTGGCGATAGCACCATCAAATTATGGCGAATTGATGGTAGGCAAATGAAAATTTTAGAAACTTTAAAAGGTCATGAGAGTGATGTTGATGCTATAAGCTTTAGCCCTAAGAAAAATGACTATTTATTTATGGCTTCATCAGGGCAAGATCAAACTGTCAGACTTTGGAAATTTACTAACAAAACCCTTAATAATCATTACATAAATAACCTTGATGTATTACAAAAATATATCTGCAATTTCATAGGTAATTACCTAAATAAAAGCGAAGATATTACTTTAAAGAAAACGCATTATATCTGTGAAAAAATAAACAAATAATAAGGTAAAAAATGGCTAATTTGATATTTAGCGATAGAATTTCGGATCGTTTCCAAGGACATCAAGAAGAAGTTAATAGCGTAAGTTTTAGTCCTGATGGTAAAACTATAGCCTCAGCCAGCAAAGACAAAACAATCAGACTCTGGAATATTGAAAGTGGAGAATCAAAGATACTTACAGATCAGAAAGAGGGAATATGGCGTGTCAGATATAGTCCAATGAGTGGTAATATGATTGCTTCTTCTGATATTGATAAAACTGCGATTTTATATGCAGCAGACACCAGAAAATTTTTAAGAGCGCTCAAAGGGCATACAAACGTTATTTACGATCTCAGCTTTAGTCCAGATAGCAAAAAAATTGCTACTGCTAGCTGGGATGGAACCATCAAGATATGGGACACATCCACAGGAAATGAACAGGAGACTCTAGAAAATCTTGGAAGTCAAGATAAAGTTTATAGCCTTGATTTCAATGTCGATGGAACAAAGCTTGCTTCTAGTGGATACAAAGATGGAAGTGTAAAAGTTTGGGATTTGAATACTAGAACTTCAAAAGTTATTGTCCAACATCAAAAGCCAGCAACCTTTGTCAGATTTAGTCCTGATGGTCAAATTATCGCATCTAGTAGTAACGATGGCATTATCCAACTTTGGAAAGAAGGTCAAGTATTAACTAGTATTAAAGCTCATGAAAAATATATATCTGGAATAGCTTTTAGTCCTAATGGTAAAATATTAGCTTCTGCTAGCGAAGATAAAACCATCAAATTATGGCAAATTGATGGCAGGCAAATGAAAATTTTAGTAGAACATAAAGGCGGAGTAAACGAAATTAGTTTTAGCCCTAATTATCAAGAGCATCTTCTAATAGCCTCAGCAAGTCAAGACGCAAATGTTAGAAGTTGGAAAATTATCTTGGATAAAAATATTGATAGCTCTGAGGGTTATGACAGACTCTATATCAATATTATGGAAAACATAAGTATTGCTTCACGCAACGCCACAAGTTTTTTATCAAATTTTTTCGATTTTATGATTAATGCTATTCTCATTAATCCTACATGTCCAAAATGTAAATGTAACCCCAACGAGTGTAGAAATCATCTACCTAAATGTTGTCCTTGAAAATTGATGGAATGGTTGCCTTAAAATCATTTTAAATAATTTTATTGAAGATGGTAAAACTAAATATTGGTTTAGTATATTTATATTTAGTTTTTCAACACCCGAAAACCTGTTTTGTATAACTAGTGCTACAAATTAGCTCTAAAGTTTTCCCTTGCTAATTGCGAAAACTTTGTCATACTAACAACGACGTTGCAAGAAATTTAGCGGTTTTAGTAGTTATTAATTGAGAAGTGTAATGCAATAAAATATTCAAGTTGTAGACGAAGATCATAGTTTAAGCTATCTTAATTCATTTGAATTAATACAAATGTTCTATATTTCTACTGAGCAGCCACAGCATCCATACACTATCAACATTTTGTAAAATTCATCCCAAAGAATCAGACGATCCCCCTTACCTGTGGTGGCAGACAGTCCTAAACTGAAGATGAGAGTTGAAAGGCAGTCAGGAGAAATTTTGTGAAAAAAGTATTATCAATCATCCTTGGTGGTGGCGCAGGTACTCGGCTTTACCCGCTAACCAAACTACGTGCTAAACCAGCGGTACCAGTAGCGGGAAAATACCGCTTAATCGATATCCCTGTCAGTAACTGCATAAACTCTGAAATATTTAAAATTTATGTCCTGACACAATTCAACTCAGCTTCCCTGAATCGTCACATCGCTCGTACCTATAACTTTACTGGCTTCAATGAAGGGTTTGTGGAAGTGCTAGCGGCACAACAAACACCAGAAAACCCCAACTGGTTCCAAGGTACAGCCGATGCTGTACGTCAGTATCTGTGGTTAATGGAAGAATGGGATGTAGAAGAATATCTAATTCTCTCAGGCGATCACCTCTACCGCATGGATTATCGCCAGTTTATCCACCGTCATAGGGAAACAGGGGCTGATATTACTCTCTCAGTCATTCCCATCGATGAGCGCCGCGCCTCAGATTTTGGGTTAATGAAAATTGACGATTCTGGCAGAATAATTGATTTTAGCGAAAAACCCAAAGGTGAAGCGTTACTCCAAATGCAAGTTGATACAAGTGTACTGGGATTATCAAAAGAACAAGCCCAGCAACAGCCCTACATCGCTTCAATGGGGATTTATGTCTTTAAAAAAGAGGTTTTGTTCAAATTGTTGAGAGAAGGTATAGAAAGGACTGATTTCGGCAAAGAAATTATTCCTGATGCCTCTAAAGATTACAACGTTCAAGCTTACCTTTTTGATGACTACTGGGAAGATATTGGAACAATCGAAGCATTTTATCATGCCAACTTAGCGCTGACTCAGCAGCCCCAGCCACCTTTTAGTTTCTACGATGAACACGCACCAATTTATACCCGCGCTCGTTACTTACCTCCAAGTAAACTTTTAGATTGCCAGATCACAGAATCAATTATTGGCGAAGGTTGTATTTTGAAAAATTGCCGCATTCAACATTCAGTGTTGGGAGTGCGATCGCGAATTGAATCTGGTAGTGTCATCGAAGAGTCCCTACTCATGGGTGCAGATTTTTATCAAGCTTCTGTAGAACGTCAATGTAATCTAGAAAAAGGTGAAATTCCTGTAGGTATTGGTACTGACTCGATTATTCGCGGTGCCATTATTGATAAAAATGCTAGTATCGGTCACAATGTCAAAATCATCAATAAAGATAACGTCCAAGAAGCTGACCGCGAAAGTCAAGGTTTCTACATCCGTAGTGGTGTCGTTGTCGTGCTAAAAAATGCTGTAATTCCCGATGGAACAATCATTTAATAGTTAGAGTTAGGAGTTAGGAGTTAATGACTAAAAATTCTGATTATTCCTCACTCCTTACTTCTCACTCTTCACTTTTTTTGCTGATTGGTCTTCCAGGTAGCGGTAAGTCAACTTTAGCAAAACAATTACTGGCAGAATGCCCCCAAATGGCGCTAATTTCTACAGATGCCATTCGGGGGCAATTGTTTGGTTCCCAAGCTGTTCAAGGATCATGGCTACTAATTTGGCGCGAAATTGAGCGGCAATTTCAGCAAGCTATTTCCACAACTAATACAGCTATTTTTGATGCCACCAATGCCCAGCGTCGCCATCGTCGTGAAGTGATTACTTTCGCCCGTAACCAGGGCTTTAACCACATTAGGGGAATTTGGGTAGATACACCAGTTTGGCTGTGTTTGGCACGGAATAAAAAGCGACCACGCCAAGTTCCAGAAGAAATTATTTTGCGGATGCACCGTCAACTCCGGGATGCTCCGCCAAGCCGGGACGAAGGATTAGACAGCCTGAGCCGCTTATCAGAAAAATCGGAGTACGGGAATTGCGATTCCTTGGTGAGCGAGAACCACACTTGATTTTCTATATTTTTTGTTAATTTAAAATCAGATTCTTGATTCTTTTTGTTTGGCACTATACCAGGCAAATTAAACATCTCTCATCTTAAAAAAAAACATAACAGGAATTTCTATAGGAGGCTAGTAGATGGCTGCAACCGACTTCAAGGACTATTACGCTATTTTGGGAGTCAGTAAGACTGCCAGTTCAGAGGAAATTAAACAGGCCTTTCGTAAACTAGCCCGCAAATATCACCCTGATGTCAACCCAAATAACAAACAGGCAGAAGCACGTTTCAAAGAAGTTAGCGAAGCCTACGAAGTTATATCAGACCCAGATAAACGTAAAAAGTACGACCAATTCGGTCAATATTGGAAACAAGCTGGTGAAGGTTTCCCATCTGGCGGCGCTGGCCCCGATATGGGTAACTTTGACTTCAGTCAATACGGCAATTTTGATGAGTTCATTAATGAGTTGCTAGGACGCTTTGGTGGTGCTACCCCTCGTGGTGGGGCGCGACAAAGTCACTCACGAAGTTACTCTTACCGCACTTCTCCAGGTACCTCAACTAATTTTAACAGCAGCTTTAATGATTTTGGGTTTCAAGATGGAGGTGCGGGTAGTACCCAGGATAGTGAAGCTGCGATCGCTCTAACTTTTACTGAAGCATTTAATGGTGTGCAAAAGCGCTTCAGTTTAGGTAACGAAACAATAGATGTCCGCATCCCATCTGGGGCTAAAACTGGTACTCGTCTACGGGTACGGGGCAAAGGTCAAATCAACCCCATGACTCAACAACGGGGGGATTTATACTTAAAAGTCGAACTTCAGCCGCACTCGTTCTTCCAAATGGAAGGCGATAATCTGGTTTGCGAAGTGCCAATCACACCAGATGAAGCCACTTTAGGAGCATCTATTGATGTACCCACTCCCGATGGTTCAGTTAATGTCAAACTACCAGCAGGAGTGCGTTCTGGTCAATCGCTGCGTTTACGTGGTAAAGGTTGGCCTCTCGCCAAGGGTGGACGCGGCGATCAGTTGGTGAAAGTGGCGATTGTTCCCCCAAAAGACCTCAGCCAACAAGAGCGGGAATATTATGAAAAAATCCGGGCTATACGTACTTATAACCCTCGTAGTCATTTGAACCAAGTTAGACTGTGAAAATTTTGGATTGTAGAGACGTGAAATTGTGCGTCTCTACATTAATTAAGTATGAATTTATCTTAATTTTTCAACCTGCTACCGCTGCTCTACATTTTATACCATCTGAAAACAAGCTTTAAAGTAGACTATTATTACTTTGACGAATTTCAAGACAAAATTGAATTAGCAGGTGCTAGATTTCAGCCATTCCCCACCATGAAACCAGCATCTCCAGACCCAACCCTGCAATTGCGTTTGATAGAATACTGCTTAGATGCTGTACCAACTTTATTAGAAAAACTCAAACGCGATCGCCCGAAATTAGTGATTTTTCATGCTAAATGTTTGTGGGCTGCTATTCCTGCTGACTTACTAAATATTCCTACTGTTTGCTTCCATACAAATTTTCTGCTCCCGCCTCACTTTTTACCACCATTGTCACTACTATTAGCAGTCTATCCCCTGAACGATATTACTAAACATTTGCAAAGGTTCTACCGACACAATCAACTTTGGCAGCAATTAACTGAAAAATATGCGATGAAACGCATCAATAAAGCAGTGGATAAAATTTTAGAATTTAAATATAGGAGTAGTAGCTATCATATTTTAAACTACTAAAGTTTTTCTGAAAGATTTGTGGGCATTTGTTCAGCAGTGTTGAAACTATCTGCTAGTTACTTTAAGAGGAACTCTTTTACTAGTAAGCGCTTTAATCGCCTTTACACAATCATCGGCGATCGCACCGTTTATTTACACTTTATTTTTTCTCGATTTTCACAGAATTGAGTTCCGCAATGGGAACAGATATTCTAGCTGAAAATAGCCTACTAATTCAAGCAGCATTTTTCAATATGTTTATTGTTCAAGCAGTAGGATATGCTATTCAAAGCTTAACTAGAAACTTTAAAGGTGAGGGAGCTTCCGAGCAGTTAAAACCTCTAATTACAACTGGTGTCATAACCAGTATATTCCTTTCAGTTTCTGTGTTTCTGTTGCTATTTTGTATATTGTATTTCCAGAAAATATATTTGGGCTGTTAACTAACCACACTGAGATTACTGAAAATATCGTTAATTATTTATTTTGGTTATTACCTTGTCAGGGATTTTGTGCAATTAGTCTCATAGTAGAAGGGTACTTTATAGGGTTAACTGAAGGGAAAACCTTGCGTAACTCTGCCCTAGTTTCCTTGGGGGTAGGTTTTGCACCAGTAGCTATATTTGCCTGGTATTTTTACAGCAATCATTTGTTGTGGCTGGCTTTCGTTTTGTCTCAAATAGTCAGCATCATAGTATTTGGAGTACGGTTGATAGAAGATTTTGGGAATAGATTCTGCTTCTCCTACGAGTGTTGAAAATTAAGACCACGATCTTCTCTCATAGCGTGCGATTCGTTCTGTCGAAATAAGTGTAACCATTTAGGGATGACAAGTTGAGCATTATGCTCAATAACTCTCCTTTAGGTACAAGGGTGATGCATATTCCATATTCCCTATTTTGTAAGGTTTGGCATTTTACAGGGTAAAGCAGGCAACTCTGGGCATGTATGAAATGGACGTAGCGATCGCACTACCAAAAGACCTCAGTCAACAAGAGCAGGAATATTATGAAAAAATCCGGGCTATACTTACCTATAATCCCCGCAGTCATTTGCAGCAAGTCAGGCTAGTAGAGTAATCCAGACGCGGCGCAAGTTGGGATAAATCGGCATGTGGTAAAGTTTTAGCATGAGAAAACCTCACTGCTTTATAAGTAGGGCAGACATTGTCAATCTTATACCTTATACTCAATTGAATTGTTCTAACAATGTCTCAACACTGGCATTGTGATCTAGAAAAGAAAATAAATGCCAGTAGCGGAGTTTTCCTTCTTTATCTAATACAAACTGTGCTGGTAAAGGCGCTCCCAGTGCTTGTCCTACTTCATAGGTACGGAATATGCGACAACTTGGATCACTCAGCAACGGCATTTGTAAGCCTAAATCTCTCACAACTATTTGACTCTGCCGTTCATCGGTACTAGTAATCATCAAAACTTCTATACCGCGCTTTTTGAATTGCTCGTAATTCTCTTTCAAAGCTTTGATGTGAGGAAAACAAAAAGGACAATATTGCTTTTCGGTAAAGATGCGAGTAAAGGCGAGTAAAACTGGTTGCTTGCCTTTATAATCAGACAATTTTACTAAAGTACCATTGGTAATATCTGGCAGTTGAAAGTCTGGCGTTCCCACTCCCAATCTGAGTTGATGTGTTGCTGGAATTGGTAAAAAATTGCGGAAGAATCGCTCATTTAATAAGCCACTAAAGTCAGTTGAAGTCAGCATATTTTTAACCTTGATTCTTGACTATTTAAATACTATTTTATAAAAAACCACAGATATATACGGAGGTTAACATTGTTTAATGTGTATCTCTATTTATCTGTGGTTTTCATTGATTTTGCTCTCAACTTCAAAAGGCTCGATTAGAGTTTTTAGCTAGCAAAATTTAGACAGCAGAGAAGTAGACTTTAGACTTCACTGGGTCAGGATTCATTGTCTTATCACCAGGTTGCCAACCAGCTGGGCAAACTTCGTCAGGGTGAGACTGAACATACTGAATTGCTTGTAATGTCCGCAAGGTTTCATCAACGCTACGACCAAAAGCTAGATTGTTAATGGTGGCGTGCTGTATGATACCATCTTTATCGATGATGAACAGACCACGCAAGGCAATGCCTGCTGCTGGGTCAAGAACGTTGTAAGCGGCGCTAATCTCTTTCTTTATGTCAGAGACTAGAGGATAATTCAGGTCGCCGACGCCACCAGACTTACGATCTGTTTGAATCCAAGCGAGGTGAGAGAATTCACTGTCAACAGAAGCCCCAAGGACTTCAGTATTGATTTTCTTGAATTCTTCGTAGCGATCGCTAAATGCTGTAATTTCAGTAGGACAAACAAAGGTAAAGTCAAGTGGGTAGAAAAACAGGACGACATACTTACCGCGATAATCGGAAAGTTTGATTGTCTTAAATTCCTGATCTACCACAGCCGTTGCTGTGAAATCGGGAGTTTGTTGACCAACGCGGAGGCTTCCTTCGGTTCCATAAGTAAGAGACATTAACCTAATTCTCCTTTATCGGTTTAGTAGCGTTGGAATTTGGGTCAAGTAAAATTCACCCATCCACGCTCTCACAGTTTAATTACGATCTGTTACGACTATATCATACTCATAACGATTTTGAGTAGCAAATGCCTGATTTAGATACAAGAGAATGGTTGCTTACCAACGGCTTGGGAAGTTTTGCCAGCGGTACAGTTTCTGATATTCGCACGCGCACTTATCATGGCTGGCTGTTTGCTGCGACAAACCCACCTTCTGGGCGGACTTTGCTGTTTTCGCACCTAGAAGCTAGCTTGGAAATATTAGGAAGCGTTGTAGCACTGGGGACAAATTTTTGGAGTAACGGTCAGATTGAGCTGACAGGCTACGAGCAGCTACACCATTTTGATATTAATCCAGTTCCCAAATGGACTTGGGGTCAAGATAACTGGCAATTAACTAGACAATTGGTAATGCCCTATGGTTTGATGGGGACTGGGGATTGGGAATTGGGGATTGGGGACAAAGCCAGAAGGAGACAAGGGGACAAGGAGACAAGGGGGGATAAGCAATGGCCCAATGCCCAATTTTGCCATCGAATTTTAATTCAGTATCGCTACCAGGGAAGTCATACAGCAATTTTACGGTTGCGACTGTTGATAGCAGAACGTGACTTTCACCACCAGCAGACTGTTAGTCAAGAATTACAGTTCTCACAACTGCTAGGGCAACAGCAAGTCTGTTTGCAAGCAATCAATTCTGGGCGCTTCGGCATACCTTGGCATTTGCGCTGGACACAAGGAAATTATCAACCGGATGCAGTTTGGTATTGGGATTATGGATTGTCTGAGGAGACAAAACGGGGATTAGGCGACAAGGAAGACCTCCACAGTCCTGGTTACTTAATAGTCACACTCCAACCAGGAGATGCGGTGACTTTAGAAGCACGAGTAGGTTTTCCCGACTCAGTGCCAAGTGTTCTCACCCTCAAAACCTTTGCAGAAGTTGTGGAGGCAGAGCAAGAAAGGCTCTCACAGATTTTTGGATGGAGAGAGGGAGGTAGAGGAGCAGAGGGGCAGGGAAGCAGGGAAGCAGGGGAGCAGGGGAGAAGTTACAGTCAGTTTTTCCCCTCTGTCCCTCTGCCCCTTTACGTCTCTGCCTCTTATGCCCACTCTCCAATCTGGCAAAAACTACTCAAAGCAAGCGATCAATTTATCGTCTATCGAGCCTCAATTGCAGGTCCTACGGTTATTGCTGGTTATCACTGGTTTAATGACTGGGGACGCGATACATTAATCGCTTTACCGGGGTTGGCACTAGTTCCACAGCGCTTTAACTTAGCAAAGGGAATATTGCGAACTTTTGGACATTATTGTCGCCACGGTTTGATTGCGAATGCATTTCCCGATCTTAATGGCGAACCAATTTATAACAGTATTGATGCGGCGTTGTGGTGGATTGAAACTTTAGGACTTTATTTAGAAGCTACCCAAGACTGGGATTTTTTGGCAGAGCAATTCCCTGTAGTACAGCAAATCTATAAAGCATTTGTCGGTGGTACACATTTCAATATCCAGGTCGATGCTACAGATGGGCTAGTTAGTTGGGATGCTCGTGGTGTAGCCCTCACCTGGATGGATGTGGTAATTGGAGCACACCCCGTCACACCCCGTTACGGGAAGCCAGTGGAAATTAATGCGCTGTGGTATTCTGCTTTATGTTGGCTGAGTCAGTGGGCAGAGCGCTTGAGCCTGATGGAGTATGGCTCGCCAGTACGTCTTAATAAGCAAGCACAGCGTTATGCTAAACAAGCACAACACGTGAAAACTTCACTGCAAAAGTTTTGGAATCCTCAACTAGGTTATCTGTACGATACTATTGAGCCGGACGATCGCCGGAATTTTCAAATTCGTCCTAATGCCGTTTTGGCTCTATCACTACACCATTGTGGGTTTTCTGAACAGCAAGGATGTCAGATATTAGATTTGGCAACTACCAGCTTGCTCACCCCTTATGGTCTTCGCAGTCTCGATCCAGGAGATCCCGAATACAAAGGGAAATATGAGGGTAATCAACAGCAACGCGATCGCGCTTATCATCAAGGCACTGTTTGGGCTTGGCTAATTGGGCCATATATTCGGGCTTGGCAACGTTTTTATCCACAGCGGTCGCTGCCTTTTGATTGGCAACCCTTGCTAGATCATTTTTTATTTGACGCTTGTCTTGGTTCTATTTCTGAGATTTTTGATGGCGATTCACCTCACACACCTAGAGGAGCGATCGCTCAAGCTTGGTCAGTTGCCGAAGTAATCCGCCACATTAAATAGTTGTAGGGATACAGATGGTCTTGGATAATTATTCTTGATTAATATACATTCACAAATTAATATTGCTATTTTGAACCTACAAAACCCTTATTATACAAGCTTTTTATTAATTTATCTGATTATCCAAAAGTGACTAGAGATTTTCGATTATTTCACAAACTGAGGCCGCAAAACCAAAGATGTTTATTTTCTTCTGTGAGAAAATAAAATATGAAAAAAGTTTATCAACGAGATGTAGTATTCTTGATAGTAGGAATGTATTTCAGGCTTAATTAGATCCTTTACAGGATGAATGATTGATAGTGCAATTACTATATTATAAAGCTGATTTTACATCTCCTTCTTATAAAACACATCATATCTTGATGCTAAATAAGCCTAAAGAAGTATAGATATGAATTAAGAAATAAATTAATAAAATAAAGTACAAAAAATCAAGTTCACGTAGGAAGAATTGTAAATAAAGTGACTCAACCTAATAACAAGACTAACCTTCAAGAGGAAACAAATTTAGGGACTTCCATTGCTCTGGCTACTACTACAGATAAATGGCAAGTATTGTCGTACAGTGCTCCAATTGTACCTATACATGCCGCTCTACTTCGTACTGGTAAAATATTCTTTTTCTGTGGCTCAGGTAACGATCCCAATCGGTTAAATACTCCCTATGACAGTGTGGTCTGGGATGTAAACAAGGGAACCTTTTCCCGTCAAACGCCTCCATTGGATAGTAACAAGCAACCGATGGATCTTTTTTGCGCTGGTCACTCTTTCCGCCCTGATGGTCAGTTACTAGTTGCAGGTGGAACTTTGCGCTATGACCCATTTTATGGTTCACCCTATGCTTTGATGTTCGATCCCATTACTGAGAAATGGGTCAAGATACTATCAATGAATAATGGTCGCTGGTATCCTACTGTGTTAACACTAGGCAGCGGTCGAGTCTTAGCAGTGTCTGGGCTGGATAAAGATGGCAAGCTCAATAAACAACCAGAAATTTATTCTGCTTTCTTTCCAAATGGTTGGAACGCTTTTCCAACAACTAGTGGTTTACCAGCATACGCGCATCTGTTTCTACTAAATAGTGGAAAAATTTTTTATTCAGGTGGTCAGATGGGTGTTACTGGAGTGACACCAAGGATATTAACCCTGCCAGAGACATTTACACAATCCATTACAGAAAAAGTGGTGACAGGGCTGCAAGACATAGCTTTTGGCGATCAAGCTGCTAGTGTGCTTTTACCACCTGCACAAGATCAAAAGGTGATGATTCTCGGTGGAGGTAGTGGTAAGACAGCAACAAAGAGGGTAAATATTGTCGATTTAAAAGCTAGTAATCCAACTTACGTAGCAGCAAAGCCTTTAAACTATGCTCGGATGCATCACAGCGCAGTTTTATTGCCTGATCGCACAGTATTTGTTTGCAATGGTAGCAAAATGAATGAGGATACAAAACAATCAATGCTGCCAGCAGAAATCTACAATCCAGCTACAAATACTTGGACAGTAGTAGCTAAACAAAATGTCCCCCGTGTATATCACTCAGTGGCCTTGCTACTACCAGATGGTAGGGTCGTCACAGCTGGGGGGAACCCTCAACGGACGGTCAATGAACTGCGATTAGAAATCTACAGTCCTGCGTATATGTCGCGATCGCGACCAGTTATTCAGAGCGCTCCTCAAACAGTGACCTACGGGCAGCAATTTACAATTCAGACACCCCAGGCTGCGAATATTAAATGGGTTAGTTTTATTAGACCAATGGCAACTACCCATTCTTGCGATACAGAACAAAGGTTAGTGGATGCACCCATTACTTCTAGAAACGCTACTTCTGTTAAGGCCACGGTAATAAACAATCGAAACATCGCACCCCCAGGCTGGTACATGCTTTTTATTAGTGACAACAATGGAACACCCTCAGTAGCAACCTGGACGCAAATATATTAGCCTTATCTGTTTATGTTTGCATTGCTACCTAATAAAAGTCATTAATTCTAGGAAGGAAAATATGAATTACAAGCTATCACGTCGACAGTTTGGACAATTGGCACTTGCTGGAACTGTAGTATCTGGACTTAGTTATCTCACCAAGAAAGCCTTGGCAGAAACACCAAGTTTAAATATTGTAGGTATAGGTTCCAGCCCGATGGTTACTACTGACCAAACGGCTATTACAGAGGTAAACACCACTGAATTAGTAGAGAACACTGCCTTAAACAGTGTAAGCACAGATATTAAGCCTGTAGGATTAGTTTTGCAATCCTTAGTTACAGGAAAGGCTCAGGTACTTACGGATAAAAGTACACCTCTGTTAGAGCCTAATGAGATATTGAGTGGTTTTACCTCTTTAAGCGATGGCACACTTGTTGTAGCCATTACCCCGGTTGCGATTAGTCAAAGACAGGCGACACCTACTCGTATTACATTTTTAGGTACGCCTATAAAAACTTTGATAGTCTCAGGACTTAAACAAAATCAACAGCTTGGGAGCTTGCTAGGTACTAATGATGGGCGACTCATTGGTCTAGTAGGTAAGAAGAACGGTACACCACCAATCAAATTGGTAGATATTAACCTTCAAACAGGAGAGATAAGTTCTATTAGTAAAATTAAATTCCTGGACGATGAGCGGGTCGACAATTTAGCTGAGTGCCCAGATGGAATACTTTATACCTCTATAGTTGGTGCCTATGGTGATACAACCCTGGTGCAGTTAGATTCAAATCAAAAAAAGCCCATTAAACTAGGACAATTGAAAGTTAATGGTCAAGCATGGAATAATGGCTTACAAAGCTTAGTTTGCTCTGCAACGGGTCAACTCCTCGCCTTTGGAGCTATGAGATATGAGACACCTAATGCTGTGTATATTGTTGACAAGAACAGTGGAAATATGACTCGACTACAAGACTTTGATACTACTCAGATTACGCGTGCTCGTGCTTAGAAAGAATTGAGATGATATCTCTAGCAAAAAAATTGCCTAGCCCTCATCTTTACTTGAGGGCTTTTTATTGGCATTGATTGGTACAGCTTATTATTAAGAATATTTTTGACTTATTTTCTAATTAGTTACCCCTGGAAATTCTGATTGATACAGAACAACAGTAACTCAAACAAATTTATAATGATTTTGATAGATAGCTTATATCAGGAAAAGTTTTTGAAGTTCAAAACTTACTCATTAGATTCTCCTTTGGAGTACAGCGATCGCCTACACAATTGCAGTTTTAGCTGGTCGCAACTCCCGAAAAATGGGACTATAACAATATGTTGGTCGGTTTCAATAATTTTAAAGTTATGCACGCCGACATAGTGCTTTTTAGGTTGGATTATATGAGTGTTTATGGGTAGGTGCTATGGAGTTTTAGTCAGATTTGGCGATCGCACTTGTGCGTCTCAAGCCCGGTAAACTACCCTATTTTCAGCGGGGTTTACGTACTATGACGCTTATTCAATCAGCGCTCTAGCCTCCTTGTCACCCCGTCAGGCTTGGGTCATTTATCATCTCCTACTTAATTGGTACTGGGCAATTTAAGCCATCCAGTAGACCGGAGCGCAAAAAGGGCAGATAATGATTCTGCCCTTTAGACGTTATAACTTAATTTTCGATCTTAAAGTTTAGTAGCGCGATCTATTGTATCCACCGCCACCACCGCCGCGACGATCACCACCAAAAGAACCACCTCTATCTTCCTTTGGTTTAGCTTTATTCACTTTCAGGTCGCGTCCCATCCACTCAGCCCCATCAAGAGCATCAATGGCAGCTGTTTCTTCAGCTTCTGTGCCCATCTCTACAAAGGCAAAGCCGCGTGGACGTCCTGTTTCACGGTCAGTAGGTAACTGAACCCGCTTTACAGTACCGTGTTCGGCAAACACAGAATTGAGGTCATCTTGTGTAACCTCGTAGGATAGATTACCTACATAAATTGACATGCATTATCTCCAAAATCATAGGTGTGTAGAGATTTAGATTTCGGAGGCAAGCTTGTTAAGACCAAAAGGGAAAAGCCTGTCAATACTAAAAACAAACAATGTAACCGAATTTTATTCTCACTTGATTACCTTAGCACATCATTGAGTTCTTACCCACTGTAACTAAAGATTGGGGATTAGAGATTGGGCACAAGAGGTAGAGGTGCAAAGGGGCAAAGAGGAAAACTTACTGCAACTTTTCCCCTGTTTTTCCACTTCTTCATCTCCCTTAGTACCGAGTCTCCTCATAATATTGATTAGCAGAAATTCTCCAAATAATTGCAAAATAAATGCAGTTAGTCATTGTTACTAATTGGAAATGCCGACTACACTTGCTGACGCACAAAATTTACTTTCTGACCTGATCGCCCGCTACTGTGGACGTGTAGATTATCTGATGATTCGCCTGGAAGAAGCAGAAGGGACTGATATCTTGTTGCGTGGCGACAAGGTGGAAACTCTCAGTGAAGGCATCTCCATTGGTGGACATATTCGCGCTTGTTATAAAGGCGGATGGGGGTTGAGCTGCTTTAACCAACTAGCGACAATCAAGGATCGCATAGAAGAAGCGATCGCTGCTGCACGGATGGTTGGTGATGAAGAAACTTTACTTGCACCCATTGATCCGGTGCAAGCAGTATGCATTCTACCCCTAAAAGGTACCGATCCCCGAAAAATCCCACTCTTGCAGAAAAAACAATTGTGCGATCGCTATGCCCAATTGCTCAAAAGCGTCGATAGCCGGATTACCACTACCTCAGTGCGTTACGGTGACAGCGCCCAAAAAGTAATCATTGCTACTTCCGAAGGCACTTTGATCGAGCAATCTTGGGTGGATATGGAAATGCGCTTTGCCGCCACCGCTAGAAATGGCGAAACCGTACAAACTGGACGGGAAACTACTGGCTCTCGCAAAGCTTACGAAGATTTAGCTGGTTTGGATGAACAGGTAAAAGGTGCAGCTCAAAGAGCGATCGCCGCTTTATCTCTACCACCGGTCAAAGGCAATACTTACACTGTAGTCATTGACCCAATTCTTACGGGTTTATTCGTCCACGAGGCCTTCGGACATCTTTCTGAGGCTGATATGGCTTACGAAAACCCCGATCTGTTGGAAGTTATGACCATTGGACGGCGGTTTGGCCCAGAAGAACTGCAAATTTTTGATGGTGCGGCTCCAGAGGGACATCGCGGTAGCTATTTTTACGACGATGAAGGTACATCTGCCACTACTACTCAACTAATTAAAGATGGAGTTCTAGTGGGACGTTTACATTCTCGTGAAACTGCTGGCAAATTAGAGGAAGCGCCTACAGGTAACGCCCGCTGTCTTAACTATCACTTTACTCCCATTGTGCGGATGACAAATACTTGGATTGAACGGGGTAAAACACCAGTCACAGACTTATTCACCGATATCAAAGAAGGAGTTTATGCCCGTAATTGGTTGGGTGGGATGACGAATGGGGAAATGTTCACCTTTAGTGCTGGGGAAGCGTGGATGATTAGGAACGGCAAAATTGCTGAACCTGTTCGGGATGTGACGCTTTCAGGAAATGTATTCCAAACTTTAGCGGATATTGAGGCACTTGGCGATGATTTTTATTGGGATGAATCCGGCGGTTGTGGTAAAGGAGGGCAAAATGGCTTGTCAGTGGGTTGTGGTGGCCCTAGCCTCCGAATTCGAGATGTAGTAGTTGGTGGAGAAACATGAACTATACTGCTTCAGTCGTAAGAATTATAATCTGCAAAAGAATAGGAATTGATTTTGCCATAACCTCTGCTAGACAAACACCAGAATTAAGTATAGCGATCGCTTTGCACTAATGCTTAACGTGAGCCTTCAACAAAAGCTCACGTTAATGCTTAAATTTTTAAGGTGAGTAACAACATCCCTCCCAAGTATGAAATTAACTCACAACTATAGGTAGTAGCGCTAGTAATTAAAAATAGCTAGTCTAGGTAAAGTTGATTCAATATCCACTCTACTTTGATTCATAACACTAATCCTCCGTGGCGCGTGCTGGGGATTTACTGTTAGTCTGGATAGTCCAAAATTATTTATAATTAATCGCTTGCGGACTCGCTACTACTGCGCTAACGTAATTCGTAATTAAAGACTGTTTCAGACTCTTATTTAGAGCCAAACTGAAATAAAGCCACGTATATATAAAAAAGGGCAATTACCTCAAAAATTACGAATTACGAATTACGAATTAATAAAATGTTCCGGTGTTGCATAATAAAGGGATGAGGAGAGGGTTCATACTGTGCATTGTCCATACTGTAAGTCTACGGAGATTAGAAAAAATGGAAAAAGAA
>NZ_JBALDE010000173.1:0-158867 GCF_036917515.1 Nostoc sp. | reverse complement strand
AAGCGTTGTAATCTTCTCAGTGAAATGAAAGAAGAAATTAGAAATCTAACTAATTATCATTGGCTAAATGTTATTTAATTTATTAGGGGTTTATGTAAACCGGATTTGGTATTACTCAATCCGAATGGCAAAATCCCGCGCAATCGTAGTACAGCAGAGCCATATAATACGACCGATACAAGTGCGCTTCGCGTTGGCTACGATCTCGAACATCGCTTTAGCTCTAACTGGCAGATCCGTAGCGCCTTTGAATATTCGTCGTTTCAACGGTATAAAAACGATCCCTTTAACATCGCCTTAGCTGAGGATCAGCGTACCCTAAGTAGAGGCTACAGCAGGGGTGTGAATGATGAAAGAAATTATGGTATTGAGACGTATGTGGTGGGTAAGTTTGCCACAGGCAACATTAGGCATCAACTTGTCACAGGTTTTAATTTCACCAAGCATACTGATAATAGCTTCAGAGGTTTGGGCTTTGGTTTGGGATTATTCTACGTTGGAGAACGTCAAGGAGACTTAGATAATACCTTTACTTTGCCTAATTATTTCCTGACTAACGCGGCTATCTTCTATAAGCAAGACAGATTCCAGGCATCACTTAACTTCAAGAATTTGTTTAACATTAACTATTTTGAATCTGCTCAGGATAAGCTAAATGTTTTTTATGGCGATCCGTTCACGGTGCAAGCAACGATTTCGTGGGAGTTTTAAGGTCAGTTCCGGGAATGGAGGGTGGTAATCGTCGGCTGAACAACTCAGTGTCTAGGCACAATAAAACTATTACAGCCATATTATGAAGCGATGCACAGGCTTATCAATTAAGGAAGTCCAACAACTTCAGCAGCAACTGAACGAGTCTCGATAAAATTAGCCTGAACTGTGTGGCGATCGCTCTGAAGCTCACGCAGAACAAAAGTTCTGAAAACCCGAAGGACAGGCTGATTTCGGCTCCTTGTATTCCTAAGTGTAAATGAAGGATTGGTAAGGCTTCTGGAAAACTTTTTGATCTATATAGATTATTCTGGCTCGCTACAATACTTATTCATCTGATTCACTAATGTATCTGACTGTTTGCCAAGATCTGTAGCTGTTGTCAGTGCTGAGTCAATATCGACTCTCGCCTTTTGGATTGTTTCTCTACCAGATGCCGAGGCTTCTGCTGTCTTAGTTGCACCAAGCGCCTTACCTGCCTTACCGATCGCTTGGCTAAGATTTTGAAAAATCTTTACAAAACTGCTTTGAAATTCTTTCAGCTTCGGATCTGTTAGCTTCAATTCTGCAATGGATTTAGTCACAAAGTCTAAATCTTTAGATAGCTGTATGCTAGTTATCACTTGCGTTCCTTTATTTTTATCAATTAGAGAAGTTCCAGCATTTACAACTCGAATCAGTCGCTGGCACTGGGAAACTTTATTATCGGTGCAACCAGTAACAAATAAAGCAATACTTAGGCTAACAGGAGCAAGAACAGTATATTTATGTAAAACAGACATTAACACTCCAACAGTAATCAAACCCACAATATAGTATCCAATATTACGGGTAAAAGAGGTATTAGGATTAGGAGTGATAGGGAATAATCTGTATTCTGTAAACTATAACCTATTCCCTTCTTCACTTCTTTTCATCTGAAATCACCAATCTATCGGCAAACCCAACTGGTCTAAAGTAGCACCATTTTTTAACAGCCCAAAACAATCGCAGCTAAGGTTCTCCCCAACAAGTGACCATTAGTACCTCCTGCTACTGGAAAATTGATCATCTGGGTAGCAAATATAAAAGCGGTCATTAATCCCAATATCGGGGCACGACGAATACCAAAAGCCTCTTGCGATCCGCCCGAAGGCAACAAACAGCGCTGCCACAATACGCTTGGGTTAAGGAAATTTATCTCTTAAGGCGGGGGGCAGGGGAGGCAGGGGGAGAGAAAAAAGCTTAACTCAACGGTATTGGCTCCTGTCACTGGAATAGAAACAAATCCATCAGGAATATGCGCGATTTACCCTGTATTCTTAGAGGTTGATTTACTCAAAACAATCAATAAAACTATGCCATCATTTTAATAACAAAAAAAATTTTTCTGTTTTTTGCAATAGCAAAACGCAACTGTATATCTCTAGTCTCATTTGATTCATAAAATCACTCCTAAAAACAGTTAATAGCTAAACATTAACTGCCTCTTGCCTTGAGGAGGAGTTGTTTTTAAAAATAAAATAAGAATCCTTAGTTGCTTTTACAATTAGAGAAATAGTTAATATTCTCAAAAAATCAAAATGATTTTTCTTTTTTTTGTAATGTTTAATTAATTCAATACTTATTGGATCAATAAATAAATTTTTCTGCGTATAACAAGCTTATATAGTCAGCATTTGCATTTTATTCTTACCTTGCTGTAACAAGAATAATGTATAAGCATATCCCAAAATTCCCGAGACTCCATTTTAAATTAATATTCCGCGTAGTATTCTTAAAAAATTATAAAGATATGCTTGATAAACTGTATATTTGCTGACTTAGTTTACTTAAAGGTACAGGATATTTAGCTAAAAAATACGTAATCTTCTGTGTAATATCATAAAACAAAGGGTAAAATATAAAATTTAGATAAAATTTGAGAAAATACTGGAAATCTCAGTACTGAAATTACTAAATTTTCCGACCAGTTAATTGTAACAAAAGTATTCCTCAAATTTGAAGTAACTAGGTTCAATTAATAAAGTCAGCAGATGT
This sequence comes from Nostoc sp., assembly GCF_036917515.1. Classification (GTDB taxonomy): domain Bacteria; phylum Cyanobacteriota; class Cyanobacteriia; order Cyanobacteriales; family Nostocaceae; genus Nostoc. Next base: position 156,137 of record NZ_JBALDE010000173.1, on the reverse strand, counting down.
TTGCCTCTATTTTCCACAGACTTTACACACCTTCGTTCTGCAATTTGGAATATGAAAACAAACTCATCTAACTCGCTGTTAACAGTATCAACTGGCCCACTAAAGATTTCAGAGTTGCCTCCCAACTCCGTGGGTACAGGTGATGATTATATTCATCTTTCTCTAGTAATTCCTACTTATAAAGAACGTGAAAACATTAAGAATGTAGTCAGCATATTGAGTCAATTACTGGATGAATCTATTGCAGGAAACTATGAACTAATAGTGGTAGATGATGATAGCCCAGATCGAACCTGGGAAATAGCGCAATCTTTGATGACAAAATACCCCCAGTTGCGGGTGATGCGACGCCAACAGGAGCGGGGGCTGTCCTCAGCGGTGATTCGTGGGTGGCAAGCATCTATGGGCAGTGTATTGGGGGTGATTGATGGAGATTTACAGCATCCACCAGAAATACTCATACAACTATTGCGTAATATTGAGCAGGGAGCAGATTTGGCAGTAGCTAGCCGTCATGTAGAAGGAGGCGGTGTTAGTAGCTGGAGTGTTATTAGGCGTTTCTTATCTCGTGGCGCTCAGTTGTTAGGCTTGGTAATCTTACCGGAGGTATTGGGTAGAGTTTCTGACCCGATGAGTGGTTATTTTATGGTGCGCCGGAGTGCGATCGCAGGTGCAACACTCAATCCAGTCGGATATAAAATTCTCCTAGAAGTAATTGGTCGGGGAAAAGTAGACCAAGTTGCCGAGGTTGGGTATGTATTTTGCGAACGCAAAGAGGGCGAGAGTAAGGTGACATGGAAGCAATATATAGATTACATCCACCACTTAGTGCGATTGCGGCTTTCCACAGGGAAGGTAGGACGATTGCGTAGAAAAGTCAATTTCCCCATCGGTCGATTTGTGCGTTTTGGGTTTGTTGGCTTTAGTGGTGTGTTTGTGGATTTAACGGTGTTTCACTTGCTGCGTACTGTAATTCATTTAGGTTTAACCCGCAGTACGATTCTTTCGGCCGGAGTGGCAATCGTAAATAATTTCCTATGGAATGATATATGGACTTTTAGTGATATTTCTCAGGGACAACGTGCTTTGCATCAACGTTTCAAGCGATTCTTGAAGTTCAGTGCGGTCTGTTTGGCAGGAGTTATATTACAAGCTCTAATAATTAACTTTCTCTATAATATCTTGGAAATAAATCAGTATTTAGCTAAGTTGATAGCGATCGCAGTTGCTACCATCTGGAATTTCTGGATTAATTTGAAACTTAGCTGGCGTGTCACAGACGTGAAATAATCACAACGAGGGATTTGAGATTTGGATTTTTGTTTTTAGATTTTAGAACGAATTCCGGCGTTGTTGGATAAATGGGAAAAAATGGTAAATTTTACTTATTCCTTGCTACCTTTACTAATCCTCTGCTAATTTCCTAGTTTGAATATGAAAACGAAAGCCAAAGACAACTATAGAATCCGTAACTGGCAAGAATACGATGCGGCACTCAAAGCGAGGTAGTCTGACTTTCTGGGTGAGTGAAGAAATAATTGAACAATGGCGCAACGAAAAAAAGACAGTACAGAAGGGAGCCTCTAATTATTAGAGTGACATAGCGATGGCTTCGGCAACCCGTTCGCGTAGCGTCTTTGACAGGAGAAGCGGGAACGCTACGATGGGAACTGTACAATCGGTATTTCACTTAGCAGGGTGGCAAACTCTTATGATTTTTAGAATCACTAGACTTCTTGCATAAATCAAAAGCCCTCACCCTAAATCCCTCTCCCAAGCTTGGAAGAGGGACTTTGAAATTGGCTCCCCTTCTCCCAAAATTGGGAGAAGGGGTTGGGGGATGAGGGGGAATTTTGCATTTGTGCAAGAGGTCTACTATTTATCTGAATGGAAATTGAGTTGAAAGTGCCAGATCACTCCACCTTATGCCGTCGTTTGAGCAAATTATCCGTGGAACTGCCTGTAATCCCAAAGGATGAGGCGATCCATGTTGTGGTGGATTCAACTGGAGTAAAAGTGTATGGCGAGGGAGAATGGAAACTTCGCTTTTTATTTTATGCAACAAAGCCGTGAATTACTGAAGATTTAAACAAACGAGTACTGGCAAAACAACAAGCGCTTTTAGTTAGTGGCGATCGCTCTACTTTAACGTTTATTTATAGGCAACAGCCATGATGTGAGCGCTCATTCCCAATATAGTGGGTTCGGTTTCTAACCAAGGAATCGCTTCTAAAAGGCGATCGCGGCGACCAACATCATTCCAGTGTTCCTGAAAGTTTTGTAATAACCAGCCTGGCCCTTCAATCGCTAAAATCTTTTCAGAATGCAAACCCACTTCTTCAACTTCTGCTCTGAGTTCTTCTGGATGATGAAAGAAGGTTTTTGTAAAGTAGCGGGGATGGTTGTTTGGGTTGCGGTGTTGACCATCAATCAAATCCTGTTTAACAATCTCTACAAACTCTGGATCATCTAAATGCCCTCGAAATAATCCATCTAAAGTTGAAGCAAATCGAGAAACTCCCGTAGCAAAGGCAAAACCTCCAGTTTTTAAGAGCCGATGAGCTTCACGCAAAGCAATAATCCGATCTGTGCGCTCAGTCAAATGATACAAAGGCCCAAGTAAGAGAACAGCATCAACGCTATTATCCGCTCGATTCAGTTGCCGAGCATCTCCAATTGCCAAACTAGCTAAAGGATATTCCGGTTGAGCTTGAGACAAATGTCAGGCTTGCTTTATGTGCAAAGGAACTGCATCAATGAGATGGATTTCATAGCCTTGTTGAGCAAGCCAAAAAGAATAGACGCCAGCACCACCGCCAACATCGAAAATCACTGCGGGAGGAGGTGATAGGTGGCGGCTAATAAGTTCTTGGCTTCGGGCTAATTCCAACAAACCTGCACCTTTTGATAACCGATCTTGCTCCTGACCACTCGCGTAATGGATTAACGCTTCATCTGCAAGCAGATTGTTTAATTCAGAAAAATCTGACATCGTGAATCTCAACTTCAATCAAATCATTATCTTTAAGGTTATATAACTCCCGAAGTTTCACATCGCAAGCTATCTCAATAATTGTTTTCGGATGATCTCCACTGTCAGTATTATTTTTGTCTGTTCTTAAAATAAAAGCATCTCTTCCAAATATCTGACAGGGAACAATGTTAACAGAAACAGTCCCTCCATATTCTTCCTTTTCCAGACGCATTAAATTTTTAGGAAGATGGTAAGGTTGATCTAGCTGAATATTTAAAGTTCCAGGAAATAATTTCATTCCCGTTTTTCTCAAGTAATATTCCTGGAGTTTCTCAATCCAGTAAGAAAAGTTTCCTAAACCACTGACAACCTTACCTTTCAAGATTTTCATCTATCTTTATTTTTGTAACTAAGAGGAAGTGGCACTGATACCACGTACAAAAATATCTACACAGGTTTCGATATAGTCCTCACAGCTATAGCTGCCTTGATTGAATTTTGCACTGCGGCATAGCATTCCAGCTAACAGCATTCCTGTAAACATATCAACAGCCGGAAATGGATCGAGGTCTGCCCTGACAGTGCCTCGTTTCTGACTCGATTGCAGGTAAGCTACCAGTTTTTGTGCTAAGGGCTTGGCAGCTTCTTGAATCACTTGTTTGGCTGCCTCTGGATGACGTTTGGCTTCTCCAATGAAGGTACGAATTAAGTCCTCCTGTGTCTCTAGCATAGTATTGTAGAGATGGGCATACTGTTTTAAATCAATTTTTAGATCCTGTGTCCATGCTTCGGGGTGTGCAAGGGCTTCTGTCTGGAGTACTAAGGCATTTTTCATTACTGCTCTCAGAAGTTGTTCTTTGCTAGCAAAGTGGCGAAATAAAGTCACCTCATTCACACCAGCAACACGAGCTATTTCACGGGTAGTTGCTCCTTGAACACCTAAACTGGCAAATACCTGTAAGGCGGCTTCTATCAAACGTGTACGGGTGAGAGTTGATGAACGGATGGTTTTATGCATTTATGCTGGCAAGTACTTCCTTTCATCATAGATTATGTAGAAAAAGTGGTCATAATTTGGGGAAAATCGTGTTGATGCCAACATTTTTAAAGTTATTGAAAATATTTACCTTCTCAAATTTATTTCAGTACGGTAGCTAATGTTTTACTCATTTTAATAACTGGAACAACTATCCCACTTCTTAAATAATGAGGTGCTTTTTGGATAGCAGTAAATCCTAGTCGTAAATAAAACCCTTCAGCATAAAGGCTAGCAGTTGTAATTACCTTATCTATACCTTGCTCAGTTGCTTCATTGCAAAAATGTTGAACTAAAGCACGGCCAATCCCTTTACCTTGATATTTAGGATGGACATACAACCCGATTAGTTCATCAACAATGAAACTAGCAAAACCTATAACAACATCTCCCTCGCTCGCAACCCAGAAAGATTCCGCTTTCATACTCTTCAAGATATTTGAACCATCAGGTTTGTCGCGGTTATTGCGCCAAGCTAAAAGTTCTTTTTGGGTGTAGAAAGTTGCAGGTAGAGCTTTGATAGCAGCAATATGAATTGCACTCAGCACCCACGCATCTGTTTCTTGGGCAGGTCGAAGAGATATTTCCTTAGCGCTCATAGGTTCAAGGCTGGCATTCAGATTACAACAGAAGGCAGAGGGCAGATTGCTTTTAGCGTCTCTCCTTTGGAGAAGGCAGGAGGAAACAAGTATGAATGAAAACTTTAGTTCTGGGTCATTGCCTAGTTGAAAAAGAAGAATTGTTCTGTAGAGTATGTTATGGCTTCCGTAACGCACCGAAAATCGGAAATGGTGCATTATGTGTTTCACGTTAATATCAATCTACCCTATCTTTATAATTATTTGCGCCTAGCTATTTATTAGCAGTTTGCAATTGAGTCACAACTCGCTGGACAATTTGCCGTCTGATTTCCTGAACATTGTGACTTGCATCTATAACGCGAGCAAGTACAGCCGCAGGAGCAGTTTGGGGAGAACCACTGTTAAACGGTGGTTGGGGATTGTATTCAATCCGTAGTTGAATTGCTTGGGCGAGCGCTTCCCCAAATAACTCAGCAGCTAGAGCCAGCCCAAAATCAATGCCAGCTGTCACACCACTGCCTGTAATTCGATTGCGATCAATGACAACTCTTTGGGCAACTGTCTTCACTCCTAACATTTCAAGTAAATCCAACGATAGCCAGTGAGTAGTAGCGCAATAGCCCTGAAGTAAACCCGCCGCCGCCAGCAGCAGCGAACCAGTGCAGACAGCCGTAACATAACGGGCTTGTTTTCCTTGGGTTTTGAGAAAGCCGAGGAACTTTTCATCTTCCATTTTGGCATTGATACCTGGGCCTCCTGGCACAAATAACACATCTAAAGCTGGGGCTTGAGCAAAGGTTGTGTCAGGTAGAAAAGTGAGGCCGCAATCGCTCCGAATTGGTTCAAGTGTTTCCGCCAGCAGATATAATTGCGCCTTTGGCAATTTGGCAAAGACTTCGTAGGGGCCCGTAAAATCTAACTGCGTTACATTTGGGAACAATACTATTCCAATGGATAGAGAAGAAATTTGTTCTGTAACAGTCATTATTAGTACCCTTGTTCGCAAAACTCCGATCAATTGCTCCTGCAACTTGACCCAATAGTATAACTCTTAAAATATAAACTACAGTAATTTTATCAACAAAAAGTATAAAAAACCCTAATTATCACTAATTCTATCGACAAACCGTATATTATGGATAAAGCAAAAAAATAACCAACTTCAAGAGACAAATTTTGAAGTAATCAAGCAATATCTTGTGATATTTGGCTTATTTTGCTGTGCTTATTTTGAATATCTTCTTAAAGCTTGCTCTATTAGAGTATTTGACAAGCCAGAAGACATTAGAAAATCAAAAGGAGTAAATGTGATCAACGCCATACAAATTAACGAAAACTTGACAACAACAGGACAAGTCATACCGAAACAGCTTGAGCAAGCTATTCAAGAAGGTTTTAAGTCCGTTCTCAATTTGCGATCGCCTGATGAACTAGGATTTTCCAAAGATGAGCAAAAAGTAGCGGAAGCATTGGGGCTATGTTATCAAAATGTTCCACTCAAGGTGGATCTAAAAAATTTGAATGAAGAGGTGATTACCAAAATCCTCACGATACTCGAACAAATCCCGAAACCAGCAGTTGTACATTGTGCCGCCGGGATGCGCTCGACTGGAATTGCGCTGTTGAGTATCGCTATCCAGGAAGGATTAACACCAGAGGAAACCTTAGCAAAAGCGAGAAATCTCGGTTTTGGATTCTTTGAACACGCTGGTGTTAGTCCCCGATTGAAGCAATTATTTGTGGACTACGTTAACAAACACGCAAAAATAGCTATACCTACTAGCTGCTCTTAAATGTTAGTGATTTCTAATTGTTATGTCTTAATAGACTAGACGGCTGCTATACAAATCATTAAAGAACAATTCAGAAGCGAAGCCTAAGACGCTTTGCGGCTTGGCGTCAGAATCAAGACGTTCTCTACGTTCACACAGCGCGTAGCTTGTTTCTTTGCAGGGATAGCAAGTCGCACAGAATCCAATTGGAGAATTCTGGCTCCTGACTCCTGAATTCTTTCTTGTTAAATTAAAAACTGCTCTTGCTGAAAGCAGACAAGAGCAGTTTTGAATAGCAAAGCCCAAAATAAAAATTAGGCATCTTCAAGTTCAAATTGAGCCACTGTAACAGCATTAAAAGCGAAAGCTAAAACTAATGGCATCGGCGACTGCAACCAAAAGGTAAAAAGAACAGCTAGGATTGTGCCAATTACTGCCGACAGCGACCACAATCGTTCTTCCAGAGTCAGTCCTTTTTCGGCTTTGATCAATCTGAGAACATGAACTGGAATTGGCTCTGGCATTACCCCACCCGGAGGGAAAGCCCAGAAGTTGTTACGTCGCTCAACAAATAAATCTGTCCAGCCATTTTCTTGGCACCATGCCTCTATCCATTGAAGAGAGTAATGATTTATCATCGGGTTTCGGAGTTTGGTTTGTGGAAGTTATGTACTTGGTAAATGTAAACTCTAAGAGATTTCTGAAGAACTAACTAATCGCTATAAAATTAACGCTAATTATCGAACTTTTAAGCTTTGTTAAGCAATTAAAACGTATATAATTACGTTCAAACCTTGCTTTCATTAATTAAAAGACTAACAGTTGATCGGGGCTGTTGAATTTAAAAGACAACAAACTTTACTTGCAAAATAAAAAGTCAAAAATTGTAAATCACTCCATGAGTATTACTGCTCAAAAAGACTTTTTATATCTTGAAAATTTAAATCCAGAAAGAAAGAATTGTAAACAAGTCAATAAGCATAAACCATAGTAGACATTGCTTTATTCAGCTAAATTATTCCTTTAGAGTTAGGAATTTCAAGTTTTATCTGCATTAAGAGCGATAGATTATGCTCCCCATCTCTATTTTGCTAAAGCTTGCTTGATGTGAGAAACAATTTATACTCAGTCATTGCACTTGCTATTTAGTAATTATTGTTCTGATATCTAATCTAATTTTAGTGCGATCGCTGATTGCCACTCTCTACCTCAAGTAGCAGGGATAATTTTGCTAAAGTAAGAAGCTTATGCTCTTTTTGCGTTACAAAATATTAAGCAACGGAAATACACGTTCTCCAAGTCCAGTAGCAAGGCTGCGAGTCTCAATTAGTACGAGTCAGTCTTGCTAATATTCAAATGCGGTAATTAAATGCGGCGATTATACACTAAATTGGCTCTCGATATATTTTGGCGGCAAGCATTAGCATTCCTTTTCGGAATTATTATCTGGTGTGTGGCCGATCCAGCAGTGGCAGTAGACTGGACTCATCCACTGTCATTTAGCAATGCAGAGTTATCAAGACGTGATTTTTCTGGACAGAGTTTGCAAGCTGCGGAGTTTTCTAACGCCAATATGGAATTGGCTAACTTTACAAATGCTGACTTACGGGGAGCAGTCATGAGCGCTTCGGTGATGACAAAAGCAAATCTCCACGGAGCGGATTTAACGAATGCAATGGTCGATCAGGTAAACTTGACTAAGGCAGATTTGAGCGATGTAGTTTTCAAAGAAGCTCTTTTGCTCCGTGCCATATTTAATGATGTAAATATAGACGGTGCAGATTTTACAGATGCAATTTTGGATAAAGCGCAAATCAAAGAACTGTGCGAAAAAGCCAGTGGTGTGAATTCCAAAACAGGCGTGCAAACTCGTGATTCTCTAGGATGTCAATGAAGCGTGTTGGTGTAATTGGTGGCGGACAACTTGCCTGGATGATGGCGGATGCAGCGCAGAAGCTAGGAGTAGAATTAGTAGTACAAACTCCTAGCGAACACGACCCGGCCGTGTCAATCGCCAAAGAAACTGTTTTCGCACCAGTTGATGATGCAAGCTCTACGGAAATATTAGCTGAAAAATGTGATGTCATCACCTTTGAAAACGAATTTGTTAACCTGCAAGCTTTATCTGGTTTGGCACAGCAAGGCGTTTGCTTCCGTCCCAGATTAGAAGCTTTAGCTCCTCTTTTAGATAAATATCATCAGCGTTGCTATTTACGCGACTTGGGATTACCAGTTCCTCAATTTTTTGCTCATGACGAGGTGGAAAATCTTCAATCAAAAATAGAATATCTAGGTTTCCCAGTAGTTCTCAAATCCCGTCGCCACGGTTATGATGGTCAAGGTACTTTCATAATTCCAGATTTTGCTACTTTAGAGCAAAAGCTAAATTATGAAACCTCAACACCAACTTTAAATCAATCGCTTTTCTTGTTAGAAGAATTTGTCCCTTTTGAAAGAGAACTAGCAGTAATTGCAGCTCGTTCTGTGGAGGGAGAAATTGTTACTTATCCAGTTGTAGAAACCCAACAAGAACAACAAGTGTGTCGGCGGGTGATTGCGCCAGCCGAAATTACGTCCAATCAAGTAGCAGAAATCCAAGCGATCGCACATACTCTATTAAATAGCCTAGAAGTAGTGGGAATTTTTGGAATTGAGCTATTTCTCAGGGCTGATGGCAAAGTGCTGGTAAATGAAATTGCACCACGTACACACAATTCTGGGCATTTTTCTCTTGACGCTTGTGAAACTTCTCAGTTTGAGCAGCATCTTCGAGCCGTTTGTGATTTACCTTTGGGAAATCCGGCTTTCCAGTGCGCCGGCGCTGTAATGGTGAACCTATTGGGGTATGAAAATTCTCACAGTGACTACCAAAGTCAGCGTCAACAAATAGCAGAAATTTCCCAAGCGCACCTTCACTGGTATGGAAAGACAGAATCACGTCCGGGACGAAAGTTAGGACATATCACCGTTTTGCTGGATAATCATAATCGAGAGATGGCGATCGCGATCGCCCAGACCATAGAATCTATCTGGTATCCCAGGTAAATTGAGCAGAAAGTTTCGCTGTTGAACACACAACATATTTTTGAAAGCTATAATGATTTAAGTTGCACTACGACGTTGGTGACTGCCATCAAGTTTTTTGATCTATGCCTTTAATGACAAGGGAGTCAACTGTTCTCGTGGCAGTAGACCGGGCATGTACCCGGAAACTTTAAACGAGGAATTTAGGTTCCCACCTGGATAAACCCAGGTCATAAACTTAGGTAAAACGGCGTCGCGGTGAACTTAAAATTATTAGCTCCCAAAGTTCAGTTAGAATTTGGGGGCTTTAATTATTTAAATCAGTTTTCAATTATGCAACGCCAAAATGTAAGTGTAATAGAGTGAAGCGTAGGCATCGCTTTTGCTGATCTACAATACTTAGGGTATTTGGAAGTTTTGCACAATTGTTAGTGATGTCAGTTTTTATGTTTGAACAACAACCTAAAGATTTACAATTTTATGTTAAACAGTTAGCAAGCGTTGCTTTACAAAAATCAGAACCATCGGCATGGTTTGAAGTGTTATATACCGAAGCTAAAGGTGATACAGCAAAAATTCCTTGGGCAAAGTTAACTCCTCACCCTTATCTACAAAATTGGTTGACGAATCATCAACCGTTCGCTTCTGGGCAAAAGGCGCTAGTCATTGGTTGCGGCTTGGGAGATGATGCCGAAGCTTTAGCTGATCGAGGGTTTGAAGTAACTGCCTTTGATATTTCACCGACAGCGATCGCTTGGTGTCAAGAACGATTTCCAGATTCGACTGTCAATTATATAGTTGCAGATTTGTTAGCAATTCCCCCACAATGGCATCAAGCTTTTGACTTTGTTTTTGAATGTCGTAATATTCAAGCTTTGCCGTTGAATGTGCGTTCTTGGGTTATTTCCTCAGTTGCCTCCTTTGTTGCTCCCGGTGGCACACTTTTGCTGATTACTCGTGTTCGAGATACAGAAGCTGAACCTTCTGGCCCACCTTGGCCATTATCAGACTTGGAACTTAAACAGTTTGAAAGTCTGGGATTACAGCAAGTAGAAAAACTCGTGTTTTTAGAATCTGAGCTTGACGTTAAACAAGTGCGGATTGAATATCAAAGGCATAATTCTTTGACATCCTCTGATTTCTAGTACTGCATGTGGGGAAACGTGCCGCAGTAACAAGCGGTGGAAGGGCATACACACCTGCAAAGACTATATCCGCCAGCTACCAAGATTTACATTATCGCTATGGCTTGCAAACAGCAGTAAACGCCGCTTTTGGTGGGATGCTCGGGTTGAGAAAACCCTGGCAAGAGTTGGAATTGAACTTAATTTTAAAGTGGCGCAGTCCATTTAACAAAGAAAATTGGGAGCGCTGGGGGCAACCGTTTGGGTAGAAGAAAGTAAAGTTTAGTGTCAAAGCAAATCCCCTTTAACAGTAGAATAGTTGGTTTATTATTATTGGTATTAATAATTATTCTGGTTTACCGAACCGCAAAATTCGAGTAAACCGTAATTTTTTTGACTGCTTAATTTGGTGCGGTAATCATCAAATATTTGGTGATAATTACCGAATTAAAAGCTTGCTTTTTCTCAATAAGATGGAAATCAAAGCAAGGAATTAAATCCAAAGTTGGTTGAGCAAAAAACTACTACTACGAGGGATAAATTAATATGCTAGTTCGTTACAACCCCTGGCAAGAATTGAACGCTTTAGAACGTCACATCAACGGCTTATTGGGAGATACCAAAGTCCCATCTGCACGGCTTGAAAAAGGCTTTATCAGAGTTCCTGCTGCTGAGTTGCAAGAAACTGATGATGCGATTCATCTCAAGCTAGAACTGCCAGGACTGTCAGCTAAAGACTTAGATATTCAAGTCACTGAAGATGCTGTTCACATTAGCGGTGAGCGCAAGTCTGAAACTAAAACCCAGAACAATGGCACTACCAAGAGTGAATTCTACTACGGTAAATTCCAACGTGTAATTCCTCTGTCTACTAGGGTTCAAAATACCAATGTCACCGCAGATTATAAAGACGGCATTTTGAATCTGACATTGCCTAAAACTGAGCAAGAAAAGAACAAAGTTGTCAAAGTTAATCTAGAGCAACCTGTTGCCTAATGGGTTCTGATGAGACTACTCTACCTCCAATAAATAATTGATTGAGATAGCTAAGAGCTTGGTTCTGACATAGACCAAGCTCTTTTGTATGCAATGTCTACTTTAAGGGGCTGCGCTTACGCTTTTTTCCTCTAAGAATTGGGTGGGGACGATCGCTCCCCAAGTCTCACAAATATTGCACCGCGTTGAACATTACTTAAGTAAACCACACTTAAGTGCGATCGCTATGACAATTGGTGCATTTACAAGTGATCGCACCGAAGTTTGCTATGCGATCAAGCCCTCTCTAGAAAATGCTCGTCTTTATCAAGAATCTCGAAATTATGCACAAGAGTTAGAGCGATCGCTCGTCAAATTGTTGAGCAAATCCATGATGGGCGGTTGAGTTGCAATTCTGTACTTGGCGAAGGAACAGAATTTGTCATTGAGATTCCAGTATTTTAACTAATTTGCGATTTTCCTCCCAATGCATAACGCTTCTAATTTTTCAGTAATGTGGAGAACAGCAATAGCATAATTCTACTAAATCTGTATAATTTGATTCTAAATCAGGTATCGTTCAGAGTTAAAATGACACAATTCCGTTAAATTGTGGTTAAAACTACAAAAAATTGTTAAAACAACTAACTAATACCGTATTTCCAGCCTCGGTCTTCCGACTAGAGAGTGGTTTAACTTTTATTCATCAAGAAATTCCCACTACTCCTGTAGTTGTGGCGGATGTTTGGGTGCGTGCTGGAGCCAGCCTAGAGCCAAACCCGTGGTTTGGTATGGCGCACTTTTTAGAACACATGATTTTTAAAGGTACGGCGACGCTACCTCCTGGAATGTTCGATTCCAAAGTTGAAAACCGGGGTGGTGTAAGTAATGCAGCGACAAGCTATGATTATGCTCATTATTCACTTACCACAGCTGCCCCTTATTTAAAAGAGACTCTGCCTTATTTGGGAGAACTACTACTCAATGCGGCAATTCCAGAAGATGAATTTAGCCGCGAACGAGACGTGGTACTAGAAGAAATTCGCTCTTGTCAGGACGATTCCGACTGGATAGGATTTCAAGCTCTAATTCAAAGCATTTATCCGCATCACCCTTACGGACGTTCGGTGTTGGGTACTGAGCAAGAACTGATGCAGCAATCGCCAGAAGCAATGCGCTGTTTTCACCGCACTCACTATCAGCCAGAAAACATGACGGTGGTAATTGCCGGAGGTATAGCCCAGCAACCAGCTTGGGAAATGATAAATCATTCATTTGCTGATTTTGCCGAACCCTCAAATTGTCCGCAGTTTGAGAAAGTGATAAAACCAGCGATTGCAGGAATCCACCGTCAAGAACTGTGTTTACCACGCATAGAGCAAGCGCGATTGTTAATGGCGTGGCTAGTACCCGGAGTAGAAGATATCCGTACTGGCTATGGTTTAGATTTTTTGTCAGTTTTATTGGCAGAAGGGCGGACTTCGCGTTTAGTGCGTGATTTGCGAGAAGATTTGCAATTAGTACAGGGAATTTACAGTAGTTTTTCTCTACAACGAGAATCAAGTTTATTTACAATTACTGCCTGGTTAGAACCAGAAAATCTGGAGGAAGTTGAGTCTTTAATTTGCGCTCATTTGGATGATTTGCAGACTAAAGGAATTAGTGAACAAGAACTTGCTCGTACACGCAGACTTCTATGTAACGAGTATGCGTTTTCTACCGAAACGCCAAATCAACTTACAGGGCTTTATGGATATTACAATACCATTGCCCAAGTTGAATTAGCTGTGACATATCCCCAGCAGATTCAGTCTTTTGATGCCAAAGAATTGCAAAAATTAGCTAAACAGTATCTATCGCTGCAGAATTACGCGGTTACTGTACTTAAACCGTGTTAGTTATTGAGCATTGGGCATGGGGCATAGGGCATTAGTTTTTGACAAAGGACAAAGGACAAATGACAAATGACAAATGACAAAGGACAAATGACAACCTTGCTGCAAAAATCGCCTATCCATCGCACCGTATTGAACAATGGCATTGTCGTGCTGGTGGCAGAAAATCCGGCTGCGGACATTATTGCAGCGCGAATCTTTGTGCGTGCTGGTAGTTGTAACGAAAACCGGGAGCAAGCAGGGTTGGCACATTTGTTATCAGCAGTGATCACAAAGGGATGTGATGGACTTTCTAGCTTGGAAATTGCAGAAAAAGTCGAGTCTGTAGGGGCAAGTTTGAGTGCAGATGCTGGCACTGATTATTTTTTGCTATCTTTCAAGACGGTAACATCTGATTTTGGGGAAATTTTAACATTGGCAGGGCGGATTTTGCGATCGCCTACTTTTCCTGAAACTCAAGTGGAACTAGAACGGCGTTTAGCACTCCAGGATATTCGTTCCCAAAAAGAGCAACCGTTCAATGTCGCCTTTGAACAAATGCGGCAGGTAATGTACCAAAATCATCCCTACTCCATGTCAGTGCTGGGAGATGAAACCACCATGAGCCGCTTAACTCGTGCGGATTTAGTGGAGTATCATCAGACTTATTTCCGTCCAGATAATGTAGTAATTAGTATTGCTGGTAGAGTCACACCCACAGATGCAGCAGCGTTGGTGGAAGAAGTTTTTGCTGATTGGCAAGCCCCAGCCCAGGCACTGCCAATACTGAATTTACCTAAGATTAAGGTGGAACCACAGGTAAGACTGAAGCCTGTACAGACACAACAATCAATCGTAATGCTCGGTTATTTAGGAACATCGGTGAGTTCTGTTGACTATGCCCCATTAAAATTGCTGTGTACCTACTTGGGAAATGGGCTTTCTAGCCGCTTATTTGTCGAATTACGGGAAAAGCGCGGTTTAGCTTACGAAGTCTCCGCCTTTTACTCCACAAGGCTATTTCCAGCCTCCTTTATAGTTTATATGGGTACAGCACCAGAAAATACCAGCATTGCCCTAGAAGGACTGCGTACAGAAGTAGATTTGTTATGTACCACCGAAATATCCGAAAGCGCACTCCAAGCGGCTAAAAACAAGATCCTGGGGCAATACGCCTTGGGTAAACAAACGAACGGGCAAATTGCTCAGATATACGGCTGGTATGAAATTTTGGGCTTAGGAATTGATTTTGACACCAAGTTCCAAGAATTGGTTGCGGCGGTGAGTGCCAAGGATGCGATCGCTTCAGCTTGTAAGTATTTAAAAGAGCCTTACTTGTCTTTAGTTGGTCAAGAAGAAGCAATTAATCGAGCGATCGCGTAACTGAGAATATGTCACAGCGACGCCCGTTGCAGATATCGTAAAATCCAGCAGCTGTTTTTTCGACCAAGCGGCTGTACCATTAGCATGAGAATATTCTGGGAGCGAATTCCATGCAAAGCAGCCTGAGAGCAAGTATTTTGAGTTATTTGAAATTACTAGACCCAACTGTAAATCGCTGTAGAATGGAAAAACGGCAAAAGGATTGGTGGTCAAAGAGGTCTAAATCTTTATCAGCCATTAAAATACTCTTGTTCTTTGCTACGCCTCTGCTTATTACCTCAACGACTCTAGTATCAATAGCAGCGCCACAAAAAATTGCCCAAGTAAATCCTGGAAATAGCATCAACCGCCCCAGCCTCAAAGTTGGCAGCCAAGGCGAACGTGTATCTGAACTTCAGGCAGCTTTGAAACTTTTGGGTTTTTATTCTGGTACAGTAGATGGCATTTATAGTGAAAATACAGCTAGTGCTGTTTCCCGATTTAAACAAGCAGCTGGCTTGAATCCAGATGGCGTTGTTGATGCCAGCACTTGGCAACGACTTTTTCCTAATCAACCAGTAGCAGCATCAACCACCCCTTCATCCCAGCCAAGATTTAACTCAGCTACAAATTTTCCTGTTCCAACTCAGGCTAGTAACCTCACCAACGTTGCAAATCCCAACCCCAACCCTCCGAGACAAGCTGTAACCCAAGTTCCGACTAGATCACAACCAAAACCTACTACCACAAAAAAAGCTGTAACCCAAGTTACAGGCAACCCTGAACCAAGACCAGCTACTCCCAGAAAAACTACAACTTCAAGCACAAAGAAAACGCCGAAGCGTACTATATCAACTACTCGAACTCAGTCAAACATAACTACTAAACGAACTCCTGGTATTCAATACACCTTAGAAGGATTGCCAATTTTGCGTATAGGATTACGTGGTTCTGAAGTTCTTAAGTTGCAACAACAACTGAAAAAGCTTGGTTTCTTGAAAGGTGATGCCGATGGAGACTTTGGCGAGACAACCGAAGCAGCTGTGAAAGCTGCACAAAAGCGCTATGGTTTAGAAGCTGACGGCGTAGTTGGTGGCTCTACCTGGGAGGTTCTTTTGCGGCGTTAACCATATCCCTACTCTTCAAACTTGGTACATATATATAGCGTCTCACCTGTCTGTAACCAGAGGTGCAGACAACATTTCGGCGTGAGCGTTCAGTCGAATGTTGCTCACCGTACAAAACTAGATACTTTATTTCTTGGAAATCCATAATCACTGAGGTTTTTCGACTTAGAGAAACCTTTGTAGGGCTTTTGCACTCCACACTGTTTTTTATGAATTTAATGCGGTACATCCTGCAATACGATAAAGATATACCGATTAGAAGTATCTCTCTTAGCAGCACTGAATAATTACATTGATTTTAGGCTGACGAAAGATGATGGCAACTTTAGGAGTCAAGCACAACAATATCTAATCGTGTTACAGATCACAACTGGCAATAATGAAATTAATTAAACTTACTGCTAATTTGTCTAAAAAAAACTTATGCAACACTTT
Source organism: Nostoc sp. (assembly GCF_036917515.1). Classification (GTDB taxonomy): domain Bacteria; phylum Cyanobacteriota; class Cyanobacteriia; order Cyanobacteriales; family Nostocaceae; genus Nostoc. Next base: position 139,853 of record NZ_JBALDE010000173.1, on the reverse strand, counting down.
TTATTAACTTGGCTCGGTACTGCGGTGGCGTTATTCATTACAGCTAATATCGTTCCGGGATTCTTTATCAAGAATTTTGTGACTGCTTTAATCGCTGCGTTTGTAATTGGTCTGGTTAATGCATTTATTAGACCAATTTTACAGATTTTAACGTTTCCAATTACCTTGCTCACCTTTGGTTTATTTACATTGGTGATTAACGCCTTAGCCCTTTGGCTAGCAAGTGTCCTAACTCCTGGTTCTGGTTTTGAGATTCAGGGCTTTTTACCTGCTTTGTTAGGTTCAATTGTCCTAGCAATTGTTTCTAGCATCATTAACTATTTTTTGAGAGTTGTTGACTAGAAAAATTAGGGAACTTTTGTAATACTAATATTTAAAGCTTGGGCAACAGCAAGAGTTACTGCTCCAGGTTGCCCTTGTCTTTGGAAAATTTGTTTAGGAACTAAGAATTTCACCCGCAATTGCTCTATCTTTGTAAACGGAAAAACAGTCATTGATGTAAGTTGAGAGGCTGCAAGCATAGCAGCTGCCTCTGCTACGCTAGGTGTACCTACTTTATCGTCGGTAATTGTGGCAGGGTTGGGGACACAGACAGAGCTAAGGATTTCTGCAGAAAAAGTTTTTAGAGGCAAATTGCGGAGGCGACAAAGTTTGATTAAGCCAACTTCCGAGGCTTTAGTATCAATGGTAGCAATACCTGCGATCGCACTTAGAAAAAGTTGATTTTCTCGAAAGACTTTCTCAATTGCCCAATCAATCAATTCCCATGATGTTCCCCATTTACAACCGATTCCTACCCATAAAACCCGTTGTACTTGGTGTATTTCCTTACTCAGTTCGTCACGGTTTGACATGATTGGGTTTACTCCAATAGCCAACCAAATAAATCTCCCACCGTTAGCCTCAACTCACTTGCAAAATCTGGCACAGGGAGTAAAGCTTCTAGTTCATCCAACATGAGTGGCTGTTGATTGCGGATGTACACAAACACCGTTTGTTCTTCTGGATCGATCAGCCAATTCATTTGTGTTTCATAATTCAGGCAATGTAAAATATTTTTTGTAACTTTCGTTTGTCTTTGGTCTGGCGATAGAATCTCAATAGTCCAATCGGGGGCTGCTTGGAATACGTTGGCAACTTCACCATTTTGATCACGGGGAATTCTTTGCCAAGTAAACACAGAAATATCTGCCACTATTGACCTTCCACCAAAAGTACATCGGAGTTCTGGAAAAGCACGAGCAATTCGCTTAGGCTTGACTGTTAAGTTGAAGTGCTAACCATTTCACCTTGAATTATACTGTGCTTTCCCTGTGGCATAGGTTTTTGAATAATTTGACCATCAATGTATTCACTAGCGGGCTTTGTTTCTGGTAACATTAGAAACTCTGCCAAAGTTATGTTTTTTGATAGTGTCCGTACCATAAGCGATCGCCTCCAAATCCAAAAATTATGATTAACGAACCGCTAAGACGCATAGACACGAAGTGGCTTCCCGCAGGGTAGGACACCAAGAAGAAATTAACTTAACTCTTACTGTGCGTACCTACCCTACGGGAAGGCGAAGCGCCTATGCGTTAAAAAAATATTACATCCTCTCTAAAACCTGAATTCCCAACAAAGATAATCCCAATTTCAAGGTTCTAGCAGTCAAATCACACAGAATCAAGCGGGATGTTCGCTGCGGTTCCTCCGCTTGGAGTATGGGACAGCGATCATAGAATTGGTTAAACTTCTGACTCAGTTCAAACAAATACTCACATAAACGATTGGGCAGCAAGTCTTGCTCTACACTACTAATAACTTCATCCAGTTGAAGTAAATATTTTGCCAACACTAATTCTGTTTCATGCTGCAAAAAAACAGCATTATTTCCCAACTCTTTAAAGTTAATATCACCCTTGCGGCTAATTCCATGAATCCGCGCATAAACATACAACATATAGGGCGCAGTATTACCTTTGAGATCCAGCATTTTGTCGTAGCTGAAGATGTAGTTACTCGTGCGATTTTGGCTTAAGTCTGCATACTTAACTGCGCTGATTCCAACTACCCTAGCAACTTCATTAATAAATTCTTCAGTTTCTTGGCGTTCTTCTTTTTGTAATCTAGTTTTTAGGTCAGTATGGGCACGAGAAACAGCTTCATCTAATAAATCCTGTAACCGCACAGTATCCCCAGAACGAGTTTTAAATTTCTTACCATCTTCTCCTAACACTAACCCAAAGGGAACATGAACTAATTCTACATCATCGGGTATCCATCCGGCTTTGCGTGCAACTTGGAAAACTTGAGCAAAGTGGTTTGCTTGTCCAGCATCTGTTACATAAATTATGCGTTTAGCTTCATCCTGCTGAATTCGGTAACGGAGAGATGCTAAATCTGTTGTGGCATAGTTATAACCACCATCTGATTTCTGCACAATTAAAGGTAAGGGTTCACCTTCTCTATTTGTAAACCCTTCCAAGAAAACACATTTTGCCCCTTGGTTTTCTACTAGTAATCCAGATTTTTCTAAATCTTCCACAACTCCTGGTAGTAAAGGATTGTAGAAAGATTCCCCGCGTTCAGTTAACTTGATATCCAGCAACTCATAAATTATTTGAAACTCAAAGCGCGACTGTTCGCACAATAGTTTCCAAGCATGAAGTGTATCTTCTGCACCTGCTTGTAATCTGACAACTTCTTGGCGTGCTGTTTCTTGAAAAGCTTCATCTGTATCAAACCGCAATTTGGCTTTGCGATAAAAAGAGACTAAATCACCAATATCTAAAGCATTAGCGGTGGTAAGCGCGTCTGGGTAAACTTCCCGCAGATAGGCGATTAACATCCCAAACTGCGTACCCCAATCACCGACATGATTTAACCGCAGTACATCGTGTCCTTGAAATTCTAAAATCCGGGCGATGGAATCACCAATAATTGTCGAACGCAAGTGTCCGACGTGCATTTCTTTGGCAATATTCGGACTGGAAAAATCCACAATTTCCCGCTTTGGCGTTTTCGCGGGTGGAACTCCCAGTCTGGAATCGGCTTGAATTACGTTTAGTTGTGCTTCTAAATATGCTGTTTTCAGTTTGAGATTGATAAATCCTGGCCCAGCGATTTCCGGCGGTTCACAGATTTCGGATACATCTAGTTTCTCAACGATTGCACCTGCGATCGCTCTTGGTTGCTTTCCTAACTTTTTACTCAAAGATAAAGCCACATTTGCCTGATAATCGCCAAATTTAGGATTGCTAGCAGGAACCAAAATTGGATCTACTTCTTTCCATTCAGCGCCAAAAGCCGCGATTAAAGCCTGTTCTAAGAGAGTTTTTAGTTTTTCTTGTGTAGCTTTCATATATAGATTTTATCTGTGAAAGGGGGAATGTAGCTCTAGAAAAGCTTGATTATTTTAACCTTAAAAGATATTCATCAAGTCTAGGCAAAGACTCTCATTTTAAGGTACAACCCCCTTAAATTGTCTCCCATCCTTGGCATAACTTCTAGATTCTGATGATACCGAAGTCGATTTTGACAGACTATTAGTTAATCAATCTAACGAAAGTGTAGTACGTAGTAAGCACTTGAGTGCTTAAAACAAAGACTAAACTTATTTTCCCAGGTTTATTTGATTTGATAGATTACTACGTTTCCCAACGTAAGTACGGAGATTAACTCTATTTATAGAATAGTGTATTAACTAAGCCTTGGCTCAGTTGATATGGATGACGGTGTACTATTACTTATCTACTTCATTTCAAAAAAAGTTTTTCTAGATTAAGCTTTTAGCTTTTCACTAGAGAAATTACACATCTTATTTTCATAAAAAGTATAAACTCTTTATCAAGTTTTAATTATATATCAGGCTAAGAGCTGATTCGTAAAGAAAATCTTAATGATACTCAATTCATTGCTATGTCTGAGTTTCAGCGAATAAGTGCTGTATTGACTTAAATACCTGAAACCCTTATTAGACAAGTACTTTACTTGAGTTTACAAATTAGCTCTAACTACTAAGTGATAACTACAGAGTAATAGCCGCTCATTAATAATGTTTTTTCAGTAAAAATACTTGAAATAAAGAGCTATTTGAATATATTAGTAAAAATAAACAAACAGATTGACTTTGCAGAAGTGTAGCTGTTAGAAGTGAAAGACAACTAAAGATAGATAACTGCTAAAAAAGCATTATCTAAGTTGTTTTTCCTCCTTAATAGCTCATAACATGAAACTTAATTTATTCACAGCCTTGATTGCCGCTACAGCTACCTTGACCGGATTAGTTTCCAAAGTAGAAACTGCATCTGCTGCTGATTTTAATTGGAATAGCTCTTGGACTCAACCAACTGTATATAATAAGTCTCAAACTGGTTTTAACGACACTCCTTTTCAACAATTTGTCCAAGCAGAAAGTGTTGCCCTTCCAAACAGCGGACAATTTAAATTAGACCCCAATAAATTAAACCTAAAATACAACCATGATGTTTCTGTTTACTTTATTAATGAGGGTGCAGGTTATAGAAACCAGTTAGCTTTTGAAGCTACAGGAGCTACTAAGAAGTCTGGACTGCTTTTTAATGATATTTCTTGTGAAGGAAATGGATGTGTTGGGGGCTGGGGCGGTAACGCACTAAAACTAGGTGATGGAGTCAAAGTTGGTAATGTTAGCGCAGGTACTCAACTAGACTTCTGGTTGAGAGCTGATGGTTTAGGCCGTGGCAACTCTGCCAATATCTTTGGTACTGATACTGCCTCTAACGCTGACGGACTACAGCACGCAGTTGCATATGCTTACAACAACTACATCCTCCTGGCATTCGAGGATTTATACGGTGGTTTACACGCTTCAGGGGTAGATTCTGCAACTGGTAAGTGGAACGAAGGTTCCGATCGCGACTTTAATGATGTTGTCGTCGTTCTTGATGTCGGTGAGGCAAATGTTAAAGCTTTAATTGGTGCTACCGTTCCTGAACCATCTGTTACTCTATCAATGTTTGCCGTGGGAGCAGTTGGTATGTTTGGATTGCGCCGCCGCCGTCAAAGTCGCACTTCTCACTAAACTTGGAAACGGTGCTTAATATAGGGGGCGTTTAGTTTAATTCAAAAATAACAAGCAATCGCTCGCATTCTTCACCCGTATAAATAATGTACGGGTGATTTTACGTTTTTTATAGCGGCATTTATATTTTATCTATTGCGATCGCGTTCTAAATCATCAATCACTTTTTGCAAATACCACTCGTCTGACATCCCAGGATGGTAATCTTGATTTTGCTGAATCAATCGTTCAGCAATTTCCCAGTGTCCCCCAACCATTCGTAAAAGTCGCTGACGTAGCAGGTGATATTTTTGCTTTTTTGATGGACTAAATTTCTGAATTTTTTCTAAACTACTTAAGACTTGTTGATAATTTTCCCAGTCTTCTTGTTTGCAAAAAATACTCGCCGCCCGTTGATAATCTTCTACAGCGTTTTGTATTTCTTCTAAGCAAGTATAGGCAATGCCGCGATTATAGTAAGCTTGAGCATCATCAGAATTGATTTGCAATGCTTGGGTATAATCTTGAATTGCACCAAGATAATTGCCCGTTGTCCGATAGGCATTACCTCTGGCAATATAAACTAAGACATCTTCGGGTTGCATCTGGAGTGCTTGGTTAAGATCCGCGATCGCCCCTTGATGATCTCCTAAGACAGAACGTGCTTTACCTCGGTTGCGGTAGACAATGGCATCTTGAAAATTTAGTCGTAATGCTTGATTAAAATCTGCGATCGCTTCTCGATAATTCCCAATTTTACAACGCACAACCCCACGACAGCAGTAAGCTTGGGCATCTTGCGGATCGGCTTTTAATACCCAGTTTAAATCGGCAAGTGCTTCTTGGGTATCTCCCTTTTCAGCCTTTTCTAATAATTGCGTGAAATAATCATTGGTGGATAAAATTGCTGCATTGCTGGAATGCGATTGCTCAAGAGCAGGTTTTTGTGGTGGTTGTAGCTGTTTAATTCGTTCTAGACAAAGACGACAATTCTCTTTGTCCTGTTGCTCTAAATATAACCCAGCAGCTTTTTTAAAGTTAGCGATCGCATCTTGAATGTAACCTTGTTTGCGCCGCACCATTCCCCGCAGATTATAAGCAGCAGCATAATTAAGATTGAGACGAATCGCGCGTTCAACATCGTCTAGCGCCCCCGGTAAATTTTTCAGCGCTACCCTAGCCAATCCCCGACAATAATATGCCTCTACACTATCAGGATTCAGCTTCAAGGCTTCGGTATAATCTGAAACAGCTTTCAGGACTGCTCCTGAGTCATAATATGCTAAACCCCGTTGCAAATAAGCTTCGCTAAAGTAAGGTGTCAGTTGTAAAGCATGGTTAAATTCCTCAATTGCTCCCGCGTAATCTTTTCCCCTAGCCTTTTCCAATCCTCTATTGTATAATTCGTCATTCATGGCATTTGTTTGGTTGATTCAGTTAATTGAATTCCAACAGGCTTGTTTCGTAGTCTAACCTATACAATCATCTTCATATTTTAAGTATATTTCATAGTTTTTGTGAAATAAAACCAACACACTACCCTAAGTTTTGAGAAATGGAATATTGTACACATCCAGATTTGAGGGTTAAGTTTGGTGAAAATATCACCAATTAAATTTATGATTATATTCAGCAGTTTGTGCCTATGTATTTGATATAGTTTCGTCTTACAATAAAATATTAGAGCTTTATTAATTGATATGGCAACTTTAGCCATTAATTTTAATCAACTATTATCAGCTAGCTTCTGTAAATTTTCCAATAAAAATATGGAAAATTGACTAAATTCAATCCCCCATATCTCGTAGATTTTCAAATATTTACGGCTGACTAAAATTCAAAATTTAGCAATCAGAATAGTTCAATAATCAGTAGACAATTTCTAGAATAAATATACTAATAGTACTAGATTTCTTCTGACTTATGCTTTTTGAGTCCTGAATTATCGCACTAACATTATTCTGAAAGCAAGCTAGGAGAAGTTAGAACAAAAACATCCCAACTTCCTTGAGCGTCAGTTTGTGGTTTGATAGGATTAGCGTAGTGGAAAAATTCATGGTCATTAACTAATAGAAGTTCTCCCGGATTGAGAATTTTACTAAACACAGGCTTTTCTTTTTTGGCAGTGTACAGATGTGTTTCTCCACCTTGAATATTCTCTCTATTTACTGAAAATATGCCAATAAAATTAGTGCCATCTTGATGGATACCTTCAGGCGCTGGATTACCAAAATTCTCTGGAGAACAACTAATTCTAATTTGATGAACTCCAATTTCAGCTTCCGGATGAAGTTTACAAGAATCACTAAATGCCAAAACAAGATTTTTGAAAATATCAAGTTCTATGAGTGCATCATCTAATTCTGCAAACTCTCTTTTTACGTCACCCGCTAATCGATTATACTCTTTACTTTGAAAGAAGACGCCATGAGGTAATTTGATTAACTGATTTCCAGAGACTGTGAACCGAGATAATCTTCTGGAACGATAATTGCCTTTGATATAAGGGTCAAGAGGCATATTACTAAAAAACGGCTTAAAACCTTCTAGACCGATCGAATTTACCTTTCTGAGAGTAAATAGAAAAGCATATTCTAATTCCGTTACTGTCCACACTTTTTGCATAGGATTTACCTCCTTGCACGTTGAGATTCTCCCGAATTTTTTTATGGGAGGCTTATAATATTTATTATATGCTAATTTTTGTTAATATGTTGTCAATTTAACTACATAAATGGACAACTTATGATATTTAAAGTAACTCAAATTCTGTCACAGAACGGAGTCGCTACTGAAAAGATTTGCAGATATGGGTTCGGTGGTCAATGAATCGACGTATATTTACAAACAGCAACAAGGTTCCATAATGATAGATTGGCTTTACCGTTACCCACCTTTATATTCCGGTATTTTACTTAAGCGTTACAAGCGGTTTTTTGCTGATGTTCAACTTACTTCTGGCGAAATAGTGACAGCACACTGTCCTAATACAGGGCCAATGACTGGAGTATCGACACCTTTAAGTACGGTACAACTTTCTAAAAGCGATAATCTTAACCGCAAATTGGCTTACACTCTAGAACTAATTCAGGTACATGATAATGAGCCGACTTGGGTAGGCATAAATACTGTTTTGCCTAATCGGGTGGTAAAGCTAGCTTTGGCGAAATACCTTTTCCCGGAATTGGGTGACTATAGCCAAATTAAGGGCGAGGTAGTTTATGGGCTAGATAAAAAAAGTCGAGTGGATTTTTTCTTGACGGGGAGTGATGAGAAACGCCCGATTTATTTAGAAGTGAAAAATACAACTTTGTCTGAGGGGAGATTAGCCCTATTTCCTGACACGGAAACTACCAGAGGGCAAAAACACTTGCGAGAATTAATGGCGCTGTTACCTTTGACTCGTGCGGTGATGCTTTATTTTATCAATCGGGGTGATTGTACAGAGTTTTCCCCTGGCGATCGCACAGATCCTGTATATGGTAAATTATTGCGGGATGCGATCGCTCTCGGTTTAGAAGTTTTACCTTGCCGTTTTGACATTTCCCCCGAAGGTATCCGTTATTTAGGTTTAGCAAAACTAAAAATTTGATTGCATTTAATTAAGAGAGACTAGCAATTGCAACGTTTCTACATGCATAAAACAATAAATCCATCTAGATCCTATCTAGATGGATTTATTGTTAGTTGGTGTTTACTAAAAAACATTCAACCAGACTGTAATGAAGAGATGACTATAGGTAGTCGTCACCCCAGAAATAGCGTTCGCTATTCTGACGTTTGGTTATGCAGGAATCAAAACTGTGTCAATGACATGGATGACACCGTTATCAGCAGCAACATCTGCTGTTGCAACTGTTACATCATTTATCTTGACGCCATTAGAAGCGTCAATTTTTACATCTGAACCTTCAACTGTTTTAGCTGTCTTCAGTTTAGCCACATCAGCAACCAGTACCTTGCCTGAGACAACATGATAGGTCAAGATTTTTTTGAGCTTGGCAGTATCTTAAAGTAGTGCGTCTACTGTACCTGCTGGAAGCTTATTAAACGCTTCATCAGTGGGTGCGAAGACAGTAAATAGCCCTGGATCTTTAAGTGTATCTACCAGATCAGCCGCTTGGATTGCTGCAACTAGTGTCGTGAAAGAACCATTGTTAGTGGCAGTGTCAATTATGTTAGCCATGTGTTTTATCTAGTTCTGTGTAACTTGTTACAAGTTTCGACTGTTCATTTAATAAAATCTATCTATCATTAAACTTATGTTAAATCAATTTTTCTTATTGATGATATAGAAGTTTATATATGTTTTTATACAAATAAAGAATTATATGTACATCTTTAGGCGGATGAGTTATGAGCACTGCTGGATGCGCTTACGATTTTTTACACAGTAGGAGAGGCGATCGCATCCAAAGATTGTCAGAGCAGTACTTACAATACCAATAAAGTTAGCTAAACGGATGATTGAAAGTATTTAGTTGGTATAAATAAAGCTTTAGATATTTAGGAGTGATCAGAAAAGTCTATAGCATAATCCATTCTATATAGATAAATCAAGGTTTTTAGAGAATTTAAATATACTTGCATTAGCTTTTTGTCAGGATTTATTGACCAGAAAAGTTGGTAATAATCGTATTTAACTGATATTATTTCATCACTAAATATATTTCACTCGCTGTTTGTGTAATTCCACTTGGAAATAACAAAGGGCCTATCACACCAATGCTTTTAGCAATTGTGATTGGCCGTTTATTTCCAAAATTTATGATGTGTAATGATGCGTAAGATTTACACCAAAACCTTCTCTAACTCCCATTTATCTATATCCTCTACCTTCTGTGTGGTTGGTATTTCTGTTGACTGTGTGTAAGTCAGGTATGTCAACAATGAGACTTTTAGGTAATATTTCCCCCAAACTATAACTTTCATGAACAGAAGAAGACTTATTGCTTGGATTGCTACAGCAGCTAGCAGCATGATGCTGGTAATAGGCTTACAGTTCGTTAATTTATCACCAGCAAGCTCTGTAACGACACTTAACGTGTATGCAGCTGTCAGTTTAACAAACGCGCTGAATGCCATTAAGACTCAGTACCAAAATGCTAACCCAGGCGTCAACGTCGTTTATACGTTTGGTGCTTCTGGTACTTTACTAAGCCAAATACAAGCAGGAGCACCAGCAGATATTTTCATTTCTGCTGCTACCAGCCAAATAGATGTATTGCAGAATTCAACCCCAAGTAAATTGGTTGCAGGTAGCCGTAAAAACGTCGTTAAAAATCGTTTAGTTTTGATTGCGCCTACAACACCTCCTGTTAGTGCTGGTAGTGCTGCTCTCACTAGCTTCAATGGTTTGACCAATGCCAACATTACTGGTATTGCCATAGGTGACTACACAGGTACTCCTCCAGTTGTGCCAGCAGGAAATTATGCCAAACAAGTTCTCACTAGCCGAGGTATTTTTACTACTCTTAGTCCCAAATTATACCGTGCTGCTAATGTGCGTGCCGTCTTAACTGCTGTTGAAAATAAAACTCTTGTAGTTGGAGGTATAACTACAACCATCAGTGCAGGTGCTGTTTACAAAACTGATGCGGCCATTTCTAACAAGGTAAGAGTTGTACAAACTGCCCTCACAACAGAGAGCGATTCGATTGTTTATCCACTGGGTATACTCAGCAGGACAAAAGTTTTAACGACGGCACAGAGTTTTTCTAACTACTTAAGTGGTAGTACTGCTCAGAATATCTTCAAAAATACTTACGGGTTTATCCTGCCTTAATCACCAGAAAGTAAATCAATCGAGTACTTGTTGTCGTGAATTTTGAACTATTTGGAGTCATGTCTTGTGAAGTTCACTAAAAAACTCTCAATTATTGTTTGTAGTTTGACTACTGCTTTCCTTCATACTGCTGTGATTACTAATACTTATAAGTCAGCAGCACAAGCTGAAAGACAAGAACTGATTATCAACGGAGGATTTGAATACGACTCTCTTATAGATCCAACTAATCCCGAAACTACAAATCCTAATGTTACAGGATGGGTTAAATCTGGTAATTCGATAGATACATCAGGTACTAAAATTGACAATTTTTCAAATACTGGTAAGCAGGGATTATCGCTTGGTGGATTTTCAGCTATTAGCTACATATCACAGACTATCCCTACATTTCCTGGTCAATGCTACAAACTTACTTACTATCTTGCATCGACAGAAGAGGCACCTGAGCTAAAGAACAAATTTAAGGTTTTTGTAGGTGGTAAAAATGTTTATGTTCAAAAAGATACTCCTTACCAACCCTACACACAATACACGTTAAATTTTAGAGCAAAAGGAAGATCCACCGAAATAAAGTTTGGCTCCCAAGCTAAATATGCGTTTTTATATTTGGATGATGTGAGTGTCAAAGCTACACCTGAATATAAAGGGAAAAACTATGGGGATGAATAAACCACAGGTAGAAGCATAAGCAATGTCTGGCTCAATAGTGTCAAGAATGCCATTAAAATTTATCTGATTTAAAAACTTTATCATAGGTTTATTGAGAAAATTGCCTTGAGTGTATAAATCATTATCCACATCTATAGCTAACTCTTATAAACCAGAAGAAAGTGTTCATTTTTCTTGACACTACTGAAAGCCAGCAAGTATAAATGTAACTATCAACTTGTTTTCATTGTCAAATTTTAGAATTATTTGGAGTCAAGTTTCATGAATTTAACTAAAAAACTCTCAATTATTGTTTTTAGTTTTACTACTATCTTAATTAGCACTGCTGTGATTACTAATATTTATAATGCAGCAGCACAAGCGGCAGAACTTGTTAAAAACGGAAGTTTTGAACTTGATCCCCTCGTAGATCCTAACAATCCCAACGCTACAAATCCGAATATTACAGACTGGACTAAGTCTGGCGATCCAATGGATATATCAGGGATAAGAATAAGCAATTTTCCTCAGCATAATAGTGGTAATCAGGGCTTATCACTTAGTGGATTTATAGGTCTCAGCTACGTATCACAGACACTTTCTACACAACCTGGTCAGAAATACGAACTTAGTTACTATTTAGCATCTATAGATGAGGCTCCTAACCTTGATAATCAATTTCAGACATTTGTAGGTGGAAATAAGCTTTTTGATCAAAAAGATATTTCTTTTCAACCATACACGCAATATAAGTTTAATTTCACGGCAGATGCATCATCCACAGAGTTAAAGTTTGGAAATTGGGATAAATATGAATTCTTATACTTGGATAATGTGAGTGTAAAACCTGTGCCTGAGCCATCAACTATTGGAGGAATAGCAGTTACTGCTGGTTTATTAGGAATATGGCTGAAGAAAAAGAAGGCAATTAGCTAGAAAGAATAGCCTTTTTTTTAACTTTTGGAAAAGAACAGAGCGTAAATCCCTCAAACTACTGTGTGGTAGCTATGAGGGATTTGGTTATCTTCTACTAACTGGAGTTTAGACTAGTTCTCGGTGCGAAACTGCTGAACAAATTAGATATAAAACTTTGTCAATAATCAATATGTGGGTTACGAACTGCCCTAGTTTCCAAGAAATATGTAGCATCTTGCTCCATTTCCGGTGTCAGCACACCTGGAAATAATTTGGGTTTACACTCGGATGTTCTCTTAATTAGCGTCGCACTAGTTTGCCAAAACTTATGAGGCTCTAGTATGTTAAATAATTCAAAATCATTGAACATAGTTGTTGCTTGAGCCTGCTTAATATCACTAATCTCCTTTTGACCTGTCGTACTCGTTAGCTTATCGTGAATAACCATTATCCCACCATTGGGCTTAAGCAAATCAAATAACTCTCTGAATTGAACCCCACCAGAATTAGTAGCATCGTTCCAAATAAAATCAAATGGAAGCCACTGATTATCAAGGTTGTTGATGAATGTCCTGAAATCAGAATTATGAAATTTAATTACATGTGTCAAGTCTAAACTTTGTATGACATCCATAACTTTTGGAGCGCTTGATACTTCTATATTCTGATGTTGGATAATAGAATGTATTGACTTCAGAACACCTTGCGCTCTTCTAAATGAGCTAGGATATCTGAGCGCTCACGCCAAACCGAACGCAACTGCTTGCGAGTGAACATCTCTAACTGATCGCCAACATGGGGCGAACCCGGTTGAGTAGCATTGCCGTAGCTAATGAGTGCCATCGCCTTTACTGGTTGAGAAAATTCAATGGCTGCGACGAACGAATCACCACTAACTGCTTGGAAGCGATTTTGCGATGCTGGAGCAAAATTAAGAACGCGGAAAAGACCGAGACGTCCAACACCACCATTAGCAGGCAAATCCTTATTATTTACCACTAGCCGAAAAACGTCCCCCCATGCCACATTTAGTGCCCCGTATGCTTTTTCAACTTTGGTAGCAACAGCTTCTAGTGTTGCGACTGCACTCGCTGGATCGGCTAAACCGTCTGGCGTAGTAAGTGGGGAGTTTTCTCTCCAAGGTTTGCTAAACCCTTTATCCCAGTTCATCTGTTCTACCCAAGCGGCAAAGAGTACCGCACCCTTGCTATCTGCATTGGCTTGCCGATCCCAGGCTTCTAGGGTATCAGCAGCTAGCCGCGCTAAGGAACTTCCTTGCTTGCGTGCTGCCGGAATTAAGTCATCCAAGATGCGATCCGCTAGTTCCATCCGGGTTGAATGTTTGTATTGCACCATTTCATCAAAGGAAATTTTGTTATCCTCAAAAAGCATTTTTAGAGAACGCTCTGTCCGAAAATTCGCAGGAAAATACGGTGAACGAGGTGCTATATAAGAAGGGTAATTATTTGCTTTAATAGCAGCAGGAAACGTGGTTGTCCAAGGTGGGTCGTTGGTATTTTGTAACCATCCGCTTTTCGGGTTAATAATGCGTGGTAAATCTTTATAAGGATGGATTTTTGTCCATAATGTCTTGGAAGTATCACCAGGAATAATCCCTTCCCAGTATTCAAAATTACCTTGAGAACGAACTGGAACATTACCGTTGAACAGGTGCATGATATTCCCATTTCTATCTGCATACATCACCGTGAACATTGGCAGTTGCAAGCGTTGGAGTACGGTTTGAAATTGTTTCAAGTTTTGGGAGCGCGCCATATCCCACCACTGTTCAAGTACCTTTGGTCGATCAAGACCGACAACCCGTAGTGCTATAGCTTTTCCATCTTTCTCTGTCAGCACTGGCCCGTGGATAGAACGTTTTACAACTAGAGATTGGTTGCGTATTGTACCGTCTTTTTGTTTTACCTTCAAGGAAAGGGTTGTGGTCTCGAAGGGACGAACTTTGCCATCAAAGCGATAACCATTGTCAACTAATTTGAGTTTGTAAGCATCCCAGCCATCAAAAGTGTTGATGGTATGAGTCCAACCCAAATTATTGTTAAATGCGATCGCCAATACAGGAATTCCTACAAGTGTTGCTCCGTAAGCATTAATACCTGGAGCAGTAACTTGAGCTTCGTACCATAAGAATAAATCCGCCCAAAGCAAGTGTGGATTTGCAAGCAGCATCGCTTTACCACTCGCAGAATGTGATGGAGCGATCGCCCAACCATTAGACCCTGCTTTTGGCTCCTTTGAAATATCGCCTGCAACACTTGCTGCAACGTCTTCTGGGTTAACAATAAAAGTAAAATGCAGAACTCGGTGTAAATGAGCCAGAACATCTTCTGCTTTGACTGGCAACACTAACTCTACTTGATCATCAATCAGTTCGCCATGCTCCCGAGCATAAGCATTAATTCCAGCAGCAAAGGCATTCAGGTAGCTACGAAAAGCTGGACTTTGGGAAGTGTACCAAGAACGAGCGCGTTCTGGAACTCCCATAGTCTGTACCCAACGGTCTGATTCTAAATATTTCTCTCCCCAATATTCGGCAGCGCGTCCACGTGCTTGACCATAAAGACGCAAAAGCAAGTTACCATGACTTTGCATCTGCGCCCAACCGAAGGCTTGAAACGCACTTGGGACATCCTTGCCATAGATGTGAGGTATGCCATAGGTATCCCAAAGTATTTCAGTAGATTTTGTGACCTGTGCAGGAGTGTAGCTTCCAACAACGAGAGTAAATAAAATACCAAGTACAAATGCTAAAAGTCGGAATAATTTTTTTTTAAAACCTTTATTTTTGAAACCTTTATGTAAATAGCTCATTATAAGCTGGAAAAAATATAGTAACTTAGTAGTCTGTCTCATTAATTTTGATAGGTGAATCAGCTTTTAAATTTCTCTTCTTTCCCTCTGACTTTACGCTTTTTGCGTCCTTCTCTGTGAGACGCTTTGCGTAGCTTGCTTTTTTGTAGGAGTACGCGGTTCGTTTTCTTACCCTCCTCAAATTTAATTTCATAGACCACTAGTTGAGGTTTAAGAAATGAGATAAAAAATTAACCTGTTGTCTGGTTGTGTTACAACGACTTTATCTCACTGGTAATTTGCCACAATTGTTGAGACATAAACTCTAGTAGGAGTGATTGGGCTGAGTGCAGGAAAAAATGGTTCCCAGGAAACATTTGTAGTAAGAACGCAGCATTTGTCTGCTCCCGCCAAGCTTGGAGCTTATCGTAACTAACCTTGTGATCCTGTAAACCACCAAAAGCAGTGATGGGGCAGTTAAGTGGTGATTCAGTAGTGTACAAATAAGTTTCCAGAACTGCAAAGTCTGCTCGAAGAATTGGAATAAGAAGTTGTATCAGTTCGGCGTTTTCCAGCACTGCCTCAGGAGTCCCATTGAGACGGCGTATTTCTTCTTTGAAAGCAGGTTCGCTTAGAGCATGGATGGGTGGATCTGGATCGGGAATTTGCGGAGCGTGGTGACCGGAAACAAACAAGTGTACAGGTGACAAACTGTACTGTTTGCGAAGTAAACGGGCTAGCTCAAAGCTGACAATCGCTCCCATACTATGGCCAAAGAAGGCGAATGGTTTATCTAAATATGGAATGAGGACTGGAGCGATCGCACCGATAAGGGGTTCTAACTGCGAGAATAAGCTTGTCCTCATTTGCATACCTCGTCCGGGTAGTTCGATGGGACAAACTTCGACAGTTGTGGGTAGACTGTCTAACCATGTGCGAAAAATGAGAGAACTACCACCTGCATATGGGAAGCAGAATAAACGCAGCGAAGCTTGAGTATTTGGCTTGGGACAGGTAACGCAAAAGTTAAATGTTGGTGTAGTTGTCATGAATAAAACAGCCCTACAGAGCGTCTTTGGTAGGCATTCTTCCTTGTAGTTAAAACCTTTTGCTAATCGGTAGTGTTATGTGTTGCTATGAGCCGCTTCTTCCATCTTCTTCCTTAAACTGAGTGGTCTCATGTCCGTCCAAACTTGCTTGATGTACTCAAGACATTCCGCTTTTAAACCACTATGACCTGCATCTCGCCAGCCAAGAGCGTTTTCTCGGTCAATAGGCCAAATGGAATACTGTTCCTCATGATTGACTACCACTTTATAAATCGTCGTGTCTTCTTTGTCGTCTTGATACATAATTTATCTCCTGTGATTTGTCTTACACGATGTCAAACTTAGTTTTTGTATTCTTATTCTCTCATTTGATGACTCACCTCTTTTCTTAACCTGCTGATGCTTTTACTTGCACAGGTTCGTCAACTGGAATATCGAATAAAAGTGTATTTTTACAGAACTTTTGCCATTCAGGTGTTACATTGTCAAAAATGATATTTTTATCCTGAAAAATACCATCTGTGACTACATAGTTTTCTTGTAGATAAAGAAAGTCGTCATCAGTTAGTTTTCGATTTATTTCGACTTCCTTACCGTCGATTTGTTTCTTTTCTTTTCTGCTATTTTCAGCACGTTCTGTCCACTGACTGAACTGACGTAATTTTTTGAGAGAGTAAGCTTTACAGTATTTTCCCATTGTTGCCATAGTGATACCTCTGTTTATATTCTTTTGCATGAGTTGGTCTATTTACCTTTGATAGGTATTTTTGTAAACTGACTGCAAGATTGAAGGTTGAATATTTGTCACAGTCTTGATTTTATCGTCATAGACGAGGTCTACCATCTAATGAATTGGCTTTCCTCAGATTCTGTACCTTTAGTCAAGCCCAAAGATAGCACGAGGCTTGTATGGCTGCTCTAGCAAGGTGCGCTCGTCGTTATCCATAACCAAATCTAATGTAGCTACAGCTTCTTCTAGGTGCTTTATCTTTGTGGCACCAATGATAGGAGCAGTAACACTTGGTTGATGTAGAAGCCAAGCTAGAGAAATCTGGGCAGCAGATACACCGCGTTGCTTTGCTAGATCTATAACTCGGTCAACTATTTCAAAATCAAACTCTTCATAGTTGAGTTGATAATCGGTTCTAGCACGAATCGTCTTACCGGAACTATGGCGAGGCTGATTACCAGCCAGAAAGCCTCGTGCAATAGGACTCCACGGAATCACCGCGATCCCCTCAGTTTGACACAACGGCAGCATCTCTCGCTCTTCTTCTCGGTAAATCAAGTTGTAAAGATTCTGCATGGAAACAAAACGAGTCCAACCATGCATATCAGCCAAGTAAAGCGCTTTAGCAAACTGCCAAGCGTACATGCTGGAAGCCCCGATGTAACGAGCCTTACCTGCCTTCACAATATCATGTAGTGCCGCAAGAGTTTCCTCAATCGGTGTCTCGTAGTCCCAGCGATGAATCTGATAGATATCTACATAATCTGTCTGTAACCGTCGTAACGAAGCATCAATACTGTCCATGATGTGTTTACGAGACAAGCCTTTGTCATTGGGACTATCCCCCATCGGATAGTAGAGCTTGGTAGCAATAACAACCTGCTCCCTTTTGGCAAAGTCTTTGAGCGATCGCCCAAGGATCTGTTCGCTAACTCCCTGCGAGTACATATCAGCAGTGTCAAAGAAATTAATTCCCAACTCTAGGGCTTTTTGGATAAACGGACGACTCGCTTCTTCTGAAAGTATCCATTCTTCCCATTGAGGACTACCGTAACTCAGAGTCCCGAGGCATAATCGCGAAATTTTCAATCCAGTTTTACCAAAGTTGACATATTTCATACCAGAAAAATACGGAGTATTGGAGAAGATTTTTTCCAAACAGTAAGCATTTATTTTTATAGAAGAACGTACTGATAAAATTCTTTACTTAAAATAAAGTTATATTAACTTTCTAGCTGGTTTTACGACAAACAAAGCAGACCATATCAGCCTCTGCAATCAATGCTAAATCAAGTTTAAAATCATATACACTAACTTCTGTAAAACCGATATTTTCTAAAGTTGACTGGACTTCAGCCTGAGAATAACCAATGACTGAAAAACTAGTATCTAGGCGCTTCCAGCAATCTCTTTCTCTTAATTGAAAAGTTGTTACAAAAACTTGACATTCTTTAGTTTCTGGATAATAAATATTTTTCATAGCCCAAGCATATTCATCTTTAATATCACCTAGTACACGACCGTTCAAATTAGAATTATATGCTTCTTCTAGACGTAAGTCGAATACAAATATACCGTTGCGATGAAGTGCGCTGTATACATTATGGAAAGTACCTGTTAATTCTGACAAATTCAGAATGTGATTGAAACCCAAACCCATTGAAGAAATTGCATGGAAAGTAGGCGGCAATTCAAAGAAGCGCACATCACCAAGAATCAATTTGCAATTAGGTGCATTCTGATGAGCATATTCCAACATTCTCTGGGAGCGATCAATTCCAGTTACCTGATAACCTTTATTTAGCAGCCATTGTGACAGTTCCCCTGTCCCACAACAGAGGTCAAGAATATTCGCTCCTTCAGGAATGTAAGGTAATAGTAATTTTTCCAAGGTTGGGAAGGCTATTTTGTTGTAACTTGGCCCTAAAGTCTCGTTATATATTCGGGCAAATGGTTCATCAAATTTGTTATAGCTAGTTGCTGAAGACGAAGACATAAAAGGTTTTTCCTTTGCTTCATAATTAATGAAAAATAATCATCTACTCGCGTTAATATGCAAGTCAAATGTGAAACAATTGATCAAAACTTCAGGTTACTTAGGGTAGTAAAAATTTGTCGTCGCTTATCGTTAAATGCTCCACGACCGTGTAAAAATCTTGAATTATCCATCATTACCAGATCACCTGCTTCCCACGGGATCTTTTCTGTTAACTTGTCGAAAATTATTTCTATTTCATCAGCAACTTCATCAGAAGCTCTTGAACCGTCTTCAAAAATTGCTTCTTCTGTCTTTTTCTGATATACCCAAAAGTGATTGGCAAATGCATTTTGATGATTATATTTGTTGTTTACTACAGATGAGCAAGTATATTCTATAGAAACAGTTTTATCATCATTAAACTGATAACTTATCCCATCAAGACTGTCTAATTTTTGCTTGAGATCATCTATAGTATTAGCATCTAAACCTATTATTCCTTTCAATATATCAACCGGAATATTTTTATAAGAAAACTTTAATTGCTTGGAAATAAATAACTGTTTCGATTCTTGACTCAGTTCCTCCCACACTCGGACACCATCCCAGAATAAAGTTTCGCCTTCTTGTTCGGCTGGTACAGTACAGCAAAACCAAATAACATCAGGTCGAAAGGGAAAACAAGAATTTTCGCAATGAGGAATAAGACCATCCATCCCGCCATCTACAAAATTAACAAACTTGTCAGAATCAATGCTGACTTTTGTAAAATCTATAATATGTTTCCCACTAAATTGTTCTGAAAATTCTTTCATCTGCTTGGGAGTTACCCCAAAACCTCGAAATAGAATAACTCCAGATGACTTGAATATCTCTATAGTCTCTGCTACGGAGAGGTCAAGAATATTTTGGCAATGACTACTACTATATAGTATTTTTCCTGTGCTAGTGCCTAGTGGCTCGATTTTCCCGATCATATCATTCATTTCTCCGATTATTTAGGGAATTTATATTTGTTTTGGTAATCTAGATATCACTTCCAGACTAAAATATATTTAACATGTTGTAAAAATCATTTTTTTAATTTACCATAAATCTTTAATAATAATTTTTTGCGTTTAAAACCCATTTAATGAAATATAATTTAATACTTATTATTTAATATTTAACTAATATTTATATTTTTATTAATAATTCATTCTGTTCATTTTAAATCTGATTCATAAAAACATTCAAATGCTTTAAAATCATTTGGATATGAGGCTTGGTAATGATTGTATAATGATTGCTAGGGATAGTAATAATCTCTATTGGCTCGCTTGAAAGTCCACCCCAAATTAAAGTTGGATTAGAAAATTCATTAGATACTTCATCATTAGCTTGAAAGTATATAATTTTGTTTGGATAAACTTGTGGTGTATAGCTTTGTAGAGCTAGTACGTTACTCTTAAAAACATTCAGAAGATAACGAAGCTGTTCTAGTTCAAAATCCAAAGGCAAGAGGTTAGCTATCCTTGCTTGCTCTAAAAAATAGTTCAATTGCTCGTCTAGCGTCAGTCCTTGAAGTTGCTCAACCGAACCCGATAGGTTTTTCCCAGCAGACTGTGCCATATCTGTGGCAAAATCGACTAATATTTTGACATCGTTGTAGTCATCAATCTCTGCAATTTGTTCGCTGTTAACTGGTGCTGGGCTGTCTAGCATAGCAAGCATGTCAACTTGCTCACCATTTCTTAGTAACTGAGTTGCCATTTCAAAAGCTACAACGCCCCCCATAGACCAACCTCCAAGAAAATATGGCCCATTCGGCTGAATCTCGCGTAGTGCTTCAATATACTTAGCTGCCATATCTTCTATTCGGGTATAAGGTTCACATTCCCCATTCAAACCTAGTGCTTGCAGCCCGTAGAATGGTTGATCTGAATCCAAATGAAGTGACAATTCGTAGTAACAGAGAATATTCCCACCTACTGGATGCACAAAAAACAGAGGTGGCTTGGAACCCTGAGGTTGAATTGCGACTAAGGGGGACGAGGTTTGATAATTAGCTTGCTCGTGCAGAGTATTTGCTAACTGTTTGATAGTTGGACTCTGAAAAATGGCAGATAATTGAATATTTTTACCAAACTGTTTATTAATTTTTGCTATTAGGTGTACAGCTAATAGCGAGTGTCCCCCAAGCTCAAAAAAGTCATCGTTGATGCCTAAGCTTTCAATGCAAAGAATTTCTTGCCAGATATTAGCAAGTGTTTGTTCAATATGAGTGCGAGGAGCCACATAATCATTTCCTAGATTGGGACGGGGATGGAGTATTCTGGCAAGACTTCTTGAAGCTAATTTCTCTTTTATGTCCCCAGCAAAAGAGGTCTGCTCAACATCATCTAAAGATTCTAGGTTCAACCATTGGTCGAACCTAGCTTGTAAATCTCCTGTGGAGAGAACAACTTGAGTTATTTTATCACTTGTGAAAATACGTTGAAAAGCTTTTATACCTTCTTCTGGTGTGATAAATAATTCAGATAATATTGTTCTAGCTGTGTTTTCTTCTCCAAGTTGCCAGCGATGTCTACGAAGGGCTATGCCTACACAATTAACACTAATCCAGGGGACAGGATTTGTTTGATTTTGTTTTTGAGCAAAAATATCTACAAAGATGTTTGCTGCTGAATAAGCGATATATCTTAATCCTCCCAAAATGGATGATAAAGAAGATATCAACAGAGAAAAATCAAGCTTTCTCCCCTGCAAAATTTTTTCTAGTACGAATAGTCCATTAGCTTTTGATTTCAAGTGATACTGGCAATCAGTTTGAGAAATTTCTTGAACAGATTTTTGTGAGTTGTCGTTGACAATCTCTGGTGCGTAAATAACACCATGTATGTCGCCAAAATGCTCCGTGACAGAGGCGATCGCTCTTTGCATCTGTTCAAAGTTGGTCACATCTGCCCTCAAAACTAAAACCTCGGCTCCTAACTCCTCTAAAGCTTGCAGTTTCCTGATTTTGCGGCTCACCTCATCTTGATTATCATGAGTTTCCAGCCACCCAAACCACTCATCTTTTTGGGGAAGATTCTTCTGTCCAATCAACACCAGTTTTGCCTGCACTGTCTGAGCTAGAGACTCCGCTAGTATCAGTCCAATATTTCCTAGACCCTCAGCAATTAAGTAGACTCCGCCGTTGCGTAATCTTGATGTTTTTCCCTTAGCTTCTGACAATCGCACTGGCTCAAAAGTTTGCACCCAACGATTCAGACCACGGTAGGCTATAAAAAACTCAGGGGATTTAATTTGTAGCTCGTCCAGCAAATAATCTACAAGTTTTTCCTCTTGCCAACTTGCTGGCTTTGGAAGAGCAACATCAATGCTACGACAACTAATGTTTGAGTATTCTTGAGGAATGACTTTAACAGACCCAAGTACAGTCGCTTTCTCTGGGCACAACATTTCTTCTGCTGTTACTGACTGTATGTTGTTGGAGACAACTGTGATTTGAAACTTATCAGTCCAATTCTGTTTTCCAAGTGCCTGGGTGAGAAACAACAGGCTGTAAAATCCCAAATATTGAGCGCTGTCAAACCACTCAAGTTCTGATTCTGCACGGTAGTTTGGTGTGACATTCCATAAATGAATAATTGTCTTAGGAATCTTGTTTTGTGCTATGAGTTCATTGAGCAAGGCATCGTAATCATTACTTTGTCGAGGATTGAGGGTATATAGGCATTCGCTTAGTTTGAAGAATTCTGATCCGATCTTGATTGCGATCGCATCTTGTCCCTGCTGTTGCAGTTTTTTTACCATTTGAAAACCCAAGCCGCACTCATCGGTAAACACAAGCGTGCAAGAATTTTGCTCTCCTAAGTCTCCTGTACCGAGTAACTCTGGAGGTGCAGATTGCTTCCAAAAAGGTAGGTAAAACCAGTCGGCGATATCCGGTTTTTTACTCAATGACACTTCCGTAGCGCGGACATCACGTGGCTGTGCTTGTGGTGAAATCCAGTAACGCTGACGCTCAAATGGATATGTTGGTAGAGGGATGCGATGACGCTGTTCGTTGACGTAAAAGCCAGACCAGTCTACTTGAACTCCGAAAAGCCAGAGGCGACCCAAAGTATTGAGTAGAAATGCTACATCTGACTGTTGCTGCTGGGGATGGCGGATTGAAGTCAGCACCACAGGTTCCAAATTATAATGCTGTTTGGCGAAGGTACTTAATGTCCGCCCTGGGCCAACCTCTAGCAAGATTCGCTCTGGTTCTTTAAGTAATTCAGTCATCCCTTCGCCAAAGCGCACAGTTTGCCGTAGATGCCTTGCCCAATAGTGAGGGTCTGTTGCTTGTGCTGTGGTAATCCAAGTGCCACTTACGTTGGAAATAAATGGAATTTGAGGTGGATTTCGCTTGACTTTTTGTAATAACCTTGTAAATGGCTCAATGATGGAATCCATCATCTGAGAATGAAAGGCGTGGGACGTATACAGCTTTCGACAGCCTACATCTTTCTTTTGTAGTTGCTGCTGCAATTTATCGATGACATCTGTCGAACCAGAAACAACACATAAGGAAGGACTATTGATTCCCGCAAGAGAAAGCTCTTTTGGGAGCAGGGGTTGCACTTCTTGTTCAGAAAGTTGAACGGAGAGCATAGTACCTGTTGGAACTTGCTGCATCAGTAGTCCTCTAGCTGCTACTAGCGCTAAAGCATCTTTGAGGGAGAAAACCCCGGAAAGAGTTGCTGCCACATATTCCCCTATGCTGTGACCAATCATTGCTTCTGGTAGCACACCCCAAGCCATCCACAATTTGGACAAAGCGTACTCAATGACAAATAGCGCACTTTGGCTAATAGAAGTTTGTGTTAATTGTTGTGTAGCTGTTTGGGTTTGGATTTCGCTTGGATAAAGAATATCTCGTAAATCTAACCCTAAGTGAGGTTTTAGAATCAGGCAGCAGCGATCAACTTCCTCAGTAAATATTGGTTCGCTCTGGTACAATTCCTGAGCCATATTTACATACTGCGCTCCCTGTCCAGGAAACATAAATACGACAGGTCGATTACAAGGCTGTTGGTAGTGGGTGAAAACTTGTTGAGCTTCCAAAGTATGCAGTGCCTCGACTGCATCATCAATATCATGACACACCAGTATCCGGCGATGGTTGAAAGTCTGACGACCAACCTGGAGAGTGTAAGCCACATCAGCTAGGTTCAAATCAAGATGCTGCTTGAGATGATTTGTTAGATTTACTGTGGCGGTTTCTAAAGCAGAACTGGTTTTTGCAGACACCATTAACAACTTATGGGTTCGCCCAACGTTAGAGGCTGCAATCAGAGGAGCCTCTTCTACAATCAGATGAGCGTTGGTTCCACCAAAACCAAGAGAAGTAATTCCAGCTCGGCGAGGAATTCTGCCCGATTTCCATTCCGCCAGTGTGGTATTAACATAGAAGGGACTGTTGGCAAAGTCGATCTGGGGATTGGGCTGCTCACAATGTAAGCTAGGTGGTATTTGTTCGTGTTTGAGAGCCAGAATCGTCTTAATTAAGCCCGCAATACCGGCAGCCGCATCCAAATGCCCAACATTGGTTTTCACTGAACCAATAGCACAGAAGCCGCGCTTGAGTGTACTGGTACGAAAAGCTTTTGTCAGAGCTTTAATTTCTATAGGATCGCCCAATGGTGTTCCTGTCCCATGTGCTTCTAGGTAAGTGATAGTCTCGGCTTCTACCCCAGCAGCGGCTATGGCTTCTGCAATCACCTCCGTTTGACCTTCTACGCTAGGAGCTGTGAATCCAGCTTTCAAAGAACCGTCATTGTTGACGGCAGAGCCTTTAATTATTGCATGAATGCGATCGCCATCAGCAAGAGCATCTTTTAACCTCTTGAGAACCACAATTCCTACACCGCTACCGAAAATAGTTCCCTTTGCTCTAGCATCAAAGGCGCGGCAGTGTCCATCAGGAGACAAAACCCCATCTTCTTGATAGAGATAGCCACTTTTTGGTTGCATATCCAATATCGAAATGCCACCTGCCAAGGCCATATCACATTCGTAATTGAGCAAGCTTTGACAAGCAACGTGGACAGCAACTAAAGAAGTAGAACAGGAAGTTTGGACTGCATAACTTGGCCCAGTTAAATTTAATTTGAAAGAGACGCGCATGGGAAGATAATCGGGATGATTTCCCAGACTAATTTCTACATCACTCGCTAATTCTCTAATATTAGGGTTTGAATAAAGATTGAACAAATAATTACTTATAGTTGAACCAGCGTAAACCCCTATTGAACCAGAGTATCTTTGGGGGTCATAGCCAGCATTTTCAAGCGCACCATACGCACATTCTAAAAAAATGCGGTGTTGGGGGTCCATAATTTCAGCGTCTCTAGGGTTATAGCCGAAGAATGACGCATCAAACAAATCTATATGTTCTAGTGGAACTGCTGCTTTTACATAGTTGGGGTCACTGAGCGTAGTAGAGTCTATACCCGCAGATTCTAATTCTTGAGCAGAAAAAAATGAAATTGATTCTACTCCGTCTCGCAGATTCTGCCAAAACTGCTCAAGATTCTCTGCTTTAGGAAACCGTCCAGATATACCAATAACAGCTACATCTGCCTCATCTACGTCATAATTTTTTTCTAATTTGTTCATCTTATTTTATATTTTTATTAATTATTAATTATTAAGTACTATTTTTTATTTTATATATATTACTATCTTTCACTTCTTTTCTCCCTTCGTCTTTGACCACGGGAAATACTTTGTTTAGCAGAAAGTATTTCATTCTGTTCAGGGCATATAATATTCGCAAGGGAGTTAATGGTTGGTGCTTCGTAAATACTCTCTATAGGAATGTCAACGTCTAATTTTTTATTTAACAAAGAAATAGCTTGAAGAGCTGTTAGAGAATCACCTCCTAACTCAAAGAAATTGTCATGAATGTTCACGTTGTCAAAACCAAAGAGTTCTTGCCAAATGTCAGCAATAGTTTTCTCAAGCTTTTTACGGGAAGCGGTATAGGTATTCTCCAAAGCATCAGGCATTTGCTCAACCAGGGTTTCAAACAAATCATCAGCAGACTTTGCGTTTGAAGTAACCGAGAGAG
Organism: Nostoc sp.; assembly: GCF_036917515.1. Classification (GTDB taxonomy): domain Bacteria; phylum Cyanobacteriota; class Cyanobacteriia; order Cyanobacteriales; family Nostocaceae; genus Nostoc. The sequence continues at coordinate 113,809 of NZ_JBALDE010000173.1, read as the reverse complement.
ATTCAGTAACTAAGTTTAAGGATGAGCCTGTCAAAGTTGGATTGCTCATCATCTGTTTGCCATTTTTTGAAATCTGTTCAGATGGAAAAAATCCCCCTTCTTGCATTTCAACTACACTTTCCTTTACCGCCAAAATCACCTGTTCAATATCTTCATCTGTATGAGCGGTAGATAGATAAAGGGTGCGTCCTTCCCAGACATAAATCCCTTTTGCAAGCAAGTGATAGAAAAGTAAATTACTAAGTTGAGTCTGGCAATTAAAACGGAAGAGAGAGCCAAAATTAACGACTTGAATCGGTACTTGCTTTTGTTCAAAGTAACTATTGAGAGTTTCGACTAATTGTGTTGTCCGTTGATTTAACTCCTCCTGAAGTTTGGAACCACTGTTCTTGATGTGATTGAGTGCAGCCCAGGCGACAGCCATAACCAGAGGATGCTTGAAAAAAGTACCAGCGAAAAAAGTTGTTTTCACCTGGGGGTAAGACTCATCTCCATAGTTCCACATACCTCCGTCCAATGCATCCATGAAAGCAGCTTTGCCAGCCACTACCCCAATAGGGATGCCAGCAGCAACAGCTTTACCATAAGTCGTGATATCTGCTTGAATATCCCATAAAGCTTGAATGCCGCCTGGGTGCATCCGAAAACCAGTAACCACCTCATCGAAAATTAAAACAGTTCCAGTTTCTTGAGTTAATTGTCTTAACTGAAATAGAAACTCTTTGGGCTGCAAATCTGGTCGACTGCTTTGTATCGGCTCAACTAAAATTGCTGCTAAGTTATGAGCATGGTCTTTAAGAATATTCAGAGATTCGGGAGTACCATACTCCAGCACCATCACATCCTCAGCCAAGTATGATGGAATACCTGACGTTATCGGGACAGAACGCAGCGTTCCGTCGTTGGTTGTTATTCCTTTGACCAAAACTCCGTCAGAACCGCCGTGATAAGAACCAGCAAATAAAGCAATTTTTGAGCGTCCTGTAACAGAACGTGCTATGCGTACTGCCCCCATCACTGCTTCTGTGCCATCGTTACAAAAAGCTGTCCGTTCTGCACCTGTTAACTCGCAAATTAATTCAGCTAGCTGACCTGCATGACGCGATTGTGGGCCATTTAGTATCCCTTGCTTGCTCTGCTCTTGGATGGCTGCGATCGCAAAAGATGGCGAATGACCAAATAAAAGCGTACCAAACCCCATTGAAATGTCTACATATTCGTTGCCATCCACATCCCAGAGTCTAGCACCCTCTCCACGCTCTGCATGGATTGGATATATCATTTCCTTAATAAAGGGAAAGAACCCTGATACTGCCCTACTATTGGCATGGCAAGAACGATAAGCTTGAGTGAGTCTTTTGGATTCTTGAGTACGCTTGACAAAACGTGCAATTAACGCATCCAAATGTTTCTGCTGGCGGAGACTCAACACCATCGATTCTTTCTCGATCTGTTGGGAAGGAACTTTGGGTGTAGGAGCAATTTTTTGGTCTTTGATTTGTTGCTCAGAGTCTGCGTTAGTAGATGTAGAGTGATTTACACTAAACGCACCATTAATTGAGGTTTGAGCAATCTGCCCATCTGGATGAAGAGGTTGGATAGCTTCCAATGAAGGCAAAACTTCTCTGGGCAAACTTCCTTTTGGTAATAAGTCTACCAGTTTAGACATCACCTGAAGATGCTGTGAAATGATCTGTTCAATGGCTGTATTTGCTATGGGTTTCTCGTCTTTTTGGTTGACTGCTTGCGTATCTGGAGCTTTGATTGAGTTGGTTATGACATCTTGTGGTTGAGACACAGAAATTTCCTTTTTAGGCGATGGATTGTCATCATTAGCTAAAATAGGCTCAATCCAGTATCTTTTTCGCTCGAAAGGATATGTTGGCAAGGGAATACGATGACGTTCTTCATCGGCATAAAATTCTGACCAATCCACATTTATTCCCTCCAGCCAGAGTCTGCCCAATGTATTTAGTAAAAACGCCACATCCGATTGTTGCTGCTGTGGATGTCTTAGTGAAGAAAGAACTACCTGCTGGACTGTTTTTTGCTTGTTAGCTAAGGTACTTAATGTCCGTCCAGGGCCAACCTCTAAAAGAATTCGCTTTGGCTGTTGCAGCAATTCGGCGATCCCTTCGCTAAAGCGTACTGTTTGGCGTAAATGTCTTGCCCAGTATTTCGGGTCTGTTGCTTGTGCTGGGGTTATCCAAGTGCCGGTGACGTTAGACACAAAAGGAATTTTTGGAGAATTAAGGCTAATTTTGCTAACCTGTTCCTGGAATGGCAACAGAATCGAGTCCATCATTGGGGAATGAAAAGCATGGGAAGTATGCAGACGGCGATAGTCTACACCTTGCTCGGCTAATCGGTTTTCTAAATCATCAACCGCTTGCTCTAATCCAGAAACTACACACATACCTGGGGCGTTAATTGCAGCTAGAGAGAGTTTTTCCCCTAGCATGGGTTGGATTTTTTGCTCTGGTAGTGAAACAGCGATCATTGTTCCCGATGGAAGTTGCTGCATCAGTTGTCCTCGCTTGGCTACGAGTAGCAATGCGTCTTCTAAGGAGAACACACCAGCAATGCAGCCTGCGACATATTCTCCAATGCTGTGACCAATCATTGCAGAAGGACGTATACCCCAAGCCATCCACAACTGAGCCAAGGCGTACTCAACTACAAATACTGCGCTTTGGGTAATATGAGTTTGTTGTAGTTGCTGTGTTGCCGCTTGTGTATGCTGATGCCGATATAATAATGTTCGTAGGTCTAACCTCAGATAAGATTTGAGAAATTCACAACAGTAATCAACCTGTTTGCGGAAAATTGTCTCAGTCTCATATAATTCTCTACCCATGTCCACATACTGGGCACCCTGTCCGGGAAACATAAATGCAATTTGTTGTCCAGAAGGTTCGGTGAATTTGGTGAAAACCCGTTCCGAAACAGGCGTTTCTAAGACTGTGACTGCATCATTAAGGTTTTGACAAACTAATATTCGGCGATCGCTAAAACCCCTTCGACCCAGTTTCAGGGTGTAAGCAATATCGGCTAAGTTAAGTTCAGGATGTTGCTTTAAGTACTTTACTAAGTTTTCTGTTGCAGTTTCTAGTGCAGAACTGGTCTTAGCAGAGAGCAGCAATAGCTGCCAAGGGCGGGAAGAACCAGAAGTTTCAACAGTAGGAGCTTCTTCAAGAATCACATGAGCATTGGTACCGCCAATTCCAAAGGAACTAACCCCCGCACGGCGAGGAGTACTGTTTGACTTCCATTCTGAAAGCTTGTGGTTAACATAAAAGGGGCTGTTAGCAAAATCAATCTGGGGATTGGGCTGCTGAAAGTGTAAGCTGGGTGGTATCTGCTGGTGTTTGAGTGCGAGAACAGTCTTGATTAAACTAGCAACACCAGCTGCCGCATCTAGGTGTCCGATATTAGTTTTTACTGAAGCGATCGCACAAAAGTTCTTTTTATCTGTGGGGCGAAAAGCTTGTGTCAGCGCGACGATTTCAATGGGATCGCCTAAAACTGTACCGGTGCCATGAGTCTCTACATAGCTAATCGTCTCAGATTCAACCCTAGCCATTGCCAGTGCCTCGGCAATTACTTTTGCTTGCCCATCTACGCTAGGAGCCGTAAAACCAACTTTGAAAGACCCATCATTGTTAATAGCTGAACCTTTAATCACAGCATGAATACAATCTCCATCGGCGAAAGCATCTTCTAATCGCTTGAGAACTACAATACCTACGCCGTTGCCGCTAATAGTTCCTTGGGCTTTGGCATCAAAAGCACGGCAGTGTCCATCGGGAGACATAATTCCCCCTTGCTGATAGCGATAACCAGTTTTGTGTGGCACTTGGATCGAAACACCACCTGCCAGAGCAATATCACTTTCGCCATTCAGTAAGCTTTGGCAAGCTAAATGAACGGCAACTAATGAAGTAGAGCAGGCAGTTTGGACGTTAATGCTTGGCCCCTTGAGGTTTAATTTATATGAGATATATGTAGGCAGAAAATCTGGACTATTTCCAATCGAAATTCGGTAACTGCCCACTGATTCTATAATTTGAGTTTGTGTATAAAGTTTCGATAAAAAATAAGTGTTTAGACTGACACCAGCGTAAACACCAATCCGACCTGCATATATTTCAGAATCGTAGCCAGCGCCTTCCAGAGCTTCCCAAGCACATTCCAGGAATAAACGGTGTTGTGGGTCAGTGATTTGGGCTTCTTTCGCAGAAAAATCAAAAAATGCAGCGTCAAAGAACTCAATATCTTCTAATACAGATCCTGCTTTTACATACTGAGGTTGACTTAGCGTTGCTGGGTCAATCCCAGAAGACAACAATTCTTGATCGCTAAAAAAAGAAATTGACTCGACACCATCTCGGAGATTTTGCCAAAATTGTTCGATATTTTTGGCTCTAGGAAAACGACCAGCCATGCCAACAATCGCAATTTCATCGAGGCTATCAAATGCATTTATTTGATTCATCATAGCCTCCTCCTACTGGCTTGTTTCTTGATGTTTTTGTCGGAGTTGTCTTTGTTGCTTCCTTGATTCTCTACGAGTCTTAACTAAATCATCGCTTGGTTGCAAATCAGGTTTTTCTGCTAACTGTTGACTTAAATGTTTCGCTAACGCACTAATAGTTGGATATTGAAACATTTCAATAATTGATATATCTTTATTCAAAGTTTGATACAGTTTGCTGTGTATCTGAACCATCAGCAATGAATGACCGCCAAGATCGAAAAAATTGTGATGAATACCTACTTTCTCGACATGAAGTGCTTCTTGCCAAATTATAGCAATAGTTTGTTCAAGTTCAGTCTCAGGAGCCACAAAGTTTTCTTCTAGATTCAGCTGTGGCTGATCGGGTAGCACTCGACGATCTACCTTGCCATTAGGTAACAGTGGCATTTCCTTAAGCAGAACAAAGGCTGACGGTACCATATATTCAGGCAACTGATCCAATAAATAGCGGCGAAGTTCACTAATGAGAGAAACTGGCTGCTGGTTAGCAACCAGATATGCCACGAGGCGCATATCCTGAAGTTCGTCCTTTTGGGCTATAACTACAACTTCCCGCACCTCTGGATGTTGACTTAGTACCGCCTCAATCTCTCCCAGTTCAATACGATAACCCCGGATTTTAACCTGCTGGTCAAGCCTTCCCAGAAATTCAATGTTTCCGTCGCTCAGATAACGAGCTAAATCTCCCGTTTTATAAAGGCGCATTCCTGGGCGATCGCTAAATGGGTTAGGAATAAACTTTTCGCTAGTTAGGACAGCTTGGTTGAGATAGCCTCTAGCTAAACCATCACCACTGATATAAACTTCTCCGATAACACCAACAGGAACAGGTTGCAAATGAGAGTTAAGTAAATAAATCTGCGTATTAGCAATGGGTTGACCAATCGATACTTGCCCTTTGAGTTGTTGAGAGCAACAATGATATACACTGCTCCAAACTGTGCCTTCTGTTGGCCCATACTCATTAAAGAAAGATGGTTTTGATGGCAATTGGTAATGATGTTCTACTAACTCTGCTGGACAAGATTCACCAGCAACAATGACGGTGCGAAGTGATATTAAGTGTTCAGGTTTTGCCTCTTGCAATAAAATAGTATACAGAGATGGAAGGCTTAATAGATGCGAGACATGATTTTGAACGATTAACTCTAATAGTTTTGGGATGTCCAATTGCAACCCTTCTTGGGGAAGACAAAGAATTCCTCCAGAACAAATAGTCCAAAAAAGACCCGCTATAGAACTATCGAAAGCAAAGGAAGAAAGTAATAAGAAGCTGCTAACAGGTTCTTGATAGTAAGTAATTCGAGCAGTCGTAGAGTTTACTAAATGGCGATGTGCAATCTGCACTCCTTTAGGTTTACCTGTAGAACCAGAAGTGTAAATGACATAAGCTAAGTTTTCACTATGCGTTTTAATCGGGGGATTTTCTTGACTCTCCTGAGCAATAATTTCCCAAGCTGTATCCAAGCAAATTGTTTGGGCGTTGTGGGTTGGTAAAACCGAAAGTAGTCGTTGCTGAGTCAAGAAGACTGGTGTTTTGGTATCTTCTAATATGAAGGCTAAACGCTCTGATGGATAATTAGGGTCGAGTGGAATATAAGCTCCACCAGCTTTGAGAATGCCCAGGATACCAACAATCATTTCGAGCGATCGCTCTACACAAATTCCCACTAGTACTTCTTTTCCAACTCCTAACCTTTGGAGGTAGTGAGCCATTTGATTGGCACGAGCGTTTAATTCATAGTAAGTAAGTTTCTGTCCAGAAAATGTAACGGCAATATTGTTTGGTGTCCGCTCTACTTGTTCTTCAAATAAGTGGTGAATACACTTGTCTTGAGGATAATCAGCCTGTGTTTGGTTAAACTCAACTAGAAGTTGATGTCGGGTGCGATCGCTTAAAATTTCTAATTCACTGATTGCAGCTTCTGGATGATACGTAGCACTTTCTAATAACTTGTGAAACTGCTCTGCTAAATCGGCAATATCATGTTCAGAAAATAGATTAGAATCATAATGTAACTCTGCATTTAAAAAATCATCCTTGCGTCTACAAGAGAGTTTAATGTTGAAACGCTCAGTGCAGGTATAAAGCTTGTGAATGCAAAATGATAGATTTCCTGCACAATGCTTCGTATTTTCTTCAGAAAAATCAAAGCCCACAGGTACAAAAGGCAAAATATCTGATTTAGGATCTATTCCTAATATTTGTTCCCAAGTAAAACACTCCTGCCATTTGGAGATAGATTGTACAGACTCATGAAGTTGCTGCAAAATTTGACTGAATCGAAAGTTATCTTCTAAATTACAATGAAGTGGTAAATATCTGGCAAAAAGTCCTAATGCTCCTTTGAGTTCTTCATATTTTCTGCCATCGACTCCTGTAGCAACAATCATCTCTGATTGTCCGCTCAGTCTCTGGAGCAGAACTAGCCAACAAGTTAGATAAAATATAGAAGTAGAAGTATTATACTTCTCGGCTAATACTTCAATATTAGCTATTAATTCCGGGGCAATAATTAAATTTACTAATTTCGGTTGGAATTTATGATTTTCAAATATCTGTTTTTCATAAGATAACTTGGGATGTGTAACAGCAGATAAATCTTGCTGTTGCCAATATTTTCTTCCTATTTGGGTTTCCTCTGCTTCCAGTATTTGATTTTGCCATTCCGAAAAATCTGCATACTGTAGTGGCTCTTCAGATAATTCTTCGTCCAAATTTCCTAAGTAAGAAATAGTCAGTTGTCGCAATAAACAGTTGAGGCTGACGCTATCTGCACAGAGAGCAGGCAAACTGATAAATAATAAATATTTTTTTGATGAAATAGTTACTAGAGATGTATATAAATTTAAACCCTTTTCAAAATCAAAAAGTTGTTGTTTTAATTCTTGAAAAACTAATTCAACTTTTGCCTCCTGTTCTTGAGGCTTCAAATTACTAATATCATGATTTTTTTCTAATCTTATTTTGCTATCTGTAATTACTTGCACTGGAATATTCATTCCAGGTAGACATATAAAACTGGTGCGAAGAATCTCATGGCGATCAACAATATCTTGCAATGCCAATTCTAACTTCTTAATATTAATATTACCTTCAATCAAAATTGCACAATCGCTACGATAAGCCCAACTTTGATCAATTTGTTGTAGTAACCAGAGATGCTCTTGCTGAGGTGAAAGTCTAAACCCCTCCATATTTTCTACTTGCATATTTATACCTCTATATTAATTAAATGCTTAGGGGTGTATAAGGTTCGGCCATTCCGACTAAAATTTTTCTGGGAGGGACAAATGGCTGACGAGCATGTATTGATAACATATTGTCTAGCATCAATACATCTCCTTTTTCCCAAGAAAAAGTGACCATTTCCTGTTGATAAGCTGCTCGTAGTTCAGCTAAGACTGATGGCTCGATTGCAGAACCATCCCCATAATATGTATTAGTCGGTAGGTCTTCTTCTGGCAAATTTGTCAATAAGGAATCGCGGATTGTTGATTCTAATGTGGAGACGTGGAAAAAAGTTGCGTGATTGAACCAGACCATTTCACCTGTTTGAGGATGTTTGAGAATAGCTGGCCCAACTTGGCGAGTTCTTAAGCGATCGCCTGCTTTCCATTCAATCTCAATTCCATTGGTTTTGCAGTACTCTTCTACCTTAGTTTTATCTGTTGTTTGAAATACAGTTTGCCAAGGAAGACCAAATCCATCGCCAAAGTTACGCATATACATGACTTTCTTTTGAATGAAGCGATCGCGTATATCTGGGTGAATCCGCTCAAAAACTTTTCGACAAGAACCAATTGGAGTTTCTCCTCCCTCTGCTGCTGGACTCATACAAAAAAAGAAGATTTTCAACGGAAAGGTAGGAGAGTAAGCGTGTTCATTGTGAGGAAAAATACTTTGCTCTGCAGGGTAGTCAGTTGAAGTATAAATTCTTCCACCTACTTGAGTTCGTGGAGATGCCCGATAACGATACTCCATTGCTTCTTGACAAATCGCGGCGATGATTTGCTCAAATTCTTCTATTGACTTTACTTTAAAATCCCGAAACAGTATTGCTCCATATTGTAATAATTCAGTTTTCAAAAATTCTCCATTGTTCTTTGCCCAGTTTTGCAGATCCACTCCTTTCACATTAGGCTTGATGACTAAAGGAAAGTTATTTTCTGATTGGATAAATTCGGTTTTGATTAATTCTTCTGGAGATATATTGACAGCTTTACGTTTCACAGAACCTAGAGATTCAATTTTTGTCATGATTTGTCTCTCCTGATGTTGATTGTCTAGTATTAGCTCTGCGCTTAACGTTTATTAATTTCTGTTGAATAGTATTTTGATAAACTTGTTCTTTAGCAAGATGCTGTTGCTTATCTGCTTGATTTAGAACTGCTTTTAACTCGCTCAATTTAGCTTCTGGATGTGTAGCAATCTCAGCTAGAAGCGTGGCAAAATTTTCTGATAACCGAACAATACTGCCTCGCTCGAATAAGTCAGTGCTATATTCCCATATCCCAAATAGTCCCCGATCTGTCTCTTCCAACTCCAATAGCAAGTCAAACTGCACTGTTTTTTTTTCGACTTTTAATGGGCTGATAGTTAAACCTGGAAGTTCTAAAGATGGAGTTTGAGTATTTTCTAAAACAAGTTTGACTTGAAATAGCGGTGTGCGATTCAACTCCCGTTTCGGATTTAATGCATCTACTAATTTGTCGAAGGGCAAATCTTGGTGAGCATAAGCTTCCAGAGTCATTTTGCGGACTCGTTCTAAGAATTCTAGAAAAGTAGGATTTTTTGATAAATCTGTACGTAATACTAACTGGTTAGCAAAGAAACCAATCAATTCTTTAGTTTCGGCTTGATTGCGGTTAGCAATATCAGTACCGACAACAATATCTTCTTGATCGGTGTACCAGTGCAGTAAAGTCGCAAATGCTGCCAGCAGTACCATAAATAATGTGATGCCTTGCCTCTGATTCAGAGTTTTGAGCTTCTCTGATAAGGTTTTAGGTAATACTAGGGCTTCCCTTGCTCCGGAGAAAGTCTGAATTGTTGAGTGGGGGCGATGCCTACAGCGAGCTTCGCTAACGCTAGGGAGTTCCACAACAGGTATACCGCCTAATTGCTGCTGCCAGTAAGCAAGTTGAGTTTCTAGTTGTCCCTGTAACCACTGTCGTTGCCAAACAGCAAAATCTGCATATTGAATGGATAGTTCTACAAGCGGTGATGGTTTGCCAGCAGAGAAAGCTTTGTACAAATCTGCGATCTCACCAATCAGCACACCTATACCCCAGCCATCCGCGACAATGTGATGCATCGTCAATAATAATGCATATTCTGCCGCCGCCAGTTGCAGTAGAGTAACTCGCAACAAAGGCCCTCTGGCTAAGTCAAATGGCTGTTGGGCTTCCTCACTTGCCAGTCGCAGAACTTCAGCCTCCCTCTGATTTTGAGGGAGTTCTTGTAAATCTACTACTGGTAATGTAAACCTCAAACTCGAAGCAATAACTTGGAGAGGTTGTCCATCAACCACTGTGAATGTAGTTCTTAAAACTTCATGACGTTTCACAACTTCTTTGAAGCTTTGCTCCAGCGCCGCCACATTCAGCCATCCTCCAAGACGCATGGGCACAGAGATGTTGTAGGCGCTATTGCCAGGTTGTAACTGGTCGAGGAACCACAACCTCTGCTGGGCAAAAGATAGAGGAAATGAGTTTAATTCTCGACTTTGAGGAACTATTTGCGATCGCAACGAAACCCCCCCTTTTTTGTTATGAAGCCTTTGCAGGAGAAGTTGACGTTTTCCTGGAGTCAGGGCAGCAATTTTTTGGGAAAGGTCACTCATTTACACAAACCAATATCTAAATAAATGTGAAAGTGCTAATTGTTTGAAAAGTATTGAATTTAAAGTAAACCAACAGCAAGCACAAATTTACTTAACCAAGGAAACTCCAAAATTAATGGTAAAAGAGAACCTTTGATAAAATTCTGTTCAGCAAAAGATTGAAACACTAATTCTGAGTTCCATTCATTCACAAAAAGATTTCCCATTCCAATGCTATTTTCTAGGTTCTCTACTTGATGCCACCAATCTGGTGGAATATAAATAATTTCTCCTGGTTCAAGTATGACTTCCACTGGCTTTGCTTTAGTGTAGAGTGGAAAATTTTCTAAATTAGGATTGAAAGCATCAACTTTACCATCATGCAAAAAATTTTCTTGCTCTGGTGTAAAGAAAATAATTTTTTTACGTCCCGAAATAAGTCCCAACCAAGCGGCACAACTACTAGGGTCTTTGTGAAGACCGACCGATGTACCCTTATAACCTATAAATATTTCTGGGTTGTCATATTCGTATTTTTGTAAAACTTTTCTTGGCAGCTTTTGAAACCAATTAGGAAAGTAAACAGGTTCTTTGTAGTCTTCTAAAAGTTCAGGGTAATAAGAAACTACCCAATTAGCTAGGTATAGACGATCTTCACCATCATTGACATTCATGTAGTCAATATAATCAGCAATACTCATGATACCCCGCTCTTGCTTTTTGTCGTCTTTTACAAGGTACTCAATTGAGCCGTACTGTGATTTGAAGAAATCCAAAGTCCACTTTTTTAATGCTTTCCAGTCTTGCATCACGTCAGTGATGATAACAGGTTTGCCAACAGATACATACTCTTTGACAAACTCATCATATGAGAGGTTACTACGACGCTCAATAAAATCAATGGGTGTCCATATCAACTTGTATTTTTTCTTTTGCCACATCCTCTTAAGGAGATAAACGCTTAGGCGTATGGCAACAAACAATGTAATTAAGACAAAGCTCAACTTAATAATTTCTAAAAAAGCAATAGATTCTATAGTCATATCAGGTCTAATGATAAAGTTATTTGAAATTTTTTAATAATTGATTTAAGTTCTGTGAATCTTGTATTTGGTTGTATCCACCTTCTATTCCTAGTAAATTGAAATCCTTGATTGCTAATTTGAATAAGGTCTTTTCAATTTTTGTCAGTTCAGGATGATAGATATCTAACATTAAAACTACTCTATTTTCTTGACTTTTATTCCAAGCTTCATGCGTAAAACTATTGTCAAAGAATAAAGTCTCTCCTTTAGTCCAGCTTCGTGTTTCACCTCCAACTTTTATACTACAACCATCTGGGGTTTTTATTCCAAAATGACAGTTGATAGAAAGATTTATTTCAGAATCAGCATGTGGTGGTATGACAACTCCAGGTTCCATGATAAAAAGTGCCACTTCTCCAGCTAAAGGATATATAAAAGGTGTCAGCTTGGTCACAATATTTACTGTCTTGGGAAAAAGAGACAAAGCGGCTTCTGTAAATTTACCCTGTCTCCAAATTAAATTATATTTCCAGCTTTCATCTTTATCCTTGAATGATTCTCCAAATATTTCACTTGGCTTGTGTTTTGAAATAATATTATGCCCAGACAGATGATAAATAACTCAAGCACTCATTTTCTATATCATAGAGTCCTTTTTTTAGTGTTTCTGACACAAAATTTAAAGTATCATAATCATGAGATTCGTACCAGGGTTTATGAGTAATATCAGGATAGACAAATCTGATTTTATTACTATTTGAATTCAGTGGTCTGGTCATTAACTTAATTATTTCTTCAACACGATAAATTTTTCCTTTTGGATATAAAAATTTTACTACTTTCAACAATGAAAGAAATAACATAGTTTTTGTTGAATTGGGGTGCATAATGTAATCTGTTTTACAAATATTTTTTAACAACTGTCGCTTGTAATTCAGTAGTTTAATAAAAACTTTAAATTAAACCGATAGAAAAGAAAAGTTTGCCCAACCACGGAAATTTAAAAATTAAGGGAAAAAGACGACCTTTTATTGGACTTAGCTCACGAAGAGTTTGGAAAACTAGTTCTGAATTACATCTATTTATCAAGAGGCTTCCAATTGCAATGGTATCTTCGAGATTTTTCACTTGATGCCACCAACCCGATGGTATGTACATAGCTTCTCCTGGTCTTAATATGGCTTCTACTGGGTTGGCCTTTGCATACAGCGGAAACTTTTCTAAATCTGGGTTAAAGACATCAACTTTACCCTTATAAAAAAGTTCTTCTTGGTCAGGTGTAAACAAGACAATTTGTTTGCATCCACAAATTACCCCTATCCATGCAGATGCATTGTATTGATCTTTGTGAAAACCTATCGATGTATCTTTATGGCCTATAAAAATATTAGCATTAGGGAATTGATATTTTTCTATAAACTTGTTGGGTAGCCCTTTTGACCAATCTGGGAAATAAACAGGAGCTTTGTAGTCATTAAAAAGCTGAGGATAATTACAAATATTCCAATCGGCGATATACAGATATTGGTTGCTTTCACGGGTAGTTATGTAATCTAAGTAATCAGCAACAGTCATAAATGAGTGAATCTCCGAACTGTTTTCTTTGACTATGGCCTCGATTGACCCGCACTCTGACCTGAAAAAATCAAAGTTCCATTTGGTTGAGATTTTTAAGTCTTTCATTGCGTCAGCGATGATAACAGGTTTACCAACAGACGCATACTCAAGGATAAATTCATCATACGAAAGGTTACTGCGATACTCAACAGAATCAATCGGCGTCCATAATAGCTGACATTTATTTTTTTGCCACAAGATTTTCAGCACATAGATCACTAAACCTGTAACAAAAAACAACGTAATTGCGATCAGACTAAATCCAAGAGGGTTAGAAAAATAATAGAGTAATTGCATAATTAGATAAAGTCTAATAAATTACTTAGTTTTGCAAAGCAATTATTGCCTGCACCTCATCTTCTGATAGTTGTTCCATATCTGCTAAAGCTTGAGCCAATTCTTGTGAATTTATCTGCTCAGTCAGTTTGGAGATAATAACTTCAGCTAACTCAGCTATATTTGGGCTGTCAAAGAAGCTTGCATAAGGAAGTTCTATTTGGAAAATTTTGCACAGTTGAGAAACTAATTGAGTAGCAAATAAAGAGTCTCCTCCTAACTCAAAAAAGTTGTCGTGAATACCCACCTGTTCAATACTCATAAGTTGTTGCCAAACTTCAGCAAGGGTTCGCTCAATTTCATTGCCAGGAGCAACATAAGCATTCGCCAAATTAGGGCGGGGATGAGTTGGTTTAGATTGACTCAACTGGGCTAATTTTTCGTCTAAGGACTGAGTAGATTCTTTTGGCTTAATTAGGTGGCTGGGAAAATCTTGTGTTGAGACGATAACCTGAGAAACTGTGCTACTACATAAAATACGTTTAAACGCTTCAATGCCTTCAAAAGAGGTCATTCCTCCTGTCAACTCTTCTCCTGTGACTTCCTGATGTCGTGCTTCAACAGCGACTGCCATTCCTACACTGTTCCACCTATCCCAGTTGATAGACTTAATGAATTTCCATGTCTCATATTTAGATGCACTGTAGTGAGCGAAGGTGTCTAGGAAGGCATTTGCAGCAGTATAATCTACCATTCCAGGTGCGCCAACAAACGAACTTAGTGATGAGCAAAGTATAAAGAAGTCTAGCTGGCTTTGCTGGAAGAGAGTTTCAAGTACTCGTGTTCCTTGTACTTTCGGTGCTATAGAACTTGCTACAGCTTCTTTTGTGGTGAGTTGTATCATTCCTCCCCCGTAGACTGCGGCTGCATGAATTACTCCATGAATCTCACCAAATCGCTGATTAACCTTTTTAAGCACTGCTGACATCTGGTCAAGGTTGGTAACATCGCCGCTAACTACCATTACCTCTGCACCTAATGTTTTCATCGCCTGCAATTTTTGGATCTTTTGGCTGACCCTATCCTGTTGGTCATAAGTTGATAACCATTCAGACCACTCATCTTGGTCGGGAAAAGCTGAACGCCCCACTAATATCAGTTTTGCCTGTACGGTCTGTGCTAGATATTCTGCCAACAGCAGACCGACACCTCCTAATCCACCAGTGATTAGATATACTCCCTTTTCTCTGAGATGGAAATTTCTTTGATGTAGTTGAACAGGTTCAAAATCTTGTACCCAGCGATTACGCCCACGGTAAGCAATAATCTGCTCGGATGTGGGGGTCACCAGTTCTGCTATTAGCGCTGTGATGAGTTGTTCTTCTTGTCCACTTTCTACAGAAACTACAACATCAATACTGCGACAGGTTATATTTGGATATTCCAGTGGCATAACCTTACAAGTTCCGAGAACTAGTGCCTTTTCTGGACACAGTATTTCTGAACCTGTTACTTCCTGTAAATTGTTGGAGATAATGCTAATTTCTAAAGCATCTGTCTGATTATTTTTTGCGATCGCCTGCCCCAAAAATAATAAACTCGACCAGCCTAAAGCTTCAATTGCTGAGTTTGTGTAACTATTTGGTGTCACACTCCACAGATGAACAATCCTTTTTGGAATTTTACCTAGAGTCCGAAGTTCTCTGAGCAGGGTATTGTAGTCATCTTCTTTTTTAGGGTTAATCGTATATGTGCATTGAGGATATTCGCTACTTTGCTGAAATTGCTCTCCAAGTTTAACGGTAATAACATCTTGGTTCTCAAGTACTAATTGTTTTACCAACCTTTCACCCAAGCCGTACTCATCCACAAACACTAACCAGCATCCTGTTCCCCCAAGTCCAGGTTGAAAAGGCTGCGGTGGCATGGTACGTTTCCAAGAAGGAATGTAAAACCAGTCAGTAATATCTGACTTTTTAGCCAATAAGTCTTGGTACTTTTCGCTAGCATCTTTTTGTTTCAAGGTGACGCTAAATGCTGTAGGTACTGAGTCAGTTTCTGACACAGCAGTCTGAGCTACCAAAATCTGTTCGCCGAAAGCTTCAGTTTGCGAGACAGCTTCTACCGCAACGAACCCATGAGAACGTAGTGCATCCTGCCATTGCTCCTGCGACAAAAATGGATTACCACGGCTGCGTCCTTCATCCTCTAACGGATTCATTAACAGACCATCAGTGAGATCAAAGTTTAATTGTGGTTGAGTGATCTCCCACAATAGCAAGAATCCTCCAGGAGCCAATAGCGATCGCACATGCTCCAAGGTTTTTGTCATGTTCCGGGTTACGTGCAACACATTAACGGCTACTACCACATCAAAGCTGTGGTTGTTGAACCCTTGTGCAGTTGGCGGTTTTTCAATATCTAGAAAATGATATTCAACAAACGGATAAACGCTAAACTGCTGTCTAGCTTGATTCAAAAACAAACCCCCTACATCTGTAAAAGTGTAGTTGGTGCGTTCAGAGGGCAATACAGGGAGCAATTCTGTCGTCGCAATACCCTGTCCACCACCAATTTCTAGAATTCTCAGATTTACATCTGGTGGTAATAATTTTACTACCTGTTCCATGCTTGCTCGCATGATCCCTTTTAAATGGGTATTTAAAGGCAATTCTGAATTTGCAATTTCAGGTTTGTTGTCTTTGACGGCAAAGTACAACTCCAACGGTTCTTTTTCGCCAATCAGTACAGATGACAGATTCTCGCCACATTCCTGGACGATATGTAGAATATGCAGTGTATCTGTGCATCTAACTTTAACTTCTTCTCTCAGAGTATTAATAGAGTCTGTGGAACAAGGAACAAGGTTTGTAAATAATTTTTGTTTTTGTTGCAGATAACCTTGCTCTACGAGTACATCTAAAAAACGACACAACAATTGCCGATAGCGAGGAATAATCTGAAATTGCTCACACAACTCCTCTAAAGAATACTGCTCATTGGAGTTGCTAAAAGCACCTAAACGCTGGAGAGCAAGGTTTATATAGGCAGCACACAAACGATCCAAACATTCTTTATTCAGCAAATAGGTTTGCTCGTCGAGTGTGGCGCTGCTAGCACGAGCCTTTACCCTGCAAGCTTCTACGACAAATTTTATCAACTCAGTTGCGGTTGGTCTTGGTTGAGATTGTCCTCCTAAACGTAGCTGTTTTTGTACTTCAATCCAGTAACGTTGGCGCTCAAATGGATAGGTCGGCAATGGAATATGATCGCGTTGCTCGTTAGCATAAAAACCACACCAGTCTACTTTGACACCAAATAGCCAGAGTTGTCCCAAAGAGTTAAGTAAAAATGCTACATCCGACTGTTGCTCTTGTGGATGACGGATTGAAGTCAGTACCACCAATTGATCTTTGTGATGTTGCTTGACAAAAGTACTTAAAGTCCTTCCAGGTCCTACCTCTAAAAAGATCCGCTCTGGTGTTTTGAGCAACTCAGTCATTCCTTCGCTAAAGCGCACTGTCTGCCGTAAGTGCTTTACCCAATATTTGGAGTCTGTTGCTTGAGCTACAGAGATCCAAGTGCCACTGACATTAGACACAAACACAATTTTTGGAGGATGAAGCTGGAGTTTTTGTAATTGCTCTGTAAATGGCTGGAGAATTGGCTCCATTAAGTGAGAATGAAAGGCATGGGAAGTATGCAACTTCCGACAGGCTACACCTTTGGCTTCTAGCTGCTGTTGTAATCTATTAATTGCTTCAGTTACACCAGAAACCACACAGTACGAAGGCCCATTGCTTGCGGCTAAAGACAGTTCTCTATCTAGCAGGGGTTGTACCTCTTGTTCGGGAAGTTGCACAGAGAGCATTTCCCCACTGGGAAGTTGCTGTATCAGTCGTCCTCGAATTGCGACTAGCGCTAAGGCGTCTTCTAATGAGAAAACTCCTGCTAAAGTAGCAGCCACATACTCCCCGATACTATGACCAATCATTGCCTCTGGCTGTATACCCCATGCCATCCACAATTGAGCTAGGGCGTACTCAATGACAAACAGTGCTGGCTGGGCAACAGATGTTTGTTGGAGTTTCTCCGTTGCTTTGGCGTTCTGTGTCTCATTTGGATACAGTATATGACGTAGATCAAAACCTAGATGTGGTTGCAGCAGTTCACAGCAACGATCAACTGCAAGTGTAAAAGTTGGCTCACTATCGTAGATATCTCTAGCCATATTTACGTACTGTGTTCCTTGCCCAGAAAACATAAATACTAGAGGTCGATTGCGAGGCTGCTGGTAGTGGGTGAATACTCGTTGTGGATCTGAAGTAGAAAGTACTTTCACCGCATCATTCATATCTTGACAGATTGCCATCCGGCGATGCTCGAAAGCTCTACGACCGACACCAAGGGTATGAGCCACATCAGCAAGGTGCAACTCAGGATACTGCTGGAGATGATTAGCTAGATTTGCCGTAGCTTTTTCTAGTGCCGATTCCGTTTTGGCTGAAACAACCAACAGATGATATTTCCTCCCCTGCTCCCCCTGCCTGTCTGCAACTGGGGCTTCTTCCAGAATTACATGGGCATTAGTCCCACCAATCCCGAAAGAACTGACTCCTGCACGGCGAGGAATACCATTTGTTGTCCATTCGGTAAGCTTGGTGTTGACATAAAAAGGACTGTTGGCAAAATCAATTTGCGGTGATGGTTCTTGAAAGTGCAAACTAGGTGGTATCTGTTGATGTTTCAAGGCTAGGACGGTTTTGATCAGACCTGTGACCCCAGCAGCAGCGTCTAAATGTCCAATGTTGGTCTTCACTGAGCCAATGGCGCAAAAGCCTTTCTTCTCTGTGGTGGCTCGAAAAGCTTGTGTTAACGCCGCAATTTCAATGGGATCTCCTAATGATGTTCCTGTTCCATGAGCTTCAATATAAGTAATTGTTTCGGGTTCAACCTCAGCAACAACTTGAGCAGTTCTAATCACCTTGGCTTGACCGTCTATACGCGGTGCTGTGTAACTAACTTTGAAAGATCCATCGTTATTGACAGCAGAACCTTTAATGATCGCATGGATGGTATCTCCATCTGCTAGAGCATCGTCTAATCTCTTCAAAACCACAATGCCTACACCTTCGCCACCAACAGTTCCCTGTGCTTGAGCATCAAAAGCGCGGCAGTGCCCGTCAGGAGAACCAATTCCCCCCTCTTTGTAAAGGTAGCCTTTGGAAGAATTTATGGAAACACCACCTGCTAAAGCAATATCACATTCCCCATTTAGTAGGCTTTGACTAGCTAAATGAACAGCAACTAATGAAGTTGAGCAGGCGGTTTGAACAGTGTAACTTGGCCCCTCTAAATTAAGTTTGTAAGAAACGCGGGTAGTCAAATAATCTTTGTCACCTGCGATCGCAAGTTGGTGAGAATCGATAAATTTAATAATATCTTCGTTTGAATAAATATTAAGTAAGTAACTACTTAAGCTAGCTCCTGCGTAAACTCCAACAGAACCTTTGTAATTTTCTGAGTCATAGCCAGCATCTTCAAGAGCAATATACGCACATTCTAAAAAGAGACGATGTTGTGGATCGGTAATTTCAGCTTCTCTGGGATTAAAACCAAAAAATGAAGCATCAAAAAGTTCTACATCTTCTAATATAGCTCGTGCTTTGACAAATTTTGGGTTATTGAGTGTAGCTGCATCTACCCCGGAAGCTAACAGTTCCTCATCAGTAAAAACAGATATTGACTCTATACCACTTTGGAGATTTTGCCAAAAATCATCAATATTTTTAGCTCCAGGAAATCGCCCTGCCATGCCAATAATTGCTATTTCCGAACCATTATGATGAACAATTTCTATGGGGATACTCATTCTTCATTAGCTCCTTGATTATTCATCATTGACTTCATTTTTTGTAGACGTTTTTTTTGTTGAGATTTACCACTTGTAATTTTTTCTATTTGAATATTAGTTTTGGTTAAAGATAATTTTTGATTTTTAGTTTGATTAAAAAACTCTGCCAGTGAGCTAATGGTCGGGTATCTAAACATATCGAGCAATGATAAATCTATTGGGAATAGTTCACGTAATTGGCTATGAACTTTCACCATAAGTAATGAATGACCACCGAGTTCAAAAAAGTTATTGTGAATACCTATATTTTCAAGATTGAGAGCCTTTTGCCAAACAGTAGCAATGGTTTGTTCCATCTGTGTTTGTGGCATCACAAAACCAGCTGTCAACTCTGGGCGCAGTGTTTCTGGTGCAGGTAGCGATCGCTTATCTAGCTTACCGTTTGGCAACAG
The DNA here is from genome assembly GCF_036917515.1 of Nostoc sp. Classification (GTDB taxonomy): domain Bacteria; phylum Cyanobacteriota; class Cyanobacteriia; order Cyanobacteriales; family Nostocaceae; genus Nostoc. The sequence goes on along the minus strand of NZ_JBALDE010000173.1, from coordinate 94,223 downwards.
GGGCAAGGTTGGCAGGATGACGAAACTTGAGGGCACCATGTATTGCGGTAGCTTATCCTGAAGAAAGCTACGCAGTTCAGTGTTTACTACGCTTTGTTCTGAATCAAGGCTGACATAAGCCACTAAGTACAGGTCACCATGCTTGTTTTCTCTAGCTATTACCGCAGCTTCGCGTACTTTAGTGTGTTGCTGTAATTTCGCTGAGATTTCGTTCGGTTCGATGCGGAAGCCTCGAATTTTCACTTGCTCGTCGATGCGTCCCAATAGTTCAATATCCCCATTGGGTAAGTAACGGGCTAAATCGCCAGTGCGATACAGGCGCATCCCTGATTTTTCGCCAAAAGGGTTGGGAATAAATTTTTCGGCAGTTAGTTCAGGGTGATTGAGGTAGCCTCTAGCAATACCAATACCACTAATATACAACTCACCTGGTACACCCATAGGTGTAGGTTGCAAATGTTTATCTAATAAATAGACCTGGGTGTTAGCAATGGGACGACCAACAGGCACATAATCAGCAGGTTGGTTTTTTTGGCAGGTAGCTGGTTCTGGTGGTTCATAAATTGTGACACCAATAGTTGCCTCAGTTGGGCCATAAGCATTCAGCCAACGGATGCGCGGATGCGCAAAGCGATCGCCTACTAGTTTCTGCCAAAGTGCGAGTTTCTCTGGTAAAGTCTGCTCAGTTCCGACAATTACCAAGCGCAGCGTCGGCGGTAATGATGCTTTGGTTTGAGCTAAGTATGATACCCACTCATGCCAATAGGCTGTTGGTAAATTGAGGACAGTTAGTTTTTTTTGTACCAAAAATTGTGCAAAGTGGGCAAACAATAGTATTTCGTTGGGTCGGATGACTACAGTTGAACCACTCAACCATGACGAAAACAGCTCTTCGGCTGCGACATCAAAGCTCACAGAAGCAAATTGTAAAATGCGATCTTCTGGTTGCAGTTCATAGGTTTTAGCAGCAGCAATACTGTGGTTTACTAAAGCTTGATGCGTAATCAAAACGCCTTTGGGTGTTCCTGTAGAGCCGGAAGTGTAAATTACATAAGCCAGGTTTTCGGCTGTTACATTGCTACTAGGGTTTTCCTGACTGTGCTGGGCGTACAGTTGCCATTCGTCTAGGCACACAACCTGAGCCGTAGATGTGGGGAGTTCTGCAACCAAATGCTTTTGGGTAAGCAATACTAAAGGTTTGACATCATCTAATATTAAGGCTAGCCGTTCTTTTGGGTAAGATGGATCTAACGGCACGTATGCCCCTCCAGCTTTCAGGATGCCCAGAATTCCAATTACCATTTCGAGCGATCGCTCCACGCAGATTCCCACTAAGACCTCTGGTTTGACCCCCAGCGAATCGCTACGCGACAGCTTTGCTGAACGCAAATAATCTGCCAGTTGATTTGCGCGGTGGTTTAGCTCTTGATAGGTCAGCTGCTCATTTTCAAAAATTACAGCAATGGCATCAGGCGATCGCGTAACCGTAGCCTCAAATAACTCATGGATACAACTTTTATCCTGAATATACTCAGTCTGAGTGTTATTCCACTCCACGAGCAACTGATGCTGTTCTGTTTTTGGCAACAGCAGCAAGTCGGAAATTCGCTGGTTAGGATTAGCGACAATGCCTTCTACCAAAGTTTGGAAATGCTCTAGCATCCGCGTGATGGTGGCAGTGTTGAACAGATCGGTGTTGTATTCCAGGCTTCCAATCAGCCCTTGCTCAGTGTCCATCATGGATAAAGTCAAATCAAACTTCGCCGTTTCGTTGTGGAATTCTAAGGGGCTTAAGGTCAAACCTGGTAGCTCTAAAGTTGTGGTAGGGGTATTATCGAGTTGAAACATCACCTGAAATAACGGTGTATAGCTCAGGTTTCGCTCAGGCTGTAGTTCCTCCACAAGCTGTTCAAACGGCAAGTCTTGGTTAGCATAAGCCCCTAGCGCCACCTCTCGCACTCGCTGCAAAACCTCCCGGAAACTTGGGGTACCTGAAAGGTCAGTACGCATTACTAAGGTGTTGACAAAGAATCCAATTAGCTCTTCAATTTCAGCTCGGTTGCGACCAGAGATAGTAGTACCTACCACAATGTCATCCTGCCCAGTGTAACGATAGAGCAACGTCTTAAAGATTGCCAGCAGTGTCATGAATAGCGTAGTCTTCTCTTGCTGGCTTAGAGCTTTAAGCCCGATGGTTATGGGTTGGGACAAAACCAGAGATTGCCTCGCGCCATGATTGGTTTGAACTGCTGGGCGAGGATAATCAGTATATAACTCTAGTACAGTCGGAGCATTGCTCAGTTGTTGTTTCCAATAAGACAACTGAGATTCTAGCACTACTCCTTGAAGCCACTGCCGTTGCCAAACAGCAAAGTCTGCATACTGGATTGGAAGTTCTGGGAGTGGCGAAAGCTGACCGTTTTTAAAAGCTTCATAAAGCGCTACCACTTCTCGGATGAGTATCCCAAAAGACCATTGGTCACAAATTATGTGGTGCATTGTGAACAGCAACACGTACTGGGCTTTGCTCAATTGCAACAGAGTGGTTCGCACCAGTGGTTCATTTGTCAAATCAAAAGGTCGCGCTTGCTCCTCCGTTATCAGGCATCCTACCTCTGCCTCTTGCTGATCTTTTGGCAGCGACTGTAGATCTACTATTGGTAGAGCCAAAGTCAAGGCTGGGATGAGAAATTGGAGCGGTTGTTCCACCATCGCAAAAGTGGTACGCAAAACTTCGTGACGCCGCACGATTTCATTGAGGCTCTGTGCCAAGGCGGTCACATTAAGCGACCCCTCAAAATGGAAAGCATAAGGTTCGTTGTATAAGGATTGACCAGGTTGCAACTGGTCGAGGAACCACAGGCGTTCTTGAGCAAAGGACAGAGCAAAAGAGTTGGAGTTTCGACTTTGAGGCTTTATTTGTGTTTTTGAGAATACATTCTTTTTTTTCTGATTGAGCCGTTGCAGAAAAAGCTGACGTTTTTCTGGAGAAAGCTCAGCGATTTGTTGGGAAAGCTCACTCATTCATTTGAATCCTCTGTCTCAATGAACTGCTCTGGCGAGGCAAGTATTGTCCGCGCCTCATCCTCCGATAGTTTCTGGATTTCTGCTAACGTCTGAGCAAGTGTTTGATTATCTGCTTTCTCAGTTAGTCCTTGTATAATAATCTCAGCCAACTCAGCCACAGTGGGCGCATTAAAGATGATCTGATAAGACAGTTCTAGCTCGAAGGTTTGTCGTAACCGAGAAACAAATATAGTACTAAATAAAGAGTCTCCTCCTAACTCAAAGAAGTCGTCGTGAATGCCTATTTTGTCAAGACCAAAGAGTTGTTGCCAAATGTCAACTAAGGTGCATTCCACCTCGTTACTGGGAGCTACATAAGCATTTCCTAAACTTGGACGAGGGTGAGTTGATTTTGCTCGACTCACCTGCACTAATCGCTCTTCCAAAGATTTAGGAGATTCTTGCAGCTGAATCATAGCCTGGAAATCTTGTGTTGATACTATGACTTGAGGTACTGTACTACTGTGCAAAATACGTCTAAATGCCTCAACACCCTCTTCAGAGGTCATACCTGTCGTCAGTTCTTCCCCTGTTATCTGCTGATGCCGTGCTTCTACGGCAACTGCCATGCCTAAATCATTCCATAAACCCCAGTTTATAGATCTGGTAACAGTGTCCGCAGAAGCGCTGTAGTGAGCAAAGGCGTCAAAGAAGGCGTTTTCAGCAGTATAATCCATCATTCCCGGTGTACCCAAAAATGAAGAAAGTGATGAACACAGTACAAATAAATCCAGTTCTGTATCTTTGAAAAGAGCTTCTAGTACTCGTGTTCCTTTGACTTTCGGAGCCAGAGCATTGCCTGCGGCTTCTTTTGTTGTGAGTTGAATCATACCTCCCCCGTAAACTGCGGCTGCATGGATGACTCCGTGGATCTGACCAAATTGGTGATTGACTTGTTTAAGTACTGTAGACATTTGCTCTAGGTTGGCAACATCGGCACTGACTACCATAACTTTTGCACCCAACGCCTCTAGAGCCTGCAATTTCTGAATCTTAAAGCTAATGCTATCGTGCTGATCATGAGTGGATAACCATTTTGACCATTCATCTCGCTCAGGAAAAGGCGATCGCCCTAATAGTATCAGTTTTGCTTGCACCGTTTGTGCTAAATATTCTGCCAGTGCTAGACCAACGCCTCCTAATCCACCTGTGATTAGATATACTCCCTGTTCTCTTAATCGGCTTTTCTCAGAAGAAGCTCCTTCCAATCGAACAGGTTGAAAATCCTGCACCCAGCGATGAATACCACGGTAAGCTATAACTTGGTCAGATGTTTGGGTTATAAGTTCCGCTAGCAGCACTTCTATAAGTTGCTTCTCTTGCCGACTTTCTTTTGCGGGAATAACAACATCAATGCTGCGACAGGTTATATTCGGGTACTCTAGGGGAATCACCTTAACAGGTCCGAGAACTAATGCTTTCTCTGGGCACAGTACCTCTGAGCCTGTCAATTCCTGCATATTGTTTGACACAATTCCAATTTCAACGGAATCTGTCTGATTATTTTCACCAAGTGCCTGAGCGAGAAATAGCAGACTGTAGAAGCCTAAAGCTTCAGCCTTTTCCAATGACTCAATTGCTGATTCAGCGTGAATGTCGGGCGTAACACTCCATAAATGAACAATTGTTTTTGGGATCTTGCCCTGTGCGCGAAGTTCTTGAAGTAGGGCGTTGTAGTCATCCCGTTGTTGAGGGTTAATTGTATATGAGCGTTGGTGCTCGCGCAGTTTCCCCGACAGACTTCTCCTATCGGTAGGATATTCGCCATTGCGGTCAAATTGCTCTCCAATCCTAACGGCAATTGCATCCTGACCCTCAAGTGCAAGTCGTTGCACCATTTTATCACCTAAGCCACACTCATCAACAAATACTAACCAGCATCCCGTCCGAGTTGCCTGAACCTTGAAGTTATACGGCTGAGGCGGCATTAAGCGTTTCCAAGAGGGGATGTAGAACCAGTTGGCAATGTCTGGCTTTTTATCTAATGACACTTGAGATGTTTTGTCGGCATCTTTTTGCCCAAAAGTCGCGGTAAATGCTGAAGCTGCTGGTAGCACTGACGACGAAGAAGCTTGAGCTACCAAAATATGCTGTCCCAAAGCTTCAGTTTCAGGGAAAGCTGCCACCTCAACAAACCCATGATTACGAAGTGCTTGATACCACTTCTCCTTTGATAAAAATGGATTACCTCGGCTACGTTCTTCATCCTCTAACGGATTCATCAGCAGACCCCAACTGATGTCGAAGGATGGCGTAGGTTGAGTTAATTCCCAGATTAAGAGAAAGCCTTCAGGAGCCAATAAAGAGCGAACATGCTCAAGGGTTTTTCCCATGTTCTGGGTTACGTGCAGTACGTTGTAGGCTATCACTACATCAAAACTATGGCTAGAGTACCCTTGCTGTTGAGGAGGTTGTTCAATGTCTAACAAGCGATATTCAACAAATGGATAAGCGTTAAACTTTTGTTGGGCTTCGTCCAAGAACAAAACGCCCACATCAGTAAAGGTGTAATTGGTTTGCTCGGACGGCAACAGAGGTAGCAATTCTGCTGTGAGCATCCCCTGTCCAGCCCCGACTTCCAGAATTCTTAAGTTCACGTCCTCTGGCAATGACCTTACCATCTGTTGCAGAATTGTCTGCATGATTACCTTGTAGTAGTTATCCAAGGTAAATTTTGGACTTGAATTTTCTGATTTTTTATATTTTAGACCAACAAACAACTCTAATGGTTCTTTTTCACCAATTAGTACGGCTGCCAGATTTTCGCCACAGGTTTGGACTTGGTCTATTAATTGCAGTATGTCTGTCGTTCTGATTTTAACTTCTTCTATAAGAGCAGTAACAGAGTTTGTTGAAAATGGAAGAAGATTTGTAAAGATATCTTCATCTTGCTGCAAATGACCTTGCTCTATCAGTACATCTAGCCAGCGACATAATAATTGTCGGTAGCGAGGAATAATTCGGCATTGGTGAAATAACTTCTCTGTAGAATACTTTTCGTTAGGGTTGCTAAAAGCACCTAAACGCCTGAGGGTAAGGTTCATGTAAGCAGTGCATAAGCGCTCTAACCACTGTTTGTTCTCCAGATAAGTTTGGTGATCAAAATCTTTAATTCCATCACTTGCTTCTATCTGAGTAGTTTCCATTAGAGATTTCCAAAGCTCTAATGCTGTTAAGCTTGGCTTGAACTGTTTTTCTAAAGGTGCTATTTGTTGTCGTTCAATCCAATAGCGCTGGCGCTCAAAGGGATATGTTGGTAAGGGCAAGCGATGCCGCTGTTCATAAGTATAAAAACCAGACCAATCAATTTGGACACCAAAAAGCCACAGCCGACCCAAAGTATGAAGTAAAAATGCTACATCTGACTGTTGCTCCTGCGGATGACGGAGTGATGTCAGCGTCGCCAATTCTTCTTTTTGAGACCGCTTGGCTAAGATACTCAATGTTCGCCCTGGGCCAACTTCCAATAGAATTCGCTTCGGCTGTTGCAGCAACTCGGCAATTCCTTGAGCAAAGCGCACTGTTTGTCGTAGATGCCTCGCCCAATAGCTTGAATCGGTTGCCTCCGCCGCAGTAATCCAAGTACCTGTTACATTGGACACAAAAGGAATTTGCGGAGCTTTCAGGTTAATTTTTTTAACCTGTGCGAGGAACAGCTCGATGATTGGGTTCATCATCTGAGAATGAAAGGCATGAGAAGTGTGCAGACGACGACAGTCCATGCCTTGCGTGGTAAGTTGGTTTTGTAACTCACTAATTGCTGAGCTTGACCCCGAAATCACAGACAGAGATGGTCCGTTGATTGCTGCCAAGGAAAGATTCTCGCCCAGCAGCAATTGTACTTCCTTCTCCGGTAGTGGTACAGCCAACATGTCGCCAGTAGGCATTTGTTGCATCAGTTGTCCACGGGTTGCTATCAATGCTAATGCATCTTCTAGAGAGAACACTCCAGCCAAGCAAGCTGCTACATATTCCCCAATGCTGTGACCAATCATCGCTTCTGGACGTACCCCCCACGTCATCCACAATTGCGCCAGAGCATACTCAAGCACAAACAGTGCTGGTTGGGCAATCGCAGTCTGTGTCAGCTGCTGTGTTGCTTCTTGCAACTGTTCTTCGCTTGGATACAGCACAGAGCGCAAATCAATTCCCAAGTGAGGTTTTAGTAGTTCACAGCATTGATCAACCTGTTCTCTGAAAATTGACTCGTTCTGGTAAAGTTCTCGACCCATCTCCACGTACTGTGCGCCCTGTCCAGGAAACATGAACACGATAGAATGATTACAGGGCTTTTGATAGTGAGTGAAAACTCGTTGAGGATCTAGAGTTGATAGTGCTTTCACCGCATCTTCAATATCTTGGCACACCAGTATCCGGCGATGGTCAAAATCTCGACGACCGACACACTGGGTGTAAGTTACATCAGCGAGATTTAAATCAGGATGCTGTTTTAAGTGGACAGCTAAGTTAGCTGTGGCGGTTTCTAGTGCTGTACTAGTTTTGGCAGACAGCAACAACAACTGCCAGGGACGAGTTGTACCAGATGGTTCAACTACTGGGGCTTCTTCAAGAATCAGATGAGCATTAGTCCCACCAATGCCAAAAGAACTTACTCCTGCACGGCGAGGAGTGCCGTTGGTTTTCCACTCAGACAGTGTGGTATTGATGTAAAAAGGACTATTGGCAAAATCAATTTCGGGATTGGGTTGCTCGAAGTGCAGGCTAGGTGGTATCTGCTTGTGTTTTAGAGCCAGAATAGTTTTGATTAGGCTTGCAACACCAGCTGCCCGATCCAGATGTCCTATATTGGTTTTTACCGAGCCAATGGCACAGAAACCCTTTTTGTTAGTTCTGCTGTTAAAAACCTTTTTCAGCGCCCTAACTTCAATAGGATCGCCCATAACTGTACCAGTTCCGTGGCATTCTATATAAGTAATTGTCTCAGGAGCAAACTCGGCGATCGCCTGAGCCTCAGCAATCACTGCGGCTTGCCCATCTACACTGGGTGCCGTATAGCCTACTTTCAAAGAACCGTCATTATTAATGGCTGAACCCTTGATAACAGTATAGATATGGTCGCCATCTGCCAGTGCTTCCTCTAGCCTCTTTAGCACAACAATGCCCATACCGTTACCGAAAACTGTGCCTTGTGCTTTAGCATCAAAAGTGCGACAGTGACCATCGGGAGAAGCCATTCCGTCTTTTTGATGTAAATAACCTATATTTTGCGGAACTCCTACTGTAATGGCACCTGCTAGTGCTATGTCACATTGATAACTCAACAATCCTTGACATGCTAGGTGAACTGCTACCAATGACGTGGAACAAGCAGTACTGACGTTAAGGCTTGGTCCCTTGAGATTCAATTTGTAAGAAACTCGTGTAGGTATATGGTCTTTATCATTACCACTAGTAATGATTGTCCCACTTAGCGATTTGAGGAGGTCATTATTTGATATCAGGTTATTCAGTAGGTAAGTACTTAGGCTACTTCCTGCGTAAACTCCGATAAATTCTTCAGATGTTTCAGGGTTATAACCAGCATTTTCAAGAGCTTCCCAAGCACACTCCAAAAAAAGACGGTGTTGTGGATCCATAATTTCGGCTTCTCTAGGCGTGAAGCCGAAGAATGGAGCGTCAAACATTTCTATGTCTGATAGCCAAGCCCCTGCTTTTACATAGTTAGGGTCACGCAGCAAAGTCGGGTTTACACCTTTTGACAGTAACTCCTCATCAGTAAAGAATGAAATCGACTCCCGTCCTTGGGACAAATTCTGCCAAAACTCATCAATACTTTTGGCTTCAGGAAAACGACCAGCCATCCCAATAACAGCTATTCCTTTTAAAGAATTGTTAAGTTCTTTATTATCCATTTTTCTTCTTATTTTGCTTGATTAATTTTCGCTTCATCAGTTGGCTGTTTTCCTCAATAGCCTGTTTTTGCTTGTTGGCACGCTTAGAGGCTTGCTGATAGGCGGGTTGTTCATTCTCTTTATGGATGAGAGATTCTGTCAAAGAATTTATAGTTGGATATTCAAATAAATCAGATATAGTGATATTTACGTTGAGTCTTTTTTGGAGTTGGCTACGAACCTGGACAATCAGAAGTGAATCGCCACCAAGCTCAAAGAAGTTATCATGAATTCCGATCGTCTCAATCCCCAGAAGTTCTTGCCAAATTTCAGTAATCGTTTGTTCAGTGTTAGTTTTGGGAGCAACATCAGGATTAATCAGTGATGGTCGTTGTTGTCTTGGTTTCGATAGGTTAGCCGTCTCTAACAGTTGAGGGTAAGATTTCGCTTTAAAACCATTATCCTGTTTATCCTCAATTAGAAAATCACGACTCTGTAGCTCGTAGGTTGATACGATAACCTGAGATAGAGTACTCCCTAAAATTCGTCGAAAAACTTCTATTCCTTCTGTTGGTAATAGTTCTTCCTTGAGAAGTTGTCTGGGAAATCTGTTTGTAGATGCTGCTGGTTTTTTGAATAAGCCAGAACTCGCTGAAGACAGAATAGGAGAAACTGTACATTGGTCAAATAAAGGGTGGGTGACTTCTTTGGATTGACGAGTTTGGGAAATCTCTGAAGTTTTAGATCGTTGCACAGCAGCTTCTGCTGCCATCCCCACTTCCTGCCAAGCACACCAGTCAATGGATACGGTAAATATGCCATCTCGGTTAGTTTTATGATGAGCAAAGGCGTCAAGAAAGGCATTTGCACCAACATAGTCTACTTGCCCAAATCCCCCTAGTATGCCAGTACGTGCTGAACATAAAACAAAGAAATCTAGCTGAACATCCTTGAGGATACTATCAATAACCAGAGTACCTTTGACTTTAGGTGCTAAAATACTTTCTGCCATTTCCGGTGTTTTTCGCTGAATCACGCCGCCACCAGCAACCCCTGCTGCATGAATCACACCATTGAGTTGACCAAATTGCTCTTGTGCTTGAGCGATCGCTTGTTGCATTTGTTCAGAGTTGGCGACATCAGCAGCGATCACTAAAACTTCTGCGCCCAGTTGTTCAAGTTCCTGCACTTTCCGAATCTTACGACTGATTATGTCTTGCTCATCGTGACTGGTCAACCATTGTTCCCATTCGTTTTTAGCAGGAAAAGCTGAGCGTCCAGTCAAAATCAGTTTAGTGCCAGTACCAGCTAAATGTTGAGCCAGCACAAGTCCAATACCTCCGAGTCCACCTGTAATTAGATAAACTCCTCCTTGGCGTAATCTTGGTGTTTCTAGCGGCGATTCATCCAATCGCATCGGCTCAAAGTTTTGCACCCAACGATGAAAACCACGGTAAGCAACCACTCGCTCATAAGTATGAGTTTGTAGTTCAACAAGCAATTGGTCTACGAGTTTTTGCTCATTCCAGTTAACAGATTCAGGAATAACAACATCAACGCTACGACAGTTAATGTTTGGGTATTCTTGAGGAATCACCCTAACAGGCCCAAGTAAAGTAGCTTTTTCTGGACACAGTAACTCATCGCCTGCTACTTCCTGCATATTGTTGGAGACAACAATGATTTGCAGTTCATCAGTAAAATTCTTTCCAAGTGCTTGTGCGAGAAAAAGCAGACTGTAAAATCCTGTTTCTTGAGTGTCAGCTGTTTCCAGTCTTAATGTGGTTTCAAGAGGTGTCACGCTCCATAAGTGAGCGATCGTTGTTGGGAACTTGTTTTGTGCTAGAAGTTCATTCAGCAGAGTTTCGTAGTCATGACTTTGTTGAGGATTGATAGTGTATCTGCGATCATTGAGCTTAGAAAATTCTGACCCAATCTTTACAGCAATCACATCTTGCGCCTCAAGTTCGAGTCGTTTCACCAGTTCTTCACCCAAGCCGCATTTATCAATAAACACAAGAGTGCAGGATAAAACTGGGTTTTTACTTGGTTGACTAGTAGATAGTGGGGAGCGTTTCCAAGATGGAATGTAGAACCAATTTGCTATTTCCGGGTTTTTGCGTAGAGAGTTTGCTGACAAACTCTCTACATCTGTCTTGATAGTTTTTGTTTGTTTTTCCGGTTCAATCCAGTAACGCTGACGCTCGAAGGGATAGGTCGGCAAAGGCAGGCGACTGGGCTGCTGATCAGTATAGAATCCCGACCAATCCACCTGTACTCCAGTTAGCCATAGCTGACCTAATGTATTTAACAAGAATACTACATCTGAGCCGGGTTCTTGGGGATGGCGTAACGAAGTTAACATAACTTGTTCAGCCGCTTTACCTGAATATCGTCTAGCTAATGTAGTCAAAGTCCGCCCTGGGCCAACTTCTAACAGAATTCGCTGCGGCTGTTGCAGTAACTCGGCAATTCCCTCAACAAAGCGTACTGTTTGCCGTAGATGCTTGGCCCAATAACTGGGATTAATTGCCTCTGCGGCGGTAATCCATGTGCCAGTGACATTGGACACAAAGGGAATTTGCGGAGCCTTCAGGTGAATTTTTTTCACCTGTGCCATGAATGGCTCAATGATTGAGTCCATGATCTGGGAATGAAAGGCATGGGAAGTATGCAGACGGCGAGAGTCAATTCCTTGCTCAGTCAACCTGTTGTGCAATTTATCAATCGCCGACTTTAGTCCGGAAACCACACACAAAGATGACCCGTTGATTGCAGCTAAATCCAGTTCCTCACCAAGCATTGATTGCACTTCTTTCTCTGGTAGAGGTACAGCCAGCATATCGCCAGCAGGCATTTGCTGCATCAGTTGTCCACGGGCTGCTACCAATGTTAATGCATCTTTTAGAGAAAACACGCCAGCAAGGGTTGCAGCTACATACTCTCCGATACTATGACCAATCATTGCAAAAGGACGTACTCCCCAAGCTATCCACAATTGAGCTAGTGCATACTCAATTACAAACAGCGCTGGCTGGGTGATATAAGTCTGTTGCAACTGTTGTGCTGCCGATTCAGTTTCTTCTTCACTGGGATACAGAATAGTACTTAAATCTAGCCCTAAAATATGTTTTAGTTGTTCACAGCAATCATCAACTTGTTCCCGAAAAATTGGTTCACTCTGATACAGTTCTCGACCCATTTCTACATACTGGGCACCCTGACCAGGAAACATAAACACAACCTCTCGCTCACATAATTCTTGATAGTGGGTGAGGACTTGTTGTGGGTCTTTTGTCTCTAAAACTTTGACTGCATCATCAACATCTTGGCAAACTACTATCCGCCGATGGTTAAAAGCCCTGCGACCCACCCCAAGGGTATAAGCCACATTAGCTAAGTTTAAATTAGGATACTGTTTGAGGTGATTAGCTAGATTTGCCGTAGCTGATAAGAGTGCTGATTCCGTTTTCGCAGAAAGAACTAATAGCTGATATCCTCTTCCCTGTTCCCTGCTCTCTGTCCCCTGCCTCTCCACAACCGGGGCTTCCTCCAAAATCAAATGGGCATTGGTGCCGCCAATACCGAAAGAACTAACCCCTGCGCGTCTAGGATGTCCATTTGACTTCCATTCTGAAAGCTTGTCGTTAACATAAAAGGGACTGTTAGCAAAATTAATCTGGGGATTAGGCTCTTGAAAGTGTAGGCTGGGTGGTATTTGCTTGTGTTTGAGTGCAAGAATTGTCTTGATTAAACCAGCAACACCAGCTGCGGTATCTAGGTGTCCGATATTCGTCTTTACCGAACCAATGGCACAGAAATTCTTTTTCTGAGTTTTGGCGCCAAAAGATTTAGTTAACGCTGCAATTTCAATCGGATCTCCTAAAACTGTGCCAGTACCATGAGCCTCCACATAACTAACCATATTCGGTTCAATTCTGCTGATAGCAAGAGCCTCTGCAATCACTTTAGCTTGACCATCGATACTGGGAGCTGTATAGCCAATTTTGGCTGAACCATCATTATTAATGGCTGAACCTTTAATCACAGCATGAATATAATCTCTATCAGCGAGAGCATCTGCTAATCGTTTTAAAATAACTATACCTACACCATTACCACCAACAGTTCCTTGTGCCTGGGCATCAAAGGCGCGGCAGTGTCCATCGGGAGACAAAATTCCCCCTTCTTGATAAGAATAGCCGATCTTTTGTAAGGTAGTTACAGAAACTCCACCTGCTAAGACTAAATCGCACTCCCAATCTATTAAACTTTGACATCCTAAATGAACACCAACTAAGGAACTAGAACATCCTGTTTGAACAGTGATAGCTGACCCCTTCAGGTCTAATTTATAAGCAACTCTTGTAGTTAGATTATCTGTACGATTGTTATGTCTAATTTGGTCTAAACCAACTAATTTTATCAGTTCACCGTTAGAAAAAAGATTGAATAAAAAATAGCTACTAATACTGGCACTACCATAAACACTAATCCGACCTTTATAGGTTTTAGAATCATAACCAGCACTTTCCAGAGCCTCCCATGCTGTCTCCAAAAACAGACGGTGCTGTGGATCCATTATTTCTGCTATTTTGGGAGAGTAATCAAAGAATGAAGCATCAAATAATTCTACATCTTCCAATACAGCATTTGCTTTGACATAGTTGGGATCGTTAAGTGTAGTCGGATCTATCCCTATAGACTCTAGTTCCTCGGTTGAGAAAAATGAAATTGATTCCAAACCTTCTTGTAAATTCTGCCAAAAAGCATCAAGATTTTTAGCTTTAGGAAACCGTCCAGACATACCAATAATAGCTATGTCTAAATCGCCTATTTGATTTTGTTGAAGGTTATCATTTTTCATTTTTCATTAGTGAAGGTTTAAGTCATTTTTAGAAACATTTATCTATATTGCGCTCTTGACTGTCTAGAAGCAGTACGGCTCTCAGCACGCTGAGTGCTTTCCTCAAAAGAGGATGTTTCAGTTGGTTTTTGTGTTAAATATTTAGCTAATGAGTTGATGGTTGGATATTCAAATAGGTTAATTACTGATATATCTTGAGGAAAAATTTCTCGTAGTTTGGCGTGAATTTGAACAAGAAGTAATGAGTGACCACCGAGATCAAAGAAATTATCATAAATGCCCACCTTTTCAACATGAAGCATCTGTTGCCAAATATTAGCGATCGCTTGCTCTACCTCAGTTTCGGGTGGCTCATAAGTTGCTGCCAATTCTGGGCGATCGCCATTTGATTCTGGGAGTTCTCTACGGTTCACTTTACCATTAGGTGTCAGTGGCAGAGCTTTTAACATAATGAAAGTTGCAGGCATCATGTATTCCGGGAGTTTTTCTCTGAGAAATCTTTGTAGTTCGCTAACACTGTGTGTTTGTATTTGTTTAGGAACAATGTAGGCTATTAAGAATTTATTATTGCCAAACTCCTCTTCTCGAACTGAAACTACAGCCTGCTGCACTTGTGGGTGTTGACACAGTGTAGTTTCAATTTCTCCTAGTTCAATGCGGAAGCCTCTAATTTTTACTTGGTGATCGACTCGTCCAAGAAACTCAATATTACCGTCAGGTAAGTAACGAGCCATGTCACCAGTTTTGTATAAACGCGAACTTGTCTCTACAAAAGGATTGGGAATAAACTGTGCTGCTGTTAAATCAGGTTGATCCAAATAACCCCTAGCTAATCCTGCACCGCCGATGTACAACTCACCTGGTACACCAATGGGTACAGGTTGAAGTTGCTCATCCAGTAGATAAATCTGCGTATTGGCAAGTGGACGACCAAGGGGTACTGTCTGTGCATAACTAATTTGCCGATCAACTGCGAAGGTAGTAACCCCCACGGTGGCTTCTGTAGGGCCGTAGTGATTGAAAATTAAGCAAGATGGTGCTTGCTGCTGAATCTGTTCAATCAGTTGCCAGGTTGCGGCTTCACCACCCAGAATTAATTGCTGGCGAGGCAAGATGGAATCGGATGGTGCAGCTGCAAGAAGAGTGGCAAGGTGAGAAGGGACAATTTTCAGACAGTCGATAGGATGTGTGCGGCAGTATTTTGCCAAGGCTGCTGAGTCAGTAGCACACTCGGCAGACAACACATGCAGACATCCACCAGTACAAAGAGCAGCAAAGATTCCAGTATTACCTAGGTCTGCGGACAAGGTAGAAACAGTGGCGAAGTTGGTTGTTGCTGATAAGTCTAACCTTTGTGTAATTCCGGTAACGTAATTTAGAAGTTGTTGATGTTCGATCACCACTCCTTTGGGTTTACCAGTAGAACCGGAGGTGAATAAAACATAAACTAAATTTTCAGTCGTCACTTCACTGATCGGATTTTTATCTTTGTGTTGAGCAATGGTATCCCAATCTGTGTCTAAGCAGACTATCTGTGCTGTGTGCGTCGGTAGGGCATTTACTAATCGCTGTTGTGTCAAGATTACTGGTGTTTGGGTATTCTGCAATCGGTTGGCAAAACCCTCTTTGGGTAAAGTTGGATCTAGCGGTAAATAGGCTCCACCAGCCTTGAGGATGCCCAAAAGTCCAATAATCATCAAAAGCGATCGCTCTGTGCAAAGTCCCACTAAAACTTCCGGCTTGACTCCTTGCTGCTGCAAATAGTCAGCAAGTTGATTGGCTTTGCTGTTCAACTGTGCATAGGTTAATTGCTGGTTTTCAAAGACAACAGCAATTTTATTCGGTGTTTTTTGTACTTGTGCTTCAAATAGTTGATGAATGCATTTATCTTGTATACTATCAATATTTCTTTGGTTAAATTCAACTAATAATTGTTGGCGATCGCTTGGGCTAAGAATCTCTACTAGGCTAATTTTCTCTTCTGGATTAGCAGTTACACTGGTTAATAAAGTTTGAAATTGTCTGGCTATACGTTCAATAGCATCAGCTGATAAATAATTGATATCGTAGTAAAATTCTGTAGTTAAATAATGCTCGCGTTGAGTACAAGTAAGTTTTATTTTAAACTGTTCGATACAACTGTAATATTGCTCCAGAGAAAATAGTACGTCGCCAGCAACAAGTTCTTCTGGTAGTTGTTCAAACTCGAAACCGATGGAAAAAGCCAGTTGATTATTTTCTATGGATTCTGGCACAAAATAATCTTGCCATTCTGCACTAGCTTCTAGAGTCTGATTAGCTAGTTCTACAACTTCTTTAAAACGTAAATCTGGTGTCAAATAACTTTTAATTGGCAACCAAGTAGCAACAAGTCCTAATAAGTTATGTAGTTCTTCATAATCTCGGCGATCGCTAGCCATGCCGATGACGATATCTGGCTGTCTTGTAAGTCGCCAAATCAGCGTTTGCCAGCAAGCTAGTAAAACGACAGCAACGGAAGTATTATACTTTTGAGCTAAGGTGGCAATCTTGGCTGTTATGTTAGGGGTAATATCTAAGCGATAATAGTCTACTTCAAACTTTGATGGCTGTAATAGTTTGTTCTCAAAAGGCAACTTTAAAGAGGCAAAGGTCGAAATCTTTTGCTCATCCCAGTATTGTTTAGCTGTTTCTGCATCTTCATCTTCGAGTAATTGATTATGCCATTCTGAAAATTGTAGATATTGTACAACTTCTTCTGATACTACTTTTTCTTGTAGGCAAGCATAATAGAAATTGCTGATTTCAGTTACCAAATTTTTGAGTGTCCATGTATCAGCACAAAGTGAAGGCAGACTGATAAGTAAAATGTACTTATTTATTGATAGCGTTACTAGAGATAGATGCAACAGTGGACCTTGCTCAAAATCGAAAGAAAAACCGCGTATTTCTTGGAATAAATAGTCTATTTTGCTTGAGAGTTCTTTTGGTTCGTAATGACTCAGGTCAATGTCATGCCACGATAGAATATTACTATTTACTAAAACCATCACAGGAATTTTCATTCCAGGTAGGTGGTGAAAAGTTGTACGCAGAATTCCATGTCGAATAACGACTTGCTCTAAAGCAGCTTTTAACGCTTCTGGTTTGAGATTGCCTTTAAGAAGAAGGGCACATTGAGCAAAGTAAGCTAAACTACTATGCTGCTGTAATGACCAAAGATGCTTTTGTTGAGGAGAAAGCCGAAATCCTTGAGTTATTTGATTTGGCATA
Source organism: Nostoc sp. (assembly GCF_036917515.1). Lineage (GTDB taxonomy): Bacteria > Cyanobacteriota > Cyanobacteriia > Cyanobacteriales > Nostocaceae > Nostoc. The sequence goes on along the minus strand of NZ_JBALDE010000173.1, from coordinate 77,186 downwards.
TTGTCTACTCACTTAACGGTTTACGACAAACTAAAAACAGCAGTATCAGACTCTTGTACTACTCCTAAATAACGGTTTTTATCATAAATGCTATCTATGTATGATGCTCTCTAGATTTAAAGTCATACATAGAAGCTATAGTATCATGATTGGTATTGCCTTGTTTTGAATCTATTATAATATTTATCCTCCTTTGACAACGATTAATAGGCTAAAAATTTATCTCAATTGCATAATCGAATTTAAAATAATCCTTATATATTAGAGATAGTAGATTAAGAGACTCGTAACAGTTGGTCTTAAGTATCCTGAATGCTTAACTACATATAAGCTAATTTTATCCTTTTAATAAACTCATTAATTATATTTCTTTAATCATTTCGCCCATTGCTACAACAATTTTACGAAAACCCACATAAGAATTTCGTCCGTGGGCAATCAGCATATTATCTAACATCAAAATATCGCCTTGCTGCCAAGCAAAGCTTGTTTTAGATTGCTGATAAACTTCATTAATTTCTGCAATAACTGAGTCCTCTATAGGAGTGCCGTCTCCGTAATAAACATTACGCGGTAGCTGTTTATCTCCAAATGTAGACAATAGAGATTCTCTAACTTCTGCATCTAAATAGGCTATATGGTGTAACTGAATTTGATTGAAAAATACAGATTCACTAGTTTTTGGATGTACTGCCAAAGCTGGACGAACTTGGCGAGTAACTAGACTATTATCATTATACCATTCAAAATCAATCCTAGCTTGACGGCAATAATTTTCGACAACTAATTTGTCATTGGTACGAAAGAAATTTTGCCAGCTTACATCCAGACCCTTGGTATAGTGGCGGACGTACATTAATTGTTTTTTAGCTAATCTTTCTCTCAGTGTGGGATTGATTATTTTATAAGCTTTTCGACAGTCTATAATCGGTGTTTCTCCACCTTGTTGTGCTACTTGGATGCAGAAAAACCAAATTTTCAGAGGCCACTGATGTAAGTGAGAACTTTCGTTATGAAAAAGGATGGCTTTTTCAGACGGATAAGGAGTAGAGCCATAAACTTTACCACCCTCTCCAGTCCGGGGTAAATCACCATATTCATCAAATAAGTCTGGAGAAATTACCTGGGCAAAATTTTCAAATTCCAATACTGATTTTACATTGAAACCTCTAAACAAAATTGCGCCATGTTTTAATAATTCTCTCTCTAAATATTCCTGGTTAAGTTTAGACCAATAAATCAAATCAATATCGTTACTAGCAGGCTGAATTACTAAAGGAAATGTTTGTCCTGTTTGGAAGTAATCAGTTTTGACTAATTTTTCTGGCAACGAGCTAACAGCTTTAGGAGTAATACTGATTAGCTTTTCCTGATTAAATGCTTTGCGCTCTCTTTTTTGCCTAACTTGTTGTTTTCTTTCAACTTCAGTCAGCATTTCTAAATTACCAATGCGCACATCAGGTTGGGACACAATGCTGTTAAGCAGCGTCTGGAAGTGATTTGTCATCCGAGTGATGCTAGCAGCATCAAAAAGTTCAGCATTATACTGCCACTTACCCAAAATTCCCTGCTCTGTTTCTGTTAAAAATAGTGCTAAATCAAACCTGGCTATTTTGTTTTGAATTTCCAACAGACTTAAGGTCAGTCCTGGCAATTCTAAGGTTGGCATTGGGGCATTCTGAAGGACAAACAATACCTGAAATAGTGGCGATGCGTTACTCAAGTTTCGCTCAGGTTGCAAAGCTTCTACTAATTTCTCAAAGGGTAAATCCTGATGGGAGTATGCTCCTAATGCTACCTCGCGTACTCGCCCAAGTAATTCACGGAAACTAGGGTTTTTGCTCAGATCAGTGCGTAAAACCAGCAGATTGACAAAAAAACCAATTAATAATTCTGTCTCGGCTCGATTACGATTAGCAACATCAGTGCCAACAATGATGTCATCCTGCTGGGTATAGCGTTGTAGTAATATTTGAAAACTTGCCAGTAGGGTCATGAATAAAGTGACACCCTCTTGGCGCGATCGCACTTGCAACTCTTGAGATAGGTTAAAGGGAATGTCGAAGAATTGAGTTGCACAAGGGCTAGTTTTAATTTCTGCCCGTGGGCGAACTGTAGGTAATTGTAGTACAGGAAGGTTGCTTCCTAATTGCTTTTTCCAGTAGCTCAGTTGTTTTTCCAATACTTCCCCCTGCAACCACTGTTTTTGCCAGATTGCAAAGTCTGCATACTGTATCGGTAGTTCTGGTAGTGGAGAAGGTTTTCCGACACAAAAGGCTTGGTACAGTGTTGCTAATTCTTGAACAAACACACCCATTGACCAGCCATCTGAGATAATATGGTGGATTGTGAACAATACTATATGTTCTTGCTCGTGGATACGCAGGAGAGTACATCTTAGTAATGGCCCTTGCACTAGGTCAAAACAGCGTTGCGATTCTTCTGTAATCAGTTGTTGAACAACAGCTTCTTGCTGTGCTTCTGGTAACTCACGTAAGTCTACTACTGGTATTCTGATAGTTAGGCTGGGAGCGATCGCCTGAAATGGTTGCCCATCTACCATATAGAAGGTAGTACGCAACGCTTCGTGACGACGGATTATTTCCTGTAAGCTCTGCTCCAGCACAACTAGATTTAGGGAACCCACGAGGCGTAAACCAGATAGATCGTTATAGGTTAAGCTGCCAGGGTATAGTTGCTCCAATAACCACAATCTAGCTTGAGCAAACGACAATGGTAAATTGCCAGATCGGGAAACCCGGACAATGGCAGGAGTTTCTAGCTTCTGTTCCAGTTTCATCACTATTTCTATCTGTTTAGCTAGGCTAGCGATAGTGGGTGATTCAAATAAGTGACGCAGGGGGAGTTCAAGGCAGAAAGCATCGCGCACGCGGGACATAACTTGAGTGGCAAGTAAGGAATGTCCACCCAGTTCAAAAAAGTTGTTGTCTATTCCTACTTGCTCAACACCAAGAATCTGCTTCCAGATTCCGGCCAGGACTTCCTCAACAGAATTACGGGGTGCTACATAGGCAAGACCAAATTCCTGTTGCTTATATTTCTGAGGTGAACTAAACTTGGGAATTTGACAGACTGGAATTCTGTTTAAAAGTGTTGCTATCTGTGGTTCTGGGTCACCAATTATGGTAATTAGCAAACTTAGGAATTGCTCCTGAATCAGAATTACGTCAGATTGCTCGAAGCGGCGTTGATCATAGATGATATCAATTATGAGTTCTGAACTTGGAACTACGAGCAAAGTCAAAGCATATTTTGTTTGCGAGCCTTTAAAACTAGTCTGACAGATATTAAGACTTAAATCAGAAGAGCGGAGAATTGATACATCCGGAAAATTCTCAAAAACTAAAAGGCTTTCATAAAGGGGTAATGCTCCAGGCACTTCACTCCATTGATGGACTTGACCGCTGGGGCTATATTCATACTGCTGTAGCTTTAAGTTATAAGTCTGGATGTCTTTGAGCCAAGACCAGAAGGATGCTTCAGGAGAAACCTTTACCCGTATTGGTAAAGTATTAATGAAGAGTCCGGTCATCAATTCAACCCCCTCTAGTTCTGACGGACGACCAGAGACAGTGATGCCAAAAACTACATCTTCTTCACTGCTATAACGACTCAGGAGCAGCGCCCAGACTCCCTGAACCAACGTGTTCAAGGTCAGGCGGTGTTGTCTTGCCAAAGATTGCAGTGTTGCTGTGGCGGCGGCTGACAAGAAAACTCTTCGTTCTGCGTAGGGCTGTTCTTGGTCAGAGAAACCAGTTGGCTCTGCGATCGTTCCCAGTGGGGTTGGTCTGGTAAAACCCTGTAGAGTCTGCCGCCAGAATGCCTCTGCTGCGGAACTATCTTGCTTTTTTAGCCAAGCAATGTAGTCTCTGTATGGACGGGGTTTCTCTAGATATAAATCTTGACCTTGAGAAAACGCTTCGTAAAAAGCTAAAACTTCCTTGAAGATCAAAGAACCAGACCACCCATCGATGAGAATGTGGTGATGAGTCCAAATAAATTGGTAATGGTTTTGAGCGAGATGAATTAGCGTCAGACGAATCAGTGGGGCTTTGGCAAGTCCTAAGCCTTGTTTTCGCTCTGAGTGCAAGAAAGCTTCTAGTTGCTTTTGCTGCTCGGAGGATGTAAGATGTCGCCAGTCTAGCTGTTCTAGAGGGACTTTGATTTGGAGAAGCACCGCCTGAAGTGGTTCATCCTGTTCTTTCCAGACGAAGCATGTTCTTAAAATGGGGTGGCGGTCTATCACCCGTTGCCAAGCTTGCTCATAGGCAAAAATGTCTAATTTCCCCTCAACAACACCAGTCAATTGCTCAATATGGATGCCTGACTCTGGAGCATACAGTGTCTCGAAGAGCATACCTTGCTGTGGAGCCGAAAGGGGATAAATTGCTTCAATGTTTTTCTTGTTCACCTCATCCTCCACTTAAGAAAAGTCTATTTCAGCAAAAGCCTTTTCTAATTTTTCTTGGCTCAGTTCGACATCAGGAAAGTCAGAAGGAGTATAACCAAATACATCAGCAGACTGACTGTGAACAATCAGGGCCCGCAGCACTTCTATGCACCCTTGAGCCAGATGCTCAACTGTGGCACGTTGATAATTGTTCTTGCTATACATCCAATCCAGTTGCAACTTACCACCCATAACGAATCCATTACACTCCAGCAAATGGCTCATGCTTCCTTGTGGACTACGGCTAAGACCAGGAGTCAAATGAGATAGTCGAAACATAGAATCCTCAGGGATAATTCGATCCAACTGACCTAAGTAGTTGAAAATAACTTGGACTTGAGGAAGGGCTTGCAGTTGCTCAACTATTTCTGCATCCTGGCTCATGTAGCGCAGCACACCATAGCCAAGACCTTGATTTGGAATTTGGCGAAGCTGCTCTTTTACTAGTTTCAAAGTATCTTCTGGATGGATTGCCTCACCCAGTTTTAAAAGAACTGGGAAGATAGTTGTAAACCAGCCGACAGTGAGTGATAGATCCACGTCGTCGAAAATATCTTCTCGCCCGTGACCCTCTAAATCAATCAGTAGCGTTTGCTTTCTAGTCCACTGTGCTAAAGTTTGGGCAACCGCAGTTATTAACAAATCATTAACTTGGGTTCGGTAAACTTGAGGAAGCTCCTGAAGCAATGCTTTAGTCTCTTCCACAGTGAGTCTAGCTGACACAATTTGGGCAGAAGCCACTAAGTTGTCACCATCAGGATGATCTACTGGCAGAGGAGCAACGTATTTCCGTGAATTTGATAGCCAGTAAGGTAGTTCTTGCTTAAGTTCTGCTGACTGTGCATACTCCTGTTGTCGTTGTGACCACCGCTTGAACGAGGTTGTTTTTAGTGGCAGCCTGATTGCTTCACCCCGAGTCAGCTGTTGGCAAGCGATATGTAAAGCGTCCAGCAAAATCCGCCAAGAGACACCATCAATGATTAGGTGGTGCATAGTCACCAGCATTCGCGCTGGCTTTTGCACACCCAAGTCAAAAAAGGCCACCTTCAGCAATGGTCCGGACGACAAGTTGAGACTAGCCTGTACTGTCTCGGTTGCTGCCTCAATCGCAAATTCTTGTTGGTCTAGTGACAGCGCTGACAAATCTAGCCAGATAAAAGATACAGCCTCATCTGACCCAGCATTGAACTGTTGCCAACTGAATTCTTTTTGCACAAAACGCAGACGTAAGGCATCGTGATGTACAAGCAATTGCTGTAGCGCTTGCTTGATGAGCAACGGGTCGAGTTGTTGCTTTACTTCCAGCTCGATTGCTTGGTTCCAGTGGTGTGAATCAGGCTGATTTTGCGCTAAGAACCACGTCTGGATGGGTGTCAGGGGTAATGAACCAACGATCGCTTCTTGTTCAGCCCGAATTGTTGCGGTAATACCTGCCATCGGTGCTAATTCAGCGATCGTTTGATGATCAAAAATTTGACTGGTAGTTAGCTGTATAGCAGCTTGCTTGGCTTTAGCGATGACTTGAATGCTGAGAATAGAATCTCCGCCTAAGTCGAAGAAGTTGTCGTAAATGCCTACCTGCTCAAGACCAAGTACCTGACTCCAGATATTAGCTAGTATCTCCTCAATAGTAGTACGCGGTGGTGTATAAGCTGCGTCTAAATCAGGTCTGGCTGTATCCGGTGCTGGCAGCGATCGCCGATCTATTTTACCGTTAGAAGTTAATGGCAGTGCTTTCAGCGATACAAAGGCTGAGGGCACCATGTATTCAGGTAGTTTCTGTTTGAGAAAACTTCGTAGTTCTTCGAGTGATGGTGACTCCTGCCGCCAAACAATGTATGCTACTAAACGCTGGTTGCCTGAAACATCCTCCCGCGCCAAAACTGCTGATTCTTGTAATCCTGAATACTCATGTAGTACGGTTTCAATCTCTCCTAGCTCAATACGGAAGCCTCGAATCTTTACTTGATCGTCGCAACGCCCCAGAAACTCCAGCGTCCCGTCCTGTTGATAACGAACTAAATCGCCAGTTTTATAAAGACGTTCTCCAACTTCGGTGCCCAAAGGATTGGGAATAAACTTCTCTGCGGTCAGTTCCGGTCGATTCAGATATCCGCGAGCTAGTCCCAGACCTCCAATATACAACTCACCCACCACACCGATCGGCACTAATTGACAGTATTGGTCGAGCACATAGAGCTTGGTGTTGGCGATTGGGTTACCAATTGGAATTGATCCTGATAAATGTTGGTGAGTTGGCACTTTATAAATGCAGCATCCTACAACCGTCTCTGTTGGCCCATATTCATTGACGAGCATGGTATTGGGAGCAAACTTTTGCCAAAAGGCAATATTTTGTGCCAGTAAGTTTTCGCCTCCGATAATGAAGGCGCGAGTTATTTTAGCAGCTTCTTCTGGTAATATCTGCTGGTTGAGCAATTCTAAATGAGCAGGCGTGATTTTAACGAGACTTAAATTGGAATAATCACGTAGGGAATTGCTTAAGGTCTCGATACCTTTGTCTTCCAAGAGTAGCTCTACTCGACCCCCTACCAGTAAAGGTGAAAACAGACTAGTGATTGTGAGGTCAAATGCTAGAGAGGAATGAACTAGCGTTCCTTCTCCTTGAGAGACTGTATAGGCTTGCGTACACCAGTGCAAGTAGTTGACCAAACCTTGATGAGGAATTAATGTTCCTTTGGGTTTGCCAGTGGAGCCGGAGGTGTAGATGACGTAGGCTAGATTCAGAGCCGTTGTCTGACTGACTGGGTTTTCTGTACACTCCTGGGCTATAACTTCCCAATCGCTATCTAAACAAATGACTTGAATTCCTTGTATTGGGATGTCGGCTGCTAAACTTTGCTGGCTTAGTAGCACAGGAGTCTGAGTATCCTTGAGAATGAAGGTTTGGCGTTCCTGGGGATAAATTGGGTCGATTGGTACATAAGCTCCACCTGCTTTGAGGATACCTAGAACTCCTATGACCATTTCTAAAGATCTGTCTATGCAGATGCCTACTAGCACATCGGGACCAACTCCCTGTTTTTGTAGGTAATGAGCTAGCTGATTGGCACGAGCATTGAGTTCAAAGTAAGTTAGTTGCTGGGCTTGAAATTTGACGGCGATGTTTTCAGGTGTGCGACCGCTTTGTAACTCAAACCAATGGTGGATGCACTGGTAGGGTAAAACAGTGGTTTGGGTATTGTTGAATTCGCCTAAAAGTTGTTGACGCTCATTATCGCTAATAATATTGAAAGTAGCGATCGCCCCAGTTGGATTTTTGACTATGCTGGCTAACAAAGTCTCAAACTGAGCCACCAAGCGTTGAATATCTTCTGCCAAGAAGATATTGGCATCATAGTGAAGTTCGTAGCTCAGAGAATCATCAAGACTAACACAGCGAAGTTTCAGATTGAATCTATCAAGACAAGCGTATTGTCTGGAAATAGAAAAAGATACATCCATCCCAGAATACTGCTTTGAATGTTCCTCAAACTCAAAACAAAGCGGAAAGAATGACAACTCTATTTCATTGCTGGTTGATTTGACAATCTGTTCCCAAGTAAAATACTCCTGCCATTCAAATAATTTGCTAGTCAATTCGTTAACGTGTTGCAAAATATCGCTGAATTTGGAATTGTCTGTTAGATGACAATGAACAGGTAAATATTTCGTAAATAGCCCTAACGCTTCCTCAAGTCCCTCATACGTCCGTCCATGATAAGCAGTACCAACAATCACGTCTAATTGTCCGCTGAGTCGTCCGAGCAGCACCTGCCAACAAACCAGAAAAAATATAGAAGTAGAAGTATTATATGTCCGTGCGATCGCTTCAATATTAAACGCTAGTTCGGGATTAATTATTTGGGTAATAAATTTAGGTGTAAATTCTAGTTTTTCCGGACGTTGGTGTTCAAAAGGAAGCTTCAAAGTGAAAAGAGCAGAGATATCTTGTTTGTGCCAATACTCTTTTCCTAATTCCGTTTCCTCTGAGTCAATTAATTCATTGAAAATTTCAGAGACATCAGCATACTGTATTGGTTCATCTGAGATCACATCTTGCAAGTGTGCTGCATTATATGAATAGCCGAGCTCTCGCACTAAATTCTTGAGCGTTGCTGTATCCGCCAAGAGGGCAGGCAAACTGACAAGCAATATATGCTTGTCGGACGATAGCTCAATTAGGGCTAAATACCAAAGTGGTTCTTGCTCAAAGTTAAAAGGCTGTTGGCTTAATTCATTAAAAATTACCTCTAGTTTAAGTTCTTGTTTAAACGGTTCCAGAGCAATTAAATTATATTTTTGAATAAACGGAATGTAGTTATTAGTTATGACTTGAAGTGGTATATCTACTCCTGGCATACAAGGAAAGTTTGTACGCAGTATTTCGTGCCGATTGACAATATCCTCTAAAACAGTCTGAAATTTTCTTACATTGAAATTTCCCTCAATCAGGATTTGACATTGAGCACGATAATGCTGGCTACTGTCAGTTTTTTGCAACAACCATAAATGCTTTTGTTGTGGTGAAAGTCGAAATCCCCTAATAATTTCTTTTTCCATATTTGCTCCTCAGTTACTTGCAAGAAAATGATATTTATCCTACAAACATGTAATTTATTTTTCTATTTTTGGGCATCATTTGCTGCTCACAAGTCCAACTTTCTGTTTATTAAATAACTCGACGTTTAATGTTCTTAAATTTATGAATACGCGCCTCCTTGAGTTGTTTTTCATTCAGAATTTGTTGTTGCTTGCTTACTTCAGTGAGCATTTCCTCTAGAACATGCAGCTGAGTTTGGGGCTGTTTAACAACAGTACACAGAAGTTGTTCAAAGTATCCTAACATCTGCTTCATGCTGACAGCATCGAATAGGTCGGTGTCGTATTCCAACTGCACCTTCAGTCCCTCAGTTGTATCCATCAGATTCATCAGCAAATCAAACTTTGCTCTTTCAGCATCAATATCTGATTCCGAGAGCTTCACGCTTAGACCAGTAATCTCCAAAGGTGGTAGAGGGGCATTCTGGAGAACAAGCTTGACCTGAAACAGTGGCATACGGCCTCGAGTTCGCTCCAGTTTCAAAGCGTTCAGCAGTTTTTCAAACGGGAAATCCTGATGGGCATACGCTGACAAAGTACAATCGCGCACCCGTCCAAGCAACTCTCGAAAGGTCGGATTTCCTGAGAGGTTTGTCCGCAATACCAGTTGATTTACAAAGAACCCGATCAATCCTTCAACCTCTGGTTGATTGCGGTTGGCGACATCAGTACCTACAACTATATCGTCTTGCTTTGTGTACCAGTGCAACAGAGTCTTAAAGGTCGCTAGCAGTAGCATAAACAGCGTTATCCCTGACTGCTGGCTCAGGACTTTTAGCTCTTCGGACAAAGCCTTTGGTAACATTAGAGTTTGTCTAGCCCCTTGAAAGGTTTGAACTGTAGGTCGGGGGCGGTCAGTAGGCAGCTGCAATGTCGGAAGATCATACAGTTGCTGCTTCCAGTAAGCAAGTTGAGTCTCTAATACTTCTGTCGCCAGCCACTGCCGCTGCCAAACAGCAAAGTCTGCGTACTGAATAGGGAGCTCAGGCAGTGTAGAGGGCTTACCAATACTGAAAGCCTCGTAAAGCGCGACCAATTCACCAACGAGTACGCCCCACGTCCAACCGTCAGTGATAATATGGTGCATTGTGACTTGCAGCAAATATTCTGTCTCAGTCAGATGCAGTACGATGCTCCTCAGCAATGGGCCTTGTTCTAAGTCAAAAAGCTGTTGAACTTCCTGAGTAGTTCGTCGCTGAACCTCCTGTTCACGCTCAACCTCCGGCAACTTCCTGAGGTCTATGATTGGCAGAGTCATCGTCAAGGCTGGGGCAATGATTTGAACCGATTCTTCTTCTATGATCGCAAAGGTGGTGCGTAGAGCTTCGTGACGGCGTACTATTTCATTCAGGCTTTGCTCCAGTGCTCTTATGTTGAGTGAACCCGACAGGTGTATAGATGCAGCTTGATTATAAGCAGCGCTGTTTGGCTCTAATTGGTAGAGAAACCACATCCGCTGCTGGGCAAAGGATAGAGGCGCTGATCCGGACTGGGAACGTCGAGGAATAAGTTGTAGTTGAGCATTAGATTCAAAGTTTCCGCACAACCGCTTTTTCAGCAGCGTTTGTTTGACAACGGAAAGCTGAGAACGTCGCTGGGAAAGTTCATCTTTTTTTTGCTCAAAGCTTATACTATCGTTCCGAAAAGTCATTTGTTTAACTCAATATCCTATTGAGCAATATCTGCCTAAAAATTTCAATTCTTTCTAATTCAGAATCTGTACTTTTATATAGTCTGGAAAAGGTTGAATCCGCGTTAAATCATTTTCAATAGTCACTAGTTCACCCCGCTTTTCAATTTCTTTGAAACCTGCAAATTTATAAGCGATATACATCATCCGATTACGATTATTGGAAACAAACTCAGCGCATAGCCGAACGTTGTTGTTTTTAGCTAGATTCATAATATGGTTCAGCATAATCGTGCCGATACCTCTAGACATAACGCGACAGGACATCAGCAGAAGTTTTATTGTCCAGATGCTTTCTTGGCACTCTATCAGAACTAACCCAATTTTACCGTAACTTCCATATTTATCATCTAAACTAGCAATAAAAAGTTTGTGATTTTCTGATTGACGAAAATGATTGAGTTCATCATAAGAGTATGTATAACCAGTGGTATTTAATTGGTTAGTACGTACTGTTAATTCTTCTGCTCGTTGCAAATCTTCTTCTTTTGCCGAAGATATGGTAAAACTCATCTTGAGGGTGGCTAAAAACCCTTCTGGTGTCCCAACAAATTCTTTTTCAGCATTTTGACGCTCTGTATCACTAATGTACATTAATCTTCGAATTTTAGAATCTTCTGTAATAAAACGCGGATTCATTTCTGGCATATCTAGTAGATGCGCCAGTTGTGATGTATTGATACAAAAGACTTCCGGCAGGGAAAAGTTAACTTCTTCCAGTTCAAATGGCTGATCGTCAATGAAGGCGATCGCGTCTTTCCCAATATTAATTAATTTAGCGATTTCTTGAATAGAAGCAGCCTTGGAATTCCAATTGATTTGAGGATACAGAAAATACTCTTGCAAACCAAACTCTTGAAGTTTGTCCATAGCAAGAACACAATCATTTTTACTTGCAACCGATTGTAATATTCCGCGACTATCTAAAGTTTTGATGATATTTACGATATTATCTCGCAAGTAAACTTGTTTATCCTCCAATAACATACCATGCCATAGCGTGTCATCTAAATCCCAAACGACGCACTTAACAATTTTTTTGTCTTCTTGCTTATTATTTGAAGATTCAATTTGAGTGCTAATCATGTATTTATATCCTTGCTGCTAAGTTTTGCACCCTCACAGCGCCAGTGCGTGGTGATAGGTACTCCTGATAACCGTACTCAGCGATAGTAACTTGTTGGATCTGAGTGCTACCTTCAATGATTTCCATGATTTTGGCATCTCGCAAATACCTTTCAACCGGGTATTCGCTACTGCAACCATTGCCACCATGAATTTGTACGGCATCACTTGCTACTTGAGAAGCAATTGTGGATGTAAAATACTTAGCAATTGAGGTCTCTATAATGGAGCTAGGATCGCCAATATCCTTGAGATAGCCAGCTTGATAGCATAGCAATCTTGCGGCTTTGACATTGGCAATCATGTTAGTAATCATTTGTCGAATTAATTGATGTTCTTTTAAATAAACGCCAAACTGCTTGCGATCGCTTGTATAGCGAATGCAAGCCGACAAACAAGCTTGTGCAATGCCTACAGACCCCCATGCTACACTGTATCTGCCATAATCCAGTGCAGAGGATGCCACATAAGAGAAACCAGAACCCTGCCTACCTACAAGATTTTCCTGTGGAATGCGACAGTCATCTAGATGCAATTCTGCTAACATCGAAGCCCTGACACCTAGCATCCCAAAAATTGGTTTGATCGAGAGTCCAGGGCTATTCTTTTCAACTAAGAAAGTAGAGGGTTTTCCTTCACATTGAGCAAACACTAAAAAGACATCTGCAATTTGTCCATAGGTAATCCATTTCTTGTGTCCATTTAAGATGTAAGCATCCCCAGAAAGTGTTGCCGTAGTTTCCACACTTTTGGCATCACTACCCACGTTAGGTTCACTCAAAGCGAAAGCAGCAATTATTTCACCAGAGGCTAATTTAGGAAGCCAATAGTTTTTTTGAAACTTATTGCCCCACTTGCAAAGAGCATGAGAAACCATGCAATGAACTGTCAGCAAACTCCGCAGCGAAGAACACCCGCGTCCAATTTCTTCGTTCAGCAAGCCATAAGTAATCATATCCATAGCTTCGCCACCGAACTCTTTAGGTAAAACAGCACCTAAATATCGTTTTTGAGCGAATTTTTTAACTAGATCTGGAGGGGTACGTTCTTGTTGATCATATTGATTTGCCTGAGGTACAACCTCTGCATATACAAATTCTCTAAATTCAGCCTGAGCGTTTTTTTGCTGAGGAGTTAATTCTAGTTTCATCAGATCACTGAGGTAGATAAATACCGTCAATTTTTGGTTTATTTGTAAGTAAATAAAGCTGTTTTTCGTTGTACTAAACTGCTCATAGCATTTATTGTCTTAAAGTTATCAAACTCCAGATCCTCGTTCTCAATAGTAATTTGAAATTCTTGTTCTAAAAATAAGACTAGTTGCATGGCAAACATTGAATTAACAAAACCGAGACTAAATATATCTTCATCTAACTGCAAGTCATGGTCACCAAAAAATCGGGAAAGGAAGGTTTTAATTCGTGTTGTGGTTTCTTTCATAATTTAATGCTATTTATGTGATTTTAATTCATAGTCATATTCTCATTTATTGATATATAATCAGAGGAAATAAAAAATAATTTTACAAATCATTTAGGATTGCTATATGTATAAAACCCTTTGCCACTTTTACGACCATGCAATCCCGCATCTACCATTTTCTTAAGCAATGGACATGGTCTATATTTGCTGTCGTTGAAACTTTCATACAAAACTTCGATGGAAAATAAAATCGTATCTAGACCAATCAAATCGGCTGTTTCCAGTGGCCCCATTTTGTGACCAAAGCAGGTTTTAAAGATTTTATCCACCTCTTCTATTGAAGCAACTTGGTCTTGCAGGATAAAAATAGCTTCGTTAATAGTCAACATCAACACGCGGTTGGAAACAAAACCCGGTGAGTCATTAACGATGATGCATTCTTTGCCCATTTGAGCCAACAATTTTTTTGCTGTCTCGATTGTTTCATCAGATGTATGATGCCCACGAATCATTTCAACCATCGGTTTCATTGGCACAGGGTTCATAAAATGCATACCAATGACTTGTGGTGTTCGCTTGGTCACTGAAGCAATGCGGGTAATTGAGATAGCTGATGTATTAGCTGCAAATACTGTTTTCTCTGGACAAATGGCATCAAGCTGTGCGTAGACCTCCTTTTTAATATCCCACTTTTCCGTGACATTCTCAATTACAAATTCTGCATCTTCAAGGAATTTATAGTTAATTGAAAACTTAATTCGATGTAGTATGTCGTTAGGACTCTCTGCTTCACTGTTTTTCTGGAAAAAACCCTGAAAACGGACATTATTTCTAATTTCTTGTTTAGCATGATCCAAAATATCTTCTGAAATATCTACTAAAATCACCTGATGACCTGTTTGAGCGAGGTTTTGTGAAACCCCGATTCCCATAACACCCGCTCCCGCAACACCAACTGTCTGAATTTCTCTCATTGCTACCTATTTTTATAATTTCATTGTTCATTTTCGTTTGGCGTAAACATAGTACATCACTAAGTTTTCATACAAGTTTTCTTTTTCTACTACGACGTGATAACTTTTCGTTTTAAGCAAGTCAGTAATTTGCTCTAGCTGCCCCTGTTTATCACCTAACTCCTATGACAATCTGCTTGATTTTTTTCCAATCTTCATTCTTGATGCCTTTGATGACATTGAGTTCGCTTTTATACGCATCAATTTTTAGTAAGTCTATGCGTTTGACATTTTGCTCGCCAAGGACATCAGAGAGGGTTCTTACCTGGCAAGTAAAAGCCTGACTTTTAAATCTTTCTTCTAGCAATTCACCAGAATATTGTATCAGGTTTTCCCTGCTCTTGAGATCATCTTGCAACTGATTGAGCACGATCGCTTTTAAGACTGACTTTTCTTCTCAATTAGCATAGAATGACGACATTCTAGAACTATTGGGATAAAACGTTAATACTACAGCTTTTGACTTGTCACACAATCTGCAATTGAACAGTTTGGCATTCACCCCATAGCGTTTTGTATTAGTGCGTAAAATTTCCTACAGAGGCAAAGCCGACTCAAATGCGTAACAATTCTGGCATTTTTGCATTGCTGATTGACAAACAGCGTAAACAAACCAATGTGAGAGCCGACATCAAAAATCCAGTCCCCATTGTTGAGAGTAATTCCGTGCTTGAGATAGACTTAATTTTCCAAAATGTCCTTGTAGAAGTAATCAGTTTCTGTTTTGCCCAGATGCACAATCTCTAGATTGTTCGGCAATCTGTAGCTTTGCTCGGCTGACTGTTATCGGTGCTTGTTCCTTTTTAGTAACAACAGATACAAGCTTCTCAGCTTCATCTTCAGTTAATTCTTCTAACTCTGCTATAATCATTTCTTCAATAAATAAACCCAACTCAGCTACAGAGGGTGCTTCAAAGAGGGCACGAAGAGATACTTCTAGTTGGAAGTCTTTACGAAGTTGGGCAATCACCTGAATACCGATCAGGGAATTTCCCCCCAATTCAAAGAAGTTGTCATATATACCTACTTGCTCTATACCCAACAATTGTTGGTAGAAGCTAGCAATTTTGTGTTCGAGTTCACTGCTAGGAGCAACATAAGAATTCCGTAAGTGCGGGCGCGAATGTAGCGAAAGCTCTGATACTGTTTCGCTATTCGTTGGCAATTGATATTCTTGTGCTTCGCCGCCTTGAAAGCGTTCTGGTGAGCATGTCTGCGAGATGGCGATAACTTGTGTTTGTTTGTGTGGTTCAATCCAATAACGCTGACGCTCAAACGGATAGGTCGGTAAAGGCAAACGAGCGCGACGCTGATGAGAATAAAATCCTGCCCAATCTATCTGCACTCCTGCAAGCCAAAGCTGACCTAGTGTATTTAGTAAAAAGGCAATATCTGACTGACGCTCGTAAGAATGTTGCAGCGATGGCAGCACAACTCGATCTGCTAGGCGATCGCTCTGTAAAATACTGAGTGCTAAACTGCTCAATGTCTGTCCGGGCCCAACTTCTAACAGAACCGGATTGTGTTTTTTGGACAATTCTTGCACTGCCGAAGCAAACTGCACAGCTTGGCACATATGCTTAACCCAGTAGTTGGGATCTGTTGCTTGCTCTGCTGTAATCCAAGTTCCTGTGACGTTGGATAAATAGGGAATTTTAGGTGGTTGGAGATTGAATGTTTTGACTAAATTATGTAAGGCGGGTGCGATCGCCTCCATCATTTTTGAATGAAAAGCATGGGAAGTAACAATCCGCCGACAGGCCAAACCTTTTTGGGTTAGGTGGTGTTCTAATTCATCCACAGCCTCGGTGTAACCCGAAATTACACAAAGAGATGAGCCGTTGATTGCTGAGAGAGAAAGTTTCTCACTAAGAAAAGGCTGCACCTCTTGTTCTGTCAGGGGAACAGCAAGCATTGCCCCTGCTGGCAACTCTTGAATCATTTGCGCTCTTTTGGCAACAAGAGTCAGAGCGTCTTTCAGGGACAAAACTCCTGCTAAAGTTGCCGCTACAAATTCACCGATGCTATAGCCAATCATGGCAACAGGACGAATTCCCCACTCGATCCACAACTGAGCCAAAGCGTACTCGATAATAAAGATGGCTGGTTGAGCGAGAAAGGTTTGATTTATTTTTTGTGTGGCTTCATCTGCTGGTTCTTCACCACGACCAAGCATCTTTCGCAAATCTAGACCGGGTTTCGGTGGGTTGTGTTTTTGAGAACTATTTTTGGGATACAGCACATCCCGCAGATCCAAACCAAGCAGAGGTTTTAGCAACAGGCAACATCTGTCAACTGCTTCTTGAAACGTCGGCTCAACTTGGTAAAGTTCAAGAGCCATGTTAATGTAATGAGTTCCCAGTCCAGGAAACATCAAAGCGACGGGGCGATCGCCCAACCCGTCCGCAGGACTGGGCGTGTATGCAGCGTTTTCGCTTGTCTGTTGAATACTGGTCAAAACTCGTTTTGGATCTTGCAGTGCATTTATTGCATCATCAACATCCTGACAAACAACCACCCGTCGATAGCCCATAGCCCTGCGACCCACCTTCAGGGTATTAGCCACATCAGCTAAGTTTAAATTGGGATGCTGTTTCAGGTGATTAACCAGATTTGCCGTAGCTGATAAGAGTGCTGATTCCGTTTTCGCAGAAAGAACCAACAGCTGATATTTCCTCCCCTGCTCCCCTCTCCCCCCTATCCCCAGAGGGGACCCCGAGTCCCCCCTGCTCCCCTGCTCCCTAACTGGGGCTTCCTCCAGAATTATATGTGCATTGGTTCCCCCAATACCGAAGGAACTAACTCCAGCACGACGGGGGGTGCCATTGGTTTTCCATTCAGACAACTTGGTGTTTACATAGAAAGGACTGTTGTTGAAATCGATCTCAGGGTTGGGTTGCTCAAAGTGTAAACTGGGTGGAATCAACTTGTGTTTTAGAGCCAGAACCGTCTTAATGAAGCCAGCTATACCTGCCGCTGCGTCTAGATGTCCAACATTTGTCTTCACCGAACCAATGGCACAGAAGTTTTTTTTCTGAGTACTTGTATGAAAGGCTTTTGTTAAAGCCTTGATTTCCACAGGATCTCCTAGAACTGTACCGCTACCATGACACTCTACATAATTGACTGTCTCAGCCGCAATGTCGGCTACAGCAAGAGCTTGTGCGATCACCTGGGCTTGCCTAACCAAGCTAGGTGCTGTGTAACCCACTTTTAAAGCTCCATCATTATTAATAGCAGAACCTTTGATGACGGCATGAATGCAGTCGCCATCGGCTAGAGCATCTTCCAAGCGCTTAAGAACTACTACTCCAACTCCGCTACCACCTACAGTTCCTCTAGCTTTGGCATCAAAGGTACGACAGTGCCCATCGGGAGACATTATTCCCCCTTCTTGATGTAAATAACCAGCTTTTTGTAGGACATTTATAGCCACACCACCAGCTAGAGCCATATCGCACTGGTAACTAAGCAAACTTTGGCAAGCCAAGTTGATTGCAACTAATGATGTGGAGCAGCCAGTTTGCACATTAATACTTGGGCCTTTTAAATTTAATTTGTAAGAGGTGCGTGTAGTTAGGAAATCTTTTTCATTACCCAGCAGCGTTTGTTGACCAATTTCTAAATTCAGTAAGTTGTTGCGGCTGGCAGCAATGTTAAATAACAAATAGCTGTTCCAGCCCATACCTGCATAAGTGCCAATTTCGCCTGCGTATCTTTCAGAATCATAGCCAGCGTCTTCCAAAGCTTGCCACGCACACTCCAAGAAAAAACGGTGTTGAGGATCCATAATTGCTGCTTCTCTGGGGTTAAAACCAAAGAATGCAGCGTCAAATAATTCTATATCTTCTAATACTGCCCCAGCTTTTACATGGCGAGGGTTATTCATTATAGCTGGGTCAATTGCTGAATTTAATATATCTTCATCTGTTAAGACAGAAATTGACTCCACACCATCTTTGAGGTTTCGCCAAAAATCATTAATACTTTTGGCTCCGGGAAACTGACCTGCCATACCAATCACAGCTATCCCCTGCGTAATCTCATTTCTGAGAGCATCATTAGCAAACATCGGCTATCTTCTGTGTTGTAATAAAAATTATTTCAAAAAAATCGTGGAGCAAAAGGAGTCACAAAGCTATTCTGTCAAAATTATTCCAGTCCAAACAGTAGATTAATTGGTTGAATTTAAGGCTGTAATTTTTTGATTAATTTTCTCCTTGACTAATTCTGCTCACTGGTAGCACTCTTCTAAAAATCCTCAAAGCGTTCATCAGAGTTGGTATCCCTATATCCAAATCTTCTAAGGATTTTATTCCCAGTATTTTCATAATTTCTGGTCGTAATGTGTTGTTTTCTAAAAAACTACTGACTTCGTTATTATTATCTTTATAAAGAATAACCAGATTATGATAAAAGTGCATAGCGACAATATGTTTGTCAAAATAAGAGGGAGAGTAGCCTGGATTCAAAAATTCTTCATAATTTAGGCAATCAACTAATCTCTTAAAAAAATTCATCATAGTTTTAGGGTCATTTAAGTCAAGACTTCCACCTAATCTTGTAGAAATATTTAATGGTAAAGAACCAAAATTTTTTAACTGCCATTTTTCACTAAAACTTGGTAAATAAGAAGTAAAAGTATCTTCCACTACATAAATGCCATTATCATTGAGTGCAGGGAAAAGGGTGTTGAATGATTTGATAACATGCTCATTTACATGACTACCATCATCAATGATGATGTCTAATCCGCCAGTCTCAGATATCACTCTCTTTAAGAAGGATTCATCATCCTGACTACCCTGAAATATTTTAATGCGAGGTTCTTCCAAAGGCTTTTTATCCACAATATCTATCCCGTAAATCATACTATTTGGGAAATAGGCTTTCCACATTCTTAAAGACTCACCTCCAGCTTTTGGATCATCATAACCACCTATACCAATTTCAAGTATCTTCAATTTTTTTAGTCTTAATGGAGCAAAATGCTTATTGTAATGTTGAGCATAACAATGCTCACTCCATTTATTACAGCCATAAAAAGTTGCCAACTTTATTAAGTCTTTCCGGTAGAGAAATAGCAGGACTTGACGCTGTAATTTATTGAACAAATTTTCTTGATGGCTGTTTATGCTCATTAGTAGTACTCCGTAAAAAATCATTTAGTAGGAAAGTTAGTTATTTAAGACTTTGCCAAAATTGATCAATATTTTTGGCTTTGGGGAAACGACCAGCCATGCCAATCACAGCTATGTCTTCTTTCGAATTAATAGTTTCTGAAATACTCATGAATCTTGACACCTTTTCTATATAACGTGCAGGTAATGGGGCTTTTTAGTCTGCACTTTATAAATATATTTTTCTAGGACTATCTATCTCATTCGTTACTTGCGACAGACATAGCACATCCTTCCATTTTTTACGAGTCCATCTAACTCTCCTGTCAATTCACTTTCATTTGCTGCCAACTCCCGATTGACATCATAAACTTTCACTTCCTTGAACCCGATTTTTTCTAAAGCTGACTTAACTTGTTCGGGAGAATAAGGTCTTTCTACTAAAGTCACATCCGAGCGCTGCCAGTTTCCATTGAATAAACGAAATAATACTACATTTCTCCGATATATTTTTTCTTCAGGATAATAGTTTCTAGATAATAAATTAAAGGCAAAATCATCTTGAACATCGCTATACGAATCATTAGGGTTTAAAATATATTCTTCTTCCTGACTCAAGTCGAACGCAAACCACCCATTTTCTAGCATTGCTGCATACACGTTCTGGAAAACACTTGTCAATTCTTCAAGACTCGTGACATTTGAAAAGGAATTTTGTGTTGAGACAACTACATGGAAGGTAGGCGGCAATTTAAAGAAGCGTACGTCACACTGGATAAATTCACCATTGGGTGCATTCTCACGAGCATAGTGCAACATCTCTTTAGAGAAATCAAGTCCAGTTGCTTGATACCCTCTCATTATCAGTTGTTGTATTAATTCTCCTTTACCACAACAAATGTCTAAAAAATGTGCTTTTTCCGGAAGAGATGGGAGGATAAATTTTTCTAAAAACGCCATCCAAGCTTGGCTGGTTGCTGAACCTGCGTTGTACCAAAAAGCTAAAGCATCATAGTAGGGTAAGTTATTTGGTTCTTCATACATTAAATTTGCATTCTCTAATTTAGTTTCCATGATTTTGATTTTCCTAAAAGTTTTTAAGTAATTCACCTAGATTGTACTAATATCAAAAATTTAGGTAACTGAAGATAGAGAAAATCAACCGTTGGTTATCGCTAAATGATCTACGACCGTGCAAAAATCTTGAATTATCAATCATCACTAGATCACCAACTTGCCACTGTATTTCTTCAGTTAACCTATCCGTTACTTCCTCAATTTCGGAAATAATTGTATCGGGAATCGGTGAACCATTTTCAAAAAATACTGATTCTTTTGCATTTAGGATATTATTGGCAAATGCATCTTGATTACTATACTTGGTTTTAATTACGGCTGGACAAGCATATGCAAATGAGACAGACTCATCTTCGTTGATAAAGTAACTTACTCCCTCTAGACCTTCCAGCATTTGCTTCACATTAGCTAGAGTAGCCTCTGCTCCAAGAAAATGCTTCCACTGCTCGGCAGAGTAAATAAAATCAAACCTGATTTTTTTAGAAAGAAACAATTGTTTTGACTCTTCACTCAGTTGTTCCCACACTTGGACACCATCACAGAATAAAGTTTCACCGCCCTGTGCAGGTGGAACACCACAGCAAAACCAAACAGCATCTGGTCGAAAGGGAGTATTAGCATTTTCACAATGAGGCTCAATAAAGTGCGTTCCTTGCGCTACCAAAGAGACAAAGCCCTCTCTTGAATCAACGCGGGTTCTGTTAGTCTCTCGGGTAAATCTAGAACTAAATTGTTTTGAGAACGCCTTCATCTGCTCGTGAGTGACTCCAAAACCTCGAAAAAGAAGAATTCCAGATGACTTAAACAACTCCTGAATTTCCGCAACAGAGAGGCTAAGAATATCTTTGCATTTATCACTATATATAATTTTTTTGGTGCTGGTTTCTAGTGAATCAATTTGAATCGTCATAGTTGTACTCCAAAACTTAATGATTAAAAATAGTGTGTATTATGTTGATTTATCAAGAATGAAAAATTATATACCCAGTTCCTCGACTGATTTTATACTCAGATAATTCAATAAGTATGGCTTAATTGTGTTGTTTTCTAGATAATATCCATCCTCATCATTGTTTCCTTTATAGATAAAAATTAGATTATGGTAAAAGTGCATAGCAACAATATGCTGATCAAAATAAGAGGGAGAGTACCCTGGTCTCAAAATTTCCTGATAATTCAAGCAATCAACTAGTTTTTTGAAAAAATTCATCGTCGTTTTAGGAGCATTTAGCTCTAAGCTGCCACCAACTCTTGGCCAATTTTCTAAAACACCTCTGCTGCCAGCTTTTAATCGTTTTTCTTCCAGATTTGGTATATAAGAAGTCAATGTATCTTCTACTGCATATATACCACTATCTTTGAGTGCAGGAAAAAGTATATTAAATGATTTGATTACATGTTCATTAACATGACTACCATCATCAATAATAATGTCTAATTCTCCAGTCTCTGCTACAACTTTATTTAAAAAATCTTCGTCATCTTGACTTCCCTGAAATATTTTTATGCGATGTTCTTCAAGATAAGTTTTATCTACAACATCTATACCATAAATCATACTATTAGGAAAATATGACTTCCACATTCTTAAAGATTCACCACCCGATTTGGGGTCGTCATAACCGCCTACACCAATTTCAAGAATCTTCAGTTTTTTGAGTCTTAATGGAGCAAAATGCCTTGCATAATGTTGAGCATACCAATGAGAATTCCATTTATCAGTACCATAATAAGTCGCCAATTTCATTAAGTTATTGCGGTAGACGAATGGCACAACTTGACGCTGTAATTTTTTGAAGAAGTTTTTTTGATTACTGTTTAGGTTCATTGTTATTACTCCTCTAAAAATTATCTGTAGGAAAAGTTGATTTCTATACTTTATTTGGCAAATGGCGATGAAAAGCCTCGATCGCTCGAACCACTCCGTTTTCTGCTTGGATCTTTCGCCCCATTGCAGCTGCACAAGCTTGCATTGACTGATCATTGGTGGCTAGTCGAATCGCATCTGCTAACCGCTGGGCAGATAATTGGTGTGGCAAAATCGGCTTTGGACCTAGACCTAACTCTGCTACACGATGCGCCCAAAAAAATCGGTCATCTCCGTTTGGTATGCTTATAGAAGGTACACCCGATCGCACGCCATAAGCTAATGTACCAGCACCTCCATGATGCACAAGTGCTGCCATTTGCGGGAATAGCCAATCAAATGGCACCCATTCAGAAAGTTTAAAGACTTTATCTGATAAATCGAAATCCTCACTGAGGCTGTTTTCTCCATTGAGTTCTCCTGGTACTTGTAAGATGCACCTTTGACCTGTCTGGGCGATCGCTGACAATACCAGTTTCAGTTCCAAGTCTGTTAAACCACGAACACCAACGTACACTGGCGGTGACCCAATTGCAATAAAATCTACTAGATCTACAGGTGGCTGCCAATTTTCAGGACAATCTATAAACCAGTAGCCAGTAACGTGCAACCAATCAGGCCATTCAGACGGTTTAGGTAGTAAAGATGGGCTGTAGCCATAAAGAAAAGGTAGTTTTTGCCGATGTAGACGATGAACTGGGCTTAACCACCAAGCAATAGGAGTTAATTTTAGGACTTCCTGTCGCCACTGGTTTATCGGCTGTCTAACAGATCGCCATAAAAGTTTATCAAACAAGAAGTAGGTTAGCCTGTTGTAGATTCCACCTAAACGCAATTCGATTGGTGCAGCAGGGTGAGGAAAAGCGTTTGTTGGACTAATTGGTGGGATACAGGCTGCATAGCAAGGTACACCCAACTTTTCGATGATATCATAACCCAGCAATGCAAAATGACCCAAGATAATTGCCTCTGCTCCCTGGCAAAGATCGAGGAGTTGAGACAAGTAGCTGTCTTCAAGAGGTTGCAGAACACTCCTAATATTATCAAAGACGTAAGCGGGGTTAGGATGGAGCCATTTCCAGAATGGCTCTGTCAAAAATTCTTCAACATGTATATCCATACAAACACAGTCTAGACCCCATTGGCTGATAAACTCTTGACGAGCTTGATTAGTAAAAGCCACTAGCTTTACTACATGTCCTACTTGTTGCAATCCCAGTCCTAATGCAACATAAGGTTGAAGATCGCCAAGGGAACCACCTGTAACAATAGTAATACGCATATCTCTTTTCAACTAGGAGTAATCCAATTTTGCTGGATTAATGAGCAGGAAAAATCTCTTTAAATTTTTATTTTTTAATACAGCAACAAACACTAATGATTTTGAAATGTGATTCGGGTTTTTGGATAAGTAACTCAACTTACTAAAACTTATCAATATTGTTCACTAGGTTTTGAGTTTATGGTTGTAGTACAATCAAACGCCTCGACCATAATTCTATAAGCTCCTGAACAATTCTTTGAGCGATTCCTTGTTCAGTTACGCCATCCTCCTCAAGAATGTTCGCTATAGTCTTCTCACTGTTCGCCAACGTCAAAAAACGAAATACTTCGGCTGATACTCCAACCTGAGACTCTGCATTGTAGCTATTTCCAATATAAGAGAAATTGCTGAACTTATCGTCTGAACTAACTTTCTTAACTTGATGTAACGAAATATAAAGGGGGAGTGAAAGCCTAAGAGATAGATAATTACGCCAAGATACCTCCTTCTTGTTAATCAAATACTCTCCCACAACGAGATAGTCTAGTCCCGTAGTTAAAAAACAAACTACTGCATCTTCAACAGAATCTATAATTGGTTCAACGTTATTGTTGAACGATGTGTTGAGCAAAACTGGAACACCTGTTAACTTTTGAAATGAGTGAATCAAATCCCAATATCTTTCGTTAACTTTCCGTGATACAGTTTGTATTCTTGCTGATCCATCAACATGGGTCACTGCTCCCAAAAGATTACGTTTTTCTTCTCTAACATTGACCACAAAGTTCATGAATGGAAAATGTTTTTGATTAGGCGGAACCTCAAAGAATTCATCAACTTCCTCTTCTAAAACTGATGGTGCAAAAGGTCTATAGCCTTCCCGTTTTTTTATCATTTTGTTGATACGCTTTTTATTTTCTTCTGGACGAGGATCTGCAATAATACTTCTGTTCCCTAAAGCCCTAGGCCCAAACTCTGAACGTCCTTGAATCCATCCCACAACATAACCACTTGCGAGCAATTCTGCTGTCTGTCCGGCAACATCAATTAATTGCTCGAAAGCAATAAAATCCTGCCATCGCCTCAATTGGCTCAACACTAAGAAGGCACCGCCAATATCTGTTCCCCAATATACATGCTCTAATTTGAAAGGCTTCTTAGCTGTAGGTTTTGCCTTATAGTATGCATATAAAGCTGCTCCTAAAGCGCATCCTGCATCATGAGCCGCAGGCTGTACAAATACATTTTCAAACATTCCAGAGCGCAGTATTTTTCCATTAAGAGTACAATTATGAGCTACTCCCCCGGCCATACATAAATTTTTATGCTTAGTTTCTTGTTTATAAAATCGAATAATATGAAAAGCTATATTTTCCAAAGCTTCTTGGACGGAGGCGGCAATGTCTTTATGCATTTGCGTAAATGGTTCTCCTCTTCGACGCGGCATCCCTAAATCAAAAAGTGAGATGATCTTGTCGTGGTGAATCTCATAATCTCCGTTGGGAAGTAATGTGTATAGTGTTTGAAATAAACTTCTATATCTTTCTGGATTACCATAAGGAGCTAGTCCCATAACTTTGTATTCATCAAAGTTGCTATACCCCAAAAAAGCTATTATGTGGTTATAAAAATGGCCAAGAGATTTCGAGGTGGGAATCTCGGCTATTTGCCTCAGCATTGTCCCCTCCCCCTCACAAACTGTACCAGCACTACTATCCCCCTCTCCATCGAATGTGATCACAAGGCTACTTTCACAACCAGAAAGTGCTAGTGTGCTCATTGCATGTGTATGATGATGAGGAACAAAACACAGCCTATTTGGATCTATTTCAGAGTTTAATCCTTTACGAAAAAGATCCTGAAAAAAAGTGATAGAGTCAATTGTTTTGACCTGAGTAGATTCCAAAAAAAGTCCCTTCAACCATTGCTCTAAGTAATCCTTTGAGCAGTAAAAGGCAATCAAGTCTATGTCCTGTAATTTGACGCCGTGGTTCTTTAAACACAAATGTAATGATTGAGTAGGAAACTTGTTTGTATGTTTTATTCGATTGAGCCTTTCTTCTTCGATTGCAAAAACAACTTCTCCATCTTCAATTAAAACTGCTGCCGAGTCATGAGATGCTGAGGTTGGAAATCCGTATAGATTTTCGTAAATGAGTTCTGGTCCTCCACAAAACCCTAATACCAACATTTTTCACTCCTTTAATGTTTTACAGTGACTTTTTGCTTCTTTCCTTGCGCTCTTGGTATCCTTGGTGGTTCGTTAAAAAATTGTTGCTTGACGCATAAATTCCATGAGTAATCTCTATCTCTTTGTGCGAAGTTGTTTTTGGCGATTTATCACCTCTTTTTGCTTCCCAGCGCGATCGCGAACTTGCTTGATTTCTAGCTGTGCGTCTTTTCCCTCATTTAAATATTTCGCCAACGAATGTATAGTTGGGTGTTCAAGCAGTTCAATGATTGATAAGTCTTGCTGCAACAGTTCCTGCAATTGGCTATGAACTTGAGCAATTAACAACGAATGACCACCTATGTCAAAAAAGTTGTCATGAATACCCACCTTTTCTAAGTGAAGTACCTCTTGCCAAACAGCAGCAATTGTTTGTTCCACCTCAGTAGTGGGTGGTGAATAAGTAACTTTCAACTCTGGTCGAAACTCTTCCACGACCAAGAGGGATTTTCTATTTATTTTACCATTAGAGGTTAATGGTAATGCATCTAGTTGTAAATAAGCTGAGGGAACCATGTACTCAGGTAGTTTTTGTTTGAGAAATTGACTTAGTTCGCTGATGGAAGTGGATAAATCTGCCCTCAAAACAATATATGCAACTAAACGCTGGTTGCCTGAAGCATCTTCATGCACCACAACTACAGACTCTTGCACACCCGGATGCTCTAAAAGAGTCGCCTCAATTTCTCCTAGTTCAATGCGGAAACCTCGGAGCTTGACTTGGTTATCAATCCGTCCCAGAAACTCAAGAGTTCCATCACAACGATAACGAGCCAGGTCGCCTGTTTTGTATAAACGCTCCCCTGGTTTGTTGCTGAAGGAGTTGGGAATAAACTTTTCGGCTGTCAGCTCAGGTAGGTTCAGATAACCTCGTGCCATTCCTTGGCCGCCAATGTGCAGTTCACCCACCACACCGATTGCTACTGGCTGCAAGTGTCGATCCAATACGTAAAGCTGGGTGTTAGCGATTGGGCGACCAATGGGAATTGAGCCTGACTGCTGCTTGTCATTTACCTGGTAAATGCAGCAGCCAACTACGGTTTCTGTTGGTCCGTATTCATTCACTAGTATGGTGTCAGGAGCAAACTTCTGCCAGAAGGCAATGTTCTGTGCCAATAGGTTTTCGCCCCCGATGATGAAAGCTCGCGTGCGACCGGTTGCTTCTTGAGGAGAGAACTGCTGACCAAGCAATTCCAAGTGAGCAGGTGTAAGTTTGACTAAGCTTAAATTGGAGCTTTGACTCAAAGCAGTGTAAAGCGTCTCAATGCCTTGGTTTTCTGGCAGCAGTTTTACTTGACAACCCACTAGTAAGGGTGAAAATAGACTTGTGATTGTGAGGTCAAATCCTAAAGGTGAGTGAACTAGCGTCCCTGTTCCTTGCTCAACTGTATAAGCTTGCATACACCAACTTAGGTAGTTGACTAGCCCTCGGTGGGGAATCAATGTTCCCTTGGGCTTACCAGTGGAGCCAGAGGTATAGATGACATAGGCCAAGTTTTCAGGGATTGTTTGACTGACCGGGTTGGCTGTATTTTCCTGGGCTATGTCTTCCCAATTAATATCTAGGCAAATGACTTTGGTTCCATCTGTAGGTAAGCTCGCTGCTAGATGCTGCTGGGTCAACAGTATCGGTACATTACTATTTGCTATGATGTAGGCTTGTCGCTCCAGTGGATAGGTTGGTTCAATCGCCACGTAGGCTCCACCGGCTTTGAGAATGCCCAACACTGCAACTATCATCAGTGGCGATCGCTCTACGCAAATCCCCACCAGTACATCTGGCCCGACTCCCAGTCGCTGTAGGTAGTGCGCGAGTTGATTTGCTCTGGTGTTGACCGAACCATAAGTTAGTTGCTCCGTCGCAGATATCACGGCAATGTTATCTGGAGTTCGCTCTACTTGTTCTTGGAACAAATGGTGGATACACTTGTCATTTGGATAAGTGGTTTTTGTATTGTTGAACTCAATCAGTAATTGCTGCCGCTGGCGATCGCTCAAAATCTCTAAGCGACTAATTACTGCTTGAGGATTGTTGGCAACGCTTTCTAACAAAGTCTGAAATTGCTCCGCCAAACGTTTGATATCCTCAGTTGGGAATAGATTGGAATCATAGTGAAATTCGTAACCCAAAGAATCTTCCCGACACAGACAAGAGAGTTTTACTTTAAATCTGTCAATATATGCGGACTGCTGATAAACGGAAAGTGATAAATTGTTGTTTACAGAATACTTTGGTTGTCTGTGTTCAAAGTCGAAACAAAAGGGGAAGAAAGAAGTAGTTTCCGCAGTCTGTTCTGGGGTAAAATATTCCTGCCATTCAGCATTCTGACGGCTAAATTCGTTAACTTGCTGCAAAATCTCGCTAAATGTCCAATTTTCTTCGAGATGACAAACAAGCGGTAAATATTTCGCAAACAGCCCGAAAGCTGACTCTAATCCCTCATAGTTGCGACCATCACAGGCAGTACCAATCAGAATTTTTGACTGCTGTGTGAGTCGCCAGAGCAAAATTGCCAAGCAAGTTAGTAAAACGACTTCTGTCGTAGTTTCATACTTCTGGGCGATCGCTGCAATCTCTGCTGCTAACTGATCGGCGATCGCACCGATGACAAACTTAGGTGAGAATCCTGGTTCGGCCGGAGGCTGATTTTCGCTTGTGAGCTTTAAAGTTAAAAGATCAGAAAAATCTAGCTGACACCAATACTCTCTTCCAGCTTTTGTCTCCTCTGACTCCAGTAAGTCATTGAGAATTTCGGATACATCAGCATACTGTATCGGTTCATCAAATAGCTGTTCGCCATGTAAGCAAGCTGCGTATGAAACAGCGATTTCACGCACCAAATTCTTCAGCGTTCCGGCATCCGCCAAGAGGGCAGGCAAACTGAGCAGCAACGTATATCTATTATCAGACAACTTAACCAAGGTCAGATGCAAAAGTGAACCTTGCTCAAAATCACCAGTTAGCTGACTTACTTCCTGAAAAAGTGCCTCAATTTTAACTTCTTGTGCTTGCGGAGTCAGACTCCTAAAATTATACTCATGAATTGATGGAAATATGCGATCACGATCGTTACCAACAGTTCCCACAGGTAGCGGATCGCTAATAATTTGCAGGGGAATATCCATACCCGGCAAACAACCAAGAGTAGTACGCAAAATTTCATGTCGGTTTAAGACATTCTCTAAAGCCGTCTCAAAAATTTTTCTGTTGAAATTTCCCTCAATTTGGATAGCACACTGAGCACGATAAGGTAGCATTGCCTCCTCTTGCTGTAACAACCATAGATGCTTCTGCTGTGGTGAAAGTCGAAAACCTCTGATAACTTTCTTTTGCATATCTCTAGCCTGTATTTTTTGCCCTAAATGGCTCTGTGACTATAGGGTTCAGCCATTCCCACCACAATTTTTCGACAACCGACAAATGGCGCACGTCCATGAGCCACTAGCATATTGTCTAGCATTAAAATATCTCCCTCCTGCCAGGGGAAAGTCACCGTTTCTTGTTGATAGCAAGAGCGAATCTCATCTAACACCGAAGACTCAATAGTCGAGCCATCACCATAATAGGTATTTTGGGGAAGGTCTGACTCTCTAAACTCTGCTAAAAGGGACTCACGCATCGTTGATTCTAAGCTAGATATATGAAAAAAAGCAGCGTGATTAAACCAGAGCATTTCATTAGTTTTTGGATGCTTTGTAACAGCTTGACGAACTTGTTTTGTTCTCAAGTAATTACTGTCTTTCCATTCAGTCTCAATGCCAGCTTTGCGACAGTATTCTTCGACTTCTAGCTTGTCCGTGGTTTGAAAAACTGTTTGCCAGGGAAGACCAAATCCATTGCCAAAGTTGCGAACATACATCACCTGCTTTTGAATAAATAGTTCTCTAATTTTTGGGTTGATGTGTTGAAAAACTTTTCTCACGTCGGCAATTGGTGTTTCTCCTCCCTGCTGCGGCGGTGTGATACAAAAAAAGAATATTTTTAAAGGCCATGTATGCTGGTAGGAATTTTCATTATGTAGGAAAATACTTTGGTTAGCAGGGTAATCAGTTGATGTATAAATATTACCATTTACGTGACTGCGGGGGGAGGAACGTTCTTGATACTTTAATAACTCTCCCGATATAGAGCCGATGATCTCCTCAAACTCAGCCACTCCATTTACCTTGAAGTTACGAAAAAGTATTCCTCCACATTTCAGCAATTCTGTTTCGATAAAAGACCGATTGCGTATAGCCCAAACTGCGAGATTGACTCCTTCAACAGTAGGCTGGACTATTAAAGGCAACAACCCTCCAGTCTGAAGAAATTCTGTTTTGATTAATCCATCTTGGGACAAGCTCATAGCTTGCCGCCTTAAGCTTGGCAACTTTTTGATCTCAAACTTGTCGGTTGGAGATTTTTTCATAATTACTAACTACTAGGAATTCACACTACAATTAATAAGGTGGTAACTCTTTAACCTCAAACTTTTGAGATTCAATTTTTCTCTAATGCCAACTCTTCCTCAATCGCTTTCCGCTTCACATTTTTAAATTTCTGAAGACTAGCTTGTTTAATTTCTCGTTCTTTGACAATTTGTTTTTCTCTGTCTGCTGCAACTAAAATTTCTTTGAGGACGTTCAACCTAAGATGAGGTTGAACTACAACAGTACGTAAAAGTGTTTGAAAATGTGACAACAACTGTGTGATAGTAACAGCCTCAAATAAGTCTGTGCTATATTCCATCCAACCGATTAAACCTTGCTCTGTCTCCGTCAAATTCAGCAGCAAGTCATACTTTGCAGTTTGACTATCAACCTCCGTGACACTCGCAGTTAAACTTGAAAGCGCTAAAGGCGGCATGGGTGCATTTTGTAGCACAAGCTTGACTTGAAATAGGGGCGTATGACTTAAAGTGCGTTGTGGGTTCAATACTTCCACTAACTTGTCAAAGGGCATCTCCTGATGTGCGTAAGCCCCTATAGTTACCTCGCGCACTCGCTCTAATAACTCCTCAAAAGTGGGGTTTCCAGACAGGTTAATACGTAATACCAGTTGGTTGACAAAAAAACCGATTAGTGGCTCAGTTTTCGCTTGATTGCGGTTTGCAATATCTGTACCGACCACAATTTCTTCCTGATCTGTGTACCAATGCAACAGCATTTTAAAGGTTGCTAGCAATGTCATAAACAGCGTCACTTCCTGCTGCTGACTCAACACCTTGAGAGCATCCGTCAACGACCTAGACAGCATTAGAGATTGCCGTCTACCTTGGAAAGTTTGAACTGCTGGTCGAGGATGGTCAGTGGGCAGTTGTAGTATCGGGAGATTGTTCAGTTGTTTTTTCCAGTAAGTTAGTTGCGACTCCAATACTTCCCCTTCTAGCCACTGGCGTTGCCAGATTGTATAATCTGCATATTGAATGAGCAACTCAGGTAAAGGCGTGGGCTGTTCCTTAGAATAAACTTCATAGAGCATTGTCAGTTCCCGAAAGAGAACTCCCATAGACCAGCCGTCACAGACAATGTGGTGCATTGTCAACAACATCAGATGTTCTTGCTCGCCGCATTGTAGAAGAGTCACTCGTAGCAATGATCCCTGTGTCAAATCAAAAGGCTGCCGAGCCTCCTGAGTGGCTAGCCACTGCATCTCGGCTGCACGGTGAATTTCAGGAAGATCCCGCAGATTTACCACAGGCAAGGTTAAGGTGAAATTTGGGCGAATCACCTGCATTGGCTTCCTATCTACAGTAGTAAACGCCGTTCGCAAGGCTTCATGTCGTCGAACGATTTCATTGAAGCTTTGCTCTAGCGCCGCTACGTTGAGTACACCTTTGAAGTGCATGACAACAGAAATGTTGTAGAAAGGGTTGCCTGGCTGCAATTGGTTAAGAAACCACAGTCGCTGTTGGGCAAAAGATAGAGGATGAAAGTCGGTGAGTTTCCGGATTTGGGTAAGGGTTACTGACGGTATACAAGCTGCCGTTGTCAGTTTGGCAAGTATCTTTGTCGCTAGCTGAGTGATGTGAATACCTTCAAAAAAGTCTGCTATGGGTACGGTAACTTGCAGATCATCCTCAATCCTGTTTTTTAACTCAATGACTCTTAAAGAATCAAGTCCTAAGGAGCTTAGTGGCTGTTGAAGGTTGATTTCATACAGTGGAATTGCAAGTACCCGTGCTATCTGTTCTTGAAGATAAGACTCTAACAGCGGCTGTTGCTTGCGTGGGCTGAGGGCTAAAAGAGCTTCACGCTGTAACCTATTTTCGTTTCCATCAATATTATTAACAGTTTTCTGAATACTGCTACCAACGACTTCCAGCTTGTTCGTCAGAAAATCGGCTTTTGTGGCACGGCGTTGAATCTTACCACTAGAGGTTTTGGGAATAGTGCCTGGTTTAATCAGCACCACTGCGGATACTTGTACCTCATGCTCCTCAGCCACAGCTTGACGAATTGCTACAATGACTTCCTCAATATTTGGTTTGGCGCGAAACTCTAACTCTTGCACCACAACTAAGCGTTCTTCATTCTCTGCCTCAACTGAGAAAGCTGCACCACTACCTGAACGCAATAATGAATGGCTACGTTCTACAGTCAACTCTAAGTCTTGCGGATAAAGGTTGCGACCACGGATAATGATTAAATCTTTGGCTCGACCTGTGATAAATAGTTCTCCGTTGTCCAAAAAACCTAAATCACCTGTGCGTAAAAATAGCCTATAATCTGGGTCTTTGAGGGAAGCGTGGAATGTTTGTTTTGTCTCCTCAGGACGATTCCAATAACCTTGACCAACACTGAGTCCTGATATCCAGATTTCGCCCACTTCGTCGGGTTGACAACGCTTAAGAGTCTCTGGGTGTGCAATGACAATTTGCTGTTGTGGTACACTTTGACCGCAACTGACAAAGGTCTGAATATCATCACTAGTGGCTGCTTCAATGACTTGATGCTTCTCCAATGCAGACTTTGCAACTGTTTTGCAAGGAGGTAAAGCTTTCTTGATCCCACCAGAAACCATTAGAGTTGCTTCTGCCATACCATAACAAGGATAGAACCCTTCTGGACGAAAGCCACACTCAGTAAAAGTGGCTGAAAATCGCTCTAGAGTCTCTAATTTGATGGGTTCAGAACCATTAAAGGCGACATTCCAACTACTTAAGTCAAGAGTAGACC
Organism: Nostoc sp.; assembly: GCF_036917515.1. Taxonomy (GTDB): domain Bacteria; phylum Cyanobacteriota; class Cyanobacteriia; order Cyanobacteriales; family Nostocaceae; genus Nostoc. The sequence continues at coordinate 44,147 of NZ_JBALDE010000173.1, read as the reverse complement.
TTTGCTCAGGAGTAATCCTCTGAATGCACAACTCATAGGCAAAGTTGGGGCCACCACTAGTTGTACCCCGATAGTGAGAAATTGCCTGCAACCATCGATATGGACGTTGTAAAAATGAGGTGGGAGACATCAAGATGCAAGGAAACCCTCCATATAATGGTTGCAGTATTCCACCAATCAGTCCCATGTCATGGTAAACGGGTAGCCAAGAGACAAACTGACTCTCAGGTGAATGTTCCATGATTTGGTAAGTCACGGCAGCATTATGTAGTAGGTTGCCATGACTAAGCATGACACCTTTAGGGGTGCCTGTAGAACCAGATGTATATTGCAGAAACGCTAGTCTCTGCGCATCAATTGCAGGTTGTTGCCAAGAATCTTCTATGCTTTGGGCTAGGTTGTCAGTTGTCAGCCAACGTAAATTTCCCTGGTCTGTGTGTTTTGTCAATAAAGACTTGACGTTAGGGAGGAGCGTTGTTGTCGTTAAAATAATTGCTGCTTGTGCATCTGCGATAATTGCCTGAATTCTGGGCGTATTACGTTGATTGCGCGGCGGGTAAGCCGGAACTGCAACTACTCCAGCATATAAGCAACCGAAAAATGCTGTTAAGTAATCTAGTCCCGGAGGATAGAGCAATATAGCACGTTCTCCACTTAAACCAAAAGCTTGGAGTTGAGATGCTATAGCCCGACTGCGACGATCCAACTCATGGTAAGTTAGCGTTGATTCCTGAGTTTCTCCATCTTCGAGGAAAGTGAACGCTTGTGTGTGCGGCTGTGTTGAACTGCGATCCCGCAGAAGATCAACGACTGTCGTACACTGATCGGAAATTTGTGGAAATCTATTGAGAATTGAAGACATTTTCCGCCTCAAGCAATCAGATGCACGTAAACAATGGTGAAATCAGGGAAATCCAGATCGAAGCAGGGGGAAAAACCCCATTGATAAATCTAGGCGGCTCAGTAAAAAGACATCAAGAAAGCTCGTTGCGACCAATCTCGGTTCAAATCCTTTTTCCTTTTTCCTTTTTCCATAAATAAATTTAGTTGCTCTGCGATCGCCTAGGGAGAGTTTTCTCTCCCTGCCTCCCTAAGTCACCCAACTTCAAGTGCCCTCCTTTTCGGTCGGTCACCTAAATCTTGGCTCAGGTATATTGAAAGTTATTTTTAATTAGCACTAGCACTATATAGCAAGTTTACTGCCTTTAGCAACTTGCTCATAATAAAGAATACTTATCAATAATAGCTAATAAATTAGCTGCCACTATTCGATAAAATTTTTTGTGTATCATGGTAAATAAAAATGAATGTGTATGATGAGGGCTTTATTAATACTGGCATCTTGCCCCAAATATTACATATTTTAATTACTCAGTATTAGCCTTAAAACCCCTAATTTATCAAAAAAGTTTAAAAAGCAATGTAACTTGATCGCGCTACTTTTAGCCTAGTCTTGGTTTATACGATTAGGTACAAGATATCAGAATATCGACTTGACACTATAAAGTTTTTTGTATGAATTAGTACTAATCAAGAGTAGTAGTATTGTTGAAATTTTTTTTCAATTGTGTAAATTATTATTTGTTTTTATTTCATTAAGCTTGCTTTTTTAATGCAAATAGATTTCAATACTCTTTAAATGCTAGTATATGTCAACTAAATATTAAGTGGTGTAACGGAGTCAGAAAACAAGAATGAAGTCTAAACAGTTTGTTCTCGGTCTATTGCTGACAAGTGCGATCGTGGTGTTGGTGAAAGAACCTACTAGAAGTGAGGAAATATTATCACTTAGAGTTAGAGTTCATAAGAGTATAGTGTCCACCGACGCTAAGGAAGACTTTACTCAACAAACAGGCCTGATTACCAAAAGACAGACTGTTGAACTAATCCGACAGATTCGACAAGTAAGTGAGATAGAGAATCCAGCCAAGAACAATCAATTGTTATTAGTGCAATTGCCAGCACAACAAACAGCGCCTTCCCAAGAAATCGTGCAAGTTAGGGGGGGTGAAGGCAAACCCAACCTTTAAGGATATGGGGATAATTTTATAGACTGATAAAAGACAACAATTGCAAGTAGTGAATTTTAGGCTTTGGGTTAAGTAAATATTTTGTCAGCGATCGCCTGGGTGGTAAATTTATTCTGTGCGAGTACAAGATACCTGCCTATACCCGATTCGATGCGGCTCTGTTTTACCAACGCGACAACTGGGATGTTGCCATCAACGCTGAGAACTTAAGCTTTTTAGCCTCTTTTAGTTCTTATCGCATTTCATACTCTGCGTTTACTGTATGTTATATGGTCATTTTGGTGCATTGATATACTCGCTTTCCAACTCCAGTCTGCTTAGTAACTCTTTTCGGATAGTTAAATGCAATTCATATTTCTGAAGTTTTCAGATTAGTTAATAGTGCATCTTTTGCTATTGGAGTTATTATGTATACATTTGTTTTAAATTTTGTTTAGCTTTTGGCTTGATTATTCTTTGGCAATTTTCTTGAAATAGTCCAAAAAAAATGGCTTATTTTTAATTTTATACAAATCTATTTTCTGATTATAAAACTCAATCAACTAAACAAAATGTCGAACACATTTAATCCTAATGTAGTTTTGCTTACACCATCTCAAAGCAGTAACAAAATACTAACAAAGATTATTAGCCAAGCTAAAGTACGATTACTTAGAATGCACTTTGAAAGTAGTGTTGGTCATATTGGCGGGAACTTGTCATCACTGGATTTATTAATGGTTTTGTACCACAAACTTTTGAATGAAGGTGATGCATTTGTTCTCTCTAAAGGTCATGCTGCTGGAGCATTTTATATTACTTTATGGTCTTTGGGGCGCTTAACTGATGAAGACCTACAAAAGTTTCATCAAGATGGCACAAAGCTAAGTGGACATCCCCCTGTCGGTTGGATGCCTGAAATTCTGTTTGCCACAGGAAGTTTGGGTCATGGCTTGTCTTTATCGAATGGATTAGCTCTAGCAAAGAAGTTAAAGAGTGAATCAGGAAGAATCTTTTGCTTACTATCGGATGGTGAATGGAATGAGGGTTCTAATTGGGAAGCTCTCATTTTTGCTGTGCATCAAAAGCTGCATCAATTAACAATGATTATTGACTGTAATGGGTTGCAAGGTTTTGGGACTACGCAAGAAGTAGCTAATTTAGAACCATTGGCAGAAAAGTTTCGTGCTTTTGGCTGTGCTGTAACTGAGATTAATGGTCACGATCTAGATGCCATTAGAGAAGCTCTTTCATCTACTCATAAGAAGCCTCACGTCATCATTGCCCATACCAAGAAGGGGAATGGTGTTTCCTTCATGGAGAACAAGATGGAGTGGCACTATCTACCAATGACTCCAGATCAGTATCAACAGGCGCTAAAAGAGGTGGGGATATGAGAAACATCTTTTGTGAAACTCTTGTCAAGTGTGCGACTAATCCTAAGTTGATATTTCTCAGTGGTGACTTGGGATACAAAGCTCTAGAACCTTTGCAAGAAAGTTTGGGCGAACGTTTTATTAATGCAGGTGTAGCAGAACAAAATATGGTATCTGTGGCTGCCGGTTTAGCTCAAGCAGGTTTTCAACCTTGGGTTTATAGTATTGCTCCCTTTGTTTATGCCCGACCTTTTGAGCAAATCCGCAATGATGTCTGTATGCATGATTTTCCTGTGCGGCTGGTTGGTAATGGAGGTGGTTATGGCTATGGAGTGATGGGAGCAACGCATCATGCGCTTGAAGACTATGGGACTATGCTCTGTTTAAGCAATATGCATGTCTTTGTGCCAGCTTTTGCCGCAGACGTTCCAGAGATTATCAATCAGCTTACTAATTTTGAGCATCCTGCTTATTTACGCCTCGGTAGGTGTGAAAAACCAAAGGATTTAGAACTTCCTAACTATTCTTCTTGGCGGCGATTGATAAAAGGTGAAGGAGCCACGATTTTAGCCATTGGACCTTTGGCTGGAAGTATCCTTGAGGCGGCAAAGCATTTAAGTGAGTGTCATCGTCCAGACATTTGGGTTTTAACTGAATTGCCAATTGAGGCGGCTAAAATCCCAAAAGATTTCCTTGATGACTTACAAAAATCACGTCATTTGTTTGTAGTTGAAGAACATGTGGCTCAGGGAAGTGTTGGTCAGATAATTGCCCGTTGTCTTTTGGAGATGGATTGTGCACCACCGCAGTTCACACATCGCCATGCTTTAGGGTATGTATCTGGACTTTATGGCTCTCAGAATTTTCATCGTCAAGAATGTGGCTTAGATGCTGCGAACCTTATTAGAGAGTTAAAGAGGTAATTTATGGATTTAGACCAGAAAATTAGGCGGCTACAGGGCCCAATTTTAATTCTTGGTGGTAGTGGCTTTATTGGTGCCAACTTACTCAAGCAATTACTCAAAGTTAGGGAAGATGTCTTTGGCACTACTTCTCGCTTCCCTGCTTGGCGATTAGAGGGACTGAGTAACAAGAATGTTATTGTTGTTGATTTGCTAGTAGATTCCAACCTTGATTTTTTAATAGATAAAACTCAGCCGCGAACAATATTTAACTGCGTAGCTTTTGGAGCTTATTCCTTTGAAAAAGATAGCCAATTGATCTATGAAACCAACTTTAACCTAACTGCCAAACTTTTAGATCGATTAGCCTCTCGCCAGATATCCTGTTACGTTCATGCTGGAAGTTCTTCTGAATACGGAGACAAATCTGCTGGACCGAGTGAAACTGAGCTACCTGCCCCTAATAGTGATTATGCAGTCTCTAAGATTGCTTGTGCCAATCTATTGTATTTCTATGGAAAAAAACGGCAACTACCTTGTGCGAATTTAAGATTGTATTCTGTCTATGGTCCCCTAGAAGATTCGTCGAGGCTAATTCCGAATTTGATTCGCTGCGGGCTTGAAAGTAAATATCCTAATTTTGTTAGTCCTGATATTTCTAGAGATTTTGTTTATATTGATGATGCATGTGAAGCATTTATTGATACTGCATTGAACTTAAAAAAGGAAGATTATGGAGAATCATTTAATATTGGTAGTGGTCAAAAAATGACTATTAATGATGTAGCAGTTTTTGCTAGCAAGATATTTAACATTAATAGAGAGCCAACTTATAATTCAATGGCAAATCGCCATTGGGATGTTATTGATTGGTATGCTGATGTTACAAAAGCCCAAGAGCTTTTGGTTTGGAAACCTCAGACAAGCTTTAAAGATGGTCTGTTAAAGACGACTGAGTGGTATAAAGGATTAGAAGATAAAGAAAGATATCATCAAAGTTCTAAAAAGTTTGGCTTAGATACCATATATAGCGTAACAGCTATCATCGCTTGTTATAAGGATAATAAAGCGATTCCTATTATGTATGAGCGTCTAAAAGAGACATTTATAAAACTCAAAATAGACTATGAAATTATCTTTGTTAATGATTGTAGTCCTGATAATACTGAAGAAATAGTTCAGAAAATATCACGTATTGATAAAAGAGTAATTGGAATTTCTCATTCCCGTAATTTTGGCTCTCAAGCTGCTTTCAAAAGTGGCATGGAAATAGCGACTAAAAATGCCTGCGTTTTACTCGATGGCGATCTTCAAGATTTACCAGAATTAATTGAACAGTTTGTTGAAAAATGGCGTGAAGGATATGATGTCGTCTATGGTCGTCGTAAGAAACGCAAAGCTCCTTTTTTTATGCAACTTGCCTATAAAGCTTTCTACAGGATTTTTGATTATTTTTCATATCTTTCAATTCCTCATGATGCAGGAGATTTTTCTTTGATGGATAAAAAAGTTGTTCAGGCGGTTTTGCAGTTTCCTGAGCGAGATTTATTCCTTCGAGGAGTCAGGGCATTTGTAGGCTTTAAACAGATTGGGATAGATTATGTAAGACCAGAAAGAATGTTTGGTGTAACTACTAATAATTTAGCAAAAAACATTGCTTGGGCTAAGAAAGGAATTTTATCTTTTAGCTATACTCCTTTAACTATCCTCAGTTTTATAGGAACGGTATTATTGCTAGTTACACTCTTGTTAGCAATTATGCAAATTCTTAGTCGAATTCTATTTCCTGGTTTGGCTCCTAGAGGCATAACTACTGTTTTGATTACTATATTATTTTTTGGTTCAGTTAATCTATTCGGTCTTGGTATTATTGCTGAGTATATTGCCAAAATATTTGAAGAAGTGAAGCAGAGACCCCATTTTATTCGTCGCACTATTATTAAGAATGGAGAAATTAGATCCGCTTACGATAGTGTTAAAACTTAAGTCAATTGAGGACTGAATTATGTATGATGAAAAGATTCAGAGGCAAGAAGGGTTTAAACCAGTTAGCAATACACCCCCTGATAGTTTTATCAATAAGTTAAAATTTCAAGCGAGACTAGTTTTAGATTTTCAGACGAAGACTGTATATCGGCACTTGCAAGAATTTCTGCCCAAAATGCAAGGTAAAGTAATCGATATTGGTTGTGGACAAAGTCCCTACAAGCATCTTCTGAATAGTCAGAAGACTCAATATTACGGACTTGATATCGAAGATGCAGCTAAAAATTTTGACTATGACAATTCTCAAATTATCCATTTTGATGGCCAACATATTCCGTTAGCTGATAGTTCAATGGATTGTTTCATCTGTACAGAAGTTCTTGAACATGTAAAAGAGCCAGAAAAATTTATTGCTGATATTTATCGAGTTTTAAAGGTCGGAGGGTTAGGTATAGTTACAGTACCTTGGTCAGCGAGATATCACTATATTCCTTATGACTATTATAGATTTACACCCTCCGCACTCACTATTCTCTTTCAAGATTTTTCATCAATTAAAATTATATCTAGAGGGACAGATATTACCGTGATCGTCTCTAAGATTATCGTTGTCTATTTTCGAGGTTTATTATCTCCAAAAAAATTTATATCATGGCTTTTAAAAATTATATTAAGCTTAGTTATTTTTCCATTTCTCATTTTGTGTATTATCGTCGGACATATTTCGTTAGCTTTAAGCTTAGGTTCTAAAGATGATCCACTAGGTTATACCATTTGGCTTCACAAATAATTAATAAGCAATTTATTTCTGAAAAAAATAAAAAGATGCTTGAAATCTCAGAAAAGATAACTCAAAAAAAATCAACTTTTATTACTATAATTTTAGCTACTATAACTTTGTTTGCTTTGGTCTATTATTTAGGGGAAACTCAATGGAATGTCGTTGAATTATTGCGCTTTGGTTTAGGTGTAATTTTCCTTTGGATGCCTTTAGGTGCTTTGTTTTATTTGTTGTTAAAGCGACAAGTACAAAAGCCGATAGTTCGTTTTACATTCAGCGCGATCGCTAGCTATACACTAACAACTTTAATTTACTTTGGTTTAGCGGTATTTTATCTGGAATTATTATTTTATATTGGACAGATTGCAATTTTTATCGGATTGATTATTTACTCAACTCGCAGAAAAAATTGGTTAAATATTCAGATTCAATCTCTGAGTTGGCGACAGTTTGACTGGGTACTTGCTTTATTGATTGCAGCGAGTTTAGTCGTTAACATTCCTTACCAAATAACTTGGAAATATAGTCCTACAACTAATACCTATCAATCGCTACTGAATTTTGATTATAATTATTTTGTCGGTCGAGCCTACGAATTAGCCAGACACGTACCACCTCTACAACAAGCCACTAGAGCAGGGATACCTGAACGAGCCTATCATATGTTTTCTCATCTGACAGCCATGTTGCTCTCACGCTTCACAGGTCAGACAGATATGCTACGGACACAACTTGTTTATCATTATATCATTATTGAAATTGGGATGTGTCTATCACTGTACAGCATCGTCAAGATTTTAACTAACAGTAAGGTCGCTGGATATTTAGCAACAGCAACAATGTATATTGTAGCTATTCCATACTTTCCTTTGATAGAAAAAGCACTTGGCTATTTTCACTTTTATTTTAATTTGTTTCCTCAGTTTACTAATTCAATAGAGTTCACCATCGTAACTAGTCCACAAATGTATAGTGGAATGTTAGTTGCTTATGGAATTTTTCTAGGAGTTTTACTGATTTCTGTTCGTTACTACAAGAAACAACCTGTAAGTATAGTTTTGCTTGTTACTTCAATCATGGTTGTGGCAACAAGCCGTTTTCAAGCTATTGTATTTTTGCCAATGCTGCCAGGTTTTGTGTTACTAACAGCTTACAGTTGGAAACGTACTAGACAAAGAGTATATCTTATTGCTGCTGGTCTTGCCGTGGCTTTAAGTTTAGTAATGTTTCTGGAGATGCAATCGCCTATCTATTTGAGCGGTAGTGCGAGTTTAAAACTAGGCTTTAATAATATAACTAACTTTGAATATTCGACTAACTGGATTAATGATTGGCCATTTTCTACAAATATTTATGCATTACTAAACAGTTTAATTCATAACTCAACAGTATTGAAATGGGTTTGGCAAATAATATCTACGTCTGCTTTTGTTGTTTTAATGATAATAGGTATTCCTTTGCTGATTATCTCCAGCATTTACTTCTCAAGCAAACCAGCACGTCAAGAGTTTCTTCTTTTTACAAGTCTGATTGTGTGGATGCCAGTTGCATCAACTTTAGGCGCAATATGTCTAACAAATGATTATGACGGTTCCTCACTTGGGTCAGAATTACTGATCGTACAAGGATGGTATCTATTTTTACTAATAATCCCTGGACTCTATCAAGTTTATCGATTTTTTCAGCTTAATCTATATTTAGCTCAATCAATACAGATATGTGTTGTGGTTGCTTTTGTCGTCTTATCTCTGGCTACTCAACAGCTTACCAAACCAAATAAATTAGGTATGACGTACAATTCTCAGAAGTTAGAGATAAGTGCTAGCGAACAGCTAGCACTTGCTTATCTTCATGACAATATGCCACAAAATTCTGTTATGTTAACTAATAAGTATATTCATGATTATAGTGTACTAGCAAGTAGTATTACTGGGAGAAGTGCTTATTTAGAATTGACGAGCGACGAAGATCCTTTAAATCGACAATCATTGAAAATCTATCCCTCAGATAATCGAGAAAAAGTTATTAAAGACTTATGGACAACATCCCAATCAGAGCAATTTTGCCGACTTCTGACAACAACTCCAGTGACTCATGTTATCGAGTATTCAACTCATCCCTTACTTATAAATAATCCATTTTGTATGCAGTCTATCTGGGAAAGCTCTAATAAAATTCTAGCTTCATCAGAAAAGGTTACTATCTGGAAAATCAATCGATAGCTTCAAAAAGCATTATCTACTGAAGAGATATTTTGTTATGACATCCTTGAAAAAAGAATCAAGTTTTATAACTATAACTACTATTACTATTACTGTAATTACAATAGTTTATTACTTAATTAATACTCAATGGAATGTTGTGGAAGTCCTACGCTTCTGTATTGGAATAATTGGGCTTTGGATGCCTCTAGGTGGATTATTTTATTTGTTGTTAAAGCGACAAGTACAAGAGCCGATATTTCGTTTTACATTTAGCGCGATCGCCAGCTATACATTGACAACTTTAATTTACTTTGGTTTAGCTGTATTCCATCTGGAGTTATTGTTTTATCTTGGAGAATTTGCAATTTTTATTTGGTTGAGCTTTTATTCAATCAGCAAAAAACTCTGGTTAAACATTCAGATTCATTCCTTAAGTTGGCGGCAGTTTGACTGGGTACTTGCTTTATTGATTGCGGTAAGTTTAGTAGTTCATATTCCTTACCAAATAACCTGGGAGTATAACCCCACGACTAACACTTATAAATCACTTTTGTTTAGTGATTGTCATTACTTTACAAGTCAGGTATACGAACTGGCTAGACACGTACCACCTCTACAGCAACCTAGCATAGCAGGGATACCTGAGCGCGCTTATCACATGTTTCCCCATCTGTCAACGATGTTACTCTCGCGCTTCACAGGTCAAATGGATATGCAGAGGGTACAAATTGTTTATCATTACATCATTATTGCAATTGGGATGTGTCTGGCACTGTACAGCATCGTTAAAATATTGACTAACAGTAGGATAGCCGCATATCTAGCAACAGCAACAATGTACATTACAGCTATCCCATATCCACCTTTGGTGGAAAACGATTTTGATCATTTTTACTTTACTTGGTTTCCACATTTTACCAATGCTATAGAGCCAGCTCTTCTAACTAGCCCACAAATATATAGTGGGATGTTAGTCGCTTATGGAATTTTTCTGGGAGTTATACTAATTTCTGTTCGTTGTTACAGAAAACAACGTATAGATGTAGTTCTGATCATTACCACAATCATGATAGTGGCAACAAGCCGCTTTCGAGTTCATATATTTTTACCAATGCTGCCAGGTTTTGTTTTACTAGCAGTCTACGGTTGGAAACGCACTAGGCAAAGAGTATACCTTGTTGCTGCTGGTCTTGCTGTGGCTTTAAGTTTATTAGTTTATCTAGAGATACAATCTCCTATCTATTTAGCTGGTAGTGCAAGTTTTAAGTTAGGCTGGAATAATTTAACAGATCCCCAAAAGTGGGGTTTCAGTTGGCCGTTTATATCTTGGCCATTTTCTGAAGAAGTTTATCACTTACTAAGCCGTTTAATTCATAACTCGACAGTATTGAAATGGGTCTGGCAAATATTATCGATGTCTGCTTTTGTTACTTTGAATATGATAGGCATTCCTTTGTTCATTATCACTAGTATTTACCTCTCAAGCAAACCAGCACGCCAAGAGTTTCTCCTGTTTACGAGCCTGATTGTATGGATGACAGTTGTGTCAACTTTAAGTGCAATGTGTCTAACTGATTATGGTGACAGTTACGACGTGGCGGGACAAATGCTGTTTTTTCCGTGTTGGTATACATTTTTATTAATGATTCCTGGACTTTATTATATTTACAAGTTTTTCCAGCCTCAAATATCTTTAACTAGACCAACACAGATTAGTTTAGTAGTCGTTTTTGTCGTAATATCTCTAGCTGCTCAACAGCTTGCTATACCAACTATAACTAAGACTTATGTGTATTCTGAAGGAGTTACGATAAATGCTAGTGAACGAATGGCTATGGCTTATATTCATGACAATACGCCACAAAACTCTGTTATTTTAACGGATAAGTATGTTGATCAGTCTAATTTCTTATTCACCAGTCTTACAGGAAGGGTAGCTTATCTAGAACACACGTTTAAAGAGATAAGCGAGCTAGCATTGAAAGCCTATCCCTCAGATAATCGAAAGCAAGTTATTCAAGACTTATGGGCAACATCTCAAACAGAGCAATTTTGCCGACTCCTGAGGGTAACTCCAGCGACTCATGTTATCGAGTATTCAACTCATCCCTTACTTGTAAATAACCCGCCTTGTATACAGCCTATTTGGGAAAGCTTTAATAAAGTTATTCCAGCTTCATCTGAAAAAATAACTATCTGGAAAATCAATAGATAATTTAGAAAAAGCATAATTTTTAAATTAAGATTTTGTGATGACAAGCTTTAAAAAACAATCAACTTTTATTACTACAACTACCGTTACTATTACTGTAATTGCAATAATTTATTACTTAATTAAAACTGAATGGAATATCGTCGAATTTCTGCGTTTTTGTGTAGGCTCAGTTTTACTTTGGATGCCTCTAGGTGCGTTGTTTTATCTATTGTTAAAGCGACAAGTACAAGAGCCGATAGTTCGTTTTACATTCAGTGCGATCGCTAGCTATACACTGACAACTTTAATTTATTTTGGATTAGCTGTATTTCATTCAGAGCTATTATTTTATATTGGGCAAGCTACGATTTTTATCGGATTGATTATTTACTCAATCCGCAAAAAGTTTTGGTTAAACATTCAGAATAGTTCTTTGATCTGGCGGCAGTTTGATTGGGTACTCGCTTTATTGATTGCGGTGAGTTTAGTAGTTAATATTCCTTACCAAATAGCTTGGGAATATAACCCGACAACTAACACCTATAAATCGACATTGTATGAGGATCGTTATTACTTTGTGGGTGAGGCATACGAATTGGCCAGACACGTACCACCTCTACAGCAACCTAGCAGAGCCGGAACACCTGAACGCGCTTATCACATGTTTCCCCATCTGACAACTATGTTGTTCTCGCGCTTCACAGGTCAGACAGATATGCTACGAGTACACGCTGTTTATCATTACATGATTATCGAAATTGGGATGTGTCTGGCACTATATAGCATCGTCAAAACTTTGACGAACAGTAGAGTCGCCACATATCTTGCAACAGCAGCAATGTATGTTACAGCTATCCCATATCCCCCTTTGATAGAAGACAAGTTTGGGGGCTTGTTTTACTTTACTTTGTTTCCTCATGTTAGTAGTGGAATAGATCATAGCGCTCAAGGCAGCCCACAAGCGTATAGTGGAATGTTAGTCGCTTATGGAATTCTTTTAGGAATTTTACTCATTTCTATTCGTTACTACAGAAAACAACCTGTAGGTGTAGTTCTCATGACTACCGCAATCATGGTAGCGGCAATGAGCCGCTTTCGGATTCATATATTTTTACCAATGCTACCAGGTTTTTTGTTATTGACAGCCTACAGTTGGAAACGCACTAAGCAAAAGGCATACCTTGTTGCTGCTGGTCTTGCTGTGGCTTTAAGTTTAGTAATTTGTTTGGAGATGAAATCATCATACTATTTAGCTGGTAGTGCGAGTCTCAAGTTAAGCTTCAATAATTTAACAGATCCCAAAGAATGGACAAACTGGATTAATGCTTGGCCATTTTCTACAAAAATCTATGACTTACTAAGCCATTTAATTCATAACTCGACAGTATTTAAATGGGTTTGGCAAATAGTATCAATGTCTGCTTTTGTTGCCTTGAATATGATAGGTATTCCTTTGCTCGTTATCACTAGTATTTACCTCTCAAGCAAACCAGCACGCCAAGAGTTTATCCTGTTTACGAGTCTGATTGTATGGATGATAGTTGTATCAACTATAGGTGCAATGTGTCTGGCAACTGGTTATGAAAATTTCGACGTTGGGGGACAAATGCTATTTCCACCACGTTGGTATCTATTTTTATTAATGATTCCTGCACTATATCAGGTTTATTGTTTTTTACGGTCTCATATATCCTTAACTAGACCAACGCAGATTAGTTTAGTAATCGCTTTTGTCGTGCTATCTCTAGCTGCTCAACAGCTTGCTAGACCAAGTTTATGGATGACTAATGTATATTCTGCTGGAGTTACAATAAATGCTAGCGAACAAATGGCTCTGGCTTATATTCATGACAATACGCCACAAAACTCTGTTATTTTAACGGATAAGTATGTTGATCAGTCTAATTTCTTATTCACCAGTCTTACAGGAAGGGCAGCTTATCTAGAACACACGTTTGAGGATCTAAGCGAGCTAGCATTGAAAGCCTATCCCTCAGATAATCGAAAGCAAGTTATTAAAGACTTATGGTCAACATCTCAATCAGAACAATTTTGCCGACTCCTGATGGCAACTTCAGCAACCCATGTTATTGAGTATTCAACTCGTCCCTTATTGATAAATAACCCACCCTGTATGCAGTCCATCTGGCAAAGCTCTAAGAAAGTTGTTCCAGCTTCATCAGAAAAGGTAACTATCTGGGAAATCAATAGATAGCCTCAAAACAACATTATTTTTGAAAGTGAGGTTTTGTCATGGTAATCTCTCAAAAGCAATCAAGTTTTTTAACTATAACTACCGTTACTATTACTCTAATTGCAATATTTTATTACTTAGTGTCAATTCAATGGAATGTCGTTGAAGTCCTGCATTTTTGTCTAGGAATAATTGCACTTTGGATGCCACTGGGTGCTTTGTTGTATATCTTACTTAAACAACAAGTACAAGAGCCGATAGTTCATTTTACATTCAGATTGAGACTCTATCCTTCAAATAATCGAAAGCAAATTATTAAAGACTTATGGGTAACATCTCGATCAAAACAATTTTGTCCACTTTTGATGGCAACTCCAGCTACTCATGTTATTGAGTATTTAACTCACCCCTTACTTATAAATAACCCACCCTTTATACAGCCCATTTGGGAAAGTTCTGAGAAAGTTATTCCAGTTTCATCTGAAAAGGTGACTATCTGAAAACTCAACCGTTAATTATGAAAAAATATATTGAATTAAGTTTATGCATTATCCTTCAAAAAAATTTATAAGGTTTCTGATAGTAGGGGGAATCAATACACTTTTTGGTTACTCAATATTTATTATGTTAATTTTACTAAATTTTCGTTATGAAATTGCAGTACTAATATCAACTATGTGCGGAGTATTATTTAATTTTAAAACTATAGGAACTTTCGTTTTTAAAAACAAAAATAATAAACTAATTTTTAAATTTATATTAGTTTATGCTATGATATACTTCTTACAATTATTTTTTCTAAAACAATTATTGTCTTACAAAATTAATCTTTTTGTAGCAGAAGCTTTAATTTTACTTCCTCTTGCTTTAGTCTCATATACATTAAATAAAATATTTGTTTTTTCCAAACTTGAACAAAGAAAAAGGTGAATTATCCAGATACCATCTGCAAAAAGTAAAAATTACGGAGAACTTAACATTGGGTTATATTTCTGTTGTCATTCCTGTCTATAAAGTGCAAGATTGTCTACATGAGCTTTATCAAAGGTTAAAAGCCTTTATTGAGATTATTTTTGAAGACTTTGAGATAATTTTAGTTGAGGATTGTGGAGGCGATCGCTTTAAAATTATAGTAGAACTAGCTAAAAAAGATCCACGAATTAAAGGGATTTAATTTAGTCGTAACTTTGGTCAGCAATATGGTATTACAGCTGGCTTAGATCACTGTGGTAGTAAATTTATTCCGCACGACTACAAGATATCTGCCTATAACAGATTCGATGCGGCTCTGTTTTACCAACGCGACAACTAGGAGGTTGCCATCAACGCTGAGAACTTAAGCTTTTTAACTTCTTTTGGTTGTTGTCGCATTTCATACTCTGCGTTTACTGTTTGTCATATGGTCATTTTGGTATTGATATACTTGCTTTCCAACTCCAGTCTGTTTAATTTGCATTCAAAGTAAAAGTGAAAATTTAAGGAAGATGTAAATTATGACTCATTCTGAAATCGCTTTTAACAAATATAGACAAAAATTTGAATTTATAAATTTCAGAAATGGTAAAGTTTTTGATTTTACAGTATTGCTAATATGCTGCTTAAGTTTCGGATTTAGCTGTATTGAATCAAGCGTTAATATTGATAGCCATCATTGGGGATTTATGTATGTACAAGCCCTAGATATAAAAAGAGGCTTAATTCCCTATAAAGAAACATTCAATGCTTATGGAATTGTAACAAGTTTGATTCAGAATATTTCTCTATCTTTTTTTGGAGAAAGAATGATATCTATAGGGATAATGACTGGTATTTTTTATGCTACAAGTATTTTGTTTTCATATAAGTTATTTTTGAAAATCCTACCTAAATATTTAGCTTACTTATCAGTTTTTTTGATTTTTCTATTGCATGCATATATTATCTATCCATGGTCAAATTACTATTCATATACATTTCTATTATTATCCTTATTAATAAGTTTTAGTACTAACAAAAAAAAATATATTTTTTTAGCCGGATTATTTCTAGGATTATCTTTATTGTCTAGAAACTCATCAAGTATAGCGATAATACCTCCGTTTTTATTCTTTTTTGTTTATAACGTTATTTTCAAAAAAACTGAAAAAGATACTTTTTCAAAAATTTTATTTTTTAGTTTAGGATTTTTAGTTCCGCTCTTGTTATTTTTATTCTTTTTAATTAATCATAATGCCTTAAACGACTTTTTAATTCAAAATCAAGTTATGTTGTCATACTCGAAAAGAAACATTACAATTTTAAATTTTTTACCAAGACTATTAACAACTATTTTTACACTTAATGGAGAGACTTTTAATTCTGATTCCAGACTATTTTTCTTTACAATTATTTTTTTATGGAATCTTGCAACACTATTTTATATTTTGTATCAACTATTATTAAATAAAATTTTAACTAAACACGAAAGTATTCTAATAGTATTTTGCTTAGTTACGATTTTTGGATACTTAAATGCAATTCATTTCTATGAAGTTTTCAGATTAGTCAATAGTTCGTCTCTTGGTATTGGAGTTATTATTTATACTATTTTTAGAATGTCTCAACGGCTTAATCGGAAAGTTAAACTAATCATTCTATTACCATTAATTTCTATCTGTTTTATTTGGGGAAATAGTATTATTTTTTCAGAAACCAGCTCTGTATATTTCCCGTGGAAATTGGATGTTTTAACAGGAAAAGGAGTTATGACAACTGAAATTAGTATTTTTAAAGGAAAAGTTTTGAGTAAGAAATACTATGATTTTTATCAAGAAGTCTATCAAACAATATCAGAAAATAATTATGTACCTTACATAGTAAATTATACAGGAGATTCTGTTGCTATGGTTATTAACAATTTACAAAGAGTTCAAATATCATCATTGTATTTCCCTAAACTTGAACAAGCATACCCTAATGAAGCTAACAAAATTCAGAAAATAATTAATGAAAAAAAGGCAGTCATACTTTCAATTAAAGATCTTCACATACCTGGGTATAAAGTTGTTTTTATTAAGCCTTGGGTTTATGGTGAAGTACCATGGTTGAATGATGATAAATGGGATGAATCATTATATATTAGCGTTCCAGAAGACGTTGTCTTGAAGTAAATGCACGAGCAATGCATCTTAAAGTGGCACAATTAGAGTTAGCGTTAGCTATCAAAGAAATAATAGTTGGTTGGCTCGCCGGATATTTAGTAACAGGATGAGTTTTTCTTGAATTAAGCTTATGTATTATCCTTCAACAATGTTTGTAAAATTCCTGATAGTAGGGGAAATAAATACACTTCTTGGCTACTTGATATTCACTCTGTTAATTTTGCTAAATATCAGCTATGAAAGCTGCACTTTTACATCAACTATGTGTAGGGTATTATTTAACTTTAAACATATAGTTTTCATAGGTTTTAAAACAAAAATAACACTTTAATTTTTAAGTTTATATGAGTTTATGCTATTATTTACTTATTATAAGTATTTTTATTAAAATAAGTTTTAAATTATAAAAATAATATTTTTGTAGTAGAAATTTTCATTTTAACTTATAATCATATATATTAAATAAATATTTACTTTTCCAACAAGTAAATAAGACGAAGAAAAAATATAAATTATCAAAATACTGTTTGCAAAAGAAAAAAATACGGAGGATTTAACATTGACTTATATTTCTGTTGTCATACCTGTCTATAAAGCTGAAGATTCTCTACATGAGCTTTATCAAAGGTTAAAAGCATCTCTGGAAATGATTTCTCAAGACTTTGAGATAATTTTAGTTGAGGATTGTGGAGGCGATCGCTCCTGGGAAATCATACTAGAGTTAGCTAATAAAGATCCACGAATTAAAGGAATTCAATTTAGTCGCAACTTTGGTGAGCAATATGGTATTACAGCTGGCTTAGATCACTGTAATGCAGAGTGGGTTGTAATTATGGACTGTGACTTGCAGGATCGTCCTGAAGAAATTCCTCGTTTATACGCTAAAGCACAAGAAGGCTATGATATAGTATTGGCTAGGAGAGGTAAGCGAAAAGACCACATTTTGAAGCGCCTTACTTCCTCGCTATTTTATAAAGTTTTCAACTATCTAGCAGATATTAATTACGATGGACAAGTTAACAACTTTCGTATTGTTTCTAGGAAAGTTGTAGATAGTTTTCGTGTCTTGCGTGAACAACTAAGATTTTTTAGTCTTTTGGTACAATGGATTGGTTTTCCCACTGCTAGTATTGACGTTGAACATGGTAGTCGTTTCGCCGGAAAAAGTACATACACTTTTAAGAAATTGTGGAAACTGGGAAGCGAAACTTTAGTTGCCTATTCTGATAAACCTCTGCGATTATCAATCAAGCTGGGTTTATTAATATCTTTACTAGCTTTTCTATATGGTACTTATACTTTGATTTCTGCCTTACTTTACGGAACAACCGTTACAGGTTGGACTAGCCTGATTGTTTCTTTGTATTTTCTGTGCGGAATTATTATTGCTTTTTTAGGAATCATTGGTCTTTATTTAGGAAAAACTTTTGATGAGACAAAAAGAAGACCACTATATATTATTAGACAGTATTCGGATAGTAAGGACAGCAGTGCATCAAGGTTATATTTAAGTAACCGTTCAGGGAGGTAACGAGACAATGAAAGTTACAGGCGATTTGAAAGAAAATCAGACTAGCATTCAGCAATATCGATTGATTGATTTGCCAAAAATTACTGATCCTCGTGGCAATTTGACTTTTGTTGAAGCGAATAAACATATTCCTTTTGAAATCAAAAGGGTTTTTTATCTTTATGATGTGCCTATTGGCGCAGCAAGAGCCGGACATGCTCATCGTGAGTTACAGCAGTTTTTAGTGGCAATATCAGGTAGCTTCGATATAAAAATCAATGACGGTTATCAAGAGAAAAAATATCACATGAATTGCTCACACTCTGGTCTTTATTTCGGCTCGATGATCTGGTGCCAAATTGAGAATTTTTCGCCGGGAGCAGTTTGTATGGTTTTGGCATCAGATTTCTATGATGAATCTGATTATTATCGCAACTATAAAGATTTTATGAAAGCTATAAAAGGCATATCATGACAATACCGTTTCTTGATTTAAAGACATCTTGTTTAGAAATAAGACAAGAATTAGACGAAGCCTATAGAAAATTTATAGAGTCCGGCTGGTACATTCTTGGGCAAGAGTTAGAAGCTTTTGAAGCAGAATTCGCCTCTTATTGTAATGTCCAGTATTGTATTGGTGTGGGAAACGGTTTGGATGCACTACATCTGATATTAAGAGCAATGAATATTGGCTTAGGTGATGAAGTAATTGTTCCAGCCAACACTTACATTGCGACTTGGCTAGCAATTTCTCATGCAGGAGCTACACCAGTTCCTGTAGAACCTAATGAAAAAACTTACAATATTGAACCAAAGAATATTGAAGTAGCAATTACTTCTAAAACAAAAGCAATCTTAGCAGTTCATCTTTATGGTCAACCTGCTGATATGGATTCGATTAACGAGATTGCTGCACGATATGAACTTAAGGTAATTGAAGATGCTGCACAAGCTCATGGCGCACGTTACAAAGGTAGAAGAGTTGGTAGTTTAGGAGATGCAGCAGGCTTTAGTTTTTATCCAACGAAGAATCTGGGAGCATTAGGAGATGGTGGAGCAGTAACAACAAATGATGGTGAACTAGCAGATAAAATTAATCTGCTCCGAAACTATGGTTCTCGTGTTAAATATTTTAATGAAATTAAAGGTTTTAACAGCAGGCTTGACGAATTACAAGCTGCCTTTTTAAGGATGAAGCTAACTAGGCTTGATGAGTGGAATGCTCGCCGTGCTTGGGTAGCTAACCAATATCTTGAAAAACTCTCCACTGTAACAGATTTAACCCTACCTTTTGTTCCTGCCTGGGCAGAGCCAGTATGGCACTTGTTTGTAGTACGTCATTCAAAACGTTCTGATTTCCAGAAGCACCTGAAAGATTCGGGAATTGGCACTTTAATTCATTATCCTGTTCCACCTCACTTATGTGATGCGTATATAGAAGAACAGCATTTAGGCAGTTTTCCTATTACAGAACAAATGGCTAAAGATGTTCTGAGTCTACCCATAGGTTCCCATATGAACAATGAAGATGTCATGAGAGTGATAAGAGAATCTAATGTATTTTTAATGAAAGATACGATTACTACACTGAAAACTTCCTCGCTTTCGTACAACTAGCCGCTACCATTTGTTTTAGAGGCTTTTGAGATAAGTTCTACTGCCATTTACGTATGATTGAAAATGAGATCGAATATCAAAAGATGTCCGAAACAGAGGAAACTCTCTGGTGGTATCGAGCGCTCCATGAATTGGTACTCACTGCACTTTTAAAGTTATCGAACGATAGAGGAGTTACCATTCTCGATGCAGGTGCAGGAACAGGAGGACTGCTCAGCTTTCTGAAGCAGCATGGATACTATCAGCTTCGTGGATTTGATATATCTCCCAACGCTATCGACTATGCGCGAAGGAAAGGTATCTCGCTTGAGCTTAGTAGCTTACAAGAGATGTCACAACGAATTGCGCCTCAATCGATCGACCGTATTATCTGTAATGATGTGCTCTACTTTCTCTCTCAAACCGAGCGAGAAGATGTTGCTCATCAGTTTTACAACGCGTTAACTCCAAACGGATATGTACTCTGCAATCTTCCTTCAGGGCAAGCATTTCGTGGCATTCATGATATAAGTGTTGGTATCTCGACGAGAGTAAATCAAAACGATATTCCTACGTTTTTCCCGTCTCATCTGTTCTCAATACACACAACTCTGTTTTGGCCATTTCTCCTTTCCCCGCTCATTTATATCGTTCGAGCCGTACAACGTATTCGACTCCGATATGGAACAAAAAAGATTTCCTCTGATGTTTCATTACCTCATTTCATTATTAACGAGATTTTATATCGATTAACAGTGTTTGAAAATAGATTTTTCTCATACAAACCTTTTGGAAGCTCTCTATTCATTGTGGCTCAGAAACGTCTATTATCGTAAATGATAACCAGAATTAGGGCGTGTCATCAATTGAGCCAAATGACAGAAGCAGCCAGATAAATTGCACCTAGAAAGTTTGCAACGCGTTTGTCATAGCCCGTTGTAGAGATATAGAGATCGCTCGGTACTGCTTGAGTTTGGCAAAAAAGTTTTTAATCAGGTGACAGGCTTGGTATAAATCCCGGTCGTAGTCATGAGGGTTATTACGGTTACGCTTGGGGGGAATCACTGCGGTTTTACTCTGTGCCGAATCAGCCGCTCAATTACTTGCTCATCCGCATCTGATGCCTTTGTCTGCTAACACTGTGTTAGCAACAATCTTGGGTAGCAGTTGGTCGGCTCCATCAAGGTCGCAGGCTTGGCCAGGTGTCAAGTGGAAGCTTACTGAGTTCCCTAAGGCATCGACCACAGCATAAATCTTGGTACTTAATCCGCCTTTGCTGCGACCAATGGCTTCTGTAGACGGATCCCCCATGCAGAGCACCAGCGCTGTGTTGATGGGCGCGGACAACCGCCCTTGTCAATCATCGCATATTCGTTGTCGGTATTCTTTTTCAGCAGTTCTGATTCCAGTTTACCTAATTGATCACACGTCCTAGTAGACTGAAAAGATAAGGAGCCAAGTCAAGGAGATAAGGCTACATTTTTTGTGCAAGAATAATGTCTATCTGTTAGCAGGAGATAACTGGGAGAGATAACTTTGTAGTCACTAAAGCAGCTATTAACCCAACGTTGCTAGTTATAGATTCAGGCGATCGCTATATACGATTAGGTACAAAATATCAAAATATAGCTTGAAACTACAATATTTTTTGTATAAATTAATACTATTTATTAGCAGTTGAATTGTTGAAATTTTCCTTTGATTGTGTAAATTATTATTTGTTTTTATTTTATTAAGCTTGCTTTTTTAATGCAAATAGATTTCAATACTCTTTAAATGCTAGTAGTTGTCAACTAGATATTGAGTGGTGTAACGGAGTCAAAAAATAATAATGAAGTCTAAACAGTTTGTTCTCGGTCTATTGCTGACAGGTACACTCGTGGTGTTGGTGACAGAACCTACTAGAAGTGAGGAAATATCATCACTTCTAGTTCATAAAAGTACAGTGTCCACCGACGCTAACAAAGGCTTTATTCAGCAAAAACGCCTGATTATCAAAGAGCAGACTGTTGAAGCAATCCGACAAATTCGGCAAGTAAGTGAGATAGAGAATCCAGCCAAGAGCGACCAATTGTTATTAGTGCAGTCGCCAACATAATAAACAGCGTCTTCTGAAGAAATCGTGCAAGTTTACGATTATCAGATTCAGTAACCGTGAGGTTTTGCTGACTATTGATTTCTGCTGGTTAATATGCTGTTGTTTTTGCTCAAGTAGTCTCTACCATGTCCGCGAAAAAGCTCCGTCATCTGACCTTTATTCTGCATCGCATCCTGGGTTTTGCGATCGGATTAATTGCCATCCTAGTTGGCATAACTGAGAGTCTGATCGTCTTCCAGCGTGAAATCAACGAGTTTCAACTGCATCAACAGTTTAGCGCTATTATTTTTCAGGGCGATCGCATATCTCTGGAAGTTGTTCTGGATATTGTCAAAGCCGCCTATGCCAATCTGCCAGAAATGGCATTGCAAAGTGTTTATTTCCCAACTAAACTGGATGATTTCTTTAATGTCGTGATCTCAATTTTGGGCAACGATTGGATAGAAGTCTACGTCAATCCTTATACAGGGGCAATTATTACTACCGCCATATTTTTACTGTTCACATTTTTCACTGGATTTGCCTGGAATTTGGGCTATATTGACCCTCTGATTCGTACCATTACCTTCAGTCCTTCGCTGCCTGAGCTTCTCTCTGTGCCGTTAGCAGGTCAATCTCCTCTACCTCTGAGCCAGCAGATAAAAACGGCTCAACTTGCCCTACCCGACGGAGCATTGCAGAGCATTGACTTAACGACAGATCCGAAAGCGCCTCTGCGATTATGGATGAAGCTTCCCCAAGAAAGGGAGGAATACGGCATGAGCAATGTCTATCTGGATCAATACAGTGGTCGGCTTTGTTTTAAGAAGTACTATTAGGTGTGTGGAGTGATGAAAGTGTTGCGATCGCTGTTTATTTCCTGGTTTTTTATTGCTGTGGTTATACAACCAACTCAGGCAAAGCAAGTAACTGAAATTTATCGTGTGCAAGAACTAGACCGTTCTGCAAAAACAGTCAAAGAATGGTTTGCTCAAATAGAACAGCAGAATCTCCCTTTACCAGCCCAAAATCAAGGGGGTGAAGTTATACAAGTGACTTCAGTCAAGGCAAACTCCACATCTAAGGGTGTGGAGGTGATTTTACAGACATCCCTTGGGCAACAATTACAAGTAGTCAATCGCAGTTCGGGTAATAACTTTATTGCTGATATTCCCAATGCTCAACTGCGTTTACCCAATGGTGACGCTTTTACATTTCGCTCAACTTCTCCAATTGCAGGTGTTAGCGAAATAACGGTAACGAACTTTGATGCTCAGACTATCCGGGTGAGTGTGACAGGTGAGGCAGGTGTACCGATTGTTGAGTTGTTTGACAGTCCGGATGAGGGTATTATCTTTTCTGTGGCTAGTTCTGCACCCTCTGCACAACAGCCTCAAACGCAACCAACGCCGCAAGAGCAGCCATCAACTCAGACGCAGCCTAGTCAACCATCAGCAGAAAGTGATGAGCCGATTGAGCTTGTAGTGACGGGCGAACAAGATGGATACACTGTGTTAGATGCAAGTACTGCAACTTTAACTGATACACCTTTACGTGATATTCCTCAGTCGATTCAGGTGATTCCCCAACAGGTAATCAAGGATCAAGGAATCACGCGGATTGTGGATGCGGTTCGCAATGTATCTGGTACTCAGATCGGAGCAGGCTATGGCAATGTTTTCGGTGAAGTCAGAATTCGCGGTTTCGGTGGCGGTCAATTAGTAGATGGATTTGCTGGTTTACTTCCTGCCAATGGTGCCAATATTGAACAGGTAGAAGTGCTTAAAGGTCCAGCTTCAGTGTTGTATGGAGAAGGAGATCCGGGTGGTCTAATAAATTATGTAACGAAAAAACCTTTAGACACCCCCTATTATTCTGCTACTTTTACGGCTGGCAGTTACGATTACTATAATCCTGCAATCGACCTATCTGGGCCACTAACGACCGATAAAAAGTTATTGTATCGTTTGAATGTTTCCTATGAAAATTCTGGCAGCTATCGGGATTACATTGAAAACGATATATTATATCTCTCTCCAGTTATCACCTACAAAATTAATGATGCCACAACCTTAGACTTCGCCTATGAATATCTAAATTCTAAACAAGGATTCGACCGAGGCTTTATATTTAGACCACCAGCAACCTATTTTACATTGCCCAGAAATCGCCTTTTAAATCAACCCGACGATTTTTTCAATACTGAAAGCCATCGTGTCGGGCTAACACTCAATCAGCAGTTTGGTGAAAATTGGCGGTTGAGAAGTAGATTTTCCGCACAATTTGATGAAAATAGTGAAAAAGTCACCCAAATCGGCGCTGATCTTTTAGAGGATGGTCGAACTTTGCCGCGAGAACAGTTTGGTGATGGTCCGAATTATTTACAAAGTTATGCTCTGCAAACCAACTTAATTGGGAAATTCAACACGGGTACGATCGCCCATAAACTGTTGTTAGGTGTGGACTGGAACCGGAATATATCTTATAGCAGCGGCTATTATATTGATGATTTTCCTTCGATAAATATTTTTGAGCCAAACTATGACGTTCCACTGCCTGAGCGCATCTATAGCGATAGTAACAGCGCAAGTAACGGCATAGGAATTTACTTGCAAGACCAGATAACATTGTTGCCCAATCTGAAGTTGGTTCTAGGCGGGAGATATGACTATTTTGACACAAGCAGTGAAGATTTAAGTAACCCTGACGAACCGCAAAAGTCTAGTGCTAATTCTGAAGCCTTTTCACCGCGTGTAGGCATCGTTTATCAACCAATCGAACCAATTTCGCTGTACGCCAGCTACAATCGCTCTTTTGCATCCAACTTAGGGACTCTAAAGGTAGGCCGGATTCAAATAGAGCCTTCCTATGGTACACAGTATGAAGCTGGCATCAGAGCTGAACTTTTAGACAAGCGACTTTCAGTAAACCTTGCATACTATGACATTGCTAAAACAAGTATCCCCACTACAGACCCTAACAACGACCAATTCTCAATCGCAATCGGAGAAGTGAAAAGTCGAGGAATTGAACTGGATGTAGCCGGGGAAATTTTACCGGGTTGGAAAGTGATTGCCTCTGGTTTTCTCAATGATGCTTATGTTAGCAAAGGTTATGCCGGACTTCCCGAAGGTCGCCATCTGACAAATGCACCCTATCATGGCGCGAGTTTCTGGACAACTTATGAATTTCAAAAGGGTAACTTGCAAGGATTACAGTTGGGTGGGGGATTGTTCTTTAAAGGCGATCGCACTGCCAACCTCGATGATCCGTTTACTCTACCGTCTTATGTCACAATCGATGCCTTAATCGCTTACAAACGGGATAATTGGCAGGCTGCGCTCAACTTTAAAAATATCTTCAATGTCAAATATTACGAATCAAACGACTCTCTTGTCTTCCCCCAAGCACCATTTACGCTACAGGGCACAATTTCAGTGACCTTTTGATCCCACTCTAACACTCTCCTTTTAACCTTTTGGAACTAGATATAGCAATCCGAATTGAATTGTGAGAAAATACGGAGATTAAAAATACGTATTTATACGCTTTTCAGCCTTTTACTCTCTCACAAATGATTTAGGATTGCTATAGTTATTTCCGCCTTGCTGTACTAGTAGAAGAGATCCTGTCTTAAAACTATCAAAGAAGCTTTGAAATTAACTGATAGCTAATCACCGCAAATCTATAATCCAAAATTGATACAAGTGCGTACTCTCATTATCGTCTGGCTCAGTCAAATAGTTTCTATCGTTGGCAGTAACATGACCGGATTTGCTTTCACTATTTGGGTGTGGGAACTGACGGGTCAGGCTACGTCTTTAGCCTTGTTTGGTTTATTTGCACAAGTACCGCAAATTTTTATTATTCCCATAGCTGGGGTGATTGTAGATCGCTTTAACCGTAAATATTTAATGATGGTTGGTGACACAGTAAGCGGGCTGTTGACCATAATTGTCTTACTGCTTTACATAACTCATAATTTGCAATTATGGCATTTATACTTAGCTGTAGGAATCAAAGGGACTTTTCAGCAATTTCAAACACTTGCATTCTCGGCATCAGTATCAATGATGGTGCCAAAGCATCAGTACAGTCGCGCTAGCAGCATCAGCTTCCTGGCAACTTCTAGTTCTACTATCATCGCACCAGCCTTGGCAGGTGCCCTCTACGCAGTCATTGGTCTTGTTGGCATCTTAATTATCGATATCACTACTTTTGCGATCGCTTTACTTACATTGCTACTAGTACATATCCCGCAACCTACGGTCACAAAAGCGGGTATGCATGATAGCACAAAGCTGAAGCAGGATCTCTATTTTGGCTGGCGCTATGTTGCCGTGCGCCCTGGACTGCTTGCTATGCTAATATTAGTGTTGCTGTTCGTTTTTGCCGATCAATTAGTCGAATCACTTGTTACTCCCTTAATTCTGGCACGCACTGGTAATGATACTAAAGTATTAGGTGTTATATTTTCGATAGCAGGGTTGGGCGGCATTATTGGAGCGTTGCTCGTAAGCGTTAGGGGTAATTTCCAGCCCCGAATACATGCAATCTTGCTAGCTATGGCGGGTGCTGGTTTGAGCCAAACAGTGTTTGGTCTGGGGAGAGTACCGTTAATTTGGTTTCCTGCCCAATTGTGTTCATCTCTCAATTTCCCAATAATGGGCAGTGCCCACGACTCTATATGGTTAAGCAAGATAAAACCTGAGTTACAGGGACGTGTTTTCGCAATTCGCTCTATGGTGATGCCGATTAGTAGGGCCTTAGCAAACTTGATAGCTGGGCCACTAGCTGATGGTGTTTTTGAACCAGCAATGAAGCCTAATGGTACTCTTGCCCCCATCTTGGGTTGGATATTTGGCACGGGAAGTGGTGCAGGCATAGCACTGCTGTATGTCATTTCTTCGCTATGCATGTTAGTGATTGGCTTAGGTGGATATGCCTTTCGTGTGTTGCGTGAGGTAGAAATCATCTTGCCAGATTATGATGCCGATGCAGAGTAGTCGGTGGCTGAGTGTAACAGAAACTTTAAATCGTTTTCAAGGAAGTGAACATGATTACCCAAGATTCTCTAACTAATTGCCATTTCTGCTGTAAGGTAAACAGTTCTGTAATGGCAGCTTGGAACTTAGGTACTCAGCTATCTTTAGAGGAAGTTAAGCAGTATTGCGTCAGTCGTTTAGTCAAAGTGACGTTGAAACATAATTTTTAGACATATTAAATATCAAGCTTTTATCTACTTTTAGTGCATCAATAGCTTTTGGTTAAGCACCAGCTTTCAGGATAATAAAAATAGTTTTACTGGAGTTATGAACATGGCAAATATTGTATTTTATATTAGTTTTTTACAAAACGAATTTAATAGTACTCTCAAGCTAGCAAAAACGCTCAAATCACTTGGGCACAAAATATTTTATTTAGGAATGCTAGATTCAGAAGAAAAAGTTATTAAATATGGCTTTTCATTTTTACCAATTTTAGAAAAATGGTTTCCCAAAGGATTTTACCAAGAAGAAGACTATAATAAACTAAACTTTAGCGGATTAAGGTTATTATTAGAGTACAGAAAATACACGAAAATTATAAATTCTTTAATTTATTCCTTATACAAAGGGGAAAATAGAGAAATACATAATGTAATAAAAAAAATAGATACTGATTTACTATTGATAGGTACATCTTGCTCTTTTGAAGCTTCATTGATAGCATTCATAGCTTATGAGTGCCAGATATCAACTATTTATTTAACAGATATGTTTACAGAATTACCACCACCAAAAAAATTAATCCAGCAAGAGAAAAATAGTAATTTAAGTAATAACTTTCTGAAAACATTTTATAAATATCAATTTCAAAATTGGAGCAAAGCATTTCAAAGAAATTTGGGTTGGTTGATTGGAAGAACTTTAGATGAAGATATTATTAGAAAACTTGCAACTGTTAAGAGTAAAATTCCTTTAGAATTGTTAGATTTTTCTATAAATCTTCCTTTGAAATTACCACACTTGTTTTTATGCCCAGAGGAACTAGATTTTCCTGACTCTTTTAGAGAAGGATGCTATTATGCCGAAGCTTCTATAGATTTGCAAAGAGAAGAGCCATCTTTTGATTGGTCAAAACTGAATAAGGATCAAATTCTAATTTATTGCTCTTTGGGAACTACAGGAGAAACTTTTGAAACTTTAGGTATAAAAAAAGTCAAACAATTTTTTCAAAATGTAATTGATGCTGTATCTCTCAAAAAGGAATACCAATTAATCGTCTCAGCAAGCGACCATATTAATGTTGAAGACTTTCACTCTGTCCCAGAAAATACGATAATCGTTAATAGAGCACCACAATTAGCACTTCTTGAAAAAGCATCTCTAGCAATCATACATGGAGGAGTACGTACTATTAAAGAATGTATATTTTTTGGAGTACCAATGATAGTATTTCCTGTGAGTTCCGATCAACCAGAAAATGCAGAAAGAATAGAATATCATAGATTAGGTGTAGTTGGTAACATTAAAAATACATCTGCTAATCTGATCATGGATTTTATTGAGAAAATAGAAAATGATTTTTTGTTAAAGCAGCGATTAGAAGCATGGAAAAAAAAGTTTAGAGAAATAGAATACTCTGAAAAGGCAACAAAATTTATACTGAAGATTTTAGAACAGAACAAATGTATATAAAAAATTTAAATAGATTCCAGAATTCATAAAATATAGTAGAGATGAGATTAGAAAATATGAGTAATAATTTAGAAGAAAGATATTCTTCAAATGGAGCTAAATATCTAGCTCAACATAAATATAGTGAAGCAATAGCTTTCTATAAGAAAAGCATTGAAACTGATCCTACATTAATGTCTAATTATTGGTATCTATGTTTAGCACTATTGCTTCAGGAACAAAAATCAGAGGCTATGGCTATTTGGCTATCTATTCTAGAGAAAGCAGACATAGAAAAAGTTAATACTTGGACATTAGATCTAGTTGAAGTGCTAACAGCAGAAGCTATCAGATACAAAGGAGTCCTTGACTTTGAGTCTGCCCGTAAAATGTACGGGTATGTGGCTATTGCACGGAGTGAAGCCTGGAAAAAAGTGAAAGGGTATAAGTTCACAGAAGATTGGTTTAGTCAAAATCTCCCAATCTGGGAAGAGTATCTAATACACTTAGCTAATAAGCCTGAAATTAATATTCTAGAAATTGGTAGTTGGGAAGGTATGTCTGCGTGCTGGCTACTAGATCACATCCTCACTCACAAATCCTCAAGAATCACGTGTATAGATACTTTTGAGGGAAGCATTGAGCACAAACTTGAATATAACGATAGTTACATAAAATCTGTTGAGGAAAAATTTGATTTCAATATTTCCCAAACAGGAGTATCAGAGAAAGTAACGAAAATTGTTGGTAGTTCGCAACATGTGATGCGATCGCTCCCTCTTAAAAGTTACGACATGCTTTATATTGATGGCTCTCACTTAGCAAGTGATGTCCTTACGGATGCTGTTTTAGGTTGGGGACTTGTCAAGATCGGAGGGCTCATTGTTTTTGATGACTACGATTTTAAATTTCCCAACAGCGTAGATGCAGGGCAGGAAACAAAAATTGGCATAGACGCTTTTCTGAAGGTATTTTGCAAAAAAATCAACATTATTCATCAAGGTCATCAAGTTATAGTTGAAAAGGGCGTTATTGCGTGAAGTTTAGGGAAGTAGTTGATAAAAATCTCATTATAATATGCAAGATTTTTTTAACATTTAACATTTCTGCTTCTAATGATACTCCCTTTTCTATTCAGTATTATAGATAGAGTCGCTAATTGAGAAGTCAAAAGTCAATCATATTTTCTATTTTCGGGCAATTTCCTGATTTCGGGAATATTTATGTCGGGGTGCGTTACACTTCGTTAACGCACCTTTATATAGCCGTAGTCATATAGGTTAGGACAGTGTTGATCGCTCAAAGCCTTGACAAAACTGGGTTTTTACTCAACACAGGCTAAACGCCCCGCTGACGCTAACAGCACTCAGCACTTTGCTATACATGAGAAGTTACCCAAAATACAAAATTATTACGTCAACCAATAGGGCGATTTCCGGGATTGACTGCATGAATATATTCACTACCCGATCGCGGTCTTCCTCGTTTATAATAAGCTTCTTCTGGTTTACCCCATCCTAGCTGCAAAATCATTTCTAAAAAGTTAGAATTTTCCCACTTGCACAAACTTGCCCACTCTGTTCTTTGAACAATTCTTTCAACATCAGATGTGACAATTTGTTGGTGTT
This sequence comes from Nostoc sp., assembly GCF_036917515.1. Lineage (GTDB taxonomy): Bacteria > Cyanobacteriota > Cyanobacteriia > Cyanobacteriales > Nostocaceae > Nostoc. The sequence goes on along the minus strand of NZ_JBALDE010000173.1, from coordinate 13,912 downwards.
GTTTACTATTATTAAAACTCAAGTATAAATCCATCCCCACAGTGACTTCACACCAAAATTTTACGATGGAATTCTTAGCAGCTTTTAATATCTCTAAGTCACTAGCGAGGGCAATTAACTCGGTATCTATTTCGGGATAGCGCAAACTTTTTCCTTTAACTGTCATTTCCCGCCAGATAATACCAGAAACTCGATTTTCTCTTTGATACTCGTGAATTGCAGTTTTGAAATCTTGATAGGCAGTGAACTGTTGCAGTCCATCAGTTCTGATAAACTGGTCAATTACAGGATTGCCAGAGACTGTTATTTCTAATTTTAAACGTTTCCCTTTAAGGCAAGCTTGGCGTTCGGCTGCCAAAATTTGAATTAGCTCTTGGGTGGTGTAAACTTTTGACATCAGAATACACTTTAGTTAATTATTGGGTATTGGGCTTTGACTACGGACTATAGACTATAAATTAATTTCCTAAAGTGTTAACCCAGATATTTTAATATTATGCTTTGGCATCGGCAGAAATGTAGTAACAGATAGCACTAAAAATTAGGGCAGACCAATTTGGCCTACCCCAAAAGTTATTTAGCTAACTCACTACTGAACTCATTGAAGGCTCGCCGCTTTAGCTGTGCTGTTTCAGTGCGTGGTAATAAATCAAATATTTTGCGAAATTGATCGTCTATCTCTTCAAAAGGTACTTGACCCTTTTTATTCAAAACTACTTCACCTGATTTATTTAACACCACTACTTGCGGAACACTGCCAGTATAGTAATATCCTGGTTCTGTAGGGTCGTAGGTGTCTTTAGGCAGAATATTATCTACACTAATCGGCATAATCTCTGCTACCCGACCATAGAATTCCTGTACGCGTGAAATGGAAATGGCATATCTTTTAGAATCGCTGCTATCATCCAGATAAAAAGCCAAAAATACGGGTTTATGTTCCGCTAAAGTCTGTGCTAATGTCTGTCTGGGAGGAACTAATGAACCATTGCCTGCATAAACGACAAAGATATTGCCATCATATAAATCATTATTAAGACCAGCAGATGCAGGTTGCATACTTATAATGAAAAGACTTGCAAGCAACAACAGGCATTTGGATAACCACCTTTGCCAGCCAGTAATTTGTTTATGTAAAAAAAGGAACTTTGTACTATTCATCAAAAGGAACCTTGCAAGCTACTACTTGTTGGGATGTGCTTAATTTGGCAAGCGGGGCTAGATATGTAATTACGCCCACACACTATTCTTTAAGATAACGCTTACTGAGATTATCTCTCGCAAGTGGCTGGTATCGCTACGCGCAAGTCAAAACAGAGATAAAGTAGTGCAACCGTAAGGCTCAAGAATCCAAAATCGTTCAACTGAGCGAATGCGAACAGCGTCTCAAAGAGAAGTCGAAGTCTAAAATTAAAAATTCAAAATTGCGATCGCTGGCTTTTTCAGCCAGGATTCGCTAAACTCACAAGATTAAATTTGCACTTTTAATTAGCAACCGCCAAAAGGCTAGGGTAGAGATGTGGGAAAAATACAATTCATAGATAGACTGCGATTGGGTTTCGCGGTGTCAGTGGCAAAAAGTGTGACGTTTATAGTGCGATCGCTGCGTCTGGGTGCTGCTAGTGTGTTACCAGGCTCGATTGCTCGTCGCATTGAACCCCGACTCTTACAATTATTGAGTCAGCAAGTAAAAAACGGAGTAATTTTAATTGCTGGTACTAACGGCAAAACTACTACAGCATTGCTTTTATGCACGATATTAGAATGCAAGGGTTTTCGCATCACTCATAATTCTACAGGTGCAAATCTGGAAAATGGCTTAATGACGGCGCTGTTAGAAAGCACCAACTTACTAGGTACGCTAAATACTGATTATGCCATTTTGGAAGTTGATGAAAATATTGTACCAAGAGTATTAACCCCACTTCAACCGCGAATCATTCTCTGTTTAAACTTGTTCCGCGACCAACTCGATAGGTACGGCGAAGTAGACACAATTAGTAAGCGTTGGACAAAAGTTATTTCTACCCTACCAGCAGAAACGGTAGTAATTCCCAATGCTGATGACCCAACTTTATCTAACCTCGGTCAGCAGTTACCGCAACAGGTGTTATTCTTTGGCTTGAATGAACCAGAACATTATCTAGAAGCTATTCCTCACGCTGTTGATTCTATTTACTGTCCCAAATGTGGACATTCCCTAGATTATAAGGGTGTTTATTTGTCTCATTTGGGAGATTTTACTTGTCCCAAGTGTGGTTTTAGTAAAAGTAAACCGACTCTCGAAAGTAGTGAATGGTCGCAAATTCTGGTTGGTTTGTACAACAAATATAATACTTTGGCGGCTGTAACTGCGGCTATTGAGTTAGGGGTTGATGAAGCAACAATTAGAGATACTATTAACAATTTTCAAGCTGCCTTTGGTCGGGCTGAAGATTTAGTAATTAATGGTAAACGAGTGCGAATATTGTTATCCAAAAATCCTGTGGGAACAAATGAAACTATTCGCGTAGTTACTCAAAGCACAGATAAAACCACACTGCTGGTATTGAACGATCGCACACCCGATGGCACTGATGTATCCTGGATTTGGGACGTAGATACCGAGAAACTAGTCGAACGCGGCGGGACTTTAGTAGTGAGTGGCGATCGCGTCTACGATATGGCACTACGTCTACGTTACAGCCAAAAGTCCCCTGAGAGTAACTTAAATTTAATAGTCGAAGAAAATTTGCGACAAGCGATCGCTACTGCATTAGAGCATACACCAGAGAATGAAACTTTGCATATTCTGCCTACCTACTCAGCCATGCTAGAAGTGCGAGAAGTTCTAACTGGTCGGAAAATTCTTTAAATTGGGCATTGGGCATTGGGGATTGGGCATTGGATAAGAGTTTTTTCCTAGCCCATGCCCTATGCCCCATGCCCCATGCCCCATTCACTAAAATTATGAATTCTCAAAATTTAGAATTAACGATAGGTTGGCTTTATCCGACGCTGATGAGTACTTATGGTGATCGCGGTAATGTAATTACTATAGAACGTCGCGCTCAATGGCGGGGATACGATGTGAAAGTATTACCCTTAGATCAAAATTCCACAGCCGCAGATATTAAAACTGTCGATGTCATAGTTGGTGGTGGCGCACAAGACCGCCAGCAAGAGATTGTCATGCGTGATTTGCAAGGTGCGAAAGCTGATGCAATGCGCGATAAAATCGAAAATGGAACACCAGGAGTATTTACTTGTGGTTCACCCCAATTACTGGGACATTATTATGAACCAGGCTTGGGACAACGAATTGATGGTTTGGGAATACTCGATTTAGTATCTGTGCATCCTGGTGAAAATACTAAGCGCTGTATTGGCAACTTAGTAATTGAAGTGACAGCTTCTCGTCTGGCGCGAGATTTAAAAGAGATGACAGGTAGCACACCATATTTAGTAGGCTTTGAAAATCACGGCGGACGCACCAAACTGGGAAAAGTGGAAGCTTTGGGGCGAGTGGTGTACGGTTTGGGAAATAATGGTGAAGATGGGACAGAAGGAGCATTTTATCAGAATGCGATCGCTACTTATTCTCACGGCCCATTGTTACCGAAAAATCCCTTTGTTGCCGATTGGTTAATTCAAACAGCGCTGCGGCTAAAGTATCAGCAGGAAATTACCTTAACACCTTTTGACGACAGCCTCGCTGCACAAGCACGAGAAGCGATGTTTAAGCGATTGAAAGTCAGTTTACCAAGTGTTGGTGTGGCGAAAGTTTAACCTCAGTTCGCTGATTAAGCCTCTCCGTTTCGGGGAGAGGCTTGGAGAGGGGTCAAATTTGACATAAAACAAGAGGGCAAAGTATGATTCAAGCCTTAACCAAACAAGTAACATTTGATGAATTTATCGCCTGGTATCCCGAATCTTCAGACAGGCATTATGAACTACATGATGGGGTAATTGTTGAAATGCCTAAGCCAACAGGGAAGCACTCAGAGATAGCTGGATTTATAAATGGTTCTTTGTTTATTGAAATCACCCGTTTGTCTATTCCTTGTTTTATCCCAAAAGAATGCGTCATCAAGTCAGTTAACACTGATTCAGGTTATGAACCAGATGTAATCGTTCTTGATAGACAAGCTGTTATGGATGAACCTCGTTGGAAAAAAGAATCTATCATTACGCGCGGTAGTTCCGTCAAGTTGGTTGTAGAAGTTGTTTCAACCAACTGGAGTGATGATTATGCTTTGAAGCTAGAAGATTACGAGTCTTTAGGTATTCCTGAATATTGGATTGTAGACTATCTAGGTTTAGGTGGTAGGCGCTTTATTGGGAATCCTAAACAACCAACTATCTCGATTTACCAATTAATTGAAGGTGAGTATCAAGTTAGGCAATTTAGGGGAAATGACTGCATTCAGTCGCCAGCGTTCCCAGAGTTTAATTTAACTGCTGAACAGATTTTTCCAGCTGGGGAAGTCGCGTAATTTAGGTGGCTAGATTGTTGGATTTTTAGTTGGGGAAATAGTTACAGAATACAAACGTTTAAAACTATCTTATTTCATTCCCAAAACAGCATTCATTAAACCGACTCAGAGCGAAGCAGCTTACTCACCATATGTACTGTTGTTGAATAACTCTAATTTAGTAAATGAATCTCTGTGGAAAAAAGAATCTACTGTAAGCCAAGCGGCATCAATTCTTTTAGTAATTGAGGTGGTAAGTACCAACTGGCGAGACGACTATTTTACCAAAGCAGGTAAATACGAAGAGGTTGGAATACCTGAATATTGGATTGTAGATTATCTAGGTTTAGGTGGTAGGCGCTTTATTGGCAATCCTAAACAATCAACTATCTCGATTTACCAACTAATTGAAGGTGAGTATCAGGTTAGGCAATTTAAGGGAAATGACCGCATTCAGTCGCCAGCGTTCCCAGAGTTGAATTTAACTGCTGAACAGATTTTTCAAGCTGGAGAAGTCGCCTAAAAAACGGCTAAAGAAGTAAAAGAACCATCAAAGACTCGTCCGCGAGTATCAAAGACTCATCAGCGAGTATCAAAGACTCGTCCGCGAGTATTAAAGACTCGTCCGCGAGTATTAAAGACTCATCGGCGAGTATCAAAGACTCGTCCGCGAGTATTAAAAACTCATCGGCGAGTATCAAAAACTCGTCCGCGAGTATCAAAAACTCGTCCGCGAGTATTAAAGACTCATTCACAAGTATCAAAGACTCATCGGCGAGTATCAAAGACTCATTAACGGAGTTCATAGCCCCATCAATGAGTATTAAAGACTTGTTTACAAGCAAATCTGAGCCATTGGTAATGATAAATTCTTTTTAGATTCCGTAAAAATCATTAGCGCTCATGTAGTGCTATACAGGATAGTAGTTTGCTTTGATATCTTGTAGCATTCTCAATTAGCACCTGCGATCGCCTGAAACTCGAAGTTCTAGGAACCAATAGCCAAAGCCACTCAAGTAGACTAAAACCTAAGTGTGGAAAAAATTTAGTCCTCTTAAGAGGACTTTCGCTATCAGCCATAGGTTTCTAACCTGTGGCGGTTGCTGGGATTAGAGCAAAATATTAATAGTTGTGAGATTGTCCAGCGACTCAGGGGCATTACATATAACTTTCGTTGACAGGTGAACCTCAGTATGGCAAATACGCCTCAACATTTCCTTGAAAAAATACAAGAAGCGAAAGAGAAACAGCTTAAAGAATTAGATTTAAGTGGTGGTGCAAAGGGAAACTTAACAGAGATTCCTGCTGAGGTGTTTGAACTGGAATGGTTGAAGGTATTGTATTTAAACTACAACCAATTAACAACGATACCAGAAGCCATCACCCACCTACAAAAATTAACTGGGCTGGATTTAAGGGCTAACCGATTAACTGCGATACCAGAAGCTATTACTCGCCTGCCAAACTTAACTGGGCTAAACTTAGGGCTCAACCAATTAACGACAATACCGGAAGCTATTACTCGACTACAAAACTTAACTGGGTTGAATTTAAGCTTCAACCGATTAATGACGATACCGGAAGTAATCACCCGCCTGCAAAACTTAACTGAGCTGTATTTAAGTGGCAACCGATTAATGACGATACCGGAAGTAATCACTCGCCTACAAAACTTAACTGTACTGGATTTAACAAACAACCAATTAACGACGTTGCCAGAAACCATTACTCATCTGCAAAACTTAACCGCGCTGTATTTAACAAACAACCAATTAACGACGTTGCCAGAAGCCATTACTCGCCTGCAAAACTTAACTTTACTGACTTTAAATGATAACCCCATCGAAAAGCCACCACCAGAAATTGTTGCACAAGATATTAAGGCAATTAAGAATTATTTTCGACAATTGGAAGTAGAAGGCACAGATTATCTGTATGAAGCAAAGTTACTAATTGTTGGCGAAGGAGGAGCAGGGAAGACAACACTGGCGAAGAAAATTGAAGACCAAAATTATCAACTTCGAGAGGAAGACTCTACAAAGGGAATTGAGGTTATACAGTGGCGTTTCCCAATGGAAAAGGGGCGAGAATTTCGAGTTAATATCTGGGACTTTGGGGGACAAGAAATTTACCATGCGACTCACCAGTTTTTCCTAACCAAGCGTTCCCTGTACGTTTTAGTGGCAGATAATCGCAAGGAAGACACAGATTTTGATTACTGGCTGAATGTGGTGGAATTGTTGAGCGATAACAGTCCACTGCTAATCATCAAAAATGAGAAGCAAAATCGCCACCGGGAGATTAATGAACTCCAGTTACGAGGGCAGTTTACTAATTTGAAGGAGACTTTACCAACAAACCTTGCTGATAACAGAGGTTTAGAACAAATTTTAGAACAAATCAAGCATTACGTTAAAAATCTACCTCATATTGGCAGTCCGCTCCCAAAAACCTGGGTTAAAGTCCGGGAAGCTTTGGAGAGTGACGCACGCAATTACATCGGCTTAGATGAATACCTGAACATCTGCCAACAAAATGGGTTCACCCAAAGAAATGACAAATTGCAGTTGAGCAGCTATCTGCACGATTTGGGAGTATGCTTGCACTTTCAGGAAGACCCACTTTTGAACAAAACCGTCATCCTCAAACCCAAGTGGGGAACTGATGCAGTCTACAAGGTGCTAGATAATGAAAAGGTAATTCGTAATCTGGGCAGTTTCTCTCGCTCTGACTTGGCAAACATCTGGTGTGAATACGAATACGCCACAATGCAGGATGAACTCTTGCGCCTGATGATCAACTTCAAGCTGTGCTACGAAATTCCTAGAAGCCAAGGAAAATATATTGCTCCACAGCTGCTATCTGCTAATCAACCCTTTTATAACTGGGATGAAACCAACAACCTGATTCTGCGTTACACCTACGAGTTCATGCCCAAAGGCATCATCACCCAGTTCATCGTCGCCATGCATGAGTTGATGAATGAACAACAATGTGTCTGGAAAAGCGGCGTTGTTCTGAGCAAAGACCAGACGAAGGCAGAGGTAATTGAATATTACGGCAAGCGGGAGATTAAGATTCGAGTTTCAGGTCTTCACAAAAGAGATTTGATGACCATAGTTACACATGAACTCGATAAAATTCATGACTCCTACCAACGACTAAAGTACAACAAGTTAATCCCCTGTAATTGCCACACCTGCAAAGATAGCCAAGAGCCACACTTTTACTTTTTTGAGAGATTGCGACAGTTTGTAGCCGATAAGCAAGAGGGCATTCAATGTCAAAAAAGCTATCAAATGGTTGATGTTTTAGGCTTAATTGATGATGTGATGGATAAAAGGGAGTTCCTGAAAGCAGAACAGCACAAGAGTGGTGATTTTCTCCCTAATCCCTCAGAGACAAGAAGGGAAAATGTCGTTGTAACAATTAATAATGTAATTCAGCCATCAAAGCAAGAGAATAATTTTATGACAGAACCATCTAAACAGGAAGAAAATTCTCAGCCAGAAGACATAGTTAAACTTCCGTTTGCGTTTAGAAATGGAATGTTCTACTTATTTGTATTTGTAGTTGTATTTTGTCTAATTGCATTTTTTGGTGGTTCGCTACTGTTTCATTATCTAGCTTTAGCAATTATTGGTACAGCAATATTTATCGTCTTAATAGGCGTTTTACAACTCCGTCAAGATGACCGCCTTTCTGAGAAATCTTTTGTAGATTTGACAAAAATTGTACTGGAACAGTTACCTTTAATTAGCAATATTATTAAGCAGTTTCAAGGCAACAAATAAGAGTATAGCGATTTAATATGCCGCTTGGTGTTAAAATCCGATTCGGATAAGATCCCCCTGCCTGCGGCGACCCCCTTAAAAAACAGGTAAATAGAGATAATCCTACCAAATGTGACTTAAATCCAAAACAAAGCCAGGTAATAACGATTCATCAGAAAGTGTCTTAGGATTATCTAATTTCTCAATCGGAATATTAGGACGATAAATAAAAACTTGGTTTTGTTTTCTATCAATTAACCAACCAAGTTGTGTACCATTATCAATATACTCTTGCATCTTGTCTTGCAAAATTCGCAAGTTGTCGCTCTCAGAACACAATTCAATCACAAACTCAGGACAAATCGATGCAAATTTTTTTCGCAGTTCCAATGGTATGGCTTCCCAGCGATCACGTTTTATCCACGCTGCATCAGGCGAGCGCACTGCACTATTAGGCAAAGTAAACCCACCACTGGAACCAAAGCCTACACCTGTACCATCTTGCTTTGTCCAAATACCCAACTGAACAATAATATCAAAGTTGTGCTGATCGGTTTCGGAACTAGTAGATGGCATAATCATTAATTCTCCCACAGCATTGCGTTCGATACGAAAGTCGGGGTTTAACTGACAAAACTCGTAAAATTGATCTTCGGTTAATGCGATCGCAGGTTGCAATTGCAAGACCATTGGTATAATTTCTGTGACTACAGGTAAGTTGGTGGTCATAATTGCTGTTTGGCTACTTCACTTGCTTTCACTATAATCTCTTCACGTTCTAGGCGCTTTGGGAATGCGTCTACATGAATTGCCCTTACCTAAAAATCTATTTCAACTCAATAATGCCAAAATTTTAGGGGTGGTTATGAAACCACCCCTTTATTCTCCTAATATTTAGAATTTACTTGCAGCCTTTTAATGGAAAGTTAATTTACTCAGAAATTTTAATCGAACTTTCAACTTGAGAAGTCGCCAGTGTTGGTGCAGAGAAAACACGCGAGTACAGACTTGATGGTTGTTGATGAGCAATAACTGGTAGAACTTGACGAGCATGGGCGGCTAATTCTACTGCTTTCACATCATAAGTCTGCGTTGCTAATTTTGGATAAAACCCGATTCCGATGATTGGCAATAACAAACAAGCAGTAATAAATATTTCGCGGGGTTTGACATCAGATATTACAGCATCCAAGTGCAACTCTTTATTTTGCTCCCCGTAAAACACTTGACGCAGCATCGACAGTAAATAAATCGGTGTCAAAATCACGCCAACTGCTGACAGCAGCACGACTACAACTTTGAAGCTGGAACTGTAAACATCACTGCTAGCGATACCCAGAAACACCATTAACTCACCTGCAAAACCACTCATTCCGGGTAAAGCCAGAGAAGCCATTGAACCAATGGTAAACAAAGCAAAGGTTTTGGGCATTACCTTAGCCATACCGCCCATTTTATCCATCATCAAGGTATGGGTGCGATCGTAAGTCACGCCAGACAGGAAGAATAAGCTAGCAGCAATCAACCCGTGGGAAACCATCTGTAACACTGCACCGCTGATACCCAGCTCTGTGTAAGAGGCAATCCCAATCAGCACAAACCCCATGTGGGCAATTGAAGAGTAAGCCAAGCGGCGTTTGAGATTGGTTTGAGCAAAGGCACAGCAAGCACCGTAGACAATGTTAACCACACCCAAAACTACTAACACTGGGGCAAAAGTCACATGGGCATTGGGCAACATTTCCACATTGAAGCGGATCAGAGCATAACCACCCATTTTTAACAACACACCAGCCAAAATCATCGAACCGGGTGCTGATGCTTCACCGTGAGCATCAGGTAGCCAAGTGTGTAAAGGGAAAATCGGCATTTTCACACCGAAAGCAATTAAGAAACCTGTATAAACCAACAATTCCAAGGTTTTGGGGTATTCTTTCATTCCTAAAGTCGCCATATCGAAAGTGACGGTATCTCCAGAAAAGACAAGTGCAAAACCAGCAATCAAGATAAATATTGATGCAGCAGCTGTGTAAAGAATAAATTTGGTAGCGGCATAACGGCGGTTTTGTCCTCCCCAGATGGAAATCAGCAGGTAAATCGGCACTAATTCGATTTCCCACATCAGAAAGAATAACAGCAAATCTTGGGCAACAAATACGCCAAGCTGGGCACTGTACATCGCTAACATCAAACCATAAAATAATCGCGGCTTGGTGTTAACTTTCCAAGCCGCGAATATTGCGAGGGTATTTATTAAGCCTGTTAGAAGCAGTAAGGGCATCGATAAACCATCAACCCCTACAGCCCAATGCAAACCCAACTGCGTTATCCAAGGATAGTTTTCTATAAGTTGAAGTCTTGAACTCTGAAAGTCGTACTTATACCAAAAGGCATAAATTATCAGTGCAAAGTCGGCGATCGCAACTCCCAGACTATACCACCGCACAGTTCTACCTTCCTTGTCTGGGATTAAGGGGATGGCTAAGGTAGCCACCAAGGGTAAGAGGATTATGGCTGTTAGCCAGGGAAATTCAATAGCATTCACCACTTCTGACAATCAATTTACCTTATCGCTTTTAATTTAACTATATTAAGTAATTAATACTTTTGTAAACATTCTTTAACTATAAAATATTAAATTTTTGATGAAGCTAAGAACATATACTCATTAAATGTCAAATTTTCAGGATAAATAAGAATAAATACTTATCAAATTTTGACGATTCTATTCTAAATGTAAACTTTTGCAACGTCAACAAAAAACGGCAGCTAAAGCTACCGTTACAATACAGTTACATTTTCTGGTTCAGCCCAATTGTCAGGGCTATTTAGTCTACGCGAGCTTGATTGAACTGTTAAACCTAGATGTGAAAATCAACTTTCCATCAGATTCTTAATTTTGACAAGTATTGAAAACAGTTGATCTTCAGCTACTAACAGACTTAATTTTTTAATTGGACATCGGTTTTTGTTCCACCAATACCAGAAGAACGTTTGGCAATAGATGGGTATTGCACATTCGTTGCACAGTCAAAGATTGCAGTTAGTCTTACCAAAACTTTCTCAGTACAGTATCAGTTTATTTACCCTTACAATAGGTTCTAGTAATTTGGCGGATTTTGACACCTTCACTTCCACAAATATCACAGAGCATGTGCTGCCTTCTGGTATTAGTGTATGTGTAAAGTTTCCAGTGATCGCACTTTGCGAATTAGAAGTGCGATCGCTTGACAGTATGATGTGATTGGACTTGTAAGGGAATTGGGGTACAATTACATATTTTGTAATTTAAATAGCTACTTACTAAATTGCCTTCCGTCAAGGTTGAAGTGAAAGTAAAGGCTTATTTTAAATTTTAACATTTTATTTATTTGACTAGATATAAGTTTTTAAATTAGCCAACTATATTTAAGTATGAAGTATAAATTAAATATTAACTTATTATGTTATGGCTAACGTTTTTATAAGCTATAGACAAATTGATACCGAGCTAGCTGAAAAACTTGCTTCAGAAGTTGCCCATACTGGTCATCAAGTGTGGTTTGCTGAATGGAAAATTAATGTTGGTGATTCAATTGTTGAGCGCATCAATGAGGGGCTGGAAGGGCTAAGTTATTTAGTATTGTGTTATTCTTCCTCAGATATGTCGCCGTGGGTAAACCGTGAATGGATGTCGGTTTTGGCGAAGCAACTCAGTGGACACGGTGTTAAAGTTTTACCTGTTTTACTGACAGGAGGCCAACCCCCTGCCATTTTGGCTGATATCAAGTATGCTGACTTAATTAAAGACCGGTCTAAAGGTATATCTGATTTACTAAGAGCTATCAAATGAAAAAAATACTTCAGCAGGTTCTCATAGCTCATGCAAAGGGAGAAGAGGAATTTGCCGAAAAATTAGGGGAACCAATTCGAGCAGCTGGCTATGAAGTAGCGCATCGCATAGGGCGGCAGTTTGAGCATGTTACAGTAGCCGAACTGATAAAAGAAGATAAAGATGATTTTGCTAGTCGCTGGTGTGATATTACCGAATTACCAGAGCGAAAAGAGAAGGCAAAAACAGAGTTGATTCAAGACATTCATAGTGCTGACCGCATTGAGCGTCTTACTGGGAATCCAATGCTGCTGACTACAATGGCGTTGGTTAAGCGTAAAGTTGGTAAACTACCGACTCGCCGACATAAGTTATACGCACAAGCAGTAGATGTACTACTAAATTGGCGCTCTGAAGTAGACGAACCTATAGATGAAGATGAAGCATGGCCGCAGTTAGAGTATATTGCCTATGCCATGTGTGATAGAGGAGTACAGCAGCTTCGCAAAGATGAAGTGATAGAGTTATTTGAAAAGTTCCGAGAAGAGTATCCCAATCTTCATGAGGTAAAAAAACACACACCTAAAGAATTTCTGAGTTTGTTGGAGCGTCGCACAGGTATTTTAGTAGAAGCGGGTGTTATTCCACATAATGGCAGAGACATTCCTGTATTTGAATTTCGTCACCTCACATTTCAAGAATACTTGGCAGGCTTGGCACTTGTGCAAGGTCATTTTCCTAACCGCGATCGCTCTCTCAACCTTGCTGACTATGTAGCCCCACTTGCTGCCCAAATTAATGAAGTGAAATTAGATCATCCTATTAGCGTTCGCACTCAGCAAGAAGTAGTGGTAACTGAAAACTGGCGAGAGGCACTACGTCTTTGCGTAGCTTCTTGCAAGCAATGATGATGATGTGGACAATGTTTTGCGAGCTATCCTCAAACCACTTGAAACAGAAGACGCTCAGATTACGGCTCGTCCCCGTGCAGTGCTGGCTGCTCTGTGTTTAGCTGATGAACCTAATGTTAGTGAACAAATGGCACAGGAGATATTACAAGAGTTTGTTAGGAATGTTGGTGAGCCTGACGGCAATGCACCGTTTTCGGAAACTAGTGTAGATACAGCTGCTTTAGAATTGGCTGAATCTCAGTGGACAGAGATACTGTGTTCGATCCTTCTTCAAGAATTTCAACGAAGAGAAGCAAAAGTTCGCGAGGATTGTGGCAATCTTTTGGGAATGATTGCTACAGCATCGATGTCAAACGAACCGGAAATTATTCATAAATGTTATTTGGAACAAGTATCTCGTCTTAAGTTAAGTCAAGAGGAGTCAACAAAGGCAGCTCTCATCATTGAAAAAATACTTTTGAAGCAAATTATACTTTTCCCAATTAATCAAATATTTTTTGATGATGTGCCTGGAATGGTAGATCCGTTGCTAGAAATGCTTACGGATAGCCCCCCAACTTCCCATGCTGCGGCTAGAGTACTGCGATTATTAAATCTTGATTTTCGTAGTAATAGCAAGCGTTGGCAACCATCAATAAAAGAGAAGGAACTATTAATCTCTTTGATCAAAAATCCAACATCTGATACACAAGCATTGGCTCTAATATGCAGAATTCTAGGTAACGAACGTGAAAAGCAGGCAGTTGAACTCCTGATTGCCAAGCTCAATGATGCCGATAGCGATGTCCAGCAAGCTGTAGCAGGGGCACTAGGGGAAATTAAGGATGCACGAGCAGTTGAACCCCTGATTGCCAAGCTCAATGATGCTGATAGCGATGTCCAGCAAGCTGTAGCAGGGGCACTAGGGGAAATTAAGGATGCACGAGCAGTTGAACCCCTGATTGCCAAGCTCAATGATGCTGA
>NZ_JBALDE010000172.1:0-16243 GCF_036917515.1 Nostoc sp. | reverse complement strand
CACAGGAGTAAGGTTTCATTCTACAGGCACTTAGACGTTGATATACTCCATCATCCCATACTGTATTGCACTCAAGCAGGAACTGCTATAATAGTTCTGGCACTGATACATCTTCCATAGCTTCTGGACATTCAATTGTTCCTTTCTTTTTTTCCCAGCGTTGCGATAGTTGTTTATAGTCAAATTCGTGGGTACATGGTTGACCATTATGACCAAGACAGGGAATTGTGCGTTTAATATCTAATCCGGGAAACCTGGCAAGAGTAACTTCCATGCCATCTCGAAGCAGGACAAAGAAATTTAGCGGGTTAGGGCCTCGCACTATTAATTTAATATAGCGATCGCTTTTAACAGCTTCCACTAATGCTAAATGTTCTTGCTCATAAGCAAATAAAACACCGTTACGCCAATGAATGCCAGTTGTGAAGCGGTGTTGACGCGCAATAAACCAAGTGGGAATCCCCGCAGGAATGGTATTGAGTTGGAATTTCATCGAAATTTCATGGCACTCGCCTGTTTGTTTAATTTGCTGCCATTTCTGTTCATAATTAGGCGCGTCGAGGGGCAAACGTTCCACCACCAGACTGAGATCCCGGTTTTCTTGAGTGCGGTAGGAAAGGTCAAAACGCTCCATGAGGCGTAGGAAGTGATCTTGCATTGATGGCTCTAAGTCGCACCAAAGTTGAGCCATTTCTTGACGAGTGAAAATGCCCTTGCGGTTAATTACGTCTTTGCTTTCTAGCACTTTGCTGATATATTCAGTTACCCACTGGGGCTTGAGAATAACGGTATCATTAAGTTCTTCGTTGTCTTGGAAGTAAAGAATTTCACCTAATTCATGCAGCCATCGCGCTAGCACTTCCTTGCTGATGTCAGCAACTTGGGAATCAGCCATGATGTCCCACAATTGCTGCGGTGTGATTTGTTTTTTCGGTTGGGTGCGGATGGCATTGGCAGCATTTAGCCAGGTGGTAGGCCAGATTTCTCCCATTAAAGGTAACTTTGCGGCTGCTTCAGCAATTGCTTGCCGCAGTTCTTCAACACCTCGGATGATTTTAGAGCTAATTTTATAGTGTTGAATAATCTGGGGGTACTTGCGGCGTAACTCAACTATGGGAAGGTCGGCATCTCGTTCATCGATGTGGGTGGCGACAAGTAAAATTGGGGATTCTGGGGCTAAGGCTTTGATAGTATCTAGCCAGTAATAGAGTTTACCTTGCTCAAATCCCAGTCGAGCATTCCAGGCGAGTAAAAATAGGGAGCGGTTGGTGAGAAAGAATTGATGCGTAGCATGATAGATTTCCTGTCCGCCAAAGTCCCAGGTTTTCAAATGCATGTTAGTACCTACTTTGCTGGGATGGCTTAGATCGAGCCATTTAATTTCAATACCATGAGTAGTGGATTCCTGGGTGTCGAACTCTTCACCACGTAATGCTCTTAATAAGGATGTTTTACCCACTCCTCCTTCACCGACAACTAGCAGTTTAGAAACCCACTGCTGTTGACTACCCTCTAACCTTTCTCGAAGATAGGTCAAAATTGCCTGCGTTCCCTGCTCGACAATTTCAGGCGGCGGCGAGCTTAATTGTGGATTGTTATCGAGGGATAGCCATGTCAAGTTGGAGAGTTGGCTGATTTCTGGCGGCAGGCTGTTGAGTTGATTGTTATCGAGGTCTAGCTCAGTCAAGTTGGAGAGTTGGCTGATTTCTGGCGGCAGGCTGCTGAGTTGATTGTTATACAGGGATAGCTCAGTCAAGTTGGAGAGTTGGCTGATTTCTGGCGGCAGGCTGCTGAGTTGATTGTTATACAGGGATAGCCTTGTTAGGCTGGAGAGTTGGCTGATTTCTGGCGGCAGGCTGCTAAGTTGATTGTTAGAGAGGTCTAGCTCAGTCAGGCTGGAGAGTTGGCTGATTTCTGGCGGCAGGCTGCTGAGTTGATTGTTAAAGAGGTATAGCTTAGTCAGGCTGGAGAGTTGGCTGATTTCTGGCGGCAGGCTGCTGAGTTGATTGTTAAAGAGGTATAGCTCAGTCAAGTTGAAGAGTTGGCTGATTTCTGGCGGCAGGCTGCTGAGTTGATTGTTATCGAGGTATAGCTCAGTCAAGTTGGAGAGTTGGCTGATTTCTGGCAGCAGGCTGCTGAGTTGATTGTTATGGAGGTATAGCTCAGTCAAGTTGAAGAGTTGGCTGATTTCTGGCGGTAGGCTGCTGAGTTGATTGTTATGGAGGTATAGCTCAGTCAGGCTAGAGAGTTGGCTGATTTCTGGCGGCAGGCTGCTGAGTTGATTGTTATACAGGGATAGCCATGTCAGGCTGGAGAGTTGGCTGATTTCTGGCGGCAGGCTGCTGAGTTGATTGTTATCGAGGTATAGCTCAGTCAAGTTGGAAAGTTGGCTGAATTGTGGCGGCAGGCTGCTGAGTTGATTGTTATAGAGGTATAGCTCAGTCAAGTTGGAGAGTTGGCCGATTTCTGGCGGCAGGCTGCTGAGTTGATTGTTAGAGAGGTCTAGCCTTCTCAAGTTGGAGAGTTGGCTGATTTCTGGCGGCAGGCTGCTGAGTTGATTGTTAGAGAGGTCTAGCACCGTTGCCTTTTCGTAAGCAGCTTTTTCAATAATTTGCAACAGTTCTTCGTTTGTCATCTGCAAACCTCATCAACTCTGTAGCCATATTTATTAGAATAGGGTATCGCAGGTTATGAGAGTGGGGAATGGGGCTAGATTAATGTTTTCTATCTGCGTTGTAATATTCAAATTAGCAGGGTGACGCAGCTACGCCCGTCGTAGACATCGCTAACCTTACAATAATATTCACTCATTCACGAGTATCAAAGACTCATCCGCGAGTATCAAAGACTCGTCGGCGAGTATCAAAGACTCGCTCACGAGTATAAAAGACTCGTCGGCGAGTATAAAAGACTCGCTCACGAGTATCAAAGACTCGTCGGCGAGTATCAAAGACTCATTCACGAGTATAAAAGACTCGTCGGCGAGTATAAAAGACTCGCTCACGAGTATCAAAGACTCGTCGGCGAGTATAAAAGACTCGCTTACGAGTATCAAAGACTCATTAACGAAGTTCAAAGGGTGCGTTACGCTTTCGCGCTAACACACCCGAAGACTACGATCGCTTTATAATTGCGATCGCAGATTCTTGCTTTTACACCTTAATAAAGTGACACAATGGTCTATAATCAAGCGGCTATTGTCTTTACTCAATAGTTTAACGATAGACTAAGGTATGAAAAAAAAACGAATTCGGCTTGGAGTTGTTGTTCTACTTTTAACAGTCATAGGAACAATATTTCTAGGAGCATTAACTAAAAGCCCGTTTGAAGAAATGGGAACAGAAGTTAAAGCTGTACAACTATTGTCGAAAAATAATACAGAATCAGAATTGATAAAACAGGTTGAGAAACCTGTTACTGAAGATTTATATGTTCAGCTTGAGAATTCTTTGAAGTCTCAAAATTGGTTAGCAGCAAATACCCAAACATCTCAACTGCTACTCAATATTGCTAAAAAAGAAAAAGAACAATATTTAACTCCTGACGACATTAATAGTTTTTCTTGTCGAGACCTGCAAAGACTAGACAGACTTTGGGTCGCCAATTCACATAACCGTTTTGGGTTTAGTGTGCAAAAGGAGATATGGATTAAACAGGGAAATCCACTCGATATAAAAGCAAACCCCGCGATAGTTGAGTCGCGAGAAAATGATTATAAAACCTATTTACGGTTCGCTAAGTCAGTTGGGTGGGCGTCGGTAAAAGACAATGAAATGACAAGAGGCGAGTACATTGGTATCGACGACTTAACTTCACGTATAAAAAATGATCCAAATCTGAGAGGTAGCTTACCAGTCTTTTATACAGATCGTATTGCGTATACATTTTGGAGAGGGTGGATACGTTGGACTTACCGTCTTCTCTTGCGTTCGCGTGAGTGCGGCTTGTAAAGTCTACCCTATAAGCGTTTCCGAATTTTTAATTATTACTGTTCCCAAATTTCAACGACTTGTGCAAACCCTTCAAAACAATCTCAATGCAGTTTAACTTTATCGGATTGCACAAATAAATATTGATGTTTATATTGTTGCAAAAACTCCAGATGGTGGTTTAGCTGGAGTTGCAACAAAGCTGGTTAAAACTTAGTATCTCTTGCAGAATTTTATCTTTTATAAATCAATTGAAATTGCAGCCTGTTTATATAAATACTCATCCCAATTCTCTAGGTGGAGAGACGGTTTCGTGAGTTTGAGAAGATGGTTTATTGAAGAAACTCCAGATTCTTTGAATAGCTATTATTACAAAACCAATCACGCTTATTCCTGCTACCACTGGTAAAGCTAGCGCCAGCCCAGACAGTGCAATTGCGATGACCAACTCAATGGTTGACACAATAGGATTGGTTAATCCACCTGAAACGCCTGTAGAACTTATCCGCAATGTATTCATTAATCCCTTAGTTAATCCTGCGGTTCCACCACCTGCAATTAAAGCTAACGTCCATTGCACCAGTGGATTCATCTCTGGAGCAACAGAAGCTGTTACGATTGTCCCGGCGATAAATGCCGCAGGAGTGGCTACAATATCCAGCAGATGATCCAACCAAGGAATGTAATAACCAGTAATTTCCAGCAAACAAGCGACGGCAAATACAATTACAGCTTGAGGTGTTTCCAGCCAATCAAAATTAGTTGGCAAATCTAAATGTCCAAAAACTGAAGCCACACTCAACGCTAGCAGTGGTACAAATACTCGAAAGCCAGCCGCCGCACTCAAACTAATCCCCAGTAATAATTCAATAAATGTATTTAGATTGAACAAAGAAATTAAATCCATAGTAGGACTCAAGTTATACTCCTGGTGTTTTTTCCATCTTTGAGCTGAACGCAGTGACAACTCTCAGTTGTGATCCCAAGATAAGAAACTTGGCGAAAATATTTCATCTGACTATGTGTAGACTCAGTGAAAGCTCACCTCTGTCAATTTGAACAATGGCGAAGGTCATTCACACAGCAGTTGACCGATTCAGAACATCTCATACCAGTCACCTCAAGTCATCAAATTTGAGGTAGCACGCTGAAATCTTGATTCTGTCGTCGCCAATATTGATAAATCAGGTCAAAATGAGCAGATGGTGAGTTTCAGCAAAACAGACTTTATTAAAAAATGCCCAAAATATCACAATTTGAGAAAATAATAAAGTAAGTCGAGTATCACAAGACTCACTTGATTTCCTCATTTATTCTAGGAAAATATGACTCATCCTTTCCTTGAACGCCTACGTAGTCCAGATAGCCCAGTCCTCGTTTTCGACGGGGCAATGGGAACCAACTTACAAACCCAAAACCTGACTGCTGAAGACTTCGGCGGCCCACAGTATGAAGGTTGTAACGAATACTTAGTCCACACGAACCCCGAAGCTGTCGCTAAAGTTCACCGAGACTTTCTTGCTGCTGGTGCTGATGTGATTGAAACTGACACCTTTGGCAGTACGTCCCTGGTGCTGGCAGAATATGACTTAGCAGACCAAGCTTATTACCTCAGCAAGACAGCCGCAGAATTAGCCAAGCGTGTGGCTGCGGAATTTTCCACACCAGAAAAACCCCGGTTTGTGGCAGGTTCCATCGGCCCGACAACTAAACTGCCAACTTTGGGACACATTGACTTTGACACCATGAAAGCGTCTTTTGCTGAACAAGCAGAGGCGTTGTGGGATGGTGGCGTTGATTTATTCATTGTGGAAACTTGCCAAGATGTGCTGCAAATTAAAGCGGCGCTGAATGCCATTGAAGAAGTGTTTGCCAAAAAAGGCGATCGCCGACCGTTGATGGTGTCTGTGACAATGGAAAGCATGGGCACAATGTTGGTGGGTTCCGAAATCAGTGCTGTGCTGACAATTTTGCAACCTTATCCAATAGATATTCTTGGTCTAAACTGTGCCACTGGCCCAGACTTAATGAAACCACATATCAAGTATCTGGCAGAACATTCGCCTTTCATTGTTTCCTGTATTCCTAACGCGGGTTTACCTGAGAATGTTGGCGGTCAAGCACACTACCGCTTGACACCGTTGGAATTACGGATGGCGCTGATGCATTTTGTTGAAGATTTGGGTGTCCAAGTGATTGGGGGTTGCTGTGGGACGCGTCCAGAACACATTCAACAATTGGCAGAAGTTGCTAAAGACTTGAAGCCAAAAGTTAGACAGCCAAGTTTAGAACCAGCAGCAGCATCAATTTACACTACTCAGCCTTACGAGCAAGATAATTCTTTCTTAATTGTTGGCGAACGTCTCAACGCCAGTGGTTCCAAGAAGTGCCGCGATTTACTCAATGCGGAAGATTGGGATGGACTCGTGTCAATGGCGAGGGCGCAAGTAAAAGAAGGCGCACACATCCTTGATGTTAACGTCGATTATGTGGGACGCGACGGCGTGCGAGATATGCACGAATTAGTTTCGCGTATTGTTAATAATGTGACATTACCTTTAATGCTTGACTCCACCGAATGGGAAAAGATGGAGGCGGGTTTAAAGATTGCCGGTGGTAAGTGTTTGCTGAACTCCACCAACTACGAAGACGGCGAACCGCGCTTTTTAAAGGTGCTGGAGTTAGCGAAAAAGTACGGTGCTGGTGTAGTCATTGGTACTATCGATGAAGACGGGATGGCACGCACAGCAGACAAAAAGTTTGCGATCGCCCAACGCGCTTACCGTCAAGCTGTAGAATATGGCATACCACCCACAGAAATATTCTTTGATACTCTCGCGTTACCCATTTCCACCGGAATTGAAGAAGACCGAGAAAACGGTAAAGCCACAATTGAAGCCATTCGACGGATTCGTGAAGAATTGCCTGGATGCCATGTAATTTTGGGTGTTTCCAATATTTCTTTTGGTTTGAATCCAGCAGCGCGGATAGTGCTGAATTCGGTGTTTTTGCACGAAGCGACGACGGCGGGAATGGATGCAGCCATTGTCAGCGCTAACAAGATTTTACCGCTCTCGAAGATTGAAGAACGCCATCAAGAAATCTGTCGGCAGTTGATTTATGACGAACGGAAGTTTGAAGGTGATGTTTGCGTTTACGATCCTTTGGGAGAGCTTACCACAGTGTTTGCTGGGGTGACAACAAAACGCGATCGCTCCTTAGATGAAAGTCTCCCCATCCCAGAACGTCTCAAGCGTCATATCATCGACGGCGAACGCATAGGCTTAGAAGAACATCTCAAAAAAGCCTTAGAAGAATATCCCCCCTTAGAGATTATCAACACCTTCTTGCTAGATGGCATGAAAGTTGTCGGGGAATTGTTCGGTTCTGGACAAATGCAGCTACCCTTTGTCTTGCAATCAGCAGAAACTATGAAAGCGGCGGTGGCGTTTCTAGAACCGTTCATGGAAAAATCAGAATCAGGCAACAATGCTAAGGGAACCTTTATCATTGCCACAGTCAAAGGCGATGTTCATGACATTGGTAAAAACTTGGTGGATATCATCTTGTCCAACAACGGTTACAAAGTGATTAACCTGGGAATTAAGCAGCCGGTAGAAAACATCATCAACGCTTACGAACAGCATAAAGCTGATTGTATTGCCATGAGTGGTTTGCTGGTAAAATCCACCGCCTTCATGAAAGAGAACTTGGAGGTATTCAACGAAAAGGGAATTAGTGTCCCCGTGATTTTAGGTGGTGCGGCGCTGACTCCCAAATTTGTGCATGATGATTGCCAAAAAACTTACAAAGGTAAAGTTGTTTATGGCAAAGATGCCTTTTCTGACTTGCACTTCATGGATAAATTAATGCCAGCAAAAGCCACTGGTAACTGGCAAAATTTGCAGGGATTTTTGAATGAAGTCGAAACGGCTGAAGTTTCAACAAATGGTAACAAAGAATCAGTAACTACAACTGCTGAAGAAACATCTGCTGAACCGAAACAAGTAGATACAAGACGTTCTGATGCTGTGGCGATAGATATTGAACGTCCTACACCGCCTTTTTGGGGAACGAAATTATTGCAGCCTAGTGATATTCCCATCGAGGAAATATTCTGGCACTTGGATTTACAAGCTTTAATTGCTGGACAGTGGCAATTCCGCAAACCAAAGGAACAATCTAAGGAAGAATATCAAGCTTTCTTAGCTGAAAAAGTGTACCCAGTTTTAGAAACTTGGAAACAGCGAATTATTGAGGAGAATTTGTTGCATCCCCAGGTGATTTATGGTTACTTTCCTTGTCAAGCTGAAGGGAATTCTCTACATATATATAATTCAGAGAACCAATCACAACAGATTGCAACTTTCGAGTTTCCCAGACAGAAGTCTTTAAGGCGGCTGTGCATAGCAGATTTCTTTGCACCGAAGGAGTCAGGAATTATTGATGTCTTCCCGATGCAGGCGGTGACTGTAGGGGAAATTGCCACAGAGTTCGCCCAAAAGCTGTTTGCTGCCAATCAATACACCGATTATCTATATTTCCACGGGATGGCGGTACAGATGGCGGAGGCTGTAGCTGAATGGACACACACCAGAATTCGCCGAGAGTTAGGTTTTGCTGCTGAGGAACCCGATAATATTCGGGATATATTAGCACAACGCTATCGTGGCTCACGGTATAGTTTTGGATATCCAGCTTGTCCAAATATTCAGGACCAGTACAAACAACTGGAGTTATTGCAGACTGACAGGATTAACTTGTATATGGATGAAAGCGAACAACTTTATCCAGAACAGTCTACGACTGCGATTATTACCTATCACCCGTTAGCAAAATACTTTAGCGCGTAGAATCCTACTCGTTAAGCCAATACGCTTGGTGTTAGTGATATTTTCTTGCTAATGAAGCCCAAACTCTGGATTTACCCCCCTTAATCCCCCCTTACCAAGGGGGGAAATATTCGGTTCTCCCCCTTGCCAAGGGGGAGTTAGAAGGGGTCAAAAGGACTTGTGCGTACACCGTAGCTCTTAGAAAAAGAGAGGTCAGAGTGTATTGTTATAGAGATGAAACAAAGTACTGTTACTTTGATGATTTTTCCGGGAATCCTGTAGTTGTATACGCACCAAATTGATTAATCTCTCAGCTTAGGTAGGCTTATTTATGCAACTCATTAGCTCATTAGATATTAGAAATTCAGAATATTTATCTAAAAATCGCCTCATCAGTTACCATCACCAGTTGCGTCTAATTTTTTCACTGGGTAATCAGGTAAAAAACGTTCTGGAAATTGGGATTTTTAATTCTCTGTTAACAGACATCTTGAAGAATAATGGATACAACGTCTCCACTGCTGATGTTGACCCCAGCCTCAAGCCAGAAATAATTTTAGATTTGACTACAGATTTTTCATTACCAAAAGATAAATTTGATGCAATTGTCCTGTTTCAAGTGCTGGAACATTTTCCCTACCCTGAGTCAGAAGAAGCATTGCGAAAACTTGCTATTGCAACTAAGAAATTTTTGGTGATTTCGATTCCCTATTGCACTCAATACCTCTCGTTTCAGGTAAAAACTTCTTTCTCAGGTAGACCAAGGTATTTACTATTTAATGTCCCAAAATTCTGGAGTACAACGCCAGTTTGTGACGAACACTGTTGGGAAATGGGTTTAAAAGGTTATCCTAAAAAACGGATTTTAAACTCTGTTGCCAAAGCTGGGTTAACAGTTAAGCAAGAATTTATCGATCCCAGTTATCCGTACCACTATTTTTTGGTGTTGGAGAAGAATTTTAGTAATACTTAAACAGCAATCTGTGAAGAGTGGGGAGTCGGAAGTAGGGAAATCCGAATCAGAAAATGGTGGTAAACAATGCTCAAAAAACGAGCGATCGCTTAAGTTATGCTTTTAAGATCCTAATTGGTATCATACCCTTCTATGTTCTCCGGGTTTATCCTGGAAAACAGATGGCTAAGTTGTATTACCTACTATCATCATTTCAGATACTAACATCGAAAATTACCAATTATGCTAGAACAAGGCACTATCAGTATTCATACTGAGAATATTTTCCCGATCATCAAGAAGTCGCTCTACTCAGATCACCAAATCTTTTTGCGGGAACTGGTATCCAACGCTGTAGACGCCATCCAAAAGCTGAAAATGGTATCCCGCGCTGGAGATTATGCTGGAGACCTCGGCGAACCAGAAATTGAACTTGCCATTGACAAAGATAAGAAAACTCTATCCATCTCTGATAATGGTATCGGGATGACCGCAGATGAAGTTAAGAAATATATCAATCAGGTTGCCTTCTCTAGTGCTGAAGAATTTATTCATAAGTATGAAGGTAAATCAGATCAACCAATCATCGGTCACTTCGGTCTTGGTTTCTACTCTTCCTTCATGGTGGCGCAAAAGGTAGAAATTGATACCCTATCTTATCAAGAAGGGGCGCAGGCGGTTCACTGGTCTTGTGATGGTTCCCCAGCATTCACCATAGAAGACTCTTCTCGAACAACTCGCGGCACTACTATTACTCTCAGCCTGCAAGGAGAAGAAGAGGAATTTCTCGAAATAGCACGAATTAAAAATCTTGTCAAGACCTACTGCGACTTTTTGCCAGTCCCAATTAAACTCGATGGTGAAGTATTAAATAAGCAAAAAGCACCGTGGCGAGAGTCTCCAAGTAATCTAACTAAAGAAGATTATTTAGAGTTTTACCGCTATCTGTATCCTTTTCAGGAAGAACCATTGTTATGGGTACATCTAAATACAGACTATCCCTTCATCATCAACGGGATTCTGTATTTTCCAAAAATGAAACCGGATGTAGATGTTACCAAAGGACAGATCAAGCTATTTTGCAATCAAGTTTTTGTTAGCGACAACTGCGAAGAAATTATCCCGCAATTTCTGATGCCGATGCGGGGTGTGATTGATAGCACCGATATTCCCTTAAATGTATCGCGCAGTGCCTTGCAAGGCGATCGCACCGTGCGGAGAATTGGTGATTACGTTGCCAAAAAAGTAGGCGATCGCCTCAAAGAACTTTTCCGCGATAATCGTGAACAATACATTAGTGCCTGGAAAGACCTTGGCACTTTTGTAAAATTCGGCGTTCTCAACGACGAGAAATTCAAAAAACAAGTCGAAGATATTATCGTCTTCCGCACCACCGCCAAGCTGACAGAAAAAGTTGTGGCTGAAGCACCAGTGGTTGAAGTCCAGTCTTCAGAGGGGGATGCTTGGCAAGATGTCACTCCTTCACCCAGTTCTGATAATTCAGCATCCAGCGCTCCCTATACTACGCTCAAAGAGTATCTAGAACGCAACAAAGAACGCCACGAAAACCGGGTTTTCTACAGCACCGATGAAGCAACCCAAGCTACATACATAGAATTGCACAAAAATCAAGGCTTGGAAGTCCTGTTTATGGACTCCTTCATCGACACCCACTTTATCAACTTCCTAGAGCGGGAATATCAGGATGTCAAATTTACGCGGGTAGACTCAGATTTAGATAATACCCTGCTAGAACAAGACAAAGCTACGGAAATTGTCGATCCGAAGACGAACAAAACCCGGAGTGAGACGATCAAAGAGTTATTTGAGAAATCCCTCAACAAACCCAAACTCAATATCCGTACCGAAGCTTTGAAATCAGACGATCCTCAAGGGACACCACCTGCGATCGTGCTTTTACCAGAAATTCTCCGCCGCCTGCGGGAAATGAATGCCATGATGCAGCAGCAAACAACAGAGTTTCCCGAAGATCACGTTTTGCTAGTGAATACTGCTCATCCGTTGATTCAAAATCTATCAAATCTGAACCAAGGTAGTATCATTCAAGGTGACGGTGAATCGCCTACAGATCAGTTAGTCAACTTGATTTGCCAACACGTCTACGATTTAGCGCTGATGTCTCAGAAAGGATTTGACGCTGAAGGAATGAAATCCTTCGTTGAGCGTTCAAATGAGGTACTCACCAAGCTGACAGAACAAGCAAGTAAATAGTGTTGAGTGGGGCATTGGGCATGGGGAATTGGGCATGGGTAACAGGACAAGGGGACAAGGAAGAATTGGGGACAAGGAGAGAAG
Source organism: Nostoc sp. (assembly GCF_036917515.1). Lineage (GTDB taxonomy): Bacteria > Cyanobacteriota > Cyanobacteriia > Cyanobacteriales > Nostocaceae > Nostoc. The sequence goes on along the minus strand of NZ_JBALDE010000172.1, from coordinate 4,214 downwards.
TCTAAGCGCCTGCTTGCGGCGTTAGTGCAGCTTGCCGTAGGTATCAGAACTTCAGAAAAAAAGACTTGTTGCAAGTTTTCACTCAAGTCCCCTTGTCACCTTGTCCCCCTTGTCCCCCTCACTCCCCATTCCCCACTTCTGTTGCCTAAGACCTAAAATGGAAAGGTTGTATTAAAATAACAATCTGGAGATACTTGCTATGTCCCGTCGCTGTGAACTAACTGGTAAAAAGGCAAATAACGCTTATTCTGTTTCCCACTCTCACCGCCGTACTAAACGCCTTCAGCACGCTAATCTGCAAAACAAACGTGTTTGGTGGGAAGGCGGAAATCGCTGGGTAAAATTAAAGCTGTCTACCAAAGCAATCAAAACCTTACAAATTAATGGGTTAGAAGCAATGGCAAAAGAAGCTGGCATTAACCTAAATCATTACTAAGTAATCTGGATTTCATAACCCGAAACTTCGGTAGGGGGTACAGCTAGAGCTAGCTGTGCCCCCTTAATGTTTATTACATCTTATATCATGTTTGGTAAAAGACTTATCATTAAGACCGCAGTTCTTGCAGGGGGAAAGAGGTTTTTAATATTTTTGCATAGATGCCCAGAATAATAACTAATTAAGCGGACATGATATTAAGTAGCAGTCAGGCTTTCTATATTTTGAATTCTGTTGGCAGCAACAGATGTTATACCACGGATAAATCCCAGTATCGATGAATAAAGATACTTACCAATTTTTTGATTTTTCATAATTGAAGTTAGACCGATCTGTACCCAAAATTAATTCATAATTCATTTTGTAATTGCTTAACACTCTTAACAAAAGGACGAGATAGATATTAGTTGAATAAATAGAAAAACTACTCGACCTCAAACAACTATCGAAAGAGGCAAAAGAAGCCTTGATAGTAGCCTTGAAAGTAAATATAAATATATAAGAGGAAATCCAGAAACTAAAAATCGCACTAGAAGCTCGAAGCGATCAACACTCTCTACCAGCCAAAACTAGTTGAGCGATTACAAATAAACAAGGGAATACTGAAAGCAGGTAGTCTATTTTATTTATTATGACAACGAACAGTTATGAAGCGTCGAACCACTTAGACTTGCAAAAGTGTCACAAACAGCTACAGCTAACGGTTCAATATCAAAAAATATTGGCGAGGATTCTGGCTAAGATTCGCGCATCTGTAAACATAGAATCTCTCTGTTCGACTTCTTGTCAAGATATTTGTCGGCAATTGAAGATTGAGCGAGTTGCAATCTACCGCTTTAACACTGACTGGAGTGGTAATTTTATCGTTCGCTTGGGCTTTGCAGAACATCCTTGGGATGCATTGACTGCATTTGGACAGGATTTAGTTTGGGAAGATTCACATTTGCAAGAAACTGAGGGAGGGCGATATCGCAAAAATGAGCCGTTTGCTGTAGCTGACATTTACGATGCAGGGCACGCTCGCTGTCATATTGAAGTATTAGAACAGTTTCAGATTCGGGCGTATGCGATCGCACCGATTTTTATTGGTGCAAAATTGTGGGGAATGCTTGCAGCATATCAACACTCTGCTCCTCGGCAATGGTGTTCTCACGAAGTTGAATTCTTCGCTCAAGCTGCCAGCCATCTTGGTCTAGCAATGCAGCAAGCAGAAATCCTAGAACAGACTAAACAACGCACAGCAGAACTACAAGATGCGATCGCACGGCAACGTGCGTTGACGGAAGTGGTAGGAAATATTCGCTCGTCTGTGAACACCGAAATTATTCTAGATACTGCCTGTCAAGAACTATGCAAACTCCTGAAATTAGAGCGGGCAGCAATTTACCGCTTTAATGAAGACTGGAGCGGCGAATTTGTCAGCCAATTCGGGATGGTAGAAGCGCAGTGGGATAGAACCCATGCTTTTGGCAAAAATCTAGTTTGGGAGGATACTCACCTCCAAGAAACCAAAGGTGGACGCTACCGCAATAACGAAAGTTTTGTTATCAACGACATCTACCAAGCCGGACACTCGCGTTGTCACATTGATATTTTGGAGCAATTTAAGATTCGGGCATATACCTTAGCACCCATCTTCATCGGCCCAAAACTGTGGGGACTGATAGCAGCCTATCAACACTCCGGGCCGCGCCAATGGGCAAATTACGAGGTGGAGTTTTTAGGACAGGTAGGGGCACAATTGGGAGTGGCGATTCAGCAAGCCGAGAATTTGGCTCAGTCGAAACAACAGGCAGTTGCTCTCAAAGATGCGATCGCTCGCCAACGAGCATTAACTGAAGTAGTCGGTAAAATTCGCTCCTCCCTGAATATTGATTTAATCTTAAAAACCACTTGCCAAGAAGTATGTAAACTGCTGCGAGTTGAGCGGGTTGGTGTTTATCGCTTCAATGAAGACTGGAGTGGTGAATTCGTCAGTAATTTCGGCATGGTTGAGGCACAGTGGGACAGTATTAATTTCTTTGGCAAAAATCTCGTTTGGGAAGATACCCACCTTCAAGAAACCAAAGGCGGACGCTACCGCAACAACGAAAATTTTGCTGTAGAGGATATCTACCAAGCTGGACACTCGCGCTGTCATCTAGATATTTTGGAGCAGTTCAAGATTCGCGCTTATGCGTTAACCCCAATTTTTGTAGGACGGAATCTGTGGGGATTGGTAGCTGCCTATCAACATTCTGCACCACGCCAGTGGGATAGTGTGGAAGTAGAATTTTTGGGACAGGTTGCTAGCCAAATGGGAGTAGCACTGCAAAGTTCTCAAATGGTGACTCAAATTCAAACTCGCGCTGATGAAATGCAACAATCAGCTGAACAGCGGCGGATTTTATTTGATTTAGTTGTCAAAATTCGGGAATCCTTGGATTTGGAGACAATCTTTAAGACTACAGTACAGGAAGTGCGGCGATCGCTAAATACGGATCGAGTTGGCATCTTCCGTTTTGATCCGAATGTCGGTTTTTGCAGCGGTGAATTTATTGCTGAAGATGTGTTACCCAAGTTCGATTCTACCCTCACAGTGAAAGTGCAAGACTATTGCTTCGGCGATCAATACGCACCGCAATATCGCCAAGGCCACGTGCAAGTGATATCTGATGTCAACAGCGTTGGCTCCAAAGTACCTCATCTGGATGTGATTGAGCGATTCCAAGTCAAAGCACAGATTATTGTGCCGTTGATGGAAGGTGATGAACTGTGGGGGTTGTTGTGCATTCATCAATGCACCCATACACGTGATTGGGAAGAAGCTGAATTGGAATTTGTTACCCAAGTGGCAGCTCAACTCAGTGTAGCGTTACGTCAAGCCAACTTGTTTCAACAATCCAGTTTGCTAGGTCAAACTCGTGAAGAAGCGAATCAACTCGCCCAGGCATTGAATGAACTGCGTACTGCCCAAATGCAAATTATCCACGCTGAAAAAATGGCCAGTTTGGGGCAACTGTGGCGGGAGTTGCCCATGAAATTAATAACCCGATTAATTTCATCCACGGCAACTTGGAACACGCTCACCAATACACGCAAGAATTGCTTCGCTATGTAGAGCTTTTTTGGCATCATTATCCCGATGCGGCACCAGAAATCCAAGAGTTTTTTAATAAAGCCGAAATAGAGTATTTGATTGACGACTTACCTCAATTATTCCAGTCCATGCAGGTTGGTACTGAACGCATTCGTGAAATTGTCACCTCTTTGCGGAATTTCTCGCGCCTAGACGAAGCTGACTTCAAACCAGCAAATATTCACGAAGGCATCGACAGTACATTAATGATTTTACAAAACCGTTTAAAGCCCTCAGCCGATAGCCTCACCATTCATGTAAGCAAAGATTATGGTACGTTACCTCTAATAGAATGCTATCCCGGCCAGTTAAATCAGGTATTTATGAATTTGCTTTCCAATGCTATTGATGCTTTAGAAGAACGAACCACGCAGGAATCTTTTGAAGCACTGGCAAAAAACCCCAGCAAAATCCGAATTTCTACCTCCTTAGTCAATAAAGATTGGATTGTCATTCGCATCGCCGACAACGGATTCGGCATAGATGAAAAAGCCCTCTCTCGACTGTTTGATCCATTTTTTACTACCAAGGTTGTCGGTAAAGGTACAGGACTGGGATTGTCTATCAGTTATAGCAACCGCCAGGTTGGTTAGGACACTAAACTCAGAACATACTCCATTGCCGCTCGCAAGGTAGGGAAGTACTCCAGTTGCTTGCGGA
>NZ_JBALDE010000171.1:0-129966 GCF_036917515.1 Nostoc sp. | reverse complement strand
AAATGCTCTGAATGCGGTAACTAAAAAAGACATTATTGGATGGTTCACCCACTGCTGTTACTATATTGCACCCAACTGAGAACCGCTATAATTACCCCAGTATTTTCAAAAATGTCAAACTGCCTCATTTCCAGCATCACCCTCACTCGAACAGATGAGCCTAGATAGGTATGTCAGTTTATGCCGCTTGGATAGCCATTGTCTTAGATTCTGCTTCTGGTGTAGAACACACCTCTAAGTTCACACTTTTGGCAGAAGGACTATTGCAAGAATTTGCGATGTTTTTGAAAGTTTTTCTGGAAGGCATTGCTGTTTTAACAGTTGCAATAGCACTCATTCTCACACTCCGAAAAATCTTTCATCTTTGGAGACGCGATCGGGTTCTCCAAGAAACGATCCGTTTAGAACTAGGAGTGGTGTTAGCCTTAGCGCTGGAATTTCTATTAGCTGCCGATATTGTCGGCACAGCTATTTCCCCCTCATGGGATGCAGTGGCAAAACTTGCAGCGATTACTGGTATCCGTACCTTTCTCAACTTCTTTTTACAACGAGAAGTACGAGAATTACGAGAAACAGCCCACTCTCTTGACGGCAAAGTCAGTAAAGAACTGAAATGAATTAGCGGTCTAAGTAAGTCAGATATCGGAATTTGTAAATCAGTAATGTGTTCTGATTTTGGAGGAATGCACCATGAAAGTTTTGATTCGATTGATCGTCAGTTTTTTCGTATTCATTGTTGATGTCGTGTACGGAAATCGTTCCTACGCTCGGTTTTATATGTTGGAAACCATCGCCCGCGTTCCTTACTTTTCTTATCTATCGGTGCTGCATTTTTATGAGACATTGGGTTACTGGCGCAAAGCTGACTTGTTGAAGGTTCACTTTGCTGAAACCTGGAACGAATTACATCATCTGTTGATCATGGAATCACTGGGGGGCGATCGCCTCTGGATCGATCGCTTCATCGCTCAACACGTTGCTGTAGCTTACTACTGGGTGGTTGTGCCGATTTACATGTTGTTTCCCTCTTACGCCTACTATCTGATGGAACTGATTGAAGGTCATGCCTACCACACCTATGACGAATATTTGCAAACCAATGAAGCCGAACTGAAAGTTCAAAAAGCTCCCCAGGTTGCAATCAACTTCTACCGCGATGGCGATCTCTATATGTTTGATGAAGTTCAGACTGCACCAGGTCATGAATTTCGCCGTCCCAAGGTAGATAATTTATACGACGTGTTTGTGAATATCCGTGATGACGAATGCGAACATGTGAAAACTATGGTGGCACTCCAGAAACCACAAGCGCGGCTAACCTTCAAAAGTCCCCATACGGTTTTTGAAGTCACAAAAGTTTTATCGAGCGAAGCAGAAGTTTGACCAAATAATTATTAATTCCTAATACTTCCTTTGCGAGAAGCAAGCTACGTAATTAAAGGTACAAGCTCCTGACTTTAGTTTTGCAGAAAAATTTATTAGCACCTTTGCGACCTAGAAGAGGAACAAACGATGAAAATGATCGCTCAACAAGCAATTGTGATTGGTGCAAGCATGGGCAGACTGCTGGCAGCGAGGGCATTAGCAGATTATTACCAGTAAGTAAAGGTACACTTTCTCAACTGGTATATAAGTAAGTTACACGTTGCTGCTCAACAAGATCCAGTGGTAGCCATTGCATTTTTGAAGATGACAAATTTGACGGCTTCTCCCAAAAGCCTGATACATTCTATAATTTCTCTGAGGGTACTATTGGGTAACATTTTACAGGTTGGCATTCATAGAGTAGTCAACTACAAAAGGAACAGCAATGCACAAATGTATTCTAATCAATTGTGACTTTCACGACGAGTAGATTAGCTTGTTGCAGAATTTGCAGCTTTTACCCATTAGACCCACAGTAAATTATCCAATTTCTAATCGACGGTATCGAATATGAACTACACACTCAAAAATAAACGTGCACTCGTCACTGGAGGAAGTCGCGGTATCGGGGCCGCCATCGTTAAGCGTTTGGCAACTGAAGGCGCTGATGTCGCTTTCACCTATGCCCGATCGCGCCAAGGAAATCGCCCAAGCAGTCCAGGCGCTCGGTGTTCAGGCTTTGGACATCCAAGCCAACAGTGCCGAAGCTAGTGAGGTGGTGGCTGCTGTTGAACAGACAGTAGAGAAATTGGGTGGCATTGATATCCTTGTGAATAATGCAGGTGTAGCGCAGATGGCTCCTATCGATGATTTCACGCTTGTGGACTTTGATCGCATCTTTGCCATTAATGTGCGTGCCGTATTTGTGGCAACCCAAGCCGCAGTCAAGCATATGCAAGAAGGCGGACGGATCATCAACATTGGCAGCACCAACGCCGAACGTGTGCCATTTGCCGGCGCCTCTGTTTATGCCATGAGCAAATCTGCTTTGCAAGGGCTTGTGCAAGGGCTGGCGCGTGACCTTGGTCCGCGTGGAATTACGATCAATAACGTCCAGCCCGGGCCGATCGCTACGGATATGAATCCCCCAGAGCGTGAGTTTGCCGAGATGCTCAAAAAGCAGCTAGCACTGCCCCGCTACGGCACTGTTGAAGAGGTTGCAGGGATGGTCGCTTATCTAGCTGGGTCTGAGGCAGCTTACATCACTGGTGCAAACCTAATGATTGATGGAGGGTTCAGCGCCTAACTGCCGCAGGTGTAGCGAATTGCAAACATCAACCCTCAAAACCGCGTATCCTCAGCAATGAGTGGATACACTAACTGCAAGTATACTGTAACCCATAGTCAGAGCTATTTTTAGCTTCCTGAGTCAAATCAGTAGTTCGCTACAAGTGAGGAATAATAGGCATATTTATCTAAAATTGTCAATCATTATATCTGGTGTATTTCCAGTATGCAGAATCCCAAGGAGGTATCTTTGTCAAAGATTTACTTTTATTTATATATCTGGTTAAAACAGCAGCGTATAACCGTTGGAGGAGTCCTGCTTGCGATCACGATCACAGGCTGTAATGCCTCTGTTAAATCGCAGCCACCTGCGAATACCCCATCGGCTGCAAATCTCATTGCGTCCAATCCAACTCCAGCATCGGTCTTTTCTACACAAAGCGCTGCTAATACCAAGCCGCCTGAGCAGCAAGCAGTCCAAGTCATTCGTGAGTATTATAGTGCGATCGCCCGCCAAGACTACAAACAAGCTTATTCAGCTTGGGAGGGAAATGGCGCTGCTAGCAAGCAATCGTTTGAGCAGTTCAAGCAGGGTTTTGCCAACACTACATCCGTTGCTGTAGAAGTTGGAAAACCCGGTAGACCAGACCCAGGTGCAGGCTCAATCTACATTGAGATTCCGGTTACTGTTACTGCGATCGCCACCAATGGAACCCCACAGCGATTTCGCGGCAGCTATGTGCTGCGACGAGTCAATGATGTTCCTGGCTCCACTCCAGAGCAGCGTAGATGGCATCTCTACTCGGCGAAAATTACTCCAGTCAAGTAGCCTGCGGCAAAACGGTTGCTATTTGCGGTGTAGTTGCTTCGTGTACTGATAGTGAAAATATCATTTTAGAACAAAGAGATGTCGCTGTTAAAAATGCGATCGCAACTGCTGTAAATGCAGCAGCAAGCTTTGAGTAACCTAATAAATTTCTCTTATCCAACTTCTGAGTATGTCAGATTGAATTTGCTCTAAGTATTTTTATCGTGTCTTTACCTAATCTTTAATTTATCAATCAGTAATTATATGTAAGATGTATTGAGTAAGATGCGATTTTATCTTTATTGAGACACATTATATAAAAAACTTTATCAGCTAACTTGAAACTATAAAAACTAGTTAAAACATCTCGTTTTTAATAGAAATAATTTTTATTTAATTAATTAAAAAAAACTGAATTTTTATATTAGAAACCTGTGCTTTTAATACCATGTTTTACAGCTGCAATGATGAGTTTAGCTATTAAGAGTAATCACAAAAATTGGAGAGCAGTATAACATGAAGAATGCTTGGAAGCGTTGGATTACCAGCGTTAATCTAGCTGCGATGTCTACGACGGGCTACGCCTACGCACTAATGCTGACGCTGATATTTTTAGCATTCTCTCATCAGGCAACAGCAGACGATCCAGGAGCGTGTTACATGATAACTTCCTCTGGTAAAACCGTTGGATTGGGAAGGATTTGTGGTAATATCATAGCCGCACCTTCAGACAATAAAGTTTTTCGAGTCTCAATCAAACGCCGTTTTGGTGGAACTCCTGTGATTGATGTCACCTTCAACGACAAAAAAACCTTTGAAATGATTGTAGATACAGGTGCTAGTGGAACCATTATCACTCAAGATATGGCGAATACACTTCAACTCCAGGCTACAGGTACAATGCAAGCCCAAATTGCTGATGGTAGTGAAGTAGAATTCTCAACCAGTAAGGTAAAATCTATTGCAGTAGGTGGAGTTACAGCCAATAATCTTCAAGTAGCGATCGCACCAAAAGCAAGCATCGGGCTATTAGGTCACGATTTCTTTGGCAACTATGATATTAAAATTCTGGAAACAGAAGTTGAATTTCATCATCGCTAATACTTGCAGCTTGTAACTTCTTCAGGTTTTTATCTTGAAATATCAAAAGGAATCTGAGCCAAGACACTCAGTATTCCTGAAGCCAGTTAAGAGCGTTATAGAATAGAAATAAAACTTATATACATTACGCTGATTCAGCAGAATTGCCCATGACCACTTCTAAACGCCAATATCACATCACTACTTTCGGTTGTCAGATGAATAAAGCTGACTCAGAGCGCATGGCTGGCGTTTTAGAAGACATGGGCTTTGAGTGGTGTCAAGATCCGAATCATGCAGATGTGATTCTCTACAATACCTGTACAATTCGGGATAATGCTGAACAAAAAGTATATTCCTATCTTGGCAGACAAGCAAAGCGTAAACATGAACAGCCTGATTTAACCCTGATTGTTGCTGGTTGTGTTGCCCAGCAAGAAGGAGAAGCGCTGTTGCGGCGAGTGCCAGAATTAGATTTGGTAATGGGGCCACAACACGCCAACCGTCTGAAAGATTTGCTGGAGTCAGTATTTGAGGGCAACCAAGTTGTAGCAACTGAGGCAGTTCACATTATTGAAGATATCACCCAGCCGCGACGAGATAGTACAGTGACCGCTTGGGTGAATGTAATTTATGGCTGCAACGAACGCTGCACCTATTGCGTAGTTCCCAATGTACGCGGTGTCGAACAATCTCGCACGCCGTCAGCTATCCGAGCTGAAATGGAAGAATTAGGACGGCAAGGTTACAAAGAAATTACTCTACTCGGTCAAAATATTGATGCTTACGGCAGAGATTTATCTGGAGTCACATCAGAAGGTCGGCATCTGCACAACTTTACAGATTTGCTTTATTACGTCCATGATGTGCCGGGGATTGAAAGATTAAGATTTGCTACTAGTCACCCTCGTTATTTTACTGAGAGATTAATTCAAGCTTGTGCTGAGTTACCCAAGGTGTGCGAACACTTCCACATTCCCTTTCAATCTGGGGATAATGAACTTTTAAAGGCGATGTCGCGTGGTTATACCCATGAGAAATATCGCCGGATTATCGATACCATTCGGCGGTATATGCCAGATGCCTCAATTAGTGCCGATGTAATTGTCGGTTTTCCTGGGGAAACAGAAGCACAGTTTGAAAATACCCTGAAACTGGTGGAAGATATTGGCTTTGATATGTTGAATACAGCAGCATATTCGCCGCGTCCAGGGACACCAGCCGCGTTGTGGGACAATCAACTGAGTGAAAAAATCAAAAGCGATCGCCTGCAACGGCTCAATCATCTGGGAAACTTGAAAGTAGCAGAGCGATCGCAACGTTACTTTGGACGCATTGAAGAAGTTTTAGTAGAAGACCAAAATCCTAAAGATCCAACCCAGGTAATGGGACGCACTGGTGGTAATCGTTTGACCTTTTTTAACGGTGATATCAAAGAACTCAAAGGGCAGTTAGTGAAGGTAAAAATTACCGAAGTTCGCCCTTTTAGTTTGACGGGTGAACCAGTTGAAGTAAGGCAAACCATTTTGCAGTAAGAACTATTTGAAGATTATACCCCTGACTTATGATGAAGTTACCGCAAACGATTCCAGTTCTTATTTTTGGGGCTAGCTTGGCTATAAATTTCCCTCAAATTTGTGCTGCTTTCAGCGTTCAAGAAGTAGCTATTGTTGCCCAAGCATCAAGCGATCTGCCAATGGTCAAATCAGCTGGACTGTCCCCCGATATGGATGTGCCTTGGTCGAAAGCCGTAAGAATTGTTGACCCCTTTGAAGGGGAGTTTGTTGGAGTTTTTGATCGCAATTCTTTAGGTGGCCGCTTGTACCGTGAGGGTTCAAAGGAAGTTATTAGTTTGTGGACTCCTTCGAGCATTCGAGTACTTGTAACAGTAAATTCGGATGAAGCAAGGTCTTCTTTCTACACAGCAGGTCTGAGATACACACGACCTGACTATTTTAGATTTACCACGACTAAAAAAGTCAATAAGCTTTTGCTCAAGGTCAGAAAAAAAGTTTTTCAATTAGACGGTTCAACTGGCACATTTGCTGTCAGTAAAGAATTAGCCACTGCTTTGAAAAATGCTCCAGATGAGAACTTAGATATCAGACTAATCTTAGAAGGAGGTCAAACCGTTGATAGCGAAATTGGCAAAGGGACAGTAAAAGCTTGGCGAACTATTTATTAAGCGATTGCATTTTTCAGTCAAGTATTTTCTATGTTTAATAAAGGAAAAATCTCTCGGTTCTCATCAGAAATTTATTTGGTACAACTTGTTTATAAATCAATACACTTGGGTTGACCGTTCGCGTAGCGTCCCGTAGGGAAGTGAAATCCAACAAACCACCGAAAATGTTGGTTTACTTGATGGGAAGCCCCGTCAGGTCTACGTTCCTCAAACGCCACTTGCTAAGAAAGCGGGAACGCTAAAAGCGAATAAGTCGGAAAACTGCAAGGGCACAGTGGTTCCCAACCTACCCAGTTTCAAGTTTTTGGCGCTAACCCAAGCGTATTGGTTTATAGATTTAATAAGAACGAACATTGTTAGAAGCAAGACTAATTAATTCTTCTACATTGTTTGAGATTGTATCGCAAATAGTATTTAAAGGTAAGTCATTAGGATCAAACCCAAAAGGTTCTTCAATTTCTGAACCAATTTGTTCAATACTTAATAATGTAAAACTTACAAAAGCCATTACTATACCAGTCCACCAATTTAAAAAGCTTACAATTTCTAAAGGTAATATAAGACAAAACATTAATAACAGTTGTCTGAGTTTAATAGTATATATCAAAGGCAGCGGCGTTTTTAAAATGCGTTCGCAACCACCTAAAATATCTACTAAATCATCTACACAATTATGTAAAGAAGTCAGTTGATAGATATTTAGACAATTTTGGTTATGCTGATATTGCAAGTAATCTCCTATCCAATAAGCAATTTGTAGTGGAGGATGATTAATCTCTTGGAGTTGTAAATATTGTTTTTCAGACATTAATGATGCCAACTGAGTGTCTAAAGGCACCGATCTTAGATGTAACTTCATTGCAACTGCAAAAGCAATTACTAACCGAAGCATTGCTTCTTTTTCTAATTTATCTTGTGGTGTCTTCTCTTTGACTATTATCGAAATTCCCCGAGTTAAATTACGCGACGTATTTACCAAAGCTCCCCATAGTTGACGACCTTCCCAAAATCTATCATGGGCTGTATTCGTCCGAAAGACTAATAGTAATGTAAAACCAATATTAAAACTTAAAACAGCATTGGTAAGAATATTGCTGGAATCTGAAAATGCTATTGGTAATCCTAAATGATCTAAAAATGATATAAGAGTACCATATATAGTACAAAAAATTACCCAAGGAAGTATAATAGAGATAATTGACCTTTCAAGCCGAAGAGTTACTTGAAACCAGTTTAACTTTTCACCCCTGTAAAGATGATACTTTTCTCTTAAAGAGTTTTTAGAATTATTTTTAAAATAGTTAGGTTGTTTCATGTTGCTAATACCAATTCTCTATAAAAATGCACCAAATTATATAAAAAATGAACTGCATAGACGTAAAGCGACTACTCTGACGAAGAGGCTAAGAGCGAACCTGCAGGGTAGGGCGCATACTCCTACGGAGAAGCAAGCTATGTGTAGCGTCTTGTCAGAGAAGGACACAAAGGAAAAAAGGAAATTTGGCGCAGCCTCACAAAGAAATGGTATAAGGTGTGAGAATTACATCAATTAGCAAACCAACTTTTTTAGCTAAATATATCTTGCTTAAGCAAGATATATGCAAAATGGAAGTTTCCATGTAGTCCCTGTAGTGGAACTATAATCAACATAAATTATAGTTTTAACATTGAAATTTATTTATGTAAACTATCTTTAGGTAGGTAAATTCAATTATTCATTAAAAACCTGATTTTCTGCTTCTTATATTGATTAAAGATTGTGGTATTTCAGGTAAAAGCGATCTTACTGCCAATAAGGCTGATGGTTTTAAAACTAAACGCGATCGCATGAGCTATGCTAGGCAATCTTAACAGTGCCAATAGAGATAGAGGACTATTTGACGCAATCAAATTATTTCAATCAATTATTGCTGGTTGCAGTCATGTTAATAGTGATAGATAAGTTTAATCTTTAAACTCTCCTTAACCAAGCAGTGGGTTAAAAAATTTATAGTTTCTGTCCTGCATAAATCGATCGCACTTCGCCATTACGTCGGATGACTGCTTCGCCATTACTGACATCTACTAGCGTCCAACCACTGGAACCGATACTTTCACCCATATTGATGCGGCGAGTCACGCCATCGATTTTAAATAAGGCGGCAGATTTGTTGCCCAACTCTAGCAATCCTTCTAAGGTATTACTCGGAGCTTCTGCGATCGCAGTTGCCGGATATACTTGTTCCTGGGTAATACTTGGTTCTGATGGGGCGAGTGCAGCGCGTAATGGAACTACTGGTAATGCAGGCAGAGGCTTGGGTGTTTGGCGTACGGTAATAGGTGCAGTTTTGGCTGCCACAGGTTTGAGTTCGGCTTGGACAGCGGCAGCTAACATATTGACAGTTACAGGCTTGGCAGCTTGTCGCACTGTATTCAGGGCAGTTTTCACAACATTAGGTTGAGATACCCGTAATGTACTGGCAACTTGTGGTACAAGTGTGGGAGTCCCCGGAATGGCAGGAAGGGTATAGCGCATTGGTGACGGCGCTTGATAAACAGGGACATAGATGCGCTCAACAACACTTCCAGAACGGTTGGGGGCTGGTGGTGTATTATTAGCTAGAAGTGGAAGTGCTGGTAGATTACCAGTTGTTTGCTCACGACCAAGGGATATTTGGTTAGTATTTGCCTGACTGGAAAATGCTGGATTGAAAGATTTTTGATTGCTTTTTACTTCTTGCTTGTCTATAACAACCAGTGCTTTGAGCATATAGTCAACTAACTCTGCCTCAATTTCTGGTTTTACAGGCAATCGTGACTGCGGTTGCGGCACTATCAGCGCTGATTCCGGCAATTTGGTATTTAAAAGATATACGACTCCAGACTGCACCAAGTAGATCGTACTAGCGATCGCCACGCCTAAAGTTGTTGCGACAATCAGCAGTTTGCCCAAAACTGAACTAGTTTTCTGACGTTTTCTACTAACTGGTTTAACAGTAGCGGGATCAAATATAACGGTATTCAATTGCTTGTGATTATCTTGAGGAACTGAGTGTACTGCTTGGTTCAGTGTGTTCGGTAAGATAATCTGTGGTATCGTAACTGTTTGCAGCACGGGTTCTGGAGGTGATTGGCGTTGAGCTTGGGCAAAAACTCCAGCAACAGAGTGGTTTGATTTGTTTTGACTACTGTGCCTAACAGTTTGAGAAGGTAAATTACCAATAGCATCCAGAATGTAGTCGATATCGGCAAAGAGTTCATCCATTAGACCATCAGCATAGTTTTCTATCGACCAAGGCTCGTTGGTGATTAAGTCCTCTGATGGTTCTGGTACTATGAGACGGGTGCTGGCTTCTTGTAACATAGACGTTCTGGGTTGTTGCTTGGACAAGTAAACGCCACCCCTACTGCCTGGAATTAGGATTATCAGAGGAGGTAGCAGGTAGAGGGCAGTTATTACTGAAAGAGAGAAGTATGAATAAAAACTTCTATTTTGGGTAATTACCTAGCTTAAAAAGAAGAATTGTATTGAAACGTGTTGAGCAAGATACAAAGAGTGGAGCTGCTCCGTCTTTGGTCTTGCTCCAATCCTATGCAGTAGCACATGGGTTACTCCTGCCTTTTGCCTCTTGAATAATGAAACTCCAATCCCCCATCTTAATTAAGATAAGTTGATTGAGTGTTGTCATTAAACTCAACTTTCATCTAGGGATTGTTGATGATGCCATTACTAATATTTATGTCATCTATCATACCAATCTCTCTCTCTACTACTATACTCAGTCTTTATCAAGTTTGTATTAAGCTAACGCTGGAAACTCTGACTGGGTCTTGGTTCTACGCAATTCTAAATATAATAGTAAGGCGTTAATATCCGCTGGGTTTACACCACCTATACGTGCAGCTTGACCAAGGGTAAGTGGTTTTACGTGAGTCAGCTTTTCCCGTGCCTCTTTAGAAAGAGTATCAATTGTTGTGTAGTCTAAATCTCCAGGTAACTGGCGGTGAGCTTGGCGGGCAATTTGGTCAATCTGATTTTGTTGCCTAGCGAGATAGCCAGAATACTTGATGTCAATTTCTGCGCCTTCTTTCTCGGCCCGGTTGAGGTTAGGGTTTCCCAGTCCGAATCTGTCGAGGTCAACGTAATGCAATCCCGGACGGCGCAACAAGTCGTTGAGGGTAATCGAACCTTTAATTGCTTGTTGGGTATCAGATGCGATCGCTATGCCAATTTCATCATGTTCTTTAACTCGTGTGTTTTGCAATCTTTGTTTTTCTGTGGTGATATTACCCTGTTTTTGGGTAAACATATCCCAGCGGCGATCGTCAATTAAACCAATTTCTCGTCCCAGGGATGTCAGGCGTTGGTCGGCATTATCAGAACGCAATAGCAATCGGTACTCTGACCTACTGGTAAGCATCCGGTAAGGTTCTCGCAGGTCTTTTGTACACAGGTCATCAACTAGCGTCCCAATGTAACTTTGCTCGCGGGGAAAGACAATCATTTCTTGAGAGCAAACAAATCGAGCGGCGTTAATTCCCGCCACCAGCCCTTGGGCTGCGGCTTCTTCATAACCTGTAGTGCCGTTAATCTGCCCAGCACAAAACAACCCCGCAATTTTCTTAGTCATAAGTGTGGGGTAACACTGAGTTGCTGGTAAATAGTCATATTCCACTGCATAGGCGGGACGCAGCATCACACATTTTTCCAAACCGGGGAGAGTCCGCAACATTTGCAGTTGCAAATTTTCTGGCAACCCTGTAGAAAAACCTTGAATATAAAGTTCGGGTATATCCCTTCCTTCCGGTTCAATAAAGATTTGGTGGCTTTCCTTATCGGCAAAGCGGACAATTTTATCTTCAATACTGGGACAATAGCGTGGCCCTTTGGCTTCCACCCAACCGCCATAAACTGGGGATAGGTGTAAATTTTCCTGAATCAGGCGATGGGTTTCGGCAGTTGTGCGGGTGATGTAGCAAGGCATCTGTTCCCGTTCAACCCACACATCTGGGTCAAAGCTAAACCAGCGCACATCTTCATCCCCTGGCTGAATGAGCATTTTACTATAATCTACCGATCGCTTGTCTACCCGCGCTGGAGTTCCAGTTTTAAGTCTGCCGATTTCAAATCCCAGGTGATTTAGAGTTTGTGTCAATCCTTCAGCCGCAAATTCTCCAGCCCGTCCAGCTGGCATTGATTTGTTACCAACCCAAATTTTGCCTCCCAGGAAGGTGCCAGTTGTTAAGATGACTGCTTTACATTGGAACCCTACACCAAAATAAGTTTCAACGCCGATGACTTCATTGTTAGCGCCCAGCACCAAATCTGTTGCCATACTTTCGCGGATTGTCAAGTTTTCTTGATTCTCGACAATATTTTTCATCACTGCTGCATATTCGCGCTTATCAGTCTGGGCGCGTAATGCCCAAACAGCAGGCCCCCGTGAAGAGTTGAGGATGCGTTTTTGCAGATAAGTGCGGTCTGCTACTTTACCAATTTCCCCTCCAAGTGCATCTACCTCATGAGTCAACTGAGATTTGGCCGGGCCCCCTACTGCTGGGTTACAAGGTTGCCAAGCGATTTTATCCAAGTTGAGCGTCAATAGCAGGGTACGACAACCGAGGCGTGCAGAGGCGAGAGCTGCTTCGCAACCGGAGTGACCTGCACCGACGACTATGACATCAAAAGCGTCTTGGAATTCAACGGAATTGTGCATGGTCATACTTACAGGATCGGCAAGCTTAGAGTTCTTTTCAATTTTAACTGTTCCAGTGGTTTCATGGATGTAACTTTCTGATAAACAAGTTATCAAACTTACTAGTACTCAATTAAAGGTAAGATTCTATTTTTTAAATTTAGTAGGAAGTGGAAAATATCATCCTTTTAAAATTTGTGACAACATTCCGGTTTTGCGAGCGCAGCTATTGTTCATCTCGTTAGCAATTAACACAAATTAATTCATAACTATTGTATGTTAGACATTTTCCACTATTTAGATAAATTATAAACTAATATTTCTAAATAATTTATTAATTTTACTTATTAAAATAGATATTTACCTAAATTTGATTAATTTTAGTCTGGAATTAATTACGTAATTATTTAAAAATGAAACTAACTCTCAAAAATCAAAAAAATATTACTAGATTTATTAGAAAAACAAGTTTCATCAGTATCGTTATTCTGATGATTTTTGTATTAGTAGCTAGCAATGAGATTACCCACCACAAAGTTGCTATAACTGCCCAACCATTAAACAGATGCTTGAGTAATGATTCATTATCTTGTACAGATACCTTTAAAAAGACAACATCAGAACCATTTATTCCCGATCCCAAATTAAATGCTCAACAGCGTTTTTTATCTGCGATCGCTAGAAAATTATCCACAATTCCCCAGCCTGGTACTTATGAGTATACTTTGCTGCGAAGCTATGGCGCAGTATTCGTAAATCCAGATATGAGGATTCAACTACCGCAAAAAGATATCTTTGCTAATGAACAAGAAACCCAAGAGTTTCAAGCTACTTTAACAATGGGTCATATTGATGGTACTAACGACTGTTTTCTACAAAAACCCGCAGCTGATGCTTTAAATAAAGCACGAACTCAGCAACAAATTCCGCTAAAATCTGGTTATGGATCTGGTGATTGTACTCGCACTTTCAACACGAATTTAAAATTTTGGAATAAATATGCTAATAACCAAGTTTTAGCAAAAGTTCAACAAGGTAAAGAAACAAAAATTCTCGGTTTAGTTGCACCTCCTGGAACTTCACAGCATCTTTGGGGATTAGCAATTGATTTACGCGTAGGCAGTAAAGAACAGAGAAAAGCTCTTAATCAAAATGGTTGGTTTCAAACTGTAGAAAATGATGTTACACATTGGACTTATGTGGGTTTGCCTGAAGATAATTTACCTTTATTTGGTTTTAAAAAACAAGCTATTCGAGGTACTACCTATTGGATGACGCCACTTTAATTGTTAGATAACATGAAAACTTGGGAATACTAACCTAAAAGATATATTGTCAGGGATTTAGCTATGCCAAACGAAGCTGCTAACCAAGAGCAAGACTTCCTAATTGATTTATTAAGAGCGACTTATCAAAATCAGGAAGTATATCCAATTCTGCAACGTAACTTAAGTAAACTCAACGAGGATTTAGCTTTAAAATTGCGAAAATGGGTAGGCGATCGCTTTGCTAAAGAACCTGCAATTGCTATTAATTTAGCTAGAGTCATTATCAAACTGAGTACCATTATTCAAGAGTTTGAACAAGGTAACATTGCTAGTAATTTAGAAATTGCGATCGCAGGTTATGAAACAGTTTTGCAAGTGTGTACCCGTGAGGCTTTTCCCCAAGAATGGGATATCGTTCAGCAAGCTTTAGTAACAGCTTATCAGCAACGCCAGTATATTCTCTCCAGAACCATTGGTGAACTGCGAGAGCAGACTGTCCAAACCCAGAGTCAGATTAATACATTAACTGAGCAGTTACAAGAAGAATTACAACAAGCAAAATTACAAGTTAATGACTTAACAACAACAATTACGGAGTTAAAAGAGGAAACGAGTAGTTCAGAGTCAGCGCCAGAAATAACGTCTTTAATCGCTGAGTTAAAAGAGTTAAAGCAGCGTCAGATTCGTATAGAGCAGTTTGCTTCCACGGCTCATGCTTCACCTAATATTGGGCAGTTCAATACAGCTATTTTTTATGATATTGAAAATTTAACAATGGGTAGAAGCAACCCTAACTTAAATTTTTCTTTGAAACAAATTCAAACAAATCTAGAAAATACTAACCTAGTTCATAAAATTGCTATCCAATGTGCTTATGCCGACTGGAGTGATTCTCGATTAAGGTTACTCAAGAATGAAATTCAAGAACTTGGCATCGAAGCAATTCAAATTTTTGATTACAGCCATAAACGGAATGCAGCAGATATGCAACTAGCCATTGATGTTATGGAATTAGCCCAGAATCGTCCTACGTTGCAAGTTTTCGTTATTGTATCAGGTGATGGTGCATTTGCCGCTTTAGCTAAAAAGCTCCATGAGTATGGAAAGACTGTAATTGGATGTGCTTACGAAGGACAAATTAATCGTATTCTCAAGTCTGTTTGTGATTGTTTTATACCTATACCTGCTCCTCAGAAAAAAATAGTGACTAAAGTGCTTACTACCAACTCCGTTAACCTATCATAATCCCGCTTGGCAGACTATTAATCCAAGTTGCTAGAACCTTGGCGTAATTTGCAGGCGATGCCTACGGTGGGCTACGCCTACGCCCACAACAAGATGTACGGTTGCGCTATGCACAACTATCACTCAAGCTTAATTTCCTTTACTAGTATTAACTAGTTTATAAGTGCCAAATTGAACTTGTTATTAAAACTGATGTATATATTCTGTTTTGATAAATTTAAAAATAAAAATCCAGTTAGTCTTTACAAAAAGTACAAATAGTTTGGCAAATAAAATTTTTTTATGTTTAGATCCGTTCTTCAACTCTTGTAAAAGTAGTTTATTACAAGAGTTGAAGAAAGAGCATCTTAACGGCTGTTATTCATTAACAATCGTAAAGCCTTCATACTGAACAGGTGCTGTTGCCAAAGCATTTGGTAAAGTAACGTTACCAAGTAAGGTGGCGGTTGCAAAGCCAGCGCCATTAGTACCTGTGGCACTACCTAAACCAAGACCTGATGCAGCAAGTTCATCTTGATAGCCTGTGATCTCATAGACAGCACCAGTTTCCAGCCAACCGATCAATCTTTGAGAACCTAAGTTAGTAAATGACAAATCAGAATCTGCGTTGACATTCAAAGGTTGTCCTGAAGGAGTTCTCAGAGCAATCGGCGCAGATAACTGACCAGTGAGCAGATCGACTTTGTAAAGATTGTTCCCATTTCCATCACTAGTATGGAAATCACTAGCAAAAGCGCGAGTGTTACCAGGACTAAGATTGTCGATAGCTAATCCATCGGTAAATTTTCCAGGGTTGGTAGGTTGAGTTCCTTGTGTTTGTGCAGCAGTAGTAGGTGCGCCAAAAGCGTCTACAAGGCTAATAGTTCCAGGGGTACCTGTAGTAATTTTATAAAGTGAGCTTCCTACTGGTTCTCCACCAAGATTAGCAGTTTTATTTCCTGAAATGTTGTACAGAGCATTTTGTTGTTTACTAAAGTCAGCACCTGACTCAAATCCAAAACGCACTAGGTTAGATGGTGTAGGAGTTGGTGAGACCTGGGCTGGAGCAAAAGGCTGATCTACATTATTAACGACAATAACAGGACCTGGATTATTTGGAAGAGCAGTAGCCCGTGCTTCGTTAACTGCAATTACCCTTCCAGTAGTGGGGTTAGTTGCCAAACCTTCTAGATCTGCGTTAGTAACAGTACCTGCAATATTGACTGTACCTACTCGTGTGGGAGTAATAGTACCTCCAGGTGCAGAAGGGATCAAAAAGCGGTAAACGTCAAGTTGCTTGCCATTATTAGGGTTTTGGTCACGATCTTCTCCAATCGTATAGCCGTAAAGAGCCATGAGAATTTTCTCCTTATTGAAACCTGTTAAACTTTTGGGAACACTCCAAATATGCAAATTACTATCTGACTAAAAGCTTGTACGACACAAACAAAGCTAACCTTCCCAGGTTGAGATTTAAGATTAGTCCGTGTTATCTTACTTTGCTTATATAGCAGAGAAATTTGCCAAACTGAAATACATACTGCTAAACTTTTGACTGTAAACAAGCTAAGACTACTTAACTCAAGATTGTTGTAATTACTATGTATTTACTCAATTTCTGAAAGTAGGATATGTGATAACTTGATGCTCGGAGATAGAATTCCTAAAACTACATTAAGTTACACTTTCAGACATTTTTTGGAAACCTATTATTCCCAAACTAGATTACAATGAGCCGAAAATTAAGCATCTTTAAATTGCCAGTTATAAGTCGAAACTTAAGCTTGTAAATTGTATTTAGAGTTATCTTAACAAGACTATATTTAACTAATATTAAGGTTTAATAACATCTTGGTTAAGGTTTAGTAGTTGCTAAATGCTTTCACTCGCTGATATACTTCTTCTGTTGTTTCAACAAAAAAGCACATTGAGGCAAAGTAATATAGAAGTAGGATTTATCCTTGTGAAACCGCTACCGATTACCTCTGAGGTTGCATAGAGCAATTTACTCAATCCTTTTGTCTTGCCAAGTCTGATTTTGTAGACTTTCACAAGGAAACAGAATTTACTAAATAAAATACTATAGTTAATTTATACAGTTATTAAAAGTATTAGTACAGTCAGAATTAGATTGATTTAATAGCTATTAAATAATTTATCTTCACGGGCGATCGCTTTTAGTCCACTCACTTTCAAATAACTTGGACAGGGATAATTAAATAAAAGTTTAATGTCAAAATAAAAAAAGTTTTCATATATCACTGTTTGACTTTAACCTGAGTGTTCTAAAAACTTAATATTATTTTTTAGGAAGACTAAATCAGACTTTTGCTAAAGTGTAAAGACACAGCATTAAGCCGGAGACGTTTCCGTTACTCCGGGCTTTTCTTCATATATTGTAACCTAGATGTTAATCGAATTGCTCCTCTAGTTTTAGCAAAATATTAATTAGAAAGTGGATTTATTATTACTTCACTTCACTGGGTTCAAATTTAGTTACCTTACCTTTTTTAATGGCAACAATCACATCGTAATGCGAACAGTAAGCGAAGGTGACATCATTAGCTTTGTTATAAAGGTTAACTACATGACCTGCACCACCAACCTGGATACCGATTGGTTCCAAGTCACCAAAGAAGAAACGACGAAGTTGATCGCCACTACCAATTTGACCCTTACTCTTAGTAAGCAAGTCTAATTTTTGTGCTACAGACATTTCTTCAGCTGCTGATGCTTGCACTAATGACGGATTGATCGCCTTTAATGGTACGTCCCAAACTGTGAAAAAACCAACCAAGGCTACACTCGTAAGTAAGGGTGCGAGTTTCATTTGTTACTTCTCTTTTTTGTTTTATCCTGAACACCCCAAGCATCTCAGGTGGCAGTGAGAGCTTATTGAAACTAAGCCACTATTTTCATGAATTTATCCTTTGAGAAAATTTAGTGAATTCTCAGCATTTTCTCAGGTAATCATGGCTGCTCAAAGTCACTAGGATAATTTAAGTATTTTCTCAACAAAACCTCATTTTGAAGTGCGTGAGCGTAACTTAATATAATGAGCAATGCTTTCATTGCAGTGATGTTATTGTGACTAGAGCCAAAAGACCATCTCACCAAATCCATAGAATTTCAGGACAAACATATCTTTGGCTAGCAATACTAATTTTTGGAGCATCTAGCGCTGTTACCCGGAAACTAACAGAAATTGGTGCTCAACATTTTATTGACAATCGCAATCCGATTTCTTTGTGTAATGTTTTATTTGTGGGAAACCTTTGCGCTTTGATACTTCTGCTCCTAATCTATGGGCGGCAGTGGAACAAAGCTACTTTAAAGTAACTCTCAAGGAAGGATTGGGTCAGGCTAACGGCAGTAGCTATTTTATTTGGAGCGTTAGCCCCTAGCTTAATTTTCCAGGCACTGGCACTCACAAGGAAGGGTGAACAATGTCATTTTGGTGGGACGCTTGGAACCGCCTCTAACTCTGGCTTTATCAGTCTGGTTATAAAGAGAATGGGTAAATATTTGGGAATTTCTTGGTGCGATCGCAGCTTTTGTTGGTGTTATTCTAACTATTATTCTTCAGCCTCCAACAGAAACCATGATGACATGGGAGGTTTCGGTTTAGGCATAGGGGAACTTTTGGCCGTAACCGCATCTGTGGCTATAGCCACTTCTACGATTATTAGCAAGAAACACCTTTCGCACATTCCTTTGGGAATCTATAGCATTTTTCGGACTGCATTAGGAACTGTAATCTTTTTCTTTATTGCTTTAATCCTTTATGGCAGGGATCATTTCGCTGGTGTCCTCTCACCATTCTTGTGGCAGTGGATGTTTCTTTATAGCGGGTTGATTGTGGTGCTAGGCCAGTCTTTTTGGATTAAAGGCTTAAAAACTTCTACTGCTTCGGCTTCCTTGGTTAGCTCATTTGGCCTACTTGTGGGAATTATAGCAGCCTATTTAATTTTGGGTGAAGCCCCTACCCAACCTCAATATATTGGCGGTAGCTTGATTTTAGTAGGCATATTCTTGAGCCAAGTTGGCACTAGGCGTCAGACTTTTAGCATTGCGTCTAACAAAGTGAGTTCTATTCCAGCACAGCAACAAGTAGAAACTGGTATGGGATTCAAAGGAATTTGAAAGAGGCGGAGGGTAAAAAAGCTTATATCCTAAGCTTTTGCGTTATTTGTAACTGTACGAGCGTCCGCAGGAGCGTTATTACGAATTAGGAATTCCGCCTTGCAGTACTAGTATGTCAAAATAAAAATACCCGATACATCAAGGTGAGCGATCGCTCCCAAAGCTAGATTAAAGGATTGACCTGAGCAATGGCAGACCCAACCAATCACAATCAAGCGGGAGAAGTAGCTCCCAGCACTGTTGACAAGCAAGCTCCCAGTGTAGCTGAAGAACACGCTCCTAGTACAGACTCACCCGAAGCCACAGATATTCCTACTGCCAACGCGCCAGATCCTAAAGCCGCAAACCCCGAAGATAACCCCAATGCTGCTAAACCAGCTGCTGTACCACCCAAGCGAGAAAAACCCGCCGCCGCTAAAGCCGCAAAAGGAGAAAAACCTGCTGCCGCCGACGACGCAACAGAAGAAAAACCCGCTGCCGCCGCTAAAGCCGCAAAAGGAGAAAAACCCGCAGCCGCCGACGATGCAACAGAAGAAAAACCCGCTGCCGCCGCTAAAGCCGCAAAAGGAGAAAAACCCGCAGCCGCCGACGACGCAACAGGAGAAAAACCCGCTGCAGCTAAAGCCGCTAAAAAGGAAAAACCCCCAGCTGTTGAAAATAAGCCATTTGTAGAGTTCATTGAGCAAGACTACTTGCCAGCTTTACAAAAAGCGATCGCTCAAAAAGGCGTACAAGATTTACAGGTGTCTTTTGCCAAGCAAAAAGTACCAATTACTGGCTTTGAATCCGCCGAAGAATGCTGGCAAATTATCGGCAGTTGGTCAGAAATTGGTAAGCGTCAGTTTAACCTGTATTTCCCCGAAGAAGATATTCAAGGTAAAAAAGGATTTTCTTGTAATGAAGGCAAAAAACCTAGTACTCTTGAGTCATTCTTAATCGATGAGCGCAAAATTACCCTCGATTTATTGGTATATGGCTTAGTTCAGCGCTTGGACGGTCAAAAGTGGTTAGGTAGAAATTAGTCATTGGTCATTGGTCATTGGTCATTAATTTTTAAGAAATGACAAATGACAAATAACAATTAAAGTTCGTGGAAATGGTAGGTAACGGCTCCAGTATTGGGGTCGTTATCAATTTTTACATAACCTGATTTGTACATCTCTTTGAGTGTAGCTTCCACTTCAGCAAAGCTAGCTCCCGTGAACATTACGCCTTGAGTGACAGTTAAAATACCACCCTTACTTTCCGCCGCTTCAATCAGTTTCACCATGAGTTGGTTGCCCGTTGGTCGATGGATTTGAGAAGCAACCACTGCTTGATTCAACGGCACACCAAAGGGAGATACACCCGCTCTTAATCTCAGGTTGTGTTCGTATTCGTCAACTATGTTGGGGATAAAGAACAAATCCACAAACTGCCCTATACCAAACATACCACCAGTCAACAGCCAAAACAAACCAGTTACGATCCTACCATTGTAGAAACGGTGCAATCCTCCCACCCCCAGAAATCCGACTGCACACAAGATATAAGAGACAAGAAGTCGGTCTTTTCGCTGCTGATTGTTTTCAAGATTCATCTTGTTTCAACCCTTTGGATTTACTCTTGTTGTTTAAGATAAGTTTTTTGGACTATTTTTTATACCAAGTACTAATAGCTAGATTTATATCTTGCATCAGTTGCTTGCTAGCAATTTTCCTAGTGGACACTACTGTTCGCTACAACTCTGATTTGAAGTTGTGGGCATGTGCAAGATATCACTAGACTGCTTATACTTTTTCAGTAATTATGCTACTCATGGATTGTTAATTTTAAGGCGATCAACGTATTAATAAAACCCCATGAATTTATTTTAGTAATAACCACAGAAAATTACTGAGATAGTAGTGCTTTGAGAATCAAGAGGTAAGTACTACTCCACTCGCTCAAAATAATGCTGCTCACTCAACTACATTTATTTGACTACCAATCTGCGATTTTTGATTCCGCAAATATTGAATGATTGTTGCAACTCTTAATGTTTTGCTTACAAATTTCTCACCCGCACCTTGGTAGACTGAACTTTATACAATTCGATTATTGTGGGCTGTTACGGTTTGCCAGAGCATTTCTGGTGAGGCAGTCGGGTCTTTTCCTAAAGGGAGAGGCTAGCGCCAACGGGGTTTCCCCATGAAGAACTGCCGTTACCGTGGCGGTAGAGACGTAGGAGCGTCACCCGAAAGGTCTACTTAAGATAATAAAGACGAAAGAGAAATCAAGACATGGTAGATTCCCTCAAAAAACCAGGCTTTGAAGAAATCCGGCCAGGGATTAAAGTCCCGGCAAAAGAAACCCTGTTAACACCTCGGTTTTATACTACCGATTTTGATGAAATGGCACGGATGGATATCTCCGTCAATGAAGATGAGTTAAGAGCCATTCTTGAAGAGTTCCGCACTGACTACAACCGCCACCACTTTGTTCGGGATGCCGAGTTTGAACAATCCTGGGATCATATTGACGGAGAAACTCGCCGATTGTTCGTTGAATTTCTAGAACGTTCTTGTACGGCAGAGTTTTCCGGCTTTTTGCTGTATAAAGAACTTGGTCGTCGCTTAAAAGGCAAAAGCCCCGTCTTGGCAGAGTGTTTTAACCTGATGTCACGGGATGAAGCGCGTCATGCTGGCTTTTTGAACAAAGCTTTATCGGACTTTAATCTGTCCCTAGATTTAGGGTTTTTGACTAAGAGTCGCAGTTATACCTTCTTTAAACCGAAATTCATCTTCTACGCTACTTATCTTTCTGAGAAAATTGGTTATTGGCGTTACATCACCATTTATCGCCATTTAGAAGCACATCCCGAAGACCGGGTTTATCCAATCTTCCGGTTCTTTGAGAACTGGTGTCAGGATGAAAACCGTCACGGCGATTTCTTTGATGCCATCATGAAATCCCAGCCGCAAATATTGAATGATTGGAAAGCACGGCTATGGAGTCGCTTCTTCCTGTTGTCGGTGTTTGCGACTATGTATCTTAATGACATCCAACGCAAGGACTTTTATGCCACCCTGGGATTGGATGCGCGAGAATACGATATCCATGTAATTAAGAAGACCAACGAAAACGCAGGTCGGGTATTCCCACTAATGCTGGATGTAGAGAATCCAGAGTTTTATGAGCGCTTGGATGTTTGTATAAGCAATAACGAGAAGCTGGGTGTGATCGCTAACTCCAACATTCCCAAATTCCTGCAATTTTTCCAAAAACTGCCGCATTACATCTCTACTGGCTGGCAGTTATTGCGGCTGTACCTGATGAAACCGATTGATACTGTTTCTGCTCAAGGGGCAGTTCGTTAAGTTATACAGGCTTGCGAAAGCTTTGGTGGTTCTGCTAATTGCAGAGCCACTTTTTTGTCCTTGTCAACGAGGTAATTTCCCATAGTCAATGATTACTTGTATCCCTCTTGTGTCAGTCTCCGAAAACATTTGCCATTTCTAAATTCTAGAGCTTTTGTATAGCAAGCGTAGGCTAGCAAAAACCGCAGGCATCGTGCGATTCTTTTCTAATAACAAATCCAAGACCAATTTTTTTCTAATAGTATAGCTTGTATTGATTGCCTCATCAGGCTTAAGCACGATCGCCCTCCCGGAAAGTGACAGAAGAGGGGTATAGCTATAGCCAACAAGGTTAGGACGTAAACTAAAAAAGTTGTCATAGCGTCTACCCCATTTCAATGGCTAAAGCTTATAGTGATGATTTCCGGCAAAAAGTCATGCAAGCGATTGAGTTGGACGGTCTCAAGAAGTGTGAAGCAAGCCTTCTATTCAATATCAGTCGCAACACAATTAACTTGTGGTTCCAGCGCAAAGCCCAAACAGGTGATGTCAAACCTAAACAGAGGAAAGCATCGCCGCAGAAGGGCAAAATCAACGATTGGGAAAAGTTTCGCAGCTTTGTGAAACAGCATGGAGATAAACAACAGAG
Source organism: Nostoc sp. (assembly GCF_036917515.1). Classification (GTDB taxonomy): domain Bacteria; phylum Cyanobacteriota; class Cyanobacteriia; order Cyanobacteriales; family Nostocaceae; genus Nostoc. The sequence goes on along the minus strand of NZ_JBALDE010000171.1, from coordinate 106,965 downwards.
CCAAATGGCACAACTATGGGACGGGCAGATTAGCCAACGCACGATTTCCAGGGCATTAGGAAAGATAGGACATACACGTAAAAAAAATATACGGATATAGTCAACGAGATGAAGCGAAACGGGCAGCCTTCTTAGCACAACTGGAAAATCCCAAAGCTCCCCATCAAGTATATGTTGATCAGTCTGGCATGGATGAACGGATAATTACGGCGATGGCTACTCCCTTGTTGGGGAACGCTTCTACGACCTGAAATCGGGTCGGCGGCAAGGTCGCATTAATCTGATTGCTGGGTATCGAGAGGGACAATTGATTGCGCCATTTACGGTCGAGGGGGCTTGTAACCGTACAGTGTTTCAAACCTGGCTAGAAACTTGCTTGATTCCGGTGTTGCGTCTGGGTGAGTGGGGGAAGAGTCGATAATGCGACGTTTCATCATGGCGGTCAGATTGCCCAATTAATGAAGCCACAGGGTGTCAGGTCGTCTACCAGCCGCCCTACCAAACCTCAATCTGATTGAAAAGTGTTGGGCGACTTTCAAAAGTAGGGTTCGCAAGGTGTTACCCACATCCAATAATTTACGCGATGCAATTGAAACTGTTCTCAAGCAAGCAGCGTCCTAACTAATATGGCTACGGCTATATGTCAAGCAATTAGTACTGCGATCGCTAATTTACTGTTAGGCAAAAATCGGAGATAGTTAGGTGTAGTTTAGTAATAAATACCTTGAATTCAGCTGATTTTTCCATTCTGATTTAACAATTCGAGGCTGGTTTACCTCTCACCTGAAACCGTACATGAAACTTTCACTTCACACGGTTACTCATATTTTGCTACTTTGAAATGGAAATCTTTGCTCTTTCTTCTTTGCCAGACGCGCAATGGGCAGACCAAAATATTGCTGAGTCAATGAATTTTACTTTTTACTCAGCAATATTTTGGTGAGAAAGGTTTTCGTGAGTTTCTACGGTTATAACAGAAGCCAACATTAGGATACACTGGCATTTGAATACACCGGAAGTTCATCAGCGACTTAGTTTGTCGCTTCTGGTGACTTCCTTGGTAGTATCCTATCGCTTTTGGCTGTATGAAACTTACTCCAATCTCCGGTAAGTCTTCTTGAAGAAGGTTTTTAACATCTAAAACGACTGCCACTGTTTTGAGGCTATAGACTTAGAATATTTACAAGCTTTACTTAGGAATTAGCTCTTTCTAGAATAAAGTATCGTTTTTGCTGTGTAAGCTGACATTCTACCTGTTTCTATCTAGATTTGTGTAGCTTATTAACAAATCAGCGGATTCATTAATATTAAGCCTGCTTTACTATTTAGTTTCTTACCCTGACCTATTAGATAGCTAGAGTGTCCATTTCACTTTGTTCAATAGCTTTTAGCCCTTATCGCTCCCATGCTCACCCATCACCGCAAGCCCGTGTGCTTATCACTTATTTCCACTGACCTACCAATCTGGTCTGTTGTCGAAACTGCCGCAACATTGTATCAAAAAGATACCGAGCGATTCCATTTACTGATGACCGCACCGCCTTTAATTAGCTGCGAAGTAGAGAGTGTCATAAGTCCAGAAGACACACTTGCTCAAACTAAGAGCAAAGCTTACGCCCCTAACAGTCCCAGAATTTTGTGGCTGGAGATTTCCCCTTACCGAGTCATCATGACTATGCAAGGTAACGCTCAAGTGAGTTACCGTCACTTTTGGGAACAGGGTGTTTATGGCATTAGTCGCTATTGGTTACCAACTGAGTCATTACAACCTAATGATCCCATTCGTTTACGAAACTTTACTAGTAGCCTAACTCTCAATGGACAACCCTTGCCAGAGCATTTGCGGTTGGAATATGAATTGTGGGCAGAAAAAGTCCAATTAGGATGCTATATACTGAATTTGGAAATTAAACATTGATAGGCGTGGGCAGTAGGGAGTAAGGAGTAGGGACAAGTTTTCACAATGCCTAATGCCCAATCCCCACTTGCCTGAGCGAATTGTGCCGAGCGTTCGCGTAGCGTCTCGTAAAGAAGCCGAGGTAAGCCGAAGGGATGCCCAATGTCCAATGCTTCTTAACCAAAATAACTGGGTTGGTTTCCAGGTTTCCATTTAATGTTGCAACCAACACTCGGCTTTTGCTCGTTTGTAACAGGTTTATCCGCTAACACTGCTTCAATGGCTGCGCGTAAATCTGTACCTGTTACGGGTTTACCATTACTGGGGCGGCTATCATCTAATTGTCCCCGATAAACAAGTTGGCGATCGCCATCAAATACAAAAAAATCTGGCGTGCAAGCTGCTGTGTAAGCCTTCGCTGTTTCTTGGCTCTCGTCGTAACATAAGGTAAAATTAAACCCTTGTTCTGTAACAAATACTTGTAACGACTCTGGCGCATCATCTGGGTAATTCTTTGCATCGTTAGCACTGATGGCAACGATCGCTAAATCACTTGTAAAATAATCTTTTCCTAACTGCACTAATTCTTTTTGGACGTGTTTTACAAACGGGCAATGCCGACAAATAAACATTACCAACAGTGCTTTTTTATCTGCAAAGGTAGAAAGTGAAGTTGCCTTTCCAGATACTACTTCTGGTAGATTAAAATCTGGCGCTTTAGTGCCTAGTGGCAACATAGTTGAAGCAGTTAAAGCCATAGTTCATCCAATATTTTTACGCTGATAACTAACGGCTTTTGTTATCAGTATATTTTCACTTTAGCACTAAGTTTTCCATAAATTAAGAGACAGGAAATTTCCCGTCTCTTATATTTGTTGAGAATTTTGTTAAATAAATTAGTTTTTAGAGATTTGCCAAAACACCAACAATACTGTGTCCTGTGAATACTTCTAATGCTATCAGAGAGACAAAACCAATCATTGCTAAACGACCGTTGAGCATTTCTGCATAAGGAGTGAAGCCGGTGCGATCGCCTTGCTCATCTAGATAAACTTTTGGCTCGATCGCAAAGTTGTTCAGTTTGCCTTGGTCGTCAATGATAGCAGTACTTGTACGCATGGATTTTCCTCTGTTTCTCTTTATGTAAATAACTGTAACAAACTTGTTAATTTTTGTAAAGTATCTTCATCCGATCGAGTAGAAGTCCAAGCCAGAGATATGATAGATCGAGTTCAAAGCTATGTCTAACAAACAGGCTCCGCTCCTTCTGTGTAAGCACTTTCAGTCATTAATCCATTCCCAAAAACTAATGCATCGATTTCGAGTAGAGGTTATTGCCAAAACACCAAACCCGCAGCAGGTGATTTATGCCGCGATGCACCAGGACTATACTGATGGGTTTGTGTTTGATGAGCGCGACTCCTGGCCCTCGGAGTCACAAAGCGGCGAAGTTATTGTTAAGCGGCTTTTAGCGGGTGAGAGGGGACACTATGGCCCTTTAGAGCATCCCCAAATTGTTTTTAACTGTGGCTACTTTCCCCATAGTGTGATGCAGCAGGCGCGTACTCATCGTGTTTCTGTATCATTTGATGTACAATCTTTTAGATATACAGGCAACCAATTTATTGATGTAGTAGAAGGTAAGAAAGACATAGAAGATGTTTTTTACCTACGTCCTGTTGGTTATTACACTGATAGACAAGGCAAAAAATACCATTATTCACCAGAGCAACGAGCAGTAGATTTGCAATGGTGTCTAGAAGCAGCTAAACGATATAAAGCTGATTTTGAGGCGGGAATGTCTGAAGAACACGCAAGAGGTAAAGTGCCTTTTGATTACCGCCAGCATTTTGTAGTTAGTTTCAATTTAAGGTCTTTCTTGCATTTTTGTGACCTGAGAAATAAGAAAGATGCTCAACTTGAAATTCAAAAGTTGTGTGAAATGATGTGGCCTCATTTTGAAGATTGGACACCTGCGATCGCACAATGGTATGAAAAGCAGCGTTTAGGTAAAGCAAGGTTAGCACCTTAGAATACTGTTAATTCCCTACGTTTACGCGCTTATGCGTTCCGAATTTGGGTTTAATTCAGTGCGATCGCTCCAACTCTTGCCTTAGAGCTAGAATGTGATAAAGGTTTAGACTATCTCTAATTAAAATTTCAAGGAATGTCTGCAAAAGATATTTTCCATAATTTAGTTAGATTGGCTTTGCAAAAAGATGGCTGGACAATTACACACAGATCCACTGTCTATTGATTTAGCAGATGGACAATTGCAAATTGATCTGGGTGCAGAACGGTTAATTGCTGCCCAAAAGCAAAACGAGCGAATTGCTGTAGAAATCAAGAGTTTTGTTGCTCCTTCTGTGATTTCTGAGTTTCATACAACTTTGGGACAATGTTTAAATTATCGAGTAGCACTAAAACTGAAAGAGCCAGAGCGAGTTCTCTATTTAGCAGTTCCGCTAGTAACTTATGAAGATTTTTTCTCCCGGCAATTGCCATAACTGAGTATTCACGAATATCAATTAAAACTGTTAGTATTTGACCCAGAAAATGAGGTAATTGTACAATGGATAAACTAGCAGAGTATAGACTAATTATTCAGCAAGTTTTGACAAGTCATGCTCAGATTAAACCTGCGTATGGTGAAATCGAACGGCAAACTATTTTTGATGGACAACAAGATCATTATTAAGTTGTGAATACGGGTTGGGAAAATCGTCATCGGGTTTATGGCTGTTTAATTCACTTAGATATTCAAGATGATAAGATTTGGATTCAGTATGACGGTACTGAGGTTGGCGTGGCTAATGAATTAGTCGAGTATGGTATTCCTAAGCAAAATATAGTGCTGGCTTATCAGCCTCCTTATATGCGAAAGCTAACAGAATTTGCAGTGGGATAAAGCGATCGCAATCTGATTTATGGAACTGGATTCAGAGCGATCGCACAATGGTATGAAAAGCAGCGTTTAGGTAAGGCAAGGTTGACACCTTAAGCAAATTGAGTCATTAAATTTTTAAACTTTAGAATTTTTTAAGCTACAATCAAGACAAAATTTGATGAATTCGCAAAATTTTATGAATATCAGTGTAGAGCAGAAGTTTTTACTTTCAAAGCAAAGTGAAATTATTGAGCTGTTAAAGAGCTGTAATCAGCTAGGAATTAATAATTATCAGTTTGAGGGCGGTAGTGGAGGTAAGAGCATTTATTCTTTTCTCGGTTCTGTTTCTGACTCTTTAGACGGATATTTTTACAACCTAAGTCTTTTTTTCTCACTTCCTGGTTTACCTCCCAAAACTTTGATTAAAAAAAGCTTTACTCTTTCTAAAATAAACTATGTATCAAACGATATTCTCACTATTGATATCTACTATTTAGTTTATGAGTACGCCAAAATTGCAAACCAACTCGGACTTGCCAAAATAGATTTAAGTTCTATTTTTGTGTAAACTTTGTTTAGATATCATTCAGTCTAAACACGAGCCAAAGTCACAATTTCTAGCTGATCCTGATATTTACCCTGACGTGCTTCGTAACTGATAGCGCAGGGTTCGCCTTCTAAAAAGAGTAATTGCACCACACCTTCATTAGCGTAGATACGACAGTCGGCACTAGAGGAATTAGAAAACTCTAGAGTTAAATGTCCACGCCAAGCAGCCTCCGCAGGAGTTAAATTCGCTATTATACCACACCTGGCATAAGTAGATTTCCCTATGCAAATGACTGTAATATTATTAGGAACTTCCAGTTTTTCTAAAGCGACTCCTAAGCCATAACTATGAGCAGGTAAAATAAAATAACTGCCATTGGCATCTGTGTGCAATGCTGTCGGCTCCAGATTCTGGGGATTAAAGTTTTTGGGGTCAACTACAGTTCCAGGAATGTGACGAAAAATGCGGAACTCAGCTGATGAAAGGCGTATATCGTAGCCATAAGAAGATAAACCGTAGCTGATTACATGTTTAACTGCTACTGATTCATCTTTTTCCACTTTTCGGATTAAACTTGGCTCAAAGGGCGAAATTAGACCTTGTTGAGCCATTTCAGTAATCCAGATATCGTTTTTAATCACAACTTCACAGCTAGTTCAAACAGAATTACTAGGATATCGTGAATTGAGTATTTTGTTTAGGGTCGATAACTCCGACGGATTTCTGTAATTTGATCTGCTACATCAAGAAGAGATTTCGGCATTTCTGGCCCTGTGAGAATGATATCGACGTGGGGAGGGCGTTTTGCCAAAAACGCTAAAACTTCCGTTTCAGAAATTAAACCAAAGTTAATCGCTAAACTTAACTCATCTAACACCACTAGAGAATACTTACTATCACACACTATTTGTTGTGTATACTGCCACAGCTTTTGTAATGCTTGATTTTCTGTATCGTCTAAATGTGGTGTATCAATACAACGAGGCAAATCACAGCGAATCCAATCTAAATTTTGTCCTAATTGTATAGGTCGATCCTGTCCTTGACGAATACCACCTTTGAGGAACTGGACTATTAATACTGACGTTCCTTGCCCAGCTATTCTCAGTGCTTGCGCCATAACGCTCGTAAAAAAGTTGCGATGTGAGCTAGTGAAAACTTGCACTAGCCCTTCAACTGGATATGGTAATGTAAGGGGTGAATTTATACTTGGAGTTTCTAGCTGGGCAACCATAGGGTAAAGTTCAAAAAATTACAATAAATTAAAGGTTTGTGCTGGCGGTAATTATTACAAATCTGCCTGTATAATCTATCTGTTTTTCACAGGTGTGGTGAATTTGGCAAATTGCATTCTTAGTCAAACACTACTTTTATATTGAAGTCAAGAGTTATTTTGATTTAAATTTTCCTCTTTTCTCTGAAATGAGTTGTAAAAATGAAAACATAAAATTTCTATTTCCAATTAGGCAAAACAGACTTAGCAAGTAGGGAATTTGACAGGATGAGGAGTAAATTGTTGTGAGATTGGTGATTCTGGGAGGTTCAGGATCGGGAAAAAGCACTCAAGCACAAAGGCTTTGCAGATACTTTGATATTCCTCTAATTTCTACAGGTGAGATTTTACGATCAGCAATATCTAGTAATCAGCCCCTGCCGGAATTTCGATGCTTGGAAGCCGATTCTCGGACTTCTCTTTCGGTTTACGCTAGCTTGAGTGAACTAGGCTACCACGCACGGCCCTACATGCAAAAAGGGGAGTTAGTTCCAGACGAAATGATCGTTGAATTGATCCGAATTCGCCTCAGACAACCAGATATTAACTGCGATTGGGTGTTAGAAGGCTATCCCCGTACTGCCTTCCAAGCGGAAGAATTAGATTTTTTATTGGATGATTTAGGGCAAAAGCTAGATTGGGCAATTTATCTCCAAGTCCCGGAAGCAGTGATGGTTAGTCGATCCTTGGGGCGATCGCTACCAGATGACCAACCGGAAATTGTACAGCGCCGTGTAGAATTATTCTACGATCGCACCATTCCCATCCTAGAATATTACGACCGTCGTCGCTGCTTATTGACCATCAACGGCGACCAGTCACCAGAAATGGTGCAGCAAAATATTTTGACTCTGCTTTCAGTTCCTTGAAGAGTGCTGAGTGCTGAGTAGGAGAGTTAGGAGTTAGGAAGAATTCTTGCCAATGCCCAATGCCCAATAACACTAAGGTAATCTTAAGGCAGTATTGTAAAACTTGAGGCAATTCCAATGGCTTGGCAGCGTCCTGACGGTCGGATTCCCTACGAACTACGTCCGATTAGCTTTCACCCCAATTTCACCCGCTTTGCCCCCGGTTCTGTTCTCGCAAGATGCGGTGATACTCAAGTACTTTGTACTGTTAGCGTTAATAAGGGAGTTCCGAAGTTTCTCGAAGGAAGTGGTAACGGCTGGTTAACTGCTGAGTACCGGATGTTACCATCTGCTACTCAAAAACGCCAAGAAAGGGAACTATTGAAATTATCTGGACGGACGCAAGAAATTCAACGTTTAATTGGACGCAGCTTACGTGCAGCAGTGGATTTTGAGGCACTGGGAGAACGCACGCTGACTGTGGATGCTGATGTGTTGCAAGCAGATGCTGGAACTCGGACAACAGCCATTACAGGCTCGTTTGTGGCGTTAGCTCATGCAATTTCTAAATTGTTGCAAGAGGGCATATTGGAGCGATCGCCTTTGTGTGGACAGGTAGCAGCAGTTTCCGTAGGATTACTGGAGGGAGAGCCATTTTTGGATCTGAATTATATCGAAGACGTGGCTGCAACAGTAGATTTTAATGTGGTGATGAATCAACATTTGGGAATCATTGAAGTCCAAGGAACAGCCGAAGAAGGCAGCTTTAGCCGCACTCAGTTGGATCAACTGCTAGATGTCGCCCAAAAAGGAATTCAAGAATTGTTAATTGCCCAACGTGAAGCGATCGCTAACTGGGAAGCGTTGTATGTGATTAATTAGTTTTATTAATTTTTAATAAGAATTAATAAACGTATCCTTTGTGGCGTTAATCAACAAAGTATCAAGTAACTGGATGTAAGTAAAAATAATCATGAGAGTGGCTAGTAGTTAATACGACTGACTACTGACAACTTACGGTTGAGGGTGATAAGGAGGTGTACGTTTTTCCAGCTTACTTAATCTACGATGTTAAATGTTTCAAAAGTTAAAAAGGGGGATTGTAATAAGTTCGGTATTGTATTGCCAGAAGCCAGCAATATGATGATGAAGCCATGAACAAAACCGTTGAAGTTTTACCGGATCAGCCAGCGCTGGTTGCACGAGCGCTAGAATTAATCCTGTCTAAGTTAGAAACTGCCATTGAGCAGCGGGGGCGGTTTACCATCGCCTTGTCTGGCGGCAGTACACCTAAACCGTTATACGAAGCGATCGCTACTCAAAAACTGCCTTGGGATAAAATTCATATATTCTGGGGGGATGAGCGTTACGTACCACCAGATCATCCCGATAGCAATGAACTGATGACGCGTCGAGCTTGGTTAGATCGTGTTGACATCCCAGTGGCTAACATTCACCCCGTACCAACTTTAGAAGCAAATCCAGAACTAGCTGCTGTCAAGTATGAACAACAACTCAAAGAATTTTTCAATTCTTCTGGAGTCGAGTTTCCCCCCTTGGATGTAGTATTACTAGGAATGGGTGATGATGCACATACTGCATCTTTGTTTCCCCATACAGAAGCTCTTAAAGTACGCGATCGCCTCGTGACTGTGGGTAACAAAGACGGAAACCTCAGGATAAGTTTCACATACCCCTTAATCAACTCTGCTCGTAGCGTGATTTTTCTGGTTGCTGGTGCTAATAAACGACCAGCTTTAGCGCAAGTTTTTGCACCTGTAGCCGATGACTTCACTTACCCATCCCGCTTAATTCAGCCCCAAGGAGAACTTTGGTGGCTGCTAGATGCGGCAGCAGGTTTGGAACTTCAACATTGAACAATCGGGCATTGGGCATTGGGCATTGGTTCTTCTCCCCCTGCTTCCCCTGCTCCCCCTGCCCCTCTGCTTCCCCGTATAAGAGTGTCCAATTCATTGTTCCATTAGCAGTAATTGCTAGAATCTAAATCTAGGGCCGCCCTCTGCTTGCCAGTCCTAACTATATTTATGATGATCTTGAACAAAGGCTAAATATCGATGATCGTCTGCCCTAATTGCAATCATCCCAACCCTGACGGTGCTGTCCAATGTGAAGCTTGTTATACACCATTACCTGCGACTACTAATTGTCCCAGTTGTGGGGCAACTGTGCAGGCAGATGCTGCATTCTGTGGTCAGTGTGGCTATAACCTTCACTCCGCAGGTGTTCCACACGTTCATACCGCAGTAGCGACAACAGTAACTCCTGATATTCCCGTGGAAGTACCAGCGTTAGTTCCACCGGATCCACTGTTAGAACTTTTACAACCAGATGCCTTGGGAATGAGCGGTTCTACTAACTCCCATCCTCCCGAATCATCTTTACCACCAACAGAGGTGGCAGTTCCTCCACAACCAGCGCCACAGACACCTGTTGCAAAAAGCAGCCCTCCAGAACCTGTGCCAATCGTTGTAGCTCAACCCGTAGTCTCTGGACAAAGTAGTATTCCGACTCCACCACCTGTGGAAGCAGCACCGGCTTCTGAAGCCGAAGTAAAAGAGCCAGCAGCACCAGCACCAACTGCAACTGCTGCCAGAACGCAATTACAGCAGGTTACAGCGCGGTTAATCCACGTTCAAAGCGATCGCTTAATTGAATTACCGCAAAATTTTTCTGTGATTCATATCGGCAAGCCCAATGACCGGATTCCTCCAGATATAGATGTTTCAGGATTTCCCAATTCCGAAATTGTCTCGCGGATTCATGCAGATATTCGCGTCGAGGGAGATGCTCATTATGTAGAGGATGTGGGAAGTTCTAATGGCACTTACATCAATAATTTGCCACTTTTACCAGGGAACCGTCATCGCTTGCGACCAGGCGATCGCATCAGCTTGGGTAAAGGAGACTTGATGACATTCCTCTTTCAACTTGCTTAACTGATTCTTGATAGATTATGACATCAGTCTAAGTATTTTCTGCCCATCCTCCGGCATCCATTTTGGAGGAGAAACAAATGAACTGCATCAGACAAGCGACGGATAACTATGTTGTTCAATGGAGTTTGCCTGCTATCGCCAGTCCTAGCATCTTGAAGTAGCTTCATTTAGGGACACAGTTAGGCTGTGTCCCTTTCAATTACCATTAGGTAGAACCAACTTTACAGATGGCATTGCTACTATTCCCGAAACAGCCTATTCAGTAAACTAAATTCGACACTTAGGAGTTTTTTGTGCCTACTTTGAGAACCCTGCAACCCGGAGATGAAGTATCGCTGGAAGCATTTCTCTTGCAACACACCGATACTTCTATGTTTTTGCGATCTAATTGGCGAGCTGCGGGACTGCTTGACCAAAGTGCAAGATTTCAAGGAACTTACATAGCAGCTTACATAGATGAAATTATAGTGGCAGTTGCAGCCCACTTTTGGAATGGGATGATCGTAGTCCAAGCCCCTGTACATTTGACAGAGGTGGTGCAAGCAGTTGTAGCACAATCTGGACGTGTCATCTCTGGAATCAGTGGCCCAGCAGCACAAGTCGCAGCGACAAAAAGCATTTTGGGACTTAGCAACCGACCAACTCAGCTTGATGAATTTGAGATATTGTTTTCTCTAACACTGCGAGACTTGCAAATACCTCAAGCCTTAGTATCAGCAAAGGTAAAGTGTCGTTTGCCACATCCAGATGAGTTGGAATTACTCACTGAATGGTGTGCTGCTTATAATGTGGAAACTTTAGGACGAAGAGATACTCTTAGTTTAAGGCCAGATTGCCGTCTGGTAATTGAAGCACGTCAAGCTACGGCTATGCATTGGGTTTTGGTAGCAGAAAATACCCCAGTTTCCTATTCTGCTTTCAATGCCAGCCTACCTGATGTTGTACAAATTGGTGGAGTGTGGACACCACCAGCGCTACGGGGTAAAGGCTACGCCAAAAGTGTGATAGCAGGCTCGTTGTTAGATGCGCGATCGCAGGGAGTAAAACGTGCCATCCTGTTTACAAATGATAATAACCAAGCAGCCCAAGCAGTTTATCGAGGAATTGGCTTTTTGCCTACTGGTGAGAAGTATGGCTTAGTTTTATTTGAAGAGACTCAAGCTTAATAAATATTGAGTTAAACGTTAGAGGCACAATACCTTACGCCCTTGCTACCCATTTATAATTTCCCTTTTTTTGAATTTGCTGGAATTGATTTTGTAGTCTTTACTGAATTGATCATAATACTTGAACTATGAGCCAGTATCGTTTCAAACAGTCATTCTCTAATGATCCCAGTTTAAGCAATAAGCTTTTTGACTTGATGGAAGTCACATTTCCCGGACTCAGCAGTTTAGCAGAATGTGCAAGAAAACTAGGTGCATCTTGGGAAACAGCTTCAACTCCGTTTATTCGCTTTCACGATGATATAGCTATTACTCATGTGGGAGTGTTAGAAATTCCCATGCAAATTATGGGACAAAAGCTCACTGTCGGAGGAATTCATGGAGTAGCTACCCGTACAGAATTTCGTAGGAGAGGGTATTACCGTGAAGTGATGGAGGAAGTGCTAGAGTATTGCGTTGGCGTAGCTGATCGTAGACATCGCCTTTACGAAACCCTGGTACTGACAACACCACAACCAGAGTTTTACTTACCTTTTGGCTTTCGTGTAGTCGAAGAACACATATTTAAGGCTAAGTGTAACTCCACAGGTAGCACTGATAGCTTCAGAATACTAGATTTTACAAATACCAAAGATTACACATTGCTACACAGACTTTTGGAAACCCGCATTCCTGTCTCTAATATAGTTGGCGTAGTCAAAGAAAAACCTGTGTTCTGCGTCAATGAAGGAAGTCGTCCCTTATACTATGCAGAAGATTTAGATTTAATCGCCTGTATGGAGATAGAAGATACACGACTTCATCTTTTCGATTTAGTTACAACGCAGATATGCTCTTTAAAGAATATTCTTAGTAAGATACCTCAATCCATTAAAGAAGTGGTAATTTACTTTAGTCCAGAACTTCTTGATGTCAAAAATGTACAAGCATTCACTCATAAATTTGATGAAACTGTGCTGATGGTTCGCGGTAAATTTACCGCAGAGGGCGAGAAATTTATGTTGCCGCGTTCTGCAAGGTGTTAAGTTACTCAGAAACAATTGAATCATAATATAACTGAAATTTTCATCATCAGGACTGCTTTATATGGAAGTTTAACTTATAGAGATTTATTCAAATGGAATGCGAATCCTTATATCGAAATATTGGATAAAAAACCCAATTTCGATGATAACTGGTTTAACCAGGTTAAAGCTGAGTTTATACAGCAAAGTGTTTTGAAAACACGTCAAAATATTAGTTGGGGCTGGAAGCTTGTGATCGCATGAATAATAGTTAGCTCATTCTAGGACAAAGTGTAGTCTTAATCGGAGGTTTTATTTTAGTACTTTACTTGCTACCAAATCTTGGGTTTATTTATCTTTTACTGCCCTTGTTCCCTATACTTATGGCTATTTTTTCATTTACTTCTAGCTTATTTAACGAATATTGGAGCTATGCCATTAGTAATGCCTTATTCTTTAGATGGATATTAGCAGCAACTTTTCCTCTAGCAAGCTGAAACTATGATAAATTTTGTGGTAATTCTTGGTTGAGCAGAAACTGGATCTGAAGAAAGTGACAACCAATGGATGATCGCTGGTAAATCATCAACTCACTCTGAAATTGTATTTGTATTGTTTAAATGCTTCATAACCGTTTCTGTAATTCGTCCATGCCTGTGCAGACTAAACTTTCAGGCTGCTATTTGTCCAATATCTTTTCTTTAGGGACGAACCTATCGGTTAAATTAAGGCTTGGTGTAATTGAAAATATTGTAATGAATGGATGTGTTGGATATCGTGGATGGGGAGATTTTATTAAACGGCATCGTCGGGTATTAATAGAGAAGTTTGGCATCTAAAAACATGGAGTACTCTTTCTTACGCCCTCGACCTCGATAATTATCGATAAAATCCGTTCTAAATGCTCTGCCAAATTTGTGAAAGTATAATTAATTTGACTACTTAACAAGTACTGGCAATAGTTAAGTTTCGTAAATCTCAGAAATTATGGGATTTATTTTATCCATCCTCGAATAATTTTCTCATGATTTGAAGAATAACTTAACACCGCTGATTACTATTACTAATTTCCCCAATCTCTTGTGAGTACGCCACTTCTTTGTAGTACATAAATACTATCAAATCGAGATCGCCCTGTGCCAGTTGCGTAAGTCCTGCTTGTGCTTTGGGTTTTGGCTGACTTGCAATGCTTTTAAGTCACCGCGATGTTTCCAGATAAACTGCTGTCTGCAATGCGCTATAGTTTTGTGGAGATATTGAAGAACATGCGGAGATTTATATCATGACGGCTGCCACCACGCCCCAGGTTCCTGTCGAAGCCTCAATCCGTCCGGCAGAACCCTGTGCGATCGTTATCTTTGGAGCAGCAGGAGATTTAACCAAGCGTCTGCTGCTTCCCGCCCTCTACAACCTCAAACAAGGCAATTTGCTGCCGCCGGAATTTGCGATCGTTGGAGTCGCACACACTTCAATGAGTCAGGACGATTTTCGTGGCAAACTCGCCCAAGATATTCATGAGTTCGCAACGGTTCCCGTAGACGATGAGCTTTGGCAACCGCTTGAGCAGCGACTGTACTATCTTGCCGGTGAGTTTCAGGAGGCTGACACTTACCATCAGTTGCAAGACTTACTCACTCAAATCGATCGAGACTGTGGCACTCAGGGAAACTATTTGTTCTATCTGGCAACTGCCTCTAACTTCTTTTGCGACATCATTACACAGCTTGGTGCAGCCGGATTAGTGCGCGAAGAAAACGATCACTGGCGGCGAGTTATCATCGAGAAACCCTTTGGGCATGATTTGGACTCGGCTCGTGCTCTGAATAAAACCATTGGTGCTGTCCTTCAAGAAAAACAGATTTACCGCATCGATCACTACCTGGGCAAAGAGACTGTACAAAACATTTTGGTGTTTCGGTTTGGTAATGGCTTGTTTGAACCGATTTGGAATCGCGAACATATCGATCACGTACAGATTACCGTAGCCGAAACGGTTGGAGTCGAAAGCAGAGGCAACTTTTATGAAGGTACAGGTGCAGTGCGGGACATGGTGCAAAATCATCTGTTTCAACTGCTGGCAATGACGGCGATGGAACCGCCAGTCTCGTTTTCAGCCGATGAGGTGCGTGATGAAAAGTCAAAACTATTGAAGTCCATCATTCCGCTCACTGCTGAAACTGTGCAAACTCATACTGTACGGGGACAATATGGTGCGGCAACGGTGAAGGATACCCAAGTGCCTGCTTATCGCTCAGAGCCACGAGTTGCGTCAGACTCTAACACTGAAACTTATGCTGCCTTAAAGCTGAACATCGACAACTGGCGCTGGGCAGGGGTGCCGTTTTATCTCCGAACAGGCAAGCGTTTGGCTAAACGTGTGACTGAAATTGCAATTCAGTTTAAGCAAGTACCTTCACTATTATTTCGCCAAACCTCGATTGAGCGTCTCACGCCTAATTTCTTGACCATCCGCATTCAACCACAGGAAGGAATTCACCTCCAATTTGGTGCAAAGGTGCCTGGCCCCGCGATGGCAATGGATGCGGTAGAAATGGACTTTTGCTACACTGACTACTTTGGCAAGATCCAGAGTACTGGCTATGAAACCTTGCTATACGACTGCATGATCGGTGATGCGACTTTGTTTCAGCGATCGGACAACGTAGAACTGGGCTGGAGCGTCGTCACCCCCATTCTAGAAGCTTGGGCAACCACGCCACCTGAAAACTTTCCCAACTATGCAGCAGGCTCATGGGGGCCATTAGCAGCAGATGATTTGTTGGCGCGCGATGGTCGGCAGTGGCAAAGAATTGACCTATAGTCTAAACATACACTTATGTGCTAAATCTCTTAACATCAAGTTTTTGCACAATTGAGGTGACATCAGATGCCAGATATTATAGATACTGCAATTAATGCGGGTTCTTTCAACACCTTGGTAACAGCTATTACTACTGCTGGTCTTGATACTGCACTTAAGGGAGATGGGCCGTTTACTGTCTTTGCTCCAACAGACGAAGCCTTTTCCAAACTCCCATCAGGAGCCGTAGAAGAACTTCTACAGGATGTGATTAAGTTAAGACAGGTTTTAGAGTACCATGTGGTTTCTGGCAAGATTAATGCAACTGAACTAAATCAGTCGCAAAAGCTAACAACAACTGAAGGAAAAGATATCAAAGTTAATACTGAGAATAATGTTAAGGTGAATGATGCTTACATTGTGACTGCGGATGTGGAAGCTGACAATGGTGTTATCCATATTATTGATAATGTGTTGTTTCCTGAATAACTTTGTTCATATACCTGCTTTCATTTAAATTTGTAACTACGATCGGATCAGCATTTGATTTTTTGCCTTTATTGGCAATCAAAATCACCTAAACTAAATATGCTTATTCAAATTTAGTAGTTAATGTTGTATATCTATTACTGATAATTGGATTTAAATAGTTAAATATTTCCAGTGAATCGCTAGTAGATATACAACATATTTATATCGCTTAGTATTCACCGCCCCTTTTGCTGAAACGTCGGGAGTAAGTACTCAAAGGCTGTAAATAGTTGGAAATGATCGTCTAACTTGTGAAGTTGCAAAAATTACATTGAAAGCAGGAGGCGATCGCCATAATATCATCTGCGGTTAAACACAAATCAATTGTGATCGCAGCGTCGTAATCTCAAACCTTGACGATTCACTCCACTTTGTTGCGATCACAATCACATATTACAAGTAATTTGCTGGATTTGATTCAGCAACGCCTGCCGTTGAGATTTATTTCCCCCGTCTCTTCTGTTTAACTGCATAGCCGTAGGGCAAAGACCAGTTCGGTTCTTCATCCAAGCTGCAACGGGCACGAATCGACCAATATGGATCGCGGAGCATTTCTCGACCGACAAGAACCAAATCTGCACATCCACGAGTAATTACTTGGTTGGCATACTCAGCCTCCTTGATCATCCCTACAGCCCCTGTCCTAATCCCAGCCTCTTCTCGGATTTTGGCAGCAAAAGGTACTTGATAACCTGTCTGCACGGGAATCCTGGCATGAGGGACTAAGCCTCCTGTGGAAACATCGATCAAATCAACGCCTAATTCCTTTAGTTCACGGGATAATATAACTGACTGCTTGATATCCCAACCTCCCTCTACCCAGTCGGTAGCAGAGAGGCGCACAAAAAGCGGCATCCCGCTTGGCAGAATCTCTCGGATTCGTCTTGTCACCTCCAGTAACAAACGCATTCGGTTCTCCAACGAACCTCCGTAACGATCTGTTCGTTGATTACTTAGCGGCGAAAGAAAAGAATGCAGTAGGTATCCATGAGCCGAGTGGATTTCGATAATCCCAAAGCCCGCTTGCAGGGCACGTCCGGCTGTAGCAACAAAGGCTTGAATCACCTCTTCAATCCCAGCTTCATCGAGGGGTATGGGAATGGGGCCGCCCTCTTGAAACGGAATTGGGCTTGCCGCGATTACCGGCCAAGCCCCTTGTTCAGGTGTTAACGGTGTACCACCCAGCCACGGAACATTGCAACTCGCTTTCCGGCCAGCATGAGCTAATTGAATCCCTGCGATCGCTCCTTGTTGGTGAAGGAAGCGCACAATCCGAGCTAGTGGCTCGATTTGCATATCGTCCCAAAGACCGAGATCGCCGGGGGTGATTCGTCCTTGGGATGTTACGGCTGTCGCTTCCACTACAATCAGCCCAGTACCTCCAACAGCCCGACTCCCCAAATGGACAAAGTGCCAATCATTTGCGACTCCATTCTCTGCTGAATATTGACACATTGGTGACATTGCTATGCGATCGGGCAGGGTAATATCTCGAATTTTCAGTGGACTAAACAAGTCAACTTCTGGTACATCCGAGTCGTGCAAACTCGTTGATTGACAGCCAGGGGAATCTATGAATTTTAATTCTGTCTGGGCTGGGGATGATGGCAAGGTAGTTAAGTTCTCTGTAGTCATGCTGTTACTTTTCCGTGCTTTGTAGACTAACATCCAGTGTCCGGATTAGCTCGTCGAAATCGATTCTGGATAAGTTTTAGATATTGGGTGTCAGATGTTTTGTCGCTTACCAAACGATTTTTAACTAATCACCATAATTCCCCATCCCTCTATAGGGTGGGGATATAAGGAACTTCCAAATAAAAAACATCCCATTACACAGGGACAAGAAAGATAAGGATGACAAGAAGGACAAGGTGAAATTTTCTCTCTCATCTCCCCCATCTTCCCCTGCTCCCCCTGCCTCCCCTGCTTGCCTCATAGCCCTGCAAACCACTCATAGCCCTGATCCTCCCAATAGCCTTTAATAGGTAACAAATTACTGACAAAGGTAATTTGAGTTACCCACTTGCTTTGCTTGTAGCCCAGTTTAATTGGGGATGCTAGACGCATGGGCGCACCATTATCAACTGATAAAGGTTGTCCATTCTTTTGATAAGCCATGAGAGTTTGGGGATGCACAGCAGAGGCAATATCCCAGCTTTCATAGTAGCCATCAGCAGATTTGAAGTAGACATAGCGGACGTTTGATTTCGGCTGTACCAGCGCTACTAAGTCTCGTAATCGCACGCCTCCCCATTCAACGATCGCAGCCCAGCCTTCAACACAGACATGGCGAATCACCATTGAAGTCAAGGGAAGTTTTTGAATATCTGCCATGCTCAATTGCATCGCATTATTGACCTCACCATCAATTATTAAGCGAAACTGTGCCGGATCAATTTGTGGGGTGAAGTCAAAGGTATTAACCAGCAATTTATCTGCTTCTATGGCACTGACAGGAAATTCAGGTATAGGTTTTTGAGTTAATAGGAGTGCTTCTAGACGTTCATTCAGTGGCTCAGATATTTGCCGCAGATTATCTGAGAACAAATTTGTCCCACAGCCACTAAGAAGAAAGCCTATCCCTGAAAGTCCAGATACTTGCAGTAACCGACGACGAGATAAGGTACGTTTGGGAAGAATCAGATTCATAAAACCTCTACAAAAACATAGATTTCACTAAACGGATACCTCCTACCTTCAGGGCAAGTAAAGAATGAACAACTGTAAATAGTATGACATTGGGAACAGTGATAAAGTGAACAGTGCGTATTTGCCAACTACCAAATAGCCCAGAAAGCCAATGCATTTGGGCAGGTTTGTACATCGCCAGATCGCTCAAAATTGCCAGCAGTAGCACTGGAATGATAGCAGTATAAACTAGCCGATGCCATGCGTAGTTTTTGCGCTTTCGGTTCTGGCTGACTTGCAATGCTTTTAAGTCACCGCAATCGGCAAACCGACGTTGCCAACGACGAGTTATAAAGATATAAAGTCCATACCAAAGTAAATTTAGCGAAAACAGCTACATAGCAGCAAAATGCCAGTTTCTGCCACCTGCTAGCCAGCCTCCTAGCAACAGAAAGTCAGGAAAATGCCAACCTTCACGCCCTCCAAGTACCGAATTAGCATTATAGATTTGCTGATATTCATCTAGGTAAACAACTAAGTTAACAGAGCGTTCATTTGGACTTTTACTTAGATAATCATAATGCAGAAAGTTCTTCCGCATAGGGATGCATACACTAATTACACTTAAGAAAATAAGGTATTATATATTGCAAAACAATGCTGGCATTTTTCTAGTAGCGATCGCTCGAAAGCAACTGATAGATCGAGCTTGAAATCGTCAAACGTTCAGACGACACAAAAGGCTTCAACTTACTACCGAAACACTGGATTGTGGAAGGAATGCTCAGATAGCTGAATTTTTCTATAAATTCTCATGTGTTCCTTTCATTTTGTCCATAATAGCAAGTAGTAAAGAAAACTTTTTTATTCAATAATATTTTGCCAACGGTATCCTCAATCAACTTTTGTTAAGTTGTTGTTGACAGTCCATTACAACTATCTACAACTGTAATAACAACTATTTCTTTAACCAAAGGAGTAAAACATGACAATTTTTGACATAGATCCCCTTTTTGTAGAGCTTTCCTTTGAAGAAGCTAGTACCATTCAGGGTGGAGCTCAAGTATTACTTCGTCAAGATATCAATTATGGTGGTAAGGGATTCAATGCAACCCGAAGCCGTCCATACGTTGGAAGTGATTTTAACGATGAAACTTCCTCAATTATTATTACAGGAGGAACGTGGCGTTTTTATGCAGATGCAAATTACAGAGGTTCTTACAAAGATTTAGGACCAGGCTACTATCCTTGGGTCGAAAACTTTGGGATAACTAATGACACAATCTCATCCTTGAAATTAATCGCATCTTAGAGTGCTTGATTCTGGGAAAATTGAAGCAGTACTCTGTAATGCAAAACCCGCAGCCATCGATTGTGGTAATTCACGCTCGGTGTCATCGCCCTAATACTAGAGAAGCTGCAAAAAAGCCTAAGTAGCGTTTCGCAAGTGCCGACATAAATAACTTTTAGAGTCGGCACTTGTCGATTTGCCCACTGGTTTAAATATCAACGATTTAGGCTTAGTTTTAACAGAGGAAAAATTTTAGATTGTTAAGCCTGGAAAGCTTATAGCAAGCACACCAGAAGACTAGCTTAGGAGTAAGCGACTTGCCCAAAATCCCAGACGCGATCGCATCCTCACAGCCAAAGGTACACCATGACCAACAGTAACAGCAACCGAGACGACGAACTGGAGTTAATCAGGTTACTTAGGTAGAATTTCTGGCGCCAGTCTTTGAAAACAAAGACAAAGTTATATTTGATAATTCTCATAGTAGAGAAGTACTTCAACTTCAATGGAAGTATAAAGTTGCTGATAAGATGAAAGGTTGGGTAGAGAGAATAAAAGAGTTAGGAACTTATTTTTTAGAGTAAATAAAGGTTAAAAGTTAAGTAACTGCTGTGAATATTTGTGTAAATCTGATTATCACATCAGCGCTAACTAACGATTAAGGTGGGCACTGTTACCCACCTTAACACTTTAACTTGCTACTGCCTCAGCAGCGGCTACGGGTGAATAAACACTAACTTTTTTACGAGTTTTGCCCTTTCTCTCAAACGTCACAACACCGTCGATTAAGGCAAATAAAGTGTCATCGCTACCAATACCGACATTGTTACCAGGGTGGAATTTAGTACCACGCTGACGCACAAGAATGTTTCCTGCACGTACAACTTGACCGCCATAACGCTTGACACCCAGACGTTGGGCATTAGAATCACGACCGTTGCGTGTACTACCTGTTCCTTTCTTATGAGCCATGATTTCCTCTTGTGTATCTACTTCTTTTATTATTCAGCAGCGGTTTCAACTTCTTCAACAGCAGTGTCATTTACAACGGGAGTTTCCTTCTCCGCTTCTCCTTGGGCAGCAAACACTGCACCGTTAAGAGTGATAGAGTCAATCATAAGTCTGGTAATTTCCTGACGATGCCCCCGCTTCTTGCGGGTTTTCTTTTTCGGCTTCATTTTGTATACCAGAACTTTACGACCTCGGAAATGCCGCATTACAGTCCCTTCTACAGTCGCACCTGTTACTAATGGCTGTCCAATAGTGACTTCGCCATCGTGCTGCACGAGTAATACGGAATCTATCGTAACTTTTTCATCTGGTTCAATCGCAAGCAGTTCAATGTCGTAAAACCGCCCTGGCTCTACTCGTATTTGTTTGCCGCCAGTTTCAATAATCGCGTAGGTCATGGAATTGTCCTTGAAGTTGCCGTACAGGTAGCTGGTTTTTATCTTTTATAGAGATGCTTTTGCCAGCCTTTGTAATATGTCTACCTGATCCGAGCAGGAATTAGACAGACGATCTAATATACTATTTTATTAACATGCGTCAAGTCAAGCTCTAAGAGGATTTTTGGGTTTAGCATTGCTGTCTGGTCAGCCTGAAAATGAAAAATCAGCTAATTACTCTGGGCGATCGCTTATTTTCCAAGATGGGGAGGAATTACCAACTGTCGTCATGATTATAGGCGTAGCCCATCATAGACATCGCTCACTCACACGAATGTAAATTGTATTTACAACAAATCAGAACAAATACTTTTTAGATAAAAACTGCTACTATCTTAGGGCTGAATCTACCAAAAGTTAACATTAATTAGTATTAATTGAAAAGTTATATTTTTTTATCAAAATCAACACATTTTTCTTCTTTGTTTTAATATCAAATATAAGGTGTCACATCTAGAAATTATTTACAAAAGTTCGTGAATCCTCAAAAGTTAAACTATCACGTTCAAACCTGATATTTCAAACAGGAGATTGATTGTCATGACACAGCAAAATGCTGCCCGACTTTTTCAAGCGATAAAACAAGATCAAGCGTTACAGGAAAGACTCAAAGCAACAGCCGATCCACAAGCCTTCATCAAAATTGCTCAAGAGCGTGGCTATAATTTCAATGCCGAAGAACTCGACAGTGAAATCAGCAAATTATCTGAGGAAGATTTAGCCGCCATTATCAATCCAGGATGGGGGAATAGACGCCACATCAATCCTAGATAATTCCTATTAATAGGAAATCGAAAGTATAGGAACAACTGAATTGCCAAGTTTTGTTCCTCAAGGGGATACCATTGTATCATCTCCTTTCAGGACATTCCTGTTAGACCAAGGCTCAGATCCCTAATTTCTTAGAGAAGTTGGGGATTTTTTTGTTCGCAAATGATTCCTTTCTCTAATCTCCGTCTCGCCACCTGCTTAACTGATGAGTTAGGATGACTATATTTTAATCAGGTGATATGAAAAGAATAGAAGTTGAGCAAAGAACTATTTTAATTGGTTTGGCTGGTAGCCACGGCTATGGTTTAAATCGTCCTGATTCCGACTTTGATTATCGGGGAGTATTTATTGCACCTAAAAGGTACTATTTGGGATTTGATCGGATAGAACAAAAAGATGGTGGTTGGGATGAACCAGGAATATTTCCATTCATAGATGATAACAAAGACACAGTTATATATGAATTAAGGAAAATCCTCCAATTATTAGCTGGCGCGAATCCCAATGTTTTAGAATTGCTTTGGTTGAATAACTATCCTTTTTTAAGCGCAGTCGGACAGCATTTAATCGATCGTAAACAGTTATTTTTGAGCAAGAAGGTAAAACATACTTACACGGGTTATGCCTTTGCCCAAATCAAAAAGATGGAAACTCATCGTAAGTGGTTATTAAAGCCACCGCAAAAAAAACCAATACCATCTGACTTTGCTATAGAAGACGAAACACCTCTGAGCAAAGATGAGTTAAATGCTTTTCTGGAGTATCTTTATAACTTAATCAGAGGACGGATTGAATTTTTGGAAGAAGCAGAACAATTATATCAATTGCTGACAGCAGATATTGATTTTAAAGGAGTTTTAAAACAATATACTTTACCCGATGAAACTTTGGAATATACCCAAAAGTTAACCAATAGCCGTAAAGATTTTATCCGCCTGCTTCAAAAAAGTCAAAGCTATCAAATAGCTTTAAGAGAATGGAAAGCTTACTTATCTTGGCAGGAGAATAGAAATCCGGCTAGAGCAGAAATGGAAAGAAAGTCGGGTTTTGACCTGAAACATGGAATGCACTGCATTAGATTGTTACGCAGTGGAGTAGAAATATTGCAGCAAGGTGAAGTGATTGTAGATCGGAGAACAGCTGGTGATGTTGAAGATTTAAAAGCTATTTTAAAAGGTGAGTATTCTTATGAGCAGGTGATGAAAATGGCAGAAGATTTAGTCGCCGAAATGGAAATTGTTTGCGAACAATCTGCCCTACCTCATAAACCTGATTTGGAGCAAATTAATGAGTTGTGTATGGAATTGGTGGAAATGCAAAGATGGAGTCATTAGTCATTAGTCATTGGCTGTGAATAAATGACTAGCTAGAGAGTGTACATTAAGTCAGCAAAGCCATAGAGGCTGATGATGAGTAATAGGAATGCTGTTAGTTGGGTAATTCGTCTCTGAGGTGAAGGGGCGATCGCTTCCCGCACTAAGATAGAAATAGATGCCCCAACTACTAAGCTCAAGCCTAAGATTAAATAGGGTGTGTCGTTGGGTAAAATACTGGCTATTGTCAACATAGCGATCGCTAATAAGAGCATCAATAATTCTACAAACCTGGGCGGGTTGTATTGGCTAGATAGAACAAAGCTGTTGAACCAAAAAGACCAAATTCTCATAGTTAGTGTTGAATTATAAAGTTATGAGTTAGGAGTTAGGAGTTGTGAGTTATATAGTCAGTGCTGAATCCTGAGTTAGGAGTTGTCAGTTATATACTCAGTCTTGAGTGAGGAATTAAAGTTTTGAGTTATGAAGCAGTTTTCCATTCAAAACTCCTAACTCTTTACTCCTCACTCCTAACTTCTAAGCCCTAGCCCCTAACTTTTGACCTGTGCCGTTTTTTTGTGCAGTATCACTTTCTGGTAGTTCGACGCCAAAGACACGGCTAAAAACTTTTGCGACTTTGTAGCCAGAATCAATCGATTCTAAAGGGTCTTTCCGCAGTCTGTGACGCAAGCATAGCGTAATTACGCGATGGATATCATCAACTGTAACTTCAGTGCGTCCTTCATAAGCTGTTAAGGCTTTGGCAGCGCGGTTACTAACAATGTCACCCCGCAAACCATCCACATCCAATTCTGAACAGACTTCAGAAATTTTCACCCGCAGATCGTAGTCAATTTTCACTTCTGACAAAAGCTGTTGAGCATTGACAATTTGCTCTTGCAATGCTTCTTGCTGGGGTTTATAGTTTTCGAGAAATACTGGCGGATTTTGGTCAAAATCCGCACGTTGTTCCACGATTTGCACCCGCAAAGCTGGTTCTTTGACTGTGTGAATTTCTGCGTGCATCCCAAAGCGATCGAGTAATTGAGGGCGTAGTTCGCCTTCTTCAGGGTTTCCAGAACCGACAAGCACAAAACGTGCAGGGTGACGGATAGAAATACCTTCTCGTTCTACAGTGTTCCAACCACTGGCAGCGGAGTCGAGTAACACGTCTACAAGGTGGTCGTCTAGTAAGTTAACTTCATCCACATAGAGAATGCCACGATTTGCCTTTGCTAGCAGTCCCGGTTCAAAAGCTTTGACACCTTCAGATAAAGCTTTCTCAATGTCGATTGTGCCACAAACTCGGTCTTCTGTAGCTCCTAGCGGCAGGTCTACCATTTGGACTTTTTTGTGAGTTATGGAAATTTCCGCCCCTTGTTCTAAAAGTTGGCGGACTTCATCGCTCATCAAGTCGGGGTCGCTAGGATCGCTATTAAAGGGGTCATTAGCAACCACAGAAATTTCTGGTAGCAGATCCGCCAGTGCCCGGATAGTTGTGGATTTCCCGGTGCCGCGATCGCCCATAATCATTACACCACCAATTTTGGGGTCAATCACGTTTAATAGCAGCGCTAGTTTCATTTCTTCCTGGCCCACAATTGCCGTAAAAGGAAATACTACGCGACGCGCACTTGCCGTAGATTGAGCAGTTGGACTCACTAAATTACCTTAACAATATTTTTCTTATTACAGTTCTTTATTGTGACACAGGTAGGGTGTAGGGGAATGTGAAGATCTGGGGGCAGGGAAGGCAGGGGGAGCAGGGGAGGTAGAGGAAGTTAAAGAAGAAAATTTTACCTTGTTCCTCTTGTCTCTTCCCAATGCCCCATGCCCAATGCCCCATTCCCCATACCAAATATCTATTGGGCACAAATGCTTACTAGCTGCGTCAACTATCTTAATTTGTCTGTTTTAGTTTTTTTTGGTGCAAAAGTTCCATAAGCAAGGAACGAACAACTACTAACTCATCAATTCTGTACTAAGCATAAATACTTGTAAACTATATGGTTAGTAGATTCAATCGTAAAAGCGAACAGTGGCTTGTGTGGGTAGCTAATGCATCATTCAAATCCATGAAATCATCATTTTCATTTATTGTTCAAAGTTGGCGTCGACTACTCAAGTCTCTTTTTCCGATTCTTATTTTAATATCGTTTGTTACTGTGTTGCTGTTGGACAGTTTCACCCCTGCGATCACCGAAGGTGGGCGCTTCAGCGCCATCGCACAGATACCCCGTCAGGAAATTCGCGGGGTTTGGATGACCAACAATGATTTTGACACCCTCAAGAATCGCGATAAAGTGCAAGATGCGGTGAGTCAACTGCAACGGCTGAACTTCAACACAATCTATCCTGTGGTGTGGAATTCTGGCTATGTGATGTATCCCAGTGCCATAGCACAACGTGCAGGTATTCAACCTTTTGTCTACAAAGGTTCAGATGGACATGATATTCTTGCAGACCTGATTAACCAAGCTCATCGCAAAGGATTGCTGGTGATTCCCTGGTTTGAGTTTGGTTTCATGGCTCCTCCAACGTCAGAACTAGCAATGAATTACCCGGATTGGTTCACACAAAAGCGGGATGGTAGTCAAACTTCAATCAGTGCGGCTGGTGAGGTGATGTGGCTCAATCCGTTCCTTCCGCAAGTGCAACAGTTCATCACTAATCTTGTGTTGGAAACTGTTACCCAATATGATGCCGATGGCATTCAGTTTGACGATCACATGAGTTTGCCTCACGAGTTTGGCTACGATCAATATACAGTTGCTTTGTACACCAAAGAAACCAAGAATCCTCCCCCAAAAAATCCCCAAGATGCGGCATGGGTAAAGTGGCGCGCAGATAAGATTACGGCGTTCATGGTAAAACTTAATCAAGCTGTGAAACAGAGAAAACCCCAGGCAATTTTCTCTGTTTCTCCTAATTACTATGATTTGGCTTACAAGTTTCACTTGCAAGATTGGCTGAGTTGGATGCGACAAAATATTGTGGACGAGTTAATTGTGCAAATTTATCGTCCGGATCTGAAAAGTTTTGTGGCAAATATTTCCCGCGCAGAAATTCAAGAAGCGCAACAAAGAATTCCAACTGGAGTTGGCATTATGACAGGGTTACGAAATAATCCAGTTCCCATGCAGCAAATTAAGTCTCAGGTGCGGGCTGCCCAAGAAAGGGGTCTAGGCGTAATTTTCTTTTATTATGAAAGTCTTTGGAATGATGCTCTAGAATCTTTAAATGAGCGACAAGCCGGATTTGAAAATCTTTTTCCATCTCCTGCACTCCGCGCCAGAGTTGAATAACTTTTCTGTTTAAGATGATGTTAATGAGTTCGTAAGCTGATGCGCGTCTAGATTGCACATTGCAATTGTTAAAACTGTCCTTTGTCAATGGTCATTTGTCCTTTTAAATACAAATGACTAATGACAACTTTCTCCTGAAGAAGACGCTGCGTGAACACGAGTAAATATACAATTTAAATGCGTAACAGCTTAGTAAAGACTTTAGTCCTTATTTTCTAAGCACTTTAGTGCTTACTACAAACTCTTCATTACTAGCTTGATATAACTTCTTACTTCCCACTCCCTACTCCTAACTCAGCATGGCAATCTTCGACCGAAGTGCGTTGTCGCATGGCACTAACTAAAGCCTTGTAGCTAGACCAATTTTCTTCTAATAGAGTTTTTGCCTGGAGGGTATGAAAACGCAGTTTTTGCTGATAAACTGATTCAGAAAAGCCTAAAATTGTCAAAACTCCTATCAGTTTGCTTTTGTCATCAGTTCCACCCTCAGCATTCTTAAAAACCAGGGTTTCAGCAGCAATACCTGCCATCCAAACAGTGCAGTAGCGGTCTAGCATTTGGGCACTAATTTTACCTACTTCTAGTTGAGATGCTAATTCCCCATCATCAAAGCTAACGCCGCCTTGGCCTGATTGCCCCTGTTTCCAGGCTTCCCAAGCGCTGAGTGTGTAGCCAGTAACAGGAATACCCAACAGGTAAGCAACTAAGAAATGCCCTGCTTCGTGATGGACGATGCGATCGCGGTGTTCACTTGAAAAACCAGCAATCCAATCTAAAAAGATAGTACCACCCTTGCCTTGCAAGCTAAAACTGTCAAAAGTGGCTATTCCCAAAATAGCGAAGGTAGCAAGTGCCGGTACTGTCGGCGACAAATTCAAGAATGGCCCCAGCAGTACCGATAGGGTCATGAGAAAAATAGATATTGCAACTAAATTTAGGGTAGTCTGGCTCATTGAGAATTTTCTGAATCCAACTTAATATTTCTTCATTATGTGGGAATTAATGTATATTATAGAGAGACTTCGACATCGTTTTGCTTTGTTTATTTGGTATATCTGGGTTTAGGTCATTTTTGGTCTTTGGTCTATTTACCTTACTCTGCATGGGTTTGAGGCTTATTTTTCACTCAAAAATCTTTAAGTTCCTTTAATAAATCACAACTCTCCTTGAATAGCACGGGCAATGCTACTGATA
The DNA here is from genome assembly GCF_036917515.1 of Nostoc sp. Classification (GTDB taxonomy): domain Bacteria; phylum Cyanobacteriota; class Cyanobacteriia; order Cyanobacteriales; family Nostocaceae; genus Nostoc. The sequence continues at coordinate 79,102 of NZ_JBALDE010000171.1, read as the reverse complement.
TGAGAAAGAATACGGCTCATAGCATTAACTATCTCTAAGAGAATGGAACTGGCATTAAGACTGACAGGATCTCCTGAACTCAGATGCTGGAGATGCCGAAGATAAATTTCCCGCTTAAATTGATTGAGCCATTGCCGCTGGGACAATACTTCATCTGCAATAGTTGCGTCTTGTGCAGCTAGCCCTGTTAGTGTTCGTTGTAGCAGTCCTAGCACCTCGCCGTGGTAAGCAACAATGTCGTTCCACTCTAGCTGAGAGAAAGCAATTTGTTTGCGCCGTTTGCGTCGGGCTAATCGCATAAGTTGTCGGTCGATGATGTCGCCAATTGCCTCTAACTCCGTACTGATAGAAAGCAATGTTAACTCCCGTTGTGACTGTTCTGCCGTTAGCAATTCATCATTTATTTGAATCAGATAATGCTTAATAGCCGTTTCCATATCATCAAGCTGGTTATCAAGTGCCCCAATCTGTTTAGGTAAATCTTTTACCCCGTCTTCAAACGCTTGAATACTAAGCTGTAACATCTCTGCGGACAAATCTGCCATCCGCATAACCTCACGCATTGCTTGACCAAGTGCAACGGCAGGCAACATCAATGCATTGGGATCAAGGTAGCGTGCACTTAATTTCTTTTCTGTCTCAGGTTCTGGGAGAAGTCTGGTAGCTAAGTCTGCAAGTAGACTTGCTAGTGGCACAAAAATGATCGCCAATATTAAGTTAAATCCCAGGTGTGCTAATGCTACTTGTGTTGAAGGATTGGGGAGCAAACGAGTCAACAACACTGTCAAGGGATTGAGCAATGCCAGCACCAATACTCCCCCAACAAGCCTAGTACCAACATAGATAAATCCTAGTCGGCGTCCAACAACGCTGCCTCGGTTCAATGCAGTGAGTAAGGGCATGAGTGTTGTACCAATATTGGCACCTAGCATTACTGCCAAAGCCGCTTCTAGTGGGAGGGCACCTCCTCCAGCCAAAGCCATAACAATTCCGATTGCTGCGATGCTAGAGACAAATGCTGCTGCCAGCAAGATACCCAGTAATATCAGTACTAAAGGAGACTGGGAAAGTGCCTGCATAATTTCATTCGTAATCGGATTATCGGCAATAGGAGCGCTACTAGCGTCAATCATTGCTAAACCCTGCAATACCAATCCAAAACTGAATACACCACGACCAACATCCCGCAGTGCCTTATGTCGAGTCAACAGCGCAAACGCTGCCGCTAAACCCAGAAACTCTTGTGCATATTCAGTAATGTGGAACGCCAACAGTTGTACAACCAACGTAGAGCCGACAGCAGCTCCCAGTAGCATGATCACTGCTGCTGTTAAGGGTACTAACTGAGCGCTAACCAGTCCTACCATCACTGAGGCAGTTGCTGTGGAGCTTTGGGTCAGCATAGTTACGATAATCCCTGATATAAAAGCTGCCAGAGGACGCCTTGCCAGCCTCATCATCACCACTCGTAGACGTGAACCTAATGCCCGCTCCATTGCATCAGTAACTAGTCTCACTCCATACAGAAGTAGCGTTGAACCTCCAATTAACAGTATCAAGACTTGTGTGGGATCTTGAGTCTTCAGCATCAGCACACCTAACTTTGCTAACTGACAAAAAATACAGTAAGTTGGTAAACATACTGTAATTAAGAATAAGTTAACATTTGGTTAAATAAATATGGTACAGGTTAATCTTGAGTGCTAAATATGCAAAAGTTCAAGAAAAACAATATTCTTTGAAAAAAATTCAAACTAATACAAGGATCTTCCAGAAAATCTGCGCTCTCTAAATCACAGAGCTTCACGACAACCGCCTGTGTCTGGACTGCGGCGGGCTTGGGGGCGGCTATTGGCTGTGGTTTATGGCAAATGGGATTATACCATTTCACGAAAAATCTGATACAGATGTAACTCCTGAAAGCTTTGCTGGATCTAAGTTTTTTAATTGCGTTAGCGCAGCGTTAGCGAGTCCACGTTAGCTTTTAGCGTCTCGTAGAGAGCGTCATTGTGAATTGGTATTATTGGGAGGGTTGTTGAGCCTGATTATCTCTGTTTTATAACTGTTATGGTAGTCACCCTTACTACTGGCATCAGTCGAGTTTATCCACCTAATAATGAAGCCAGCTTACGGGTGACATCAGTTTTGCTAACTTTAGTCAAAAGATTCACAGCTTGAATAGAGTGTCTGCCCCTAGCACTAAGAGTAGCGTCACAACCGTCACTGTTAGTTCTGCGATCGCTCCCACAATAAAGGGACGTAAGCCTTGCCGCTTCATTTCTCTAAAATCAGTTTGTAACCCCACTCCTGCAAAGGTTAGCAGAAATGCCCATCGGGACAAATTCCCTAAACTGGTAATCTGGTCTTTATTGAAGACGCCAACGGTTGCTAGGATCGAGATTAGCAGAAAACCTAACACAAACTTAGGAAACTTCTGCCACAAGAATTCAGCTTTATTCTCAACATGCTGTGCCTGTCCACGTGCTGCCCAGTAAAGAGCAAACCCTAGAACAACAAACCCAATCATGGCATTGTGAGTTGTTTTGGCGAGTACTGCAATCCTAGATGCTTCATCTGAGTAAAGCGCGCCGGCTGCTGTAGCTTCTGCTGTGTTGTCCACCGCCAGACCTGCCCAAAGTCCAAAAGCATGATCGCTCATGCCGAAGGTATGCCCAATCAGTGGGTAAACAAACAGCCCAAATGCACCTAACGCTAAAATTGCTGCGATCGCAAACGCTGCATCATCGTCCTCGGCTTCGATTGCTCCTTTGCCTGCAATAATCGCAGAAACTCCACAAATAGAGGAGCCGATTGCCAATAAGCATCAGACAGGAAAACAAGCTGTTCACAAGCCTGATGCTCTGAAAAAAGTAGAGGAGTAATGTTTAGTCATGAGTAAAGATATTAAAGCGGTAATTGACGAGTTTCATCAAGTTGTCAATATGACACCCAAGGAACTAGAGTCTTGGTTAGATACGGATGAGTCACAAACTGTCGGGCAAAAGGATGGCGACGATGAGTCAATCGGTCATAAATCTGGACGGCGTATCATCCAGCTATTGCAGAAAAAGGATGATTATACCAACGACGATCTTTCGCAGATGAAGAAAGTTATTAGTTACGTCCACCGTCATCTTGGACAGCAGCCATCGGGTGATTTGGAACACACACGCTGGTGCTATTCTTTGAAAAATTGGGGACACGACCCACTCAAGTAAAGTATCTCATAGCCCGCTATTTAGCTTGGCAAATTCCCGCGATCGCCCTAAATACAATTTTGCGTAAAAGCATAGCATTTTTAATGTAGGGGGATGATTGGCATTGTATCAGGACGGATTAACATTGTATTGGGATGCATTGGCATTGCAGAGGAACGCATTAACATTGTATCGGGATGCATTGGCATTGCAGAGGAACGCATTAACATTGTATTGGGATGCATTGGCATTGCAACCTATTGCCTTTCATTAATTCGCTACAAATTAATGAAATGCTGTACTAAGTGTTTACGCCGCAGAAACCACACAAAAAAAACAGGTTTTTACAGCCGGATTTTAACTCCATATTGCAAAACCAGCCGATCTTGCCAAACTGGTAGCTGCGATCGTAGACTCACAAAAAATCAAGAGGTTAACACCCGCGTGATGCGCAAAACGCAGCACCAACGTGAAAAGAAAATTATTCTTGCAAACGAGCAATTACACAGTGCATAACTTTAATTTCATTAACAATTCGATCCAGTTCTGTCGAGAGCAGAGTTTGTTCTTGAACGGCTTGTAACGTGGGAGTTAAAGTGTTGGAATTGGTAGCAATCTCTGATAACCGAGCAGTATGTAGCTGTTGGATTTGGTTGTGAATTGCTTCAAGATAGCTATCCAGCGCTGGTAATGGTTGGGGTGGCTGTCCTTGCCCAAGGGCATCTGCTAAGTTTTCCAAAACTTGGACAATGGCATCGGCAAGTCGTTTGAGTTCAGTAAATTGGTACTCGCCGCTAAATTCCCGCAGATGTTCTGCCAAAGTTGTTACCGAACTGAAAAAGCCACGAATGTATGCCATCAGCGTCATTACAGGTTCAATTTCTCCCTGAATGTGACGAGGTTCGCTGAACAATCGTTGAGCTGCGGCGTTAGCGTTGACGTTTTCTAGCGCTGCTTGGTGGCGTAGCATGTTGATAGAATCAGCAAACGCATTATCTTCTAGATGGAGATAGTTAGCAATCACCTGTTGAAAGTAAGCAAGATTAGCTCGAATTGTTTTTTCCAATTGTGCAGGAAGTTGCTGTCGTTCCCAACGCGGGAAAAGCAAATAGCTACCAAGCAGGGCTAAGGCACCCCCAGCAAAGCTATCAAAGATCCGTAATACTCCAACCTTCCAGCCACCTGCACTAATAATGTTGAGTAGCAAGATGATGGCGGGAGTAAGTAGTATGGTGAATATACTGTAGCTTAATGGTCGCACCGACATAGCAACAAACACCAGCACCAGGAAACAAACTGCGATCGCCAATTGATTCTTAACTAGTAAAACCAAAATAATACCAATAATTCCACCTAAAATAGTACCGATGACTCTTTGTACTGTTGTCTGTGACGTTCCCCCAAAGTTAGGTTTAAGTGCAACTAAAGCTGTGAGCGTTATCCAGTAACCTCTAGGTAGTTGCAATAGTGAGGCAATTAATTCAGCAAAAGTTGTGATCAGTGCGAGGCGCAACGCATGACGAAAGAGGACTGAATCAAAAGTGAAATTATTTCGCAGCGTATCAATAATTGTAGAACCCTCTGGTTGGGCTGGGGGGGAAATATCTCGCTGGGCAATGCTGTTGCGTAGTTTTCCTTGGCTTAAATCTGTAACAATCTCTGCATCAGTATGAATTTGCTCTGCTATCTTTGTCAGACTGGCTGTAATCTTCCCAAGGTTAACGAGATCGGAATAGTCATCTGTTTGAGCAGTGATGGTTTGATTGAGGACTTGAGAACGCAGAACTTGCCTTTGGTGTTCTAGTGCTTCAAGACTCCGATCAAGATCCCCTAAGTGAGGTGAGTTTTTTCCTTTGGCGATCGCTTGTGATAACATTTGCAGAGCAATTGCCAACTGTTGTATAACTTGCTGAATTTGTTTCTGTAAGCGAGAAAATAGTTGATGTTCGGATGCGATCGCCATTAGTTCATTTAGTGCGACAACAGAATTGACAATTTGATTTACATCCTCAATTAATACGAGTAACTGATTTCCCCGCAGGTTAGCTCCTCTTTGCCTAGTCCAAATAGTTGTCCAGACGCTACGGGCAGATGTCAAGTTCTGAATGAGTGTATCCTGAGCTTGCAAAAATCGCTGTTCCCACTCCTGACGATCCTTTGGATTTAATGCTCTGTGGCCTACCAAGTCCACAAAATTGCTTAATGAGAAATAACAGTTAGCGACTATCTGCATTGCAGGTACATAAGGACGCACCACCCACAGTCCTAATGACAAGACAGTTGTCCATGTTCCACCAGCCAGACATAGCCCACAGTGTTGAATAAGAGTAGGCAAATTAGAAAATGAAGCGAATCTAGCCAGCGCAATCACAAACATAATCGAAGTAATCAAGCTGACAGATGCAGCCACGTTGCCATAGAGATTTGCTAAACCTGTGATAAATATTACCAAGAATGTGGTCGGGACAGCCAACCAAAGATGACTGCTAACCAGACTTGCGATTAGGAACATCACAGTTACCCCAATCGTAGCTGCGATCATCGCAATCGCTCGTTGACGGTAGGCTCCGTCAACATTTACCATCCCAACGAACCAAGCTGCCATAGTAGCGATCGCACTTTCAGCAGCATGACCTGTAATGATGCCAATTCCAATTGGAACACCCAGTATAAAAAGGCTACGCAATCCAGAGGAAAGGGCGGGTTTACCTGGTTGGAGTTGAAACTGCTGCAACAACCAACCCAGAGGACGTTTATCTGTAAATGACATTATGAGACTGGCGACTATAACAAAGCGCGATCACTTCTTACAGCATTTTAGCCAGATATAACAGTGTGGAGGATGGCTGTAATTATGTCTTTTGAGGTGATTGAGTTGCTTAATTTTTGCGATCGCTGGTGCATTTACTGAGAATGACTTCCAGCTCATTCTGTACTTGCTCAAGTTCTTGGTGCTTTTGGTAAATCCACATCTTTTGTGCCTCACGTTGTTCCAAGGTTTCATTGTGAGCTTTTTCCTGCTGTTCGAGGAGATTTTCGTAAAGTGCGATTACTCGACTAGCTGATTCAATAACAGATTCTGAGATAGCGCCTACTGGATTCTCCGATTTTTTCTAAAATTTTCTGCTTTTTGAATTTTCGGCTTGTATAAGTCAATATAAAATTTTATGACTTGATTTAGCACTTCGATTGATCAAGGTGATATCTTTTCAAAAGTAATTAAGCCTTGCATTGACTGCATTTGCCCTATCTCAATTACTGTAAAGCTTTTGGGTTTCGCACCGCAAACTAGCCAAAGCTCAAGTATAAAATAGCATCTAAAAAATGTTGAAGGAGAAAAGCATCATGGCTAAAGTCTACTTAAAATACATAGCATGTATCGACGAGCAAGATCCCCGTGGTGGTGATAATAATGATGAAATCTATTACCTAGTTGAGAGTGGTTCTAAGAAAAATACATTGAGTAATAGTTTTGATGCTGGCGAAGTTATCTACCCAAACAAACTACTCGAAAACGATCCAGCGACTAAAGCAGACCCTCTGTTTTTTTCATTATGGGAAGACGATCCTGGGACTTCTGGCGACGACAAATTTAAAACCATAGACCTAAACCAAACCTTCGGCAGCAGCGACCCAGGCACAATCAAAAACGGCGGAATTTACTTTGATGGAACACCTGGCTTCTATGACTTCACTTTTTCTGGCAATGGCGGCGAGTATGTAATAGAATTTCAGGTTGTATAAATCAGTAAAATTTCCTTGCGTGCTTGTAGCTGAAAATTCTGGCGTTGCTGAATTGAAGTATGAATGAATGTTCAAAATTTCATATCTCAAACTCTTACGCTCTGCGCCTGTGCGTCAGATAAATTCATACTCTTAATCAGCAATGCCATAATAATCTTTCACACCCTATATAAGTTTTGTAAGTAGAGGCTTGGACTCTGCTTACAAAACAGATCAAAATATGAATAAATCCGTTGGCTTTCTTAGATATGGCTCAGATTTTGCAAGTTAAAAATCAAAAAATTCCGACGGAAAAAATTATCAGCTTATTGGCGAGCTATCAGCTATTTCCCCAATTTTTACGTGAGATTATCACTGACCAAGTGATCGCTTCTTTTACCTGTACACTTGAAGAAAAAGCCAGTGCTTGTGAGCAATTTTATCAAAAATGGCAGCTGACTTCCGAGTTAAAACGTCAGCAATGGCTAGAACTATATGAAATGACTCCAGAACAGCTAGAAACTATAGCTATCCGAGAACTGAAAATCGAGAAGTTAAAACAAGCTACTTGGGAACCGAACATTGAAAGTCATTTCCTTAAGCGTAAGTCTTCGTTAAACAAAGTAATTTATTCTTTAATCAGGACAAAGGATGAAGGGCTTGCTGACGAGCTTTATTTCCGACTTCAGGAAGGAGAGCAATCCTTTACTGAACTAGCTCGACAATTTTCTCTAGGGCCAGAAGCAAAAAGCGGAGGTTGGTGTGGACCAGTCGAACTTGGTAAAATCTCCTCAAAGCTAGCACAAATGTTGTATGGCAGTAAAGCGGGTCAACTATGGCGTCCTACTCGTTTAGGAGAATGGCTGGTGATTGTAAGACTAGAGATACTTATCCCAGCTTTACTAGATGAATCAATGCGCCAGCGACTGCTAGATGAACTCTTTGAAGCCTGGCTAGAAGAAAAATTAGTTGAACTGACCAATGGTGGCTGGATCTCCCTCGATTGACCTCGAATTAAATTTGCTCCAATATAAAATCACTCAAAGACTACTGTTCTATTCCCATATACTAATACACGATTTTGTAAATGCGATCGCACTGCTCTTGCTAATACAACTCTCTCCAAATCTTTGCCTTTTCTCACTAAATCATCCACTTCATCACGGTGACTGACTCGTACCACATCCTGTTCAATAATTGGGCCTGCATCTAAATCAGGAGTAGCATAATGGGCTGTTGCACCAATAATTTTCACACCACGCTCAAAAGCTCGGTGATAAGGATTTGCTCCGATAAAAGCGGGTAAAAATGAATGATGTATATTAATAATTTGCGGAAATTGACTAATAAAATTTACACTAACAATTTGCATATATTTCGCCAAGACAACTAAATCTATTTTGTACTGCCGGAGTAATTCTAGTTGTTGGGCTTCTTGTTCTGATTTATTGTCTTTAGTGATGGGAATGTGTTGGAATTCAATATTAAATTGCTCTGCCACTACCTTTAAATTGGAATGATTACTAATAATTAAAGGAATTTCAGCAACAAATTCTTTAGCGCGTTGTCGCCAAATTAAATCAAATAGACAATGGTCTTGCCGACTTACCCAAATAGCAATGCGTGGTACTGTATCAGAAAAACGTATTTCCCATTTAGCACCTAAAGGTTGAGCGATCGCATTAAAAGCAGGAGCAATAAATTCTCGCGGCAAATTGAACCCATCTAATTGCCATTCAATACGGGTAAGGAATAACCCAGCAGCAAAATCTGTGTGCTGGTCTGCATGGATAATATTACCACCGTTAGAATAGATGAAATTGGCAAATTTTGCCACCAATCCTCGTTGATCGGGGCAGGAAATCAGCAATGTTGCTGTCGGATTTGTCATATAGTATCGCCAGATTTTGAATTAATTATTTGCTGTTCGTCGGAGTCGGATTGGGAATGGTAAGCGGAGGAAGTTTCTGACTATTATCTACAGGTTGTTTCCACTCTGATAATTCCCGATTTACAGCATTTGCAAAATCTGTAGATACCAACAGCACATTTATATTACCATCAGGTTTTACAGCAGGGTCAGCTTGAGCATACAATAAACGACCGTTAAAGTTAGATTTACCTAAAATTAGCTGATGGCTTTGTCGGTTTTTCAGAGTGATATTAATAGTTGCTTGGGGTGGAGCTAAGGCAAATTCTCCAAGCTGTTTTGCAGGAGTTGATAAAGTAGGTTCACTATTACCTTTGACCAATAAATCCATTAAATAAGAAACAATAGCGTCATTTGCTGGGCCCGATATGGGAGATTTGATTAACCACTTGGGCTTACTAGAAGATTCAGGGTTACGTTCCAGATTCAGGGTGAGTTTTTTTGTATTGACTGTTAAAGATTGCACATCATCTTCTCCAAAAGAGAAAATTTTCTGCTTTTGCTCCTTGATTTGTTCTTGCACAGTTGCACCCCGAATTTCATGGAAGTAAACAAAACTACCTAAACCTAGCGCTAGCAGTATCAAAATTAAAGTTGTTCGCGGCAATTTCATTTTTTAGTCATTTGTCATTTGTCATTGGTCAAGAGTTAATATTTATAACTCCTAACTCCTAACTCCTAACTCTACCGTCGTTTCCACCAAATAATAACTGCGATCGCAAATCCGATTAGAGGTAAAAGCAACAGAGATGACAATATTAAAAGATTAGCTTGTGTAGTTGTCAGGGTTATCCGCCGATTTTTCGGTTCTTTGGGACGAATGGAAAGGGGTTGCTCATCCTGTTGACTCAGCCAAGTAACTGAGTTGAGGAATACATCTCCATTTAATTGCTGTTGAAACAAACCATCAGTGGCGAAATCGGAATTTCCTAAAACTACTAACCGTGACTCGGTAGCTGTTTGAGATGAGGCAGCAGGGGAAGGAGGGGCAGAGGGAGCAGGGGAAGCAGGGGAGGTAGGGGAAGCAGAGGAAGTGGGGGAAGGAGGGGCAGGGGGAGTGGGGGAAGTCTTGCTTTGAGTGGTTGGCGATGGTAGAGGTAAGGCTTGCGGAGTCTTGGGGGAAGGGGAAGGAGTAGGGCTAGTCTTGCTTTGAGTGGTTGGTGATGGTAGGGGTGAAGGTGTGGGTGAAGCTTGGGGAGTAGAAGTAGATTTGGGTGTTTGTTTTCTTGTTAAAGCAACGCCCAAGGTTAAAGGGCCTTTGAGGTCTTTATCTGCATTAAACTCCAATTTTTCGCTTTGGAGGTCGCTTTCTGCCCAACTACTGGGGTAGGGTTTGGTTCGTAGCAGTGGAGTAGCCTGAACACCAGGCACAGACGTAATTTCCAGTGGGCGGGCAATCGGATAAAAAGAATTGCCGTTACCGAAATCTTTGGTAATTGGATGTTGCCCGTATTCTGTTACTAAGGGCGCAGCAGGGCCAAGTCCCACAACGCTTTCACCAGAGACATCGACTGCTAAACGATTATCCAGACGAACACCCCACTCTTGTAGCAAGCTGTTAAGTTTGGGATCGGTATTAGGATCAATCATCAGCAGTAAGTTACCGCCGCGATTAAGGTAGTCTTGCAAAGCTTTGACTTCACCCTCAAACAGTCCTCGTTTGGGGCCAGCTACTATCACTACAGCTGCATCTTGAGGAACTTTAGAAGTTTCTCCTAAATTCAGGGGTGATGTTGTGAAATTTTTGTCGCCTAATCCCTGAACTGCTTGTGATATTGCATCTTTACCAGGTGAAAGTTGGCGTTCGCCATGACCTTGCAGTAAGTAAACTTTGGCTGTATTTGAATTTGTTAGTTGTTGCAGGCGACTAGTTAATCTGATTTCTGACAAGCGCTCATTTTCATTTATTGCTTGTACTAATTGCCGTTTATCGCCAGATTCTAAATAAACTTCTCCATAATCTTTAACGCCAAACTTTTCTGCAAGTCCTGGCCTAGCTTGGGGATCGATATACTCGTATTTAAATTTTGAGCTTTGGCGTTGATAATTTTCTAGTAGTTCTCGGTCTTGGGGATTTTGGTTAACATCAAACACCCACACTTTAACAGGCTGTGGCAAAACCCTTACTAATTCACGTGACTGGGGTGCAAGGGTAAATAATTGAGCCTCTGTTAAGTCTGCCCGCAAGTGATAGCGAGTTCCCAAAAAGTTAATCAATCCCAAAATTGCCAATACTGCCAGAGTTGCCACTAGGGCATTAGTCCCAGCTTGGGTAGAACGACGGTTCCACCAGTTACTCTGGTAGCTTTGCCATATTATCCCCAACCCACTGATGACAATTCCCGCAATTAGAAATACTAATGGAATTAATCCCCACTGTTCAGAGACTAACCCAACTGTTAAGCCGACAGTAATTAGGAACGGGCCCAACCAAAACAGATATTTCCACAGTTTCTTTTTTGCAACTAGTTTCATATTTGTCATTTGTCATTGGTCATTGGTCATTTATTATTTGTCGTTGGTCATATATCACAAATTAGTGACAAGTAAAAATATATGCACGAAAATTGATTGATTAAATAAAAATTAGCAAGACAACTGAATCAATGGCAACAAAGCGGTTTCAATAATTACAGGTGTATCAATTATCAGAACAATTAGCAGATTTTTTGCAAAAGATACGATTGGTAAACAAATTGTCCGTTCGGCAGATAGTATCGGTGCCAATATAGCGGAAGGTGTAGGAAGAGGTAGTTTTCAAGAAAATAGACGTTTTATCAAAATAGCGAGAGGTTCTTTGAATGAAACTCAACATTGGTTAAAACGAGCTTATACTCGTAATCTTTTAACTAACGAACAAATAAATGCAATCAAAACAATCATTAACAAACTAGCACCAAAATTAAACTCCTACCTAAACTCAATTGGCAATGTACCAGATGACAAATCACCAATGAACAATGACAAATGACAAATGACAAATAACTATTGCCTTTGAAAGCGCAGAGCATCAATTGATTGAGCTGTAAGAAAGATTCCCAAAAAAATGTAACTGGCGAATAAAATCAAGGCGCTAGTATCAAAAATCCCTTGGATTAATGTGTTGTAATGTTTCAGCAACGACAGATAACCTAAAGCTTCGCCTACGGGGCCAGGGACAATTTTGGCGATTAAATCAATCAATAACAATAATAAGATTACTGCAAAGGTAAAAACGGCAGATAGAATTGTGCTGTCTGTTAATGAAGAAATAAACATTCCTACAGATAAAATTGCCGCTGCTAGTAAGATTAATCCAACATGACCCAGCAAGGGAATTGAGGGTGTCATTGGTGGATTTGAGCCGCTGATAGCGATCGCTTCCAACACTAACATAGGTACAACAATTGTGATAAAAAATGTGATCACGCCTAATAATTTACCTACAGCTACTGCCCAATTGGTGATGGGTGAGGTGGCTAATAATTCTAAAGTGCCCCGCTTCCGTTCTTCGGCATAGAGTCCCATCGACAGTATGGGCAGAATAAACAACAATAGCCATCCCATACGATCTAAAAATGCTCGGATAAATTCGTAAGGGACATCTATCGGTGGTACTGGTACTCCCAGTTGTTGCCCTTGTGCATCTATTGCCGCAACTCCTACCAAAATGCCGTCTGGCCCTAGCAAAATCATCACGAAGAATAACCCGGCGATGAACCAAAATATGCCTGCGATCGCATAAGCCAAAGGCGATACAAAATAACTCTGTAACTCTCGGCGATAAATGGCAATAATATTACTCAGCACTATACCCATTTATGCTGCTTCTCCTTCGTTGTCTGCTGCTAAGTCTACCTCAGGATCGAAATTCTTTTCTTCTGTGGTTAGTTGCAAGAATACGTCTTCTAAGGTGGCATTAACCCGCCGCAGTTCATGTAAACCGAATCCTGCACGCACTAAGGTTGTGGCAATATCGCGTCCTGGTTCTTTTCCAGGTTGCGATATCACCCGCAAGTAAGCGCGATTTTCCTGGGGTTGATGGCTATGTATTCCGGCTGTGGAAATTGATTCTATCAGGCTCACACCCGCAACTTTTTGCAATACCTGTTTCGCTAGAGCAGCTTCTCCTTCTATTTCCAATTCATATCCTGAACCGCCTGTCAACTGAGTCATCAGAGTTTCTGGTGTATTAGTTGCCACAACTTTACCGCGATTGATGATGGCGACGCGGCTACAAGTCATACTTACTTCTGGCAGAATGTGCGTGGAAAGAATAATTGTGTGAGTACCAGCAAGGCTTTTAATTAAATTCCGCACTTCAATTATTTGTCGGGGATCGAGTCCGACGGTGGGTTCATCCAAAATGATTGCTGGGGGATCGTGGACGATCGCTTGAGCAATTCCTACTCTTTGGCGGTATCCTTTGGAGAGTTTGCGGATAATCACCCGTCGCTTGTCTTCTAAGTTGCAGCGTTCGATGGCGGCTGTTACCTTATTAGTGCGATCGCCTGCTGGAACTCCCTTAATTCGGGCGACAAAATGCAAAAATCCCTCCACCGTCATGTCTGGATATAACGGCGGTGTTTCCGGTAAATAACCAATCCGTTGGCGCACAGCCAGAGAATTTTCATGGACATCATAACCAGCAATCCGGGCATTCCCATTGGTTGCCGGTAAATAACCAGCCAGAATCCGCATGGTTGTGGTTTTACCAGCGCCATTGGGGCCCAACAACCCTAAAATCTCCCCAGGCTCGACGCTAAAGGTGACATCAGTAATCGCTGGGGTAGAGCCGTATATTTTACTCAGATGTTCAACTTCAATCATCGGTATAGTAGCGATCGCAAATTTATAGAATACCCAACAATCTTAGATCACGATATTGGGTATCGGGGATTGGCACTAATGATTCGCCGACAATGGGTAAAGTTCCTGAAAATTGAGCTTCATCTCAGGAGAATAGGAATGTAATTCTTCTTGGGAGCTTCTGCTTCCGTGAGAATACCATGTTATTTGAGGGATCAACGCGAAAATATGAGGTGTTAAAACTCAAAACGGAAATAGGCTATTTCAGGATGCAATCGTACTTTGCACCAGAGGCAGGAATGCGATCGTTATTTGTATATAAAAATTTAATGCACTTGTAGCGTTTCCACTCTGTTGACCAGAAAGAAAAAGGTACAAGCCCCTAAATTTATTTATAGAAAATAAAAAATATGTATGTAGCGACGCGTAGTGCTTCTTGCACTACGTCAGTTGACTCAAGCCCCCTCATTTATGCGTGGGGAAAGAAATTGCGAATGGGCGAAAAAGCGAATTGGTTTGACCATTGTTACAAATGTGCTAACTTAGTTTAGTGATTGCGGCAACAGGCAATTTAATAGAGTATTGAAGGTAGAAATGCGCCTGCTGGCTCGTTGTACAGTCCCATAGTCATCAATGTCATTGGTCGAACTATGTGCAATCCTCTTTCTAAGCACCAGTGCAATAACTCAGTATTGCGCGTTGGCAAGAGAAATTCTGATTCAGAAATAGCTGTTGCAGCGCTCAGTAATGCTTTGAGGTCTTGATTACTGTGTGCAACTGCGTGTCCATCCAAGCTAAGTACAGTTATATATCCTGTTATGCAACCGTTATGTTCAACTACTGTAAGCGTTTGCTGCTCAATTGCATCAAGTAATTCGATCTGGCGAACATGACCATGAACTTGAAAACAGAGTTGGTTGCAGATATCGATATCTGCTGCGGTTGCTTTACGAACCACATAGCCTAAAACTTCAAGTTGAAGCGCCGTACCTTTTATAACTGCAAGCGGTTCTCGCACACGAAATCCGAGTTTAGTATATAAGGATAATGAACTACTATTATAAGCAGCTTGCACTAATCTGACACCTGCAAACTCCTGCTGCCGTGCGTAATCTAAGACGTATTGCATGAGATGCTTACCAATTGAACGTCCTTGTGTTATGGGGTTAACAGATAGCGGCCCAATTCCAGCAATTGCCCCATTATTCCAGAGAAAATTACTGCCCACAATATGTCCATCTAGCTGCGCTACAACCGAGTAAATATTTTGACGTTTAAGTAGAGATGAAAACCACTCAATTGTAACTTCAGGAGAAGCCCAGTCTATGGGAAAATTATATTGGTCATGGAGGATCTTAAACGCTTGATCACAGATTGAACCGCACTCATGAGCGTCTTCAATCCTTCCCTCTCGCAAAATGAAGTTTGTGCTTTTCATAATAGGTAGACTAGCCGTTTCAAGATAGTAAACCATTAAAGGGAGATGCATTAAAAAAATCAAAGGCAAAATAGAAACGTAGCGCGAGATTTATTAATAAAGATATGGCTGCGGCAAGACTTGTGTGTACACCGTAGTCTTAAAAGGAGAGAGGAATGAAAGTGAGGCTTTTCAAATGCCATGAAACAATGGCATTGTCAGTCAAAACAATGGCATTGTCAGTCAAAACAATGGCATTGTCAGTCAAAACAATCGCATTGTCAGCCGAAACAATCGCATTGCAACTCTAAAAGACCTGTGTGTACACCATCACTTTACAAACAAAGAGGCTTTCTAGACAAGAGTAAACAGTCAGATTAATAATAGCTGCCAGATTTCCGATGTTCCAAAGCCGTGACACCATCATTTTCCAACACTTTACCGTGATTGATGACGGCATAGATTAACCATCGATCGCCACATTCAAGCTGATTTTGCACTGTACATTCTAAATAGGCTAATGCCTCATTCAAAATCAAACAACCATTCAGAGCAGTTTTTGTGGCAAGATTTGCAAAGGGATTATCTCCTAAAGTGCTATGACGAGAAAAATAGCGGCGGACATTTCTTCCTTCTTTGAGAATATTTAGCACAAATTTATCGCCAGGATGATGCATTAAATCTGCATTTTGCTCGTTAGCGATCGCAATCATAATCCCTGGCGGGTTAAAAGTTGCCTGCGATACCCAAGAAGTTAAAACCCCTTTGTGAGTTTCTTGATCGCGAGTTGTCACAACACACAGAGAACCAACGATCCGCCCCACCGCTTGTTCAGTACGATCTACATGGCTTTCTGTGACAATCTGGCGAGAAGTCCGCAGTTTTTTGGTTTTCTTCAAGTTTTGGGCAAAGGAAGCACCGGCTTGTTGACATTGCTGGAGAATCTCAGGAGTCGGACTGAAACGCACCCGAATTGTTTCAAATCCTAGTTGATAATTTGCATCTTTGAGCTTGCTTTCGATTAAATCTATTGCCTCGCCACTCCAACCGTAGGAACCAAACACCCCTGCTAACTTAGTTTTAGCTGCCACCGAGAGAACTATTCCTAAAGCAGTTTGAATTTGAGTCGGTGCATGGCCGCCTAATGTGGGTGAGCCGATAATCAAACCATCACAGGTTTCTACAATGCGGTTAATCTTCCCAGAATCGGCTAGTTCGCAGTTGATTGATTCTACATTAACTCCATTTTGGATCAAACCTTGAGCGATCGCATTCGCCAGAATTGCTGTATTTCCATAAGCAGAAGCATAAAGCAAAGCAACACTCAACTCTTGAGATTTTTGCCCTTGACACCATTGACGGTAATCATAAGTAAAACGACTAAGGCTGTAACGGACAACTGGCCCGTGTGCTGGGGCATAACATCTGGCTCCTAAAACCGACAATTTATCTAAGGCTACTTCAACTTGTTTGGCTTGGGGCGCATGGAGACATTCAAAATAGTAACGACGTTCCACGTCTAATCCCTTCCAATCTTCATCAAACAAAATATCTTCGCAAATATGGGCGCCGAAAAGTTTGTCTGTGTAGAGAACTTTTGTGGCGGGATCGTAGGTACAAAGTCCATCCGCCCAGCGGGGAGTTGGTACGGTGATAAATGATAGAAGATGTCCTTGCCCTAAATCTAGAGTATCCTGCGATCGCACCGCTTGAATGCGTGAATCCCATTCGAGAAAGGCGGTTTTGAGAGCATTGACGGCGGGGCGAGAACAAATGAGAGTAACTTGAGGAACCTGAGAGAGCAATATTTGCAGAGTTGATCTGCGGTTGGGGTTGACATGACCCAGAACAATGTAATCTAAGGTAGTGAAGTCTAAATGTTGTGCAAGTTGCTGAAGGTAAATTTCGGTAAAAGATTCACCAGGAGGGTCAATTAAAGCCTTTTTATCAGCTTGAATCAGATAAGAATTTGCTGTAGTTCCCCGTTGGCGGGAATATTCTACCTCAAATTTTAATCTGTCCCAAGTCCGCGATCGCAAAATCAGAGTATTTTTACCAATTTCAGCAACTTGTACATCTCTAGGATGGCTGGTAGTTAAAGTATTTGCAGACATAATAACCTCTCTTAATAATGGGGTATTGGGTATGGAGGATTAGACATCTGGTGAAATTAAATATGCGTTATTCAGAACCCTTGTAGAGTTGTAGCACTGCTACGTCTCTACATTGTTTTTCACTCCTATGTCTAATGACCGTTAGTTTGTGTTAATTCAGACTTGGCTAGGTTTCTATAGCGTTTAGATACTTCTTGTTCTGGGTCAATACCTTCAAAAGTCGGGGGTAGCCAAACTCGGAGGAACAGTAGTATTCCCAAAACTAATAAAAAGGCACAAGTTGCTAAAACTTGACTCCAACTTGCTTCTAGAACACCTTTAACAATGACTTCTCGCAAGGCAGAAACGATGGAAACTTCAACAGCTACTCCAATAGATACTCGATGTTCCTGTAGATAAATAATCAGCAGTCGAAATAACTCAACTAAGATGAGTAAAAAGAGAATATCAGCAGTAACAGCATGAAAATCTAAAGGTGGAAGTAAGGAAAGAAACATATCTTTCACCTGAAGCGCCATGAAGCTAAATAAACCAATACACAAACAAATCACAATCATATCTTGGATAAATTCCAAGGTTCGCACGACGCGTCCTCGATTGATTTCGTACATATTAATTGAGGTATTTTCAACAGATTTATACATATTTTTTTTGAGTTGTAGAGACGTGATTTATTGCGTCTGTGGGGAGCAGTAGAGCAGGGGGAAGAATAATAAAATTACCTTTTTCCCCTCTGCTTCTTCCCAATGACAAATGACCATTTAGTAATGATTGCCAATTTTACGGTGATGGGCGGCGGTAAGTGCATTTAGCTTGGCAACTCTTCCAGTTTGGACTATGCTATAAATTACCCAATGATCTCCACAGTCCATGCGGCTAGTAATTTCACATTCCATGTAAGCTAAAGCTTCAGCTAAAACGGGCGATTCATTGGTAGCTGGATATGTTTTCACTCCAGCAAAGCGATCTGCACCAGGAGCAAAACGTTTCAGGAAATGTTTCATTAATCCTTGATATTTGCCTTCTTCTAAAACATTTAAAACAAAGCGATCACCAACGTGCATTAAGGATTCAATTGCCCGATCTTTGGATACTGCGATCGCTACTCCCAAAGGCTCAAGACTTGCTTGTGTCACCCACGAAGCCAGCATTGCACTCTGAATTTCTCCTTTTTTAGCAGTGATAATATACAATCCTGTGCTAATACGCCCTAAAGCTTTTTCTAGCTCAGTATTGATAGATTTGATTTGTTTTATGGTGCGGTCGCGGGTCAACCATTGACCCATATCTGTCCCCGCTTCATCACAAAGTTGTTCCGTTGCTTGGGTAGGAATTTCCTTAACTAAGACAGGTGGAAAAGCTTCAGTTAATCCCAATTCTTGAAACTTATTACGTAAAGGATAAATGGGTTCATCTTCTCCCCCTCCTGACTCTAATAAACCAATCGCTTGTTTCTTGTGAACAGCAGCTAAAATCGTACTTAAAGCTGCTTGAGCCATTACCGAAGATTGGGCTGGCATTGCAATTATTAAACCAGAGGCTTGTGCAACTAATTCTCGAACTTCTTGAGGCTCAGCACTATTAAAGTCTACTAATTCTATTGCCACGCTTGTTTTCGCGCACCCATGTGCTATGGTACGGACTAAATGCTCGCTATGCCCGTAATCTTCAACATAAAATAGAGCCACTAAAGTTTCTGTTTTTGCTTGTTCTAAACTCCAGTTTTGATACCGTCCGAGCCATTCAGAGATATAGTGTTGTAATAAAGGGCCATGTCCTGTAGCAACAATTGCTATTTCTAACTTTTCAATCCGCTTTAAAGCTGCCAAAACAGACCGAGCATTAGGCCCCATGAGACAATCATAATAATATTGAAAATCCTCCTCTATCAAGGTAATATTTTCATCATAGGTGTGGTCATCACAGTAATGCATCCCAAACACATCGCAAGTGTAGAGTGTGGAAGTTTTATGGTTATAGGTCAATATTGTGTCAGGCCAGTGTAAGTTAGGTGCAGAGATAAATTCTAATTCGTGTCCGTTGCCTAAATCTAATCGCTCTCCACTTTTCACCTGCATTGATTTAAAAGGCTGGTGAACCATATTTTCTAAAAATTGAATAGCTACCTTTGCACCAACAACAGTAATTGAGGGAGCTAATTGCAAAATATCTTTCACTAAGCCACTGTGGTCCGGTTCTGTGTGGCTAATAATTAAGTAATCTATCTTAGTTGGATCGATTAATCCCGTCACTACCTCAAGATATAATTGCTCAAACTTGTGGTGAGATGTGTCAACTAAGGCAATTTTCTCTCCTTGAATTAAGAAAGAATTATAGGTCGTACCATTGCGTAAATCAAACTCGATGTCAAAACGTTCTCTATCCCAGTCTAGACAACGGATAGCTGTCGTTTGAGGAGCAATTTCAACAGTTTGAATCGTCAAACGTCCTGGGCTGGGAGTAACTTGAGTAAGCTCTATGAGTGCAAGCATTTGTTCTCTCCAAAAAGATTCTTATCTGA
The DNA here is from genome assembly GCF_036917515.1 of Nostoc sp. Lineage (GTDB taxonomy): Bacteria > Cyanobacteriota > Cyanobacteriia > Cyanobacteriales > Nostocaceae > Nostoc. The sequence continues at coordinate 59,412 of NZ_JBALDE010000171.1, read as the reverse complement.
AGCAAATGTTATGTTTCTTATATTTACCTGAAACACTTAATTAGTAAAATGCCAATTTCTAAAGCTAATCATCAGAAATTTTTATTCGTCATTTAGCTTGATTTACCATTGAATTGCTCAATGTTTATCATTACTTTTATCTTCAATAATGGATGTGAGAAAATGTAAATACTAAGTTAAAATGTTTACGCATGTCGTTAACCTTTCTTCCTCCTTCTATACAACAAATTAACAGCAAAATCGCCCGTCACGCTGGTGTTGATTTGTATGTGCTGCGCCTCGATCTCATGCACCCGTGGGTTAACGGCAATAAGTGGTTTAAGCTGAAATACAATCTTTTGGAGGCTAAGGAGAAAAATTTCACAACGCTGCTAACCTTTGGCGGTGCTTATTCCAATCACATCTATGCAACTGCGGCGGCTGGTAATCTTTTCGGTTTTCGCACCATCGGTGTAATTCGTGGAGAGGAGAGGCTACCACTCAACCCGACGCTGAGTTTTGCTGTACAACAGGGTATGCAGCTTGTGTATCTGAACCGCGAGATGTATCGACAGCGCAATACATCAGCGTTAGAGGAATATCTGCGACAACGTTTCGGTGAGGTGTTTATCATTCCCGAAGGTGGGAGTAATTTAAATGGTGTGCGCGGCTGCACAGAGATAATTGGTAATGCGATGCCTACGGCTGGCTACGCCTACGCATTTGATCGTATCTGCGTAGCCTGCGGTACAGCTACCACACTAGCAGGTATTGCGCTTTCGTTGCATGAAGGACAAAGAGCGATCGCTTTTCCCGTATTGAAAAATGGGGCATTTCTTGCACATGAAATTGAAACTTTGTTGACAAATTACCTCGCCTCTGATTTACCTGCACCATATAGTTCTCCTGCTGACTGGGAATTGATATGTGATTATCACTTTGGCGGCTATGCAAAGGTGAACGACGAGTTAATACTGTTTAGTGAACAGTTCACACAACAACATGGCGTACCCCTTGATTACGTATATACCGCCAAAATGTTTTACGGAGTGATGGATTTACTACAACAGGGATTTTTTTGTAAAGGCGACTCCTTGTTACTGGTACACACAGGCGGCTTACAGGGCAATGTCGGCATGGAAGAAAAGTTGCAGGGATTTTCTAAAATCTGAGTTGCCACTTAATTAAATATCAATTACCTTTGTATGGAATTTTACTTATATCAGTAAAATTCACACGCCAATCTTGATATTTACTCAAAGTTAAGTAAGGTTAATTTAATGTCTACATACACCGATCGCATTCAGCCAACTAATTCTGCCATTGCTACCTATTTAGATAAGTGAGTGTTGATGATTGGACATTACTTCAGATGCTAGCTGTAGTGGTAAATCTTGAATTTCCCGAAGCTGGGATAAAAAGTATTACTAACAAGTATCTTAATGAGCTAAAAACAGAGCATATTGAAGCTGTATGGTCTGATTTTAAAATAGCAGTTGCGAAAACTTTTGATTTTTTTGATAAGATTTTGCATATAAAGGGTGGGAGATTAATTCCTTACCGATATTTATATTTGACTATCACAGCATATTTTTATCGGAATGATAAACCAGATTATAGTTTTTTAAATAAGTATTTTTGGTATTATAGTTTTCATAATGCAGATTTACTAACAAACACTACTCACTTGTGGCAACATATATACTTTGTTAATCAACAAAAGGCTAATAGTACTTACTCATTCAATCAATTTGATATTGACAAAAATTCGCTGAGAAAATCTTTCTACAGTTATAGAGGTCGCTTATCCAGAGCGATACTATCACTTTATGCAAACCATAAGCCGCAAGATTGGGCAAAACCCCATAGAGATGTTTTATCCGATGTTTATTATTTACTAACAGATAAACCTAACTTGCACCACATATTTCCAGTTAATTTTATTAAACAGAGTGGTATTGCTAGTCAAATAGAATGTGACAGCTTGATGAATATAGCCTATCTGTCTCAAATAACTAATTTGAAAATTAGCGATAGAAATCCATTACATTATCTCAAAGAATATGACGACTCTGGTTTAGAGACAGTGTTACGCTCTCATCTTATACCGACAATCATTCTTGAATGGTCAAGAGGCGATGCACTTCCAGAAAATGCCCTAACCATTTTTATTGAAGAAAGGGTAAATCTCTTATTAGAGGCTTTGAGGCTGAAGTTAGAAGGAATTGAATTTAAGGTTTTTGATATGAGTAATCCCACAGATAATATCAATTTATAGAAAAGCGATTTTCCAAACAAGAGGCATTGCTGATTTTCATGCTTACCGTTTATTTTGTAAACTTTGAATGGTAGCGCTCGCATGTTTTGCCACAATATCAATCTCTTCTTCTGTAGTAAACCTGCCAATACCAAACCGCACCGAGGCATAAGCTAGCTTTTCTGAATGTCCCAATGCTGTGAGAACATGGGAAGGTGCAGTAGTTGCCGATGAACAAGCAGATCCAGAAGAAACTGCCATTACTGGCTGCAATCCTAGCAAAAGTGCGGCTCCATCCACTCCCTCAACACTGATATTCAAGTTTCCTGCCAATCGCTGTTGAGGATGTCCGTTAAGATGAATTCCTTCAACTTCCGAAAGCTGTTCCCACAATCTTTGTTTTAATTGGGTGAGGCGTTGGGTTTCTGTCTCTTGTTGAGCCAAAGCGATTTCTACAGCTTTGCCAAAGCCGACAATTTGCGGTGTATACAATGTACCAGAACGCATCCCCCGTTCATGTCCGCCACCATGCTGCTGAGGAGCTAGTTGCACTCTAGGATTGCGTCTGCGGACGTACAGCGCTCCAATACCTTTGGGACCATATACTTTATGTGCTGTTAGCGACATCAAGTCAATTTTCATCGCTTGCACATCCAAGGGAATTTTACCAATAGCTTGGGCGGCATCGGTGTGGAATAGGATTTGGTGTTCATGGCACATTTCCCCAATTTTTGCCAAAGGCTGTAACACACCAATTTCGTTATTTGCAGCCATCACTGATACTAAAATAGTCTCAGGACGTAGAGCTTTTTTTAACTCAGTTAAATCAATCAATCCATCTTTTTGGACAGGGAGAATAGTAATTTCAAAACCAAGACTTTTTAAATAATTACAAGGGTCAATTACTGCACTATGTTCAGTGACAATAGTAATAATATGCTGACCTTTTTTAAAATAAGCTTCGGCAACACCTTTAATAGCTAGATTATTTGCTTCTGTTGCCCCACTCGTAAAAACAATTTCTTCTGGTGTGGCGTTGATTGCTGCTGCTAAAATTTCTCGCGTTTGCTTCACAGCAGCTTCTGCTTCCCAACCGTAAACATGACTAATACTAGCTGGGTTGCCAAAGTGTTCTGTAAAATAAGGAAGCATTACTGCTAATACCCGTTCATCTACAGGTGTGGTAGCGTGACAATCAAGGTAGATAGGGCGAATAGACATAAATTAACTCAAAATTTGACTCAAATTTTTTAATACACTTAGAACCTGATACAGTTCACTTTTTCGTTTCAATAGTGTAAATTGATCAGATATAGCATACTTTGGCTGATTTTCTTTGGTCAGTTTCAAGAAAATAAAATCACTACCATTTGTTACTAATCCAAAATTAGGTTTGTCTTGATTGGGATTAGCCAGCATATAAGCAATTGTTTGAGGTACGGCTTCCAAAAGAGAAAAGCTAGACCTTTTAGATTCAATTACTAACAACCATAATTGTTCTTGAATAACTAAAATATCAATTCTACCTCTAATAATTTCTCCTTCATCTTCCGCAGAAATTTCTATTGATTGTTCGCCTCTGATATAAAAAGGCTCATCATAAAATCCAGCTAAATTGAGTAAAGGAGATAAAACTACTAATTTTACCGTTTCTTCTGACAAAGGAGGATGCTTGACTAAACGGAGATAATGAAGTTTTACTTTGTTTAAATCTTGCTTTTCTAAATCTGTAATTTCCGGTAAATTTTCAAACCATTCTGTGAAGAATGCCTCATCTTCGGCTAGCTGTAGACTAAATCTTTCTTCCAAATAGGCAAGCCCGATATTTTGTGCTTGGATAAATTGAACCATAATTTAATAAAAAAATGCAATATAATTATTATGATACTATTCCAGTATTAACCTAGATACAAATAGCAAAAAGAATTAACTTAAAAGTTGACCTATTTTTTTTAATATATTCAAAACTTTATATAATTCATTTTCGCGTTTATATAAAGTGAATCGATCAGATAAAGCATAAATTGGTTTATCTTGTTTTATCAATTTAATAAATTGGAAATCTTCTCCATTCATTACTAAAGAATATGCAGGATGCTCAGGTTGAGGATTTGCCAACATATAAGTCAAAGCTTGCGGAATTGCCTTTGCCAAGGAAAAACTAGACCTTTTAGATTCAATTATAAGTAACCATAGCTGATCTTGGAGAACTAGGACATCAATTTGACCTTTAATAACTTCTTTAGCATCTTCGGTATTTAATTCATTATCAATGATAGCTTGTTCGCAAATTTCTATACTTTCTTCTGTTGCAATATAAAAAGGAGGACGATAAAAACCAGCTAAATCTAGCAACGGAGATAATACTACCAGTTTTACTGCTTCTTCTAAAAGAGGAGCATTTTCAAGGACATTGAGATAGTTATTTTTAATTCTGTCTAAATATTGCTTTTCTAATTCAGTCATTTCAGGTATGTAGTCAAACCACTCTGTAAAAAATTGCTCATCTTCAGATTTATACAGAGCAAATTTTTTCTTTAAGTAGGCAAGAGTGATATTTTGGGCTTGGATGACTTGAATCATATTTATTTCAAATTGCAAAAAATCTAATTATTTACTTTAATCATCACGCTAACAGTTTCTAGAGCAATATTACGTAGCATTGCCGTAACTATACTTGCATTCAGTTGCGTTAGGTGGCTGCTAATTCCCGTAATTGAGTTAAAACTGCCTGAGCGTGACCTTTGGTTTTCACATTAGGCCAAGTATAGACAATAATTTTATTAGGTGAAATTAGAAAGGTTGAGCGAACAACACCCATATATTCTTTGCCCATAAATTTTTTTAAGCGCCAAGCGCCGTAGGCTTCTGTCAAAATATGTTCTGGGTCACTCAAAAGGGTGATTGACAAGTTATGTTTGCTGATAAATTTACAATGAGACTTACCCAAATCTGGACTTACGCCTAAGATTTTTGCTCCCAGTGCGCTGAAGTCTTGATACAACTCGGTGAAATCTTTCGCTTCGGTGGTACAACCAGGTGTATCATCTTTGGGATAGAAGTAAAGGACAACCCACTGACTGCTGAGGTCGTTGAGAGTAACTGCATTACCATTTTGGTCAGGTGTAGAGAAATCTGGCGCTGGTTGTCCAACTTGGGGAATGTTGCTCATGATGAAGGTAGGAGAAATTGCGTAAGCGTAGCTCGTCGTAGACATCGCTTTAGAATTGTACATAGATTGAGCAATCATTCTTATTTATCAGTGTCTAAAATTAATTTGCAGCTTCTCAATTCATATAAATAGGTCTGTTACTCTAGTCTTAAGCTAATATATTCGCCATATCTTGATCATATTGTCCTCACCACCGCTGATAAAAATTTGTCCATCAAGGCTAAATACAAGTGCATTCACGCTACCAGAATGCCCATTGCGAGTGCAAATATCTTCTTTGGTACTGAGATCCCAAAGTTTAATTTTTCCGTCATCACCGCCACTCACTAAATTCTTACCGTTGGAACTGAATGCTACGCTCAAAACTAATCCTGTATGTCCTACAAGAGTACAAATTTTCTCCCCAGTATTGAGGTTCCATACATTTATTGTTTTGTCATCGCTACCACTGACTAGTATTTGAGAATCTGGGCTAATGGCAATACAATTAACACACGCTGAATGCCCGCTTAAAATGCGTTTTGGCCATATCTGTATTGTTGTGTCTGCACTACCACTAGCCACAGTACGACCATCAGGGCTGATTGCCACACAAGTTACACGATCTGAATATGTAGCTAAAGTACTAATTTCTTTTCCATTATGCAAATTCCAAACTTTTACTGTTTTATCATGACTGCCACTAACCAACTTTTGTCCATCTGGACTAATTGCTAAAGAATTGACATATTCTGAATGCCCAGTTATTGTGCGAATTTGTTGACCCGTTGTCATGCTAAACAATATAATTTCTGGGTCATCACTATCATCACTATCACTAACTAAAGTTTGCCCATCTGGGCTAATTGCTAGAGCAAATACTTTTGTTGAATGCGGTGTAATTGTTTTAATTTCCTCAGCACTATACAGGTTCCATATTTTAATTGTCTCGTCATCACCTCCACTAACCAAAGTCTGCCCATCTGGAATAATTGCTAAAGTCCGAACAATGTCAGAATGTCCAGAGTACCAACTACCAAGAGTGCGTTCTAAAAAAAATGTTTGCCCATTGACTGTTGGTAATGGTTTTACTGACTCTGGTTTCGTTAATTTCGTGGGATATAAAGTCTCATTAATTTCTAGCAATCTTTCCAAAATTACCTGGGTATTGGCTGGACGCTCCTTTACTGGTCGCATCATCAGATGATCAATAAAATCTGCTAATAAAGGAGATATTTGATTAGCCTCAACACGCCAGTTTAGATCAGCAGTATATGGATCGTCATAGGGGTCATCCATCAGATCAAGAGGATATTTTCCTGTCAGAAAATGGACAAAAGTACGACCCAAAGCAAAGAAATCTGATTGCGGAACAGCATGACCATTGATTTGCTCTAATGGAGCATAGCCATCAGAAACAAATTTTGTGATTTGACCTGCTGCTTGTTTTTTCTCATAGGTTCCGGTAATTTCCCGTGCTATACCAAAGTCGATTAATACCAACTGTCCATCAGCAGTTAGCATAATGTTTGAAGGTTTTATATCCCGATGGAAAAACTGCTGCTGATGTACTTTGTGTAAAATATTCGTCAACTGCGTTAACCAAAAGACTGCTTGCTTTTCACTGATGGGACGATTACCACGTTTTTCTAACCATTCGTATAAATTTTCTCCATCAATTTTGTCCATTACTAAACAGTGAACTGGCTCTTGGCTATTTTGAGGAAAAAACTTGAAATATTCCTCAGCATTAGGAATTCCTGGATGATTTAGTCGCTTTAAAACTTCAGCTTCTTGCTGAAAAAGTGATACCGCTTTAGCTTGATTTAGTATAAGAACCTTCAAAATTTTTAGCTTGCCACTGTGGCTTACCTCAAATGTTCTAGCAAAGCCACCTTTGCCTATAGGTCGTGTTATTCGATAACATCCTTCTAGTAGCAATTCAGAGCCACAGCTTTGACAGCGTAGTGGATTATCTGGGTTGTCAGCATTTTGGCAGTTAGGATTGATACACAGGCTCATCGTCTTGAAAAGTGACAGATTTATCTAATATTTTAGCTTTACTTACTGAGAACCTGGAGAAAATCGGTATCAAAGCGATGCTTGCAGCGAACTATGCCTACGCACTCATTCATCTTTGCTTAAGTTCTCTCATCAGGGTGAGAGCGATCACTTATATTTATCCACCATAATAATGACTTAGCCTACAAATATTTTATTTATTCCACACTTCAAAGTTCACATGACTAAAGATATGCAACGCCAATTTACCAACCGCGATGAGTTGGTAGCCTACCTGCACGAACAATTCCCAGATGCAGTACAACGCGATGACCACATCAGCGAAACTGTAGGGGGACACAAAGCAGCACAAGAAGCGCTGCAAAAAATCGACCCACTTCGCTACGCTCAAACACGTAATTTCTTTACAGGTGCAGTCACGCGTCTTTCGCCTTATATCCGCTATGGCGTTTTGAGTTTGCGAGAAATTCGAGATTATGTCCTTGACCAGGTACAAAACCAAGATGAAGCTACGAAAATAATTAATGAGTTAGGTTGGCGCGACTACTGGCAACGGTTGTATATGAAGCTAGGGAATGAAATCTGGAAAGACCAAGAAGAGTACAAAACTGGTTATACTGTGAGCGAATATGCACCGAAATTGCCGCAAGATATTAAAGAAGGAACTACAGGCAGAGTTTGCATTGACAGTTTCAGTGGTGATTTGAGAGAAACTGGCTATTTACATAACCACGGACGAATGTGGCTAGCGGCTTATATTGTCCATTGGCGGCGTATTTGTTGGCAAGCAGGAGCCAAATGGTTTCTGGAACATCTTTTAGATGGAGATCCTGCTAGTAATAATATGTCATGGCAGTGGGTTACTAGCACTTTTAGTCAGAAACCATATTTTTTCAACCGTGAAAACTTAGAACGCTACACCAAAAGCATTTATTGTCAGAAATGCTCCCTTTACGGCCATTGTGATTTTGAAGGCAGCTATGAAGAATTAGAACAGCGACTTTTTCCCAAAGGCGAATTTAGCAAACAACCTAATAGCCAAAGTTGGCAACGTGGAAAGAAAGGTAAAAAATGAATAAACCAATTGTTTGGGTACATGGAGATTGCCTCAGTCCAAATAATCCTACATTGCAAAAATATCCCGATGCCCCAGCTATCTGGGTTTGGGATGAGGCTTTGATAGAGGAATGGCAATTGAGTCTTAAACGTCTGACTTTTATCTACGAATGTTTGCTAGAGTTACCTGTTGTTATTCGCCGTGGCAATGTGGCACAAGAAATTTTAACTTTTGCTCAAGAACATGATGCTAATTTAGTTGTCACAGCCAATAGTCCCAGTCCCCGATTTGATGATATCTGTAATCAAATTGAGCGTTCTATAGCAGTAGAAGTTTTAGAGGTAGAACCGTTTTTTAACTATGACGGCTATATTGACTTGAAACGCTTCTCGCGCTATTGGAAAGTGGCTCAAAATTATGTTTATCGAAAGCCCTCACCCTAAATCCCTCTCCCAAATTTGGGAGAGGGACTTTGAAATTGGCTCCCCTTCTCCCAAATTGGAAGAAGGGTTAGGGATGAGGGTAGTTAATTTTACTTAAAAGATTTTGATTTTTTAAGCAAGATTAACTCATAAGTTAATTACAACAAATCCTGCAATTATTTAAACGTTTCTTATACATAAAGAAGCAATTGTTGCAAATTATTAAGCATTTTTAGCAATTGCTTATACATTTCTTGGAAATACTTAAACCTTTCTTATACATAAAGAAGCAATTGTTGCAAATTATTAAGTATTTTTAGGAATTGGTTATACATTTCTTGGAAATACTTAAACCTTTCTTATACATAAAGAAGCAATTGTTGCAAACGCTTCAATTTTGACAACCAGTCATGAAGGTTAATTGAGTTATGAATGCTGAGTTGCAAGTGAGATTTTTCACTCAGCAGTATTGAATCTATTGAGGTTTGTAAATAATTTGTATCTCTACAAGGAATATTCCTTTAGACTGAGTTTCACCTAGAAAAATATGGGAATAAACACAAATGCATTCGTTAAATATATTTTGTCACGAATCTGTAGTTGCTGTTTCCTTTGTAGCTTGCATTATTGGACTGTTGTTACTGTGGGACAGTAAGCAGCAAACAAATGATATGGAAGAAACAGAGCGGATTCTGTTTAGAATGAGCTTTAGTTACTGGCTAGTTTACTGTGTAGCTTTTGGCATAGAAAAAATAGTTTTACCCGACTGGGAATCTGTAGTCATGACTTTGAAAATAACTACGGCTCTGTCATATTTCTTAACTTTTTCTTGTATTGTTAGTCTGCCGCTACACAAATTTGCAGTACATCGGGTTGAGGAATAGTGATTGGGTATGAGGCATGGGGCATGATTAACATTTCATGGCGATCGCTAATGCAGCTTCTAGTTGCTCCTGGGGCAAAGTTGTCAAAATAAATACCTCTTGTACCGTTTTCCCCTGCCGGGCAATGACTTTATAGCCGCCACGAATGGGTACTGAAATGCGCAGTTGCATTTTTGGACAGTGACCTTTTGACCGCCCAATTACTCCCGGCGTCACAGTTTGGATACCATCTTGCTGACAAAGACGTTCTAAAATGGGGATAAGACCAGAAAGGTGTGTTGAGTGATTCCAAACCAGTCTGGCGGCTTTTTGTGAAGCCGTGCGGAGGGGATCTACGGTGGGTTTGCCCATAATAATTAAGCTGCTTCTAGAGGTGCCATTGTCAAACCTGCTCGGCGCAGCTGCTGGTGATAGAGTTCCGCAGGTTCTTGGGGCCCAACCCAGACGATCGCTTGACCTTCATAGTGTACCTGATTAGTCAGATCCCACGCGCGATCGCCGCTCATTCCTGGAATATATTTCATTAAACATTCAGACACGTGTTGGAATGTATTAAAATCATCGTTTAATACAATCACTTTGTAATTCGGATAAGTCTTACGGGTAACTTGATTAGACCGTTCAGGAGCTATAGTTGGTGCTGTGGACATCCCGTAAACGTCTGCTGAAATTGTCATAACCATAAAACAATTGGTCAAGATAATTTTACAAAACTACACTACAAGCAATTAGTTTAGTTCATTGTTTAATTGTCCGTTGTCATTTGTCCTTTGTCATTTGTTATTTGTTCGTTGTCTTTAATCAATGACCAATGATATCGTGTCCGGCTAAAGACTTATCATTTAGACCGCAGTTCTTGCTGGGGGCAGGGGTAAAGAGGCTTTTAGGATTTTTGCACAGATTCGGTAATCATAAGTGATTAACCGGACTTGATATGACCAATGACCAATGACAAATGACTATTTATTTCCAATTATCCCAGTTTTCGTTAAAAATAGATGTATCTGGGAAGGCGGTAGGGTTGCCATTTTGTTGCAAAAGCCGTTTGAGTGCTTCTAGTTGTAGCTCTTGTTTAGGTAAATCATCGACTAGTTGGTAAGGTGCGATCGCATTTTTGAGTGCAAAACTAGCCACAGTTCCCGCAGCTGCGCCAGATGACCATTCAAAGGAGTGTACTCGATAGGCAGCAGCAGCAATATGACTAGTCGCAATACTTTTACCACCTACTAGCAAATTATCAATTTTCTGAGGAATCATCGCCCTCAGAGCAATTTGGAAGGGATAAGCTTGACCAGCACCACGTCTTTCGCCTGGACGTTCTATGTTCCCAGGTGCTTCTGGGGGACTATTCACCATGCAAGGATGGAAATCTATGGCGTAGTGACCAATACCCACAGCATCAGGGAAAATGGTAGAACGAGTCCGTCGCATTGCTTTGTCTGGCGGAACTTTACCGTCAATTACTGATATTGCTTCTAAACCTGCAACTGCTGCTCGTAGACGACGATACATATCTGCTGGCAGAGTCTTTGGGTAATACTCATCATTATAATCTCGGCGGGAAATATCAATTTCCCCAATACTAAAGCCTTCGGATTGTCCCCAACTGGGGCGACCAATAATCCGCCGTCCTTCTCGCATATAGGGATATTTTGATAAACCATGTATTGTCCCCATTGGGGAATTTAAACCGGAAACAAAGCGGTTATTGGGTTGCTGCTGCTTGACACCATCCCCAAGTTGAGAATCTGTAGTCCCAGCTACCAACCAGTAATAGAAAGATAAAGCGTTTTCCTCAGCCTTGCGCAGGGCTTCTGTCCGCAGTCCTCCCATCCACCCTCCTGGCTCTAACTGTCCAGTCGCTTGTAACTGTTGGCGGTTATAAATTAGGTTATCCTGGGCTGTTCCGGGGCGATAGTCGTTACCCCAAGTCCAGTTTTGCATTGAGATGTCCCCTGGTGTAGGTGCAGTAAAACTGACTCCGCCGAATTTTTCTGATTTCCCTTTGTTTGGACTCCAAATGCGACGATAAGTAAAAACTAAATCAAAGTTAGCCAGTCGCTTCAATTCATAACTGAAATATGGCGCATATTGTGGATAAAATGTAGGCATTGTCTGCGGTTGCGGTTCCTTAGTGGCCTCCATTGTAAAGGTGTAGGTAAAGCCTTGAGGACAATATGGGTCGTTGTTGGCGCTGGAAGCAGAAGGTTCTAGGTAGGAACGGGCATCAATACCTAATCGGTAAGGGACATCAGCAAGGGCGATAATTTCTCCAGTTTCGCTAGCGTCTACGACATACCATTTAGGAGCATTCTCTTCCGTTGCTTTGGGGATGAAACGGAGAATAGTTTTAGTAAACCGAGATGAGTTTTCGTAGCTATAAGCATCTTCAATGCTTTGAGATAACGTAAAAGTATTGAGAGGTGGCGCGCCTTTTGGTGGTTGATGTTGAATTGCGATCGCACTATTAATTATTTTGCCATCAGCAGCGATTTCCAAATCCTTAATTACTGTGTTGGGAAACCATTGCAATTTCCCTTTGCCTTGCTTTTCGGCATCTTTAAGCATCTGGGTCAAAATAGTGTGAGCATCGCGGGGAAGAAAACACGATTCACTTACCCAGCAGTCACCGGGGTTAAGCTTACCGTATTTACGCCCAATGCGGTTTCGCAATTCCAGATAGCCGCGAGAATAGAATTTCAAAGCTCGTTGAGTTGGGCGTTCGTCTAACGCAGATGTCCCTTGAGCAGAAATTTGTCCTCCTAGCCAGTCAGTAATTTCTGTGAGACAAACTGTTCGCCCTGCTAGCAACCCCTCGTAAGCTGTGGCTACACCAGAAAGTCCACCACCCACAACTAAAATCTCGCAATTTACAGTTTTGTCTGGGGTTCTCGGCGGTGCGGCTTTCGCCTCATCAAATACAACTAAGCTAGATATTAAATTGAGACCGATTAACGATGTCAAGCTAAAAGCTACTTTGTGTCTGTGCTTCATAGTTAAAAAAAACCACTCCAAATCCTGTGTCACCTTGTAGACGTTAACATTTAGGAAATGTCTAACTCAAGCAATTTTTCCAGAGCAACAGATGCCCAATGCTAAGTTTTTGTTAAAACCTTAACAATTTTAAGTAATATATTTTACTTTTAGGAAGTGTGTTGAAGCTCATCGACGCATCTCGCCTGAACCTTGAAAACCGCATAACTTCGTTTAGATACGTTAATGCCTTATGCAGTAATGTTTTCAGGCTGCAAAATGCAGAGATTTGGAAAAGTTTTTTCCGGTTTTCCTACAGATGCGTCGATTTGGCGCAAATTGGTGGAAACCATTAAACATCTGGTGAAATTAAATATGCATCCAGAACCATTATGGAAACGTAGCACTGCTACGTCTCTATTGAAAAATTTAATGGGAGGTGCTTAAAATATAACCTCCCATTCCGTACCTAAAGTTAGACAATAGCGCTAATTACGATTAAACAACCACAAAATTCTTTTCTGTTAGTGACAATCCAGCAGACATTTGTGCAAATTTTACCTGAGTAAACCCAGACGCACTGCCATCTCCATCAAAGAACAATGCACCAGTAATATTGTCATAGATAAATCGTTGATTGCTTGTGGTTGCAGATGTTCCGAGGGTAAACTGACTTGTCTTAAGTGAAGGTGTTGATAATCCGCCACCAAAATCAACAGCCGATATCTGAATCAGTTCATTCGTGGCGTTGAAGTCATAAATATTATCAACGCCTTGATTGTAACTATTGAAAGCAAAAGTATCAGTACCAGCTCCTCCATAGAGGCTATCATTACCATTGCCACCTGTGAGGTAGTCATTACCATTACCACCTTTGAGGGTGTTCTTACCAGTAGCGCTAGAGGCTGTAAGGTAGTCATTGCCATCGCCTCCATCCAGTAGATTATCGCCTGATGAATAATCAACAATCAAGCGATCGTTACCAGCACCACCGTTGAGCGTGTTATTGCCAGAGACAGTATAAACTTTATATAGGGAGTATAAGGAGGCTGAACCAGCGGCTGTCAGAGTATCATTGCCATCGCCCCCAGAGAGTAAGTTATTGCCTGATGAATAATTAGTAACTAAGTTATCGTCTCCCGCACCACCATTGAGGGTGTTTTTGCCCAAAATAGCAATGAGAGAGAAATTGCCGCGATAGTCGTCGTAAAAACCAGAGACGTCAAGAGAATCATTGCCATCGTCTCCAGAGAGCAGATTATTAACATTTAAATTTAAATCATTTGAAGCGTTAGCACTCAGATAATCCTTACCTGCACCGCCGAGAATCGTGTTATTTCCACCTGCCCCATTTATCGTATCGTTACCATTGCTCCCCACAATCAAGTCATCGTAATCTGTACCAAAAATATTTAAACGTTCGATATTCTTATAGTTAACTTGATTCGTGCCCGATGTAATCGTGCCAGTATTATTAGTGGCATTGAATGTCGAAGTGATTACCTCAGTAGCATAATAGCTACCAAACGACAACAAGTCCTCACCACTGCCCCCGTCTATTGTATCATTGCCACCATCGACCCCATTGACCCCATTGACCCCACCTATCGTATCGTTGCCATTGCTCCCCACAATCAAGTCATTGTAAGCCGTATTAGAAATATTTAATCGTTCGATATTCTTGTAGCTAACCCGATTCGTGCCTGATGTAATCGAGCCGATATTAGTAGTGGCATTGAATGTCGAAGTGATTCCTTGAGTAGCACCATTACCGAACGACAAGTAATCGTCACCACTGCCCCCATCTATTGTATCATTGCCACCATCGTCCCCATTGATCCCATTGACCCCACCTATTGTATCATTGCCACTAGTCCCGACAATATTGTCATCATAGGCTGTAGTTCTGATAGATAGTTGTTCGATATTCTTGTAGTTAATCCGATTTGTGCCCGATGTAATTGAGCCAACATTAGTAGTGGCATTGAATGTCGAAGTGATTCCTTGAGTAGTATTGTAGTAATTGATGGATAAAGAATCTTTACCTATCCCTCCATCTACCGTTTGAGTTACTAAGGAAGAGGAGGCTGTAGATGGGGACGTAAAAGAGAAGCTGTCATTGCCATCCCCCCCAGAGAGCAGGTTATTACCTGTTGAATCAGTATTCAATTCATCGTTACCAGTGCCACCATTGAGGGTGTTATTACCAGAGGCAGCATAGGCATTAAGAGAATCATTGCCATCGCCACCAGCGAGTAGGTTATTACCTGTTGAACCGTCAGCACTTAAGGAATCGTCACCAGCGCCACCGTTAAGGGTGTTATTGCCAGAGGTGGGATTGGTATATTTGCTCTGCAAGAAGTCGAAATACCCAGAGATGTCAAGAGAATCATTGCCATCGCCACCAGAGAGCAGGTTATTGCCTTTTGAAGAGCTAGCACTCAAGCGATCGCTACCAGCGCCACCGTTGAGGATATTATCGCTTGTTGAATAATCAACACTCAACTCATCGTTACCTTCACCGCCAAAAATCGTATCATTGCCATAGGTCGGATCATTTCCACTACTACCCCCAAAGAGTAAATCGTTGCCATTAGTCCCCACAATCAAGTCATTTTTGAGTGTACCTCTGATCTCTAATCGTTCGATATTCTTGTAGTTAACCCGATCCGTGCCCGCTGTAATCGAGCCAATGTTAGTAGCAGCATTGAAAGTCGAGGTGATCCCCGCCGTAGCAAAGTAGTAATTGCCGGACAAGAAATCTTCACCTATACCTCCATCTACCGTTTGAGTTACTAAAGAAGAGGAGGTAGTAGATGGGGTTCTCAAAGAGAAGCTGTCATTGCCATCCCCTCCAGAGAGCAGGTTATCGCCTGTTGAACTGTCAGCAATCAAGTAATCGTTACCAGCACCACCATTAAGGGTATTATTGCCTGTTGATGAATCAACATTCAATTCATCGTCACCAGCACCACCAACGAGAGAGTTATTGCCCGTATTACCAATAAGAGTGTCATTCCCCGTGCCACCAATGAGAGTATCATTGCCCGCGCCACCCCGCAGCAAGTCATTGCCACTCTTGCCGTCAATTTTGTCATTACCCGCCTGACCATTGATGACATCATCTGAGTCGTCTAAACCCGTAATGTTGTTGTCGAGGTCATTAAGAAAAGTCACCGTGTTCTTGATGCCCAGCTTGGTATCTGTGGAGTTGGCATCCAGGACATTAAAGCTGTCGGTGATACTAGTTTGGTATGCAAACAAGATATTGCCAATCGCTGGTGTTGTCCCAGAAGCTTTCAGATTCTTGAAGTTTTCTAATTTGAAGTTTTGCAGGATGACTATGGTCTGACCTATCCCTTCAAAGCTGATTTCCAGATTGCTGCCATTCTGGGTAAGGAGCAAGTTTTTGGCACTGAAAAAGTCAAAGTCGGGGAATTTTAAGGTGTCCACTTCGGCAATGACTGCTGCTGAGGTATTTACACCTTTACCTATGCCACCGAAATCAGTGATTGTATCAATTCCGTTACTGAGGTTGTAAACAAATTGATCCTTACCGCCACCACCAATTAAGGTATCGTTGCCATCATTACCTGTGATGGTATCGTTACCTGCAAGACCCTTAATCGTGTCCGCGTCATCACTACCCAATAGGGTATCGTTACCGCTGGTTCCAATGATATTTGCCATAACTTTTACCTGACTAAATCAATTTTTTTAGTAACTTCAGTTCTCAATCTTGAGTTTATTGCTGTTTTCGACGACGACAATCTACCGAAATTTGACGTTTTCGGGATACTTTATACTTCACCATTGAAGCTCATCAGTAAATTTATTGAAGATTTACCAGATAAAAAGGCTTGTACGTATCACTTATCTAACTATCTCAGATTAATCTAAGTCTTAAGCACTCTACAAATTAATGAAGGTGTGCATTCAGGATAATCGGTCATTTCAGGCTTTTTTAATCATCTTTATTCAGTACAAATCACTGAATAAGCATTGAAAAATTCAGCTTTAATACCTAAAATCCACCCTTCATATTTGGTTTTTGCCAGCGCCTAAGTCTTGCTACCTTGAAAATAGTCAACAGTTGACTCTCACCCGGTAAAAAGATTTTGATACCCTCCTTGTGGGCTATTCTATGTGAGTGTTTAGCTTGAAACTAGAGAACATCTTAATAACCTTACAATAACACTACAGGAAATTACAGTCAATATTTTACTTACATATTTATACTGAAATACTTATCTTGGCAAACTTTTTACATTATTTGCCGATAAATGTATGTACAACTATTGAGCTTTGTGTATTCTTCATATTATTCTAGTTTCTAGGCAATAAACCCGGATTTCTCACAAGTGAAAAATCTGGGAGTGCTACTTCAGAAATTACTTCATCTTTCCCAATTGCCTCTACAAGACTTACCCACTTAGAACATGCGCTTAAAGATTAGAGTAGTGTATTTTATCCATCTGAAAACTGCTATATAATAAAATCCCCCCTTCCTACATTCCCTAAAAAGGGAGAATTGGGTTAGAGGGGATAACTTAGGTAATGTTAGCTTTCGGAAGTTTCCTGAGAGAACTTCTTATGGATAGTTCTTGGGGATTCCCCATCAGCAGCTACCGTTATCAGATAGTCAATTAAACCATCTGAAAAGGGAAGACGTAAGTGGAAAGTACCATCGGGTTTGATTTTGATGGCATGTCCACCAATGTTTACGCTGGTATTTGGTTGAGTTGCTCCGTGAATAATTAACTCAGCATCAGCCACAAACCAGAAATCTCCGTAGGAACGACTGAATACCCGGACGTTAGCGGAACGGGCGATGAGTAACCAACGTAGTTTACCGCCGTAGGCATCGCCATCAGCAATATAGCCAATTTCAACCATATAATCGCGATCACTCACGGGAATCGCCACAAAGCGATCGCGTGCTACTTCTTCAGATTCATACTGCTGGACAAGCTGGGGACTTTGATAATTCAAGTCAATCCCGGTGACATCATAGAGCCGCACTGCTAATTGGGAACCGCCCTGCTGTCGCAGTGCTTCCGCCTGAGCTTTGGAAATGTGCCAAGAGACATAAGCCCACTTGGGAGTGCGGGGTGTGAGGACAATACTGCTCTCTTCTGGGGCAGTTTCTGCTTCTACATTTGCCAAGCCAACAGCTGCTTCGCTTACTAAAGCTACATTTTCAACAGTGGGATCTGTTGTCGAATCTGTAGGCACTGGACTAAAGATACGAACGATCGCAGAACGGGCAATGAATAACCAGCGACCGCCATCAGCGACATAGCCAATTTCAGCTATGTAATCGCGATCGCTGATGGGAATTTCCACAAAGCGATCGTGTGCCGTCTCTTCACATTCATACTGCTGTACCAGCTGCGGAGTTTGATAACTCAAATCAATGCCAGTCACATCATACAGCCGCACTACCAATTGAGAGGCGCCCTGTTGTCGCAGTGCTGCTTTCTTAGCTGCGGAAATCTCCCAAGAGACATCAGCCCATTGGGAAGTGCGGGGTGTGAGGACAATACTGGTTTCTTCTTGAACATCTACCAAATCAACATCTGTTTGATCGGCGATTGCAACATCATCAACTACGGGATCTGGATTTATAGGACTAAAGACACGAACGATCGCAGAACGGGCGATGAATAACCAGTGTTCGCCATAAGCGATATAGCCAATTTCAGCTAGGTAGTCGCGATCATTGAGGGGAATTTCCACAAAGCGATCATGTGCTGTTTCCTTACATTCATATTGCTTTACTAGCTGTGGACTTTGATAACTCAAGTCAATGCCAGTCACATCATACAGCCGCACTACCAATTGCGACCCGCCTTGTTGCCACAGTTCTGCTTTCTTAGCTGCGGAAATCTCCCAAGATACATGAGCTGATGTATAAGTATGTGGTGTGAGCACAATACTGCTTTCTTCTTCACCGATCTCTTCTTGAGTATCTACCAAACCAACATCTGTTTTATCTGCGATTGCGATATTATCAACTATCGGATCTGGATTCACAGGACTGAAGACACGAACAATTGCAGAACGGGCGATAAATAACCAGCGTAGTTTACCGCCGTAGGCATCGCCATCAGCAATATAGCCAATTTCAACTGTGTAGTCGCGATCGCTGTGGGGAATTTCTATCGATCCGTCGTTTGCTGTTTCCTCAGATTCATACTGCTTTACTAGCTGTGGACTTTGATAACTCAAATCAATGCCAGTCACATCATACAGCCGCACTATTAATTGCGAGCCACCTTGTTGCCGCAGTGCTGCTTTCTTGGCTTCGGAAATCTCCCAAGATACATGAGCCGATGTATGAGTATCTGGTGTCAGCACAATACTGCTTTCTTCATCTGCATCAACTAAACCAGTAGCTGTTTCGGCTGCGGTCGTCTCATTTTGAGCATTCGATCCAAAAGTGCTAGCCCAAGCACCAACTCCTGCACCTGCTGCTAAAGCCCCCGCTGCCGCCAAATCTGTGGAATTAGCTTCAGCAACACCTTCCCCAACAGTCGGCTCGGCTGGAAGTTCTTCCTCTGGCAAAATGAAAGTAGGTTCGGCTGCGTCCGCTACCACATTCAATGCATCTTCACTCAATAAATCTTCTGTAAATTCAGGTAAATCAAGCAGTGAGGATGTTTCTATCGCTGATGCTTCCACATCATCTGCCACTTCCTCAGACTCCGCTAAGGGCAATTCATCTACTGAGGCTGTATCTTCAGTTGAGGTGATACTCTCTAGCCAGTTCAATTCTGCCTGAAGTTCCTCATCTGCCTCATCTTCACTAATAGCTGTGTCCCAATAGCCAAAATCAGATGTTACTTCTGGTACATCTGGTAATTCCGGGAGTGGGGCTGTCACCTCAGATGAAGGCAGTTCCACATCAGATACCTCTTTTGGAATATTCGCTAGGTGAGGATATGAATTATTTACTACAGCCGCCGGGGCTTCTATATCCCATGCAACGTCATCAGACTCAGGAGTGTTTGTCTCAGTATAATTGTTTTGCTCGACTGTCTCATTAATTGCGTCTGTTTCTGTTTCTTTGTTATTAAAAGTAGACCAAGTAGCCGCCCCGATGCCTGTTGATATAGCCGCACCACCTAAAGCTGCGGCTCCTAAGGTGTTATTTTCCGATCCATTAGCGACACCCGATGTCTTGCCTTCATAGAGGTTAGAAGTACCATTAGTTGTCTCTTGTACTAAATTTGCTGTCCCCTGAGTAGCATTTTGGGTCAGGTCAGATTGTGTTTGAGCGTAGATGTTGAAAGGAGTGCGATCGGGGGTTTCTTGCTCTGATGAGTGCGGTACTGCCTGCTCCTCTAGCGTCGCTCCATTCAGGGAGGAACCTGTGCTGGCCCCGACGAGCGCCGCTGTTTCTCCATTGGGTGGATGAGGATTTGATTCTGGGAAATTGTCTGTTGTCTCAGGGGGCAATGGGCGTTTTCTCAGAATCCACCATAGTACAGATCCACCTACAGTCAGAAAAAAGACAGGTAGCAGCAACCACAATGGTGTTTCTTTATCTACAATTGGAGTGCTTTGTGCCGGAGCAGCCACAAAAGGCTGTTCGCCAAATACAGAATTAGTAGCACTAGGAGAAGGCGTAGGCGCAGGGGAAGCCGCAACAGCAGGTTGTAAGACGCTGGCTGCGATCGCCTCGGCTTCGGCAGTTCTACCTTTTTCTATAGCCTGCTGTCCTGGGGGTGCTAGAGTAAAGCCAAGAAAATCTACTGTAGTTAAACTCTGATTTTTTTTGTAAACGTAAACTAAAGGTTGCGAAAAAGGATATTTAGCATCATCTGGTAAGGCTTGATGTAATTGCAAAACTCGCACCCCTTTCAACTTCGACACCTGATTAGCTAACACATAGCTGATGCCGTCTTTGCCCAGTTGTTTAATGATTTCTGCGGTATTATCGCCAGTTACTTGGGTAGCATTAGTCCCGGTGGCAAATTCAGCAGTTTTGAAGGCTGGATAAGTACGAAAAGTATTGCGAGTTTCACTCGTGTTCGGGTGATCGATGAATCGAATCTTTCCTGAAGGCCCTCCCAGTTGTGACCAATTTGTAATTTGTCCCCGAAAAATCTGGGCGAATTGCTTACTAGTTAAGCTTTCTTTAAAAGGATTGTCTGCACCAACTACGATCGCAATCTTCTCACGCTGCAAACGAATTTGCTCTAGTCCTTGAGCTTTTTCTGCCGGCGTCAACCCGCGCCCCATTGCGACTATATCGATTTTGCCATCTAACAATTCTTTCAGCGCCGTCTCAGTGCCGTTAGCAGCAACTTCAACCTTTTTACCAGCAAACTGTTTTTCAAAACTTTCTTTCAGGTTTTGGTTGATTGCACTTAAGCTACTGGAACCGTCAATCCGCACTATCGATTCATTTTGCCCTGTTTGTGGCAGTGGCGAAGAGGTAGCTTCCGGTGTAGATTGTGCCAGCATCGGTGCTGATACCACCAGAGATGCTGCCATCGGGGTTGTAGCTAAGGCAACCCATAGTATCAGCCTGACTATCGAAGTATCTTTTTTTTCTTGTTGCCACATAAGCCCCTTAATTAAAGTAAAAATAGAAAGCCTGCCAGTCCTAAATCGCGATCTTTTTAAAGATTATGGAGGAGACGGGCTAATTATACATCTGAGTTATCTTTAGTTCTAATTAATCCCAAGCACTTATGCTGATTTATACTTCGCTTTAGCTTGGATAGCATAATAATTTATACTCTAATTGCCAAAGTCTGTTTACTATAAATTTTTCTAAGTTAGATTGCAACTTATACCGAATTGGTAACTTATGGTCACAATTATGAATTATTGAATTACTAAAACTGGTAAAGTGTAGCAAATTCAATATTATTTAACAATATTATTTTCAGTAGTGCTAAGTGCTGAGTAAAAAATCCCAGTTCCTAGAACATTTTCATGCAAGGCTTTTGAAACTCGTTTCATTGAGACTGTCTTAAGTGAATACTCATTGTTCAGCACTTATTTGAGATAACAATGACAATCTGGCTTATCAATCAGTGACTCAACCAAAGCATTTAAGGCAGTTGCAGCTAATGCGCCACCTCCCAAAGTCCCTTCAACTGTAATATAAGGTATCCCTTGTTGCATCAGTTGTCGCTTGGCTGCGGGAGCATGGCTAAAGCCAATGGGCATTCCAATTACTAATGCAGGTTGAATTTTTTGGTTAGCAATCGCTTCACAAGCTTCTAGAAGTACTGAGGGAGCATAACCAACTACCAGCACACATCCATTACTTACTTGCAGCAATTTTGTTCGCCATTCTTGATGTTGCCAAAAAGCGAGTTCCGCCTCTGTGGCAGTGGTAATATGGGGGTTATTAATCAAAGTTTGGGTGCAACATCCTAAGTGAAGCAATCGGGTTTGATCTAAAGCAGCAGCAACCGTTTGAGTATCGACAACAATTTGACAACTTGAAGATAGGGCTTTTCGACTAGCTGCGATCGCATCTCGACTCAATTTGACAAAGGACACTAAACTCACATCACCACAAGCCAAAACTAACTGAGAAATTAAATGCTGTTCAATTTCCGAACGCTGAGACAAATCAGGAAGTAAGCGTTGTAGCGATTCGGTAAAAGCTTCTGAATGGTTATGAATTTCGGCATCCAAGCCACTCCAGAGATTTTCCAATCCCCCCAATCCGGCTTGGGTTTCAACATCGAGTAACTTCAGTTGCGCTAAAACTTCCGCCTGGATAATTTGACAATGGCGATCGCGCCCCAATAATCCTTCTAATGCTGATGCAGTTTGCCGCAGTTGGGAAATTTGTTGCATCACCGCCCGATATTGCTGCTGAAGTTGTCCCATGAGGTTAACAGTTGTGTCAGCTTCTGGTTCGACTTCCAAAATATTGCGGATGTGGTTTAGCTGGAATCCTTGCTGCTTGAGTGCAACAATCCGTTGCAACCGGAGGACATCTTTTTGGGTATAGAGACGGTAATTGCTGCGCGATCGCACTGGTTGCGGTAGCAGTCCCAATTGATGATAATGACGCACCATCCGCGGAGTTAAACTGCCACCCACTGCATCAGTGAGTTCTTTAATAGTTAAGCAACCAGTGTTCATAATTTACTAGTTCAGGATGATGAGAAATTAGCAAAGCTTGTAGTTTTTCTTCACAGTTAAAAAGTCTTGAACTTTTCTCAAAGACTCAAAAACAGTTGATTTACCTGAACCATTTTCACCGATAAACAAATTAATTGAGTAAAAATTAAGTTCAAAATTTCCTAAGCCACGAAAGTTATCAATATAGATTCGCTTTAGCATCAAGTTTTATCCTTACAATGTATTGCCATAGATTACAAAAATTACAATTTACTAACACTATGTAAGTTTTCATTCCTAACTCCTACACTATTGACATTAACATTAATGTTAAGGTTTAGCGTGAAAGAGTCCTGTTAATTCACTTCTCATGCTCTACTCGCAACGTTTGAACCAATTCACCAGAGAACACGCAGATACCGTAGCCGCACTTTTGTGTGGATTACTACTATTTCTCGGATGGTTCGCCTTGCATCTCGGCGCTTTGGGATTGGCATTCTTGCTGCTACCTGCTGCTTATGTAATTGGTGGTTACGAAAGTGCGCGGGAGGGATTGACTACTCTCTTCAAAGAAAAAGAACTTGATGTAGATTTGCTGATGATTGTCGCCGCCATTGGTGCTGCTAGTCTCGGCTTATGGCGAAGAGAATACCATCTAATTATTGATGGGGCTATTCTGATTCTGATCTTTGCCATCAGTGGCGCATTAGAAGGCTATGCTATGCAGCGAACTGAGCGGAGTATCCGTAGTTTGATGAGCCTGACACCAGATACAGCTAGGGTTTTGCTTCAGGGAAGAGAAGAGGAAATTCCTATTAGTCAGCTAAAAGTGGGTGATCAGATTGTCGTCAAACCTGGAGAGTTAATTCCTACCGATGGGATAATTTTATCCGGTTACAGCACCCTCAATCAAGCTGCGATTACAGGCGAGTCTTTACCTGTAGAAAAAACAGTCGATGCAGAAGTATTTGCCGGCACACTCAACGGCTATGGTGCATTGCAAATTAAAGTACATAAACCAGCCCAAAGCAGTTTAATCCAGCGTGTAATTCGTTTGGTAGAACAAGCAAAGACTCAAGTACCTCCTTCGCAAGAGTTTATTGATCGCTTTGAAAAAGGATATGCCAAAGTCATTGTAGTAGCTGGGATATTACTGGCAACTTTACCGCCATTTTTTTGGGGTTGGGATTGGGAAACAACAATTTATCGTGCCCTTACTTTCCTAGTGGTGGCTTCTCCCTGTGCGCTGATGGCTGCAATTATGCCCACCCTGCTTTCAGGAATCGCCAATGGTGCAAGACAGGGGATTTTGTTTAAAAATGGGGCGCAGTTGGATAAAATTGCCAAAGTCCGAGTGATCGCATTTGATAAAACTGGTACTCTCACAACAGGACAGGTACAGGTATTTCAGATAATTTCAGTTAGTGAATACACTACTAATGATGTATTAAAAACTGCTGCTTGTATAGAATCATCTTCCGAACATCCCATCGGTAAAGCAATTGTGCAGGCAGCTAGTGATTTAAATTGGGTTGGTGCAATCGAAGTGCAAGCCTCACCTGGACAAGGAATTGTCGGAATTTCCCAAGAACAACAAATAATTGTTGGGAATGCTGTTTTTGTACAACAGTATGTGAAAAATTTACCTGAAGAATTGCAAGAAATAGTTCAATCTTGGGAGCAAGAGGGTAAAACAGTGGTTTGGGTAGCACGAGGAGTAGAGGTGATGGGTGTAATTGCGATCGCAGATGAAGTAAGATTGCCAGCAGCCGCAACTATTACCCGGTTAAAAAAACTGGGAGTTGAACAAGTTGTCATGTTAACTGGGGATAATCAACAAACTGCTCGCAGTGTTGCCCAAGCAGTCGGAATTGATCGGGTATATGCCCAACTTCTACCAGAAGATAAGCTAGATGTTATCCGTCGTCTACAGCAACAATATCAAACGGTTGCAATGGTAGGTGATGGAATAAATGATGCACCAGCCTTAGCACAAGCATCTGTGGGTATAGCGATGGGAGTATCTGGTAGCGATGTAGCATTAGAAACCGCAGATATCATACTGATGGCAGACAGGTTAGAAAAAATTGCTGTAGCGATACATTTGGGCAGGCGATCGCAACTCATAGTAAAACAAAATATAGTTGTAGCGTTGAGTTTCATTATGTTGCTTTTAGTCGGCAACTTTCTCGGAAATATTAACTTACCCATCGGCGTCATTGGCCATGAAGGTTCTACAGTGTTAGTTACCCTGAGTGGACTAAGATTATTGAAATAAGATAGGACGCAATACAGTTCAGAATGAGCAACAAAACCCAGATGTAGAGATGTGATTTATCGCGTCTTATAAGACCAGAAATACCCAAAATCATTGAAATTGATGAATTAGAAACTTTCGTCAGGTCAAAAAAACAAAATTTGGGTATGGAGTGTGGCTAATACTCAATTCGCATTAGACGTAAATTATTATTTTGAACTTTTAACTCCTAACTCTTAATTCTTGCTCATGCAAACCGATCCAAAACCAGGAACACTTTACATTGTCGGCACACCAATTGGCAACCTGGAAGATATTACCTTTCGGGCGGTACGAATTTTGCAAACTGTGGATATCATTGCTGCGGAAGACACGCGTCATACTGGGAAACTGCTACAGCATTTTCAAGTTAAAACACCCCAGATGAGTTACCACGAACACAATCGTACCAGCCGTATTCCAGAATTATTAGAGCATTTAATTAATAATAAAGCGATCGCTCTGGTGAGCGATGCTGGAATGCCAGGTATTTCTGATCCTGGATATGAACTGGTGAAAGCCTGTATTGAAGCGGGAATTCCAGTAGTTCCGATTCCTGGCGCTAGTGCAGCAATTACTGCTTTGAGTGCAGCTGGACTACCAACAGATCGATTTGTCTTTGAAGGCTTTCTCCCAGCGAAAACTCAACACAGACAAGAACATTTAGAATCTCTGCAAACAGAATCTCGCACATTGATTTTCTATGAATCGCCCCACCGCTTGCGAGATACTTTGCAAGATTTAGCAGAAATTTGGGGAAGTGATCGCCAAATTGTGCTAGGACGGGAGTTAACTAAATTGTATGAAGAATTTTGGCGGGGGACAATTGCTGAAGCGATCGCTTACTACACCCAACGAGAACCCCAAGGTGAATATACATTAGTATTAGCGGGAATTCCACCAAGTCAGCCCCAACTGACAGAAGAAGAATTGAAAGCCGAATTGAAACAGTTAATTAGTCAAGGAATATCGCGATCGCAAGCTAGCCGTCAGTTAGCAAAATTTACTTCCCTTCCCCGTCGCCAACTATATCAACTAGCTCTTTCTATAGTCTCCAGTCCTGAGCCTTGAACGGCTGATATCGCTTTTTTAAAAATCAAAAATCTAGATGTGAAATGTATATATTTCTTTATTCTTTCTTCTTTTTGTGTCCTTTTCTACGAAATACTACACTTACCCATACAGTGAAGCTAGCTACACATCGTGTCTCATATAGAATGCGGTTAGCTTCCTTATCTACATCTTGTATGATGTCAAATAGGACTGCTATACAAATACTTAAATGTACACAATGTGACTAACTTGTATATTCATCCTCAAAGATGACTTGGCAAATATTCAAATGATATCTAAAGATTTCTGATATTAGTTCTCTAGATAGATCGAAAATTTTGGAGAAAAACTTTAATATGAAATAGTCAAATGCAAACAAAGCAGATTTTCAGTGAAGGAGAAATTCTATGACTAACATTATTGCTTGGTTGGTTTTGGGTTTAATTGCAGGTGCGTTAGCTAAGTTATTTTATCCTGGAACCCAAGGTGGCGGTATTATCTCTACCATTGTATTAGGAATCCTTGGAGCCGTATTCGGTGGATATTTGGGTCAAGTATTGCTAGGAAGTAGTTCGGCCGCAGCTGCATCTGTAGGAGCTTTGTCTCTAGGTAGCATTTTATTTGCTGTTATTGGCGCAATGATACTAATTTTCCTTTGGGGTTTACTAACTCGTCGAGCTGTGTAATTACTTCAAATTAATTAACAATCTTGGGAATCACTTCTAACTGCAATAAACCGATAAAATGACATTAGAAAAAGAGCGAAGAACTATAGGAGTTTTCGCTGGATATTCCGATGCACAATTTGTACTTCAGGAACTAAAAGCTTCTAATTTTCCAATGCACAAAGTTTCTGTTATTGCACGGAATACAGAAGAACAAAATGATATTGCTGGTGTTAAAATTAAAGAATACACTGGCAATACATTCTCAGAAGATGCTGCTGGAGCCACTACTAGTGATGCTTTAAGTGGTCTTACAGACTTATCAGTCGGTCTAGTCCTCTTGGTAATTCTTGGTGTAGGTCCAGTCATCTTAGCCGGAGCGGAAGTAATTGCGATCGCTACCACTTTAGCAGGTGGTTTGTCTTCTTTATTCCTAAATTTAGGAATTTCTGAAAAGCAAGCACAGGGTTATAGCGATCTTGTCTGTAAAGGTTACTATTTGGTGATAGTGACCGGTATAGACATAGAGATTCGTCTTGCCAAGAGGATTTTTAATCGCCGTGATATTCAACAATGGGGGGTTTATGAGCCATACTCGACCCCAAATAATCGCTATAGACACGCACTTGGGGTTTTTTATCGGCGTCAAGATGCAGAAGGAGCGCTTACTGAATTGAGAACCGCTGGCTTCCCAATGAGTCAAGTCTCAATAGTTGTTAAAAACATAAGCAGTCTAAATGATATTTCAGAGGTAGACATCAGCAGTTCTCAAAATAACTATACTAATTTAGGAATTTCTGATGAGCTAGCTAGATATTATGAGCATCATCTGAATCTTGGTCATTATTTATTGGTATTAAAAGGCACTGATATTTATGTAGCAGGTGCAAGAGCTATTTTAGAGGGTAACAAGATTCAACATTTTAGTATCTATAGCCAATCTGAACTTGATGCGGCTAGAAGTGATCGCCAAGTTATTACCAACTTCTAATTAAACGTCAAGTTAATATCAAGAGATTTTACGACACACTGTAATTATATAGTTCAAGCAATAAGTCCAAGCAATACCCTTGTACTATAAATAAATTTCATACTTCTATGGGTATAGGTTGCCTTTTGAAACCTTAAATTTTCTGTGGAATGAATACTGCTTGCGATAACTTAATGTTACGGTTGCTGTGTAAAGTGATGTACAATGGCATAGATATCATATCCAACTCTAAAAGCCACTGTATTTAGCGTTCATATAAATTGTGTTTTGATGAATTTAATTTTCATTATCCGGCTACTTAATTTTACTATCTGACCTTTTTTTTCAAACTTGAGAGTTATTTAACCATCATGATAGAATATTAAATAAGTATTGAATTATTTAGTATTCCTCATTAAACCTAAGCAACAAGAAGGTAATCTTCAAGTAAAATAATATCTGTTTCAAATAGTAAAAGAGTGGTTTCATAACCAATCCTACCCATATCCAATTCTGAACCCATTTCTATTTATTTATATAAGATAAGACCAGTGACCAGAGTTACGACAGCATTATATTATGGTTGCCAATCCACCAATAAATTCTACCTTTTGACCTTTGCAAAATTTAGGTCTTACTAGGTTAATTACTGCACTCATAAGAACCACCATTTTACAGTAAAGTCTAATATTAAATTTATAATCTAAAAATAAGTGTTTAATTATTTATCGCAAGATGCAATTGTAAAATCAGGTAAATGCTTGTTTTGAAATAAGTTAGTTATATTATTTATTTAATGATTTATTTTTAATAAAAGGGGCAGGATGTTAAATAAAAATATAATTATTTATATAATCTTTAAGTAATTATTTAAAGTAACGTTATATTCTTAAGAAAATGAGGATACAAATAATAGTTAGTCCGAAACAACTAGATATATCCTACATAAACTAAATATGCCCCATTTATTTTGGATAGCCAAAAGATAATTAAAATAGTCTCAAAAACAGAAATAATTTGAATACCTGCCTGGAAGAATGTTGAACCGTTTGAAGATTAGAGCCAAGATTGGAGCAAGTTTTGCCTTGAGTTTGGCAACTCTGGCCACCATTGGTCTAATCTCCTACCAAAGCACCAATCAGCTAATTGAAACTTCGAGCAAAGAAAGCCATACTTACAAGGTGTTAAGTCAGCTTGAAGAACTCAACTTGCAACTGACAAATGCTGAGACTGGGCAACGTGGTTACGTTCTGACTGGAGAACAGCGCTATTTAGAACCATATAATGCAGCCATTCAAGTACTGGATCAAAAAGTTAAGGATCTTCAGAATTTAACAACAGATAATCCCAAGCAGCAACAGCAGCTGGATATTTTACAGCCATTAATCACTCAGAAGCTGGACGAACTTAAAGAAACTATTGATTTGCGCCAGAACCAAGGTTTTGAAGCTTCTCAAAAGGTCGTTCTGACAGACCGAGGTAAGCAGCTAATGAGTGAAATCCGTAAAGTTATCCAGACGATGGAATATGAGGAGAATACACTGCTAAAACAGCGCTCTGACAAGGCACAAGCTGCTGCTCGGCAAACACTTGCCAGTATTGGTTATAGTATTCCCTTATATTCATTGCTCTTAGCTTTGATCGGATTCGCCCTGACCAAACATATATCAGCACCGCTAAAGCGAGTTTCTGATTTGGCTCAAAAGGTTGCAGATGGGGATTTATCTGTGAGTTTACCAGATAGCGATCGCCAAGATGAAATTGGTGTGTTGATACGCACCTGCAACCAAATGATCGTTAATCTGCGAAACACAACTCAAAAAAATGACGAGCAAAACTGGCTAAAATCTAACTTAGCTGAATTTACCCAGATGCTCCAAGGGCAACGAAATTTGGAAAGTTCATCTCGGCTGATCTTGTCGAATTTAGCACCACTGGTTGGAGCATCACAGGGCGTTTTTTATGTAATGGAATCTATAGACAACCAGTCTGTACTAAAGTTGTTGAGTAGTTATGCTTACAAAGAGCGGAAAAATCTAGCAAATCAGTTTCGCTTGGGCGAGGGATTAGTGGGACAATGCGCCCTAGAAAAACAAAGAATCCTCCTTACGGAAGTTCCCAGTGACTATATCCGCATCACTTCCGGTTTGGGAGAAGCACCACCGCTAAATATTATTGTATTGCCCATACTATTTGAAACCCAGGTAAATGCTGTAATTGAACTTGCCTCTTTTGGATCTTTTAACCCGTTGCATCTAACATTTTTAGAGCAATTGAGTGAAAATCTGGGTGTATTTTTAAATAACATCGCCTCACAATTGCAAACACAGCAACTACTTGAAGAGTCTGTTGCTTTAACAGAAGAACTGCAAACCCAGCAAGAAGAACTACAGCAAAGCAATCAACGCCTGGAAGAACAGGCGCATGAGTTAGAAGAATCACAATTTCTTGTCAAGCAATCTAACGAAGAATTACAACAATTAAATGAGGAGCTAGAAGAAAAGGCAGAATTATTAGAGGTTCAAAATCAGGAAGTGGCTCGCAAAAACCAGGAAGTTGAGCGAGCAAGGCAGTCTTTTGAA
This sequence comes from Nostoc sp., assembly GCF_036917515.1. Classification (GTDB taxonomy): domain Bacteria; phylum Cyanobacteriota; class Cyanobacteriia; order Cyanobacteriales; family Nostocaceae; genus Nostoc. The sequence continues at coordinate 29,003 of NZ_JBALDE010000171.1, read as the reverse complement.
GAAAAAGCTGAACAACTGGCGTTGTCTTCCAAATATAAGTCAGAATTTCTGGCGAATATGTCCCACGAGCTGCGGACACCGTTAAATAGTCTATTAATTTTAGCAAGGCTGCTAGCAGATAACTCTCTTAACAACTTGACCGACAAACAGATAGAGTACAGCCGGACTATTTACTCAGCAGGGACTGATTTGCTGGAATTGATCAATGACATTCTAGATTTGGCAAAAATTGAGTCGGGTACTATGTCGCTCGATATTGAGCAAATTGCTCTTGCAGATTTGCAGACATCTCTAGAGCAGACTTTCCGGCAAGTTGCCCACAATAAAGAACTCAGTTTTACTATTGAACAGGATGAGAAGTTACCCCCAACAATTTATAATGACTCCAAACGTCTGCAACAAGTGCTGAAAAATCTCCTAGCTAACGCCTTTAAATTTACAGAACAGGGAGGTGTGAAATTACAAATATTTCAAGTTGATAATTCCATGATTGCTTTTGCCGTCAGCGACACGGGCATAGGCATTCCAGCCGAAAAGCAAAAGATTATTTTCGAGGCATTTCAGCAAGCAGATGGTACTACCAGCCGCAAGTACGGCGGGACTGGATTGGGCTTGTCCATCAGCCGTGAATTAGCTCAACTGTTGGGAGGGAGAATTGAACTACTCAGCCAACCAGGACAGGGAAGCACCTTCACCCTTTACTTGCCTAGGCGAAAGGAAAACAATGGTCAAAATATCAGCACACCACCCCTTGAGCCAATCACCTCTATTCCTACAGCATTGACCATCAAAGAGCTGCCAATCGTGGAAAGCAGACCCACAACTGTGGACATCTCTCCATCAGTGAAAGTGCTTCCCAGCTTACCCAACGATATTCCAGATGACCGGGAAATAATTCAACCAGGCGATCGCATTTTGCTAATTATCGAGGATGACGATAAATTTGCCCGTATCTTACTAGATATGGCACGTGAGCAGGGCTTTAAAACTATTGTTGCTTTACAGAGCAAACAAGGTCTAGCACTAGCAAAACAGTTTAAGCCCAATGCGATTATGCTAGATATCCACATGCCAGAGATGGATGGTTGGACGGTGCTGGATCGTCTGAAGCATAAACCAGATACCAGACATATACCAGTACACATACTTTCTGTTGATGAAAGACAACAACGGGGATTACAGCTAGGAGCGATTACCTATCTACAAAAACCCGTGTCTCCAGAAGCGCTAACTCAGGTATTGACTGAGATTAAAGGTTTTATTGAGCGTCAAGTAAAAAATCTCCTAATTGTAGAAGATGACCCCGTACAAGCCCAAAGTATTATCGAACTGATTGGTAACGGCGATGTCCAGAGTACAGCAGTAGGTACGGGGGCAGAAGCCCTCTCGATTTTACGATCGCATCACTTTGATTGTATGGTACTGGATCTCGGTCTGCCCGATATGAGCGGGTTTGCCCTAATTGAACAGATAAAACTTGAACCCAAGCTTGTGAAACTGCCGATAATTGTTTACACCGGTAAAGAACTCAGCCGACAGGAAGAAACTCAGCTGCGGGGACTTGCAGAGACAATTATTATTAAAAATGTGCGATCGCCAGAGCGGTTGTTAGACGAAACTGCTCTCTTTTTGCATCGGGTGCAAGCAAATTTGCCCACACCAAAGCGGCAAATGCTAGAGCAACTACATCAAACTGACCCGGTACTGGCTAATCGGAAAATTTTGATTGTAGATGATGACCTCAGAAATATTTTTGCCTTGACCAGCTTTTTAGAAAGCTATCAGATGCAAGTGCTGTTTGCCGAAAATGGCAGAGATGGCATAGAGAGACTGCAAGCTAATCCTGAGATTAATATAGTATTAATGGATATCATGATGCCGGAAATGGATGGTTATGAAACCACCCGCGCCATCCGCCAGCTACAACAGTTTCGCTCACTACCAATCATTGCTTTAACTGCCAAAGCCATGCCAGGCGACAAGGAAAAATGCATTGAAGCTGGAGCCTCTGACTACATTACCAAACCTGTAGATACTGAGCAGTTGCTTTCACTACTCCGGGTTTGGCTGTATAGGTAAGGGAGTGGGGAAAAATCAATTCAAAATTCGTCTTGAAAAGTTATGAGGGGAGGTAAAAACAGTTTTAATCATACGTATAAGTATAGAAATAAATCTGTATAAGAATGTTAACAATTCAAAATTCACGCATTAAAGAGAGTTTTAGTCACAGCATTTCCAACCAGAGGCTGGAAACAAGGTTTTAAAAGAGTTTGGGCTTAAGTTGACACCAATGAGCAATGCGCTTTACCCCTATCGCACGGTCATTCACCTGAAAACTGCTGTAACTTTTGCATAAATTCTTGATGTTCAATGGCAGCTAAACCTGCTTGTAACACAGATAACACTGTTGCCATTTCTCCTGAGAGCAAGGCAGATACGGCCAACCACAACCCCGGAAACACCCGACTGCGAATAATTCCCTGCTCATCGGTTGGTAGCGAAACATACTCGTCTGCTTGCAGCCTAAACCAATCCAACTGATTATCTAATGTTCGCCAGACAATATACTCCTGTACTCCATTGCGTCGATAGGTGCGTTTTTTATCATGTAAATCGATGGCTGCACTGCTTGCTGCCACTTCTATCACCAGTTCGGGTGCGCCTTGGATATAATCATCCTCACTAATCAATGCCTGTCTGCCCGGAATGAATAGTACCGCGTCAGGCTGTGGTTCATTATCTGGATCTAAACGCACTGTCGGTTCAATTCCCAGAACAACGCCAGGGGTTGCCGTTTTATAGTTCCACAACCACCCGATCAGGTTTCCATGTGGTTCCCCATGACTTTTAATTCTCAGTGGCGATGCCATGATATACACAACTCCCTCAACCAGTTCAGCTTTTCTGAGATGCGGCATTGCCTGATAGCGCCGCTCAAATTCGCAGCGAGATAAGCGATCGCCATTTTCCAGAGGTAAAACTGAAATCACTTTTTTAGGAGTTGTAACCATCCTTTTTTCCTCTTTACCCAAATTGTCCAAACTGAATCAAAATATTCTAATTTGGGAGTGCTGCATCCATTTTACTACCACATATAAAAAAGCTATTGTGCAGCGATTAGGGGTGCTTTCGCTCACAAGGGACGTTAGTGTTGGCGTAATAACTAAAAGCAAAAGCCCACACTGCACCCGATCAAGGGGTCAATGTGGGTAATTTATCCCTGTAATGGGAATGTAGTTAGCGGAACATGCTACTGACTGAAGTATCTTCATGAATTCGCCAGATAGTTTCTCCCAACAGATTAGCTACTGACAGCACCACTAGTTGTGGAAAACGATTGTTTTCTGGTATGGGAATGGTATTGGTGACAATGACTTCCTCAAACAAGCCACTAGACAACCGCTCCATCGCTGGTGGAGAGAATACCGCATGAGTTGCACAGGCATATACCTGACGCGCTCCTTCTTCACGCAGTAATCGCGCTCCTTCTGCGATTGTTCCTCCAGTGTCAATCATGTCATCCACTAACACTGCCGTTTTGCCTTTAACATCGCCGATAACATTTAACACTTCAGCAACATTATGTGCCTGACGCCGTTTGTCAATAATCGCCAGTGGAGCATCATCCAGTTTTTTCGCAAATGCCCTAGCTCGTGCTACACCACCAACATCAGGAGAAACAACTACCACGTCTGGCAGTTGTTTGCTGGCTAGATAATCCAGCAATACTGGTGAACCGTAAACATGGTCAAAGGGTATATCGAAATAGCCTTGAATCTGAGCCGAGTGTAAATCCATTGCGAGAACGCGGTTGGCACCAGCTTCGGTAATCAAGTTAGCAACCAGCTTGGCGGTTATTGACTCTCGTCCTGCCGTTTTGCGATCGGCACGAGCATAGCCATAGTAGGGAATTACTGCCGTCACCTGTCGCGCAGAAGCTCGACGACAAGCATCAACCATAATCAATAATTCCATCAAATTATCGTTTACAGGTTGACAACATGGCTGGATTAAATAGACATCACAACCCCGAATCGATTCTTGGATTTGAACGTAAAGTTCTCCATCCGCAAATCTTTTGCGAATCATTGGCCCCAAGTCCATGCCCAAATAACGAGCAACTTCTTGAGACAATTGTACATTGGCAGAGCCAGAAAACAGCCGCAGGCGATGATTATCGTTCAGTCCTGTTGCAGATGGTTGCACTTTGAAAGTTGCAGAACTGAGCACAGCAGATCCTCTATGTGCGTTCATAGCAATATTATCATTAGAGATTTAATAGATTTAACCAAGAAATAGCCTAAAAAAACATCTGTAAGCTTTGTTGAAGCTTCCATACAAAATTTAAACATTTTTGCATAAATTTATTATTCGCTAATTATCTAGTCTTCTTGGCAAACAAGCTATTGATAGCTTAACTGACATCAAGTCCATCCACTAGGTCTATAGTTCAATTTTTTGGTTGAGGTAAATAACCCTAATCGCTTAAACATTATTTGGTGTGGTAGGTTCTTCTAATTACCTCATTGATAGCTAGAAAGTAAAGGATTGACAACTTTAGTGATATTAAAGAGTTTGTGCTCACACAGTATAGCACCTCTTTCTAGGTAGATTATAGTAGCTTATTACTCTGTAGTCTACGCATTGACAAAAATGACAATATAGAACTTAGAAGACGCTAGGTGTGGACAAAATTTATCCACGCACTGGCAAGTTTTTAGATAAAGATTAAATAAAGATTAAATAAAGAGATTTTTTTGCTCCTAAAACATTACTTAACAAAAGAAATTCTACATAAGCAAAGTGTTGTAAATATTTTTACTTAAAAGTTTTTAGTTAATCAATAAATATCCTAGATGTTGAATCTATCCGCGAACATTCTGTCAACTGTAAGCTACCAATCACCGATAAATTAGTTAGTACCCATATTTTTGCTGAGATAAAATTAATACTATTGTGTATACTCTGATTTTTGGGTGGTTGTGATCGCTCCACTTGGGTGCAGCAATAACTGCATCCGTCCTGCAACTCAAACGGATAATACAGCGCTTCCTGCTGTTATGAAGTACAGTTTCTCCCCTCCCCGCTATCTCCTGTACCCTTTCGGGACTGAGAACGTACCTTACAATAGCGGGAACTGCTGTAATTTTAGATGTTGGGGCGATCGCCACTCGAATAAATTTGGGAAATAGCCCAATGGCAGAATTTTTGGAATTTTACAGTAGAATATTGCCGCAGGTAACTGTGCCGTCGCCTCTTGGACTTAATCTCTGTAGGTGACTTCCTCCTCAGTTGCTACTACACTCAATCAATCGATCATGCAACCACCGATTACAGTTGGCACTGTCTTGCAAAACCGTTACCGCATAATTCAAATTCTCGGACAAGGAGGATTTGGTAGAACCTATCTGGCAGAAGACCAGAGGCGCTTTAACGAACTTTGCGCGATCAAAGAATTGAATTTAACAGCAAGGTCAGCTTTGGATTGGGAGAGGGCACAAGAGCTTTTTCATCGAGAAGCTGCCATTTTATATCAAATCGAACACCCACAAGTACCGAAATTCCGGGAAAGATTTGAGCAAGACCAACGCTTATTTTTGGTGGAGGACTACGTTGCAGGTCAGACGTACCGAACTTTGCTGACTGAACGTCAAGCTATAGATCAAACTTTCACAGAGGCTGAAGTATTGCAACTGATACAAATGTTGTTGCCTGTTTTAGAGCATATTCACAGTCGAGGGATTATTCATAGAGATATCTCGCCAGAAAATATTATTTTGCGAGATAGTGACGCTAAACCTGTGTTAATTGACTTTGGGGTGGTAAAGGAACTGGCAACACGTTTACAATCGCCAGATAATCCGCTGCCAGGAACCACCGTAGGAAAACTAGGCTACTCTCCCAGCGAACAAATGCAAACAGGGGGAGCTTATCCTAGTAGTGATTTGTATGCATTAGCAGTAAGCGCGATTGTTTTGTTGACTGGTAAAGAACCAAAAGATCTATTCGATCAAAACCAACTAACTTGGAATTGGCAGCGGTGGGTAAAAGTGAACCCGCGATTTGCCCAGGTTTTGAATCGAATGTTGAATCATATACCGAGTGATCGCTATCAAAGTGCTGCTAGTGTATCTCAAGCACTGCAATCTCTGACCCAACCTACTGTCCCTAACCCAAATGTGTCTAACTTGCAGACAATGGCAGTTGGTCGCCGTCCTGACCTAGTATCACCAGCAGCTTCACCCAAAAAACCCAATCCTGTGATTCCACCAAGTCCCAGTAGCTCAATTTTGGATAATCCGTTAGCGATCGCTGCAATTGCCATTGCTGTAGTGATCGTAGCAGGATTTAGTTCTTGGGCACTAGTAAGTTCCATCCGCAGTCAGTCAAAAACATCAGATGAGACGCTTCCACAAAATTTCCCTTCACCAGTAATTTCTGGTGGTACTACATTCACACCGATACCGACACTCACACCGACACCAACACCGACGCCCACACCAACACCAACAGCCACACCTACTAACAACGATCAACCTGTTGTATCTACTAAGCGCCTCAAGCTTACAGCGTCTAAGCCAACCACGGTTCAAGGTACTCTCAAAGCAAATCAAATCATCCAATACAGCTTTTTTGGGCGAGAAGGTGCTAAATTAAACACGTTTATTGATCCAGGAAGCACCATTCTGCTAACAGTCTTAAGTCCCAATGGACAACCAATTGAGAATACTGCCCAACAAGTCACATTTTATCAAGGCACATTGTTGGTTACTGGTAGATATACTATTGAGTTAACTCTGCTTTCAGGAGTTGCCGAAAGCAATTACAACCTCAATGTTGCATTAGAAAAACCAGTCAAACCAACACCAACAGAAGCACCCTTGTCACTTCCCACAGAGACACCCTTGCCAATTCCCACAGAGACACCCTTGCCAATTCCCACAGAGACACCTTTGCCAATTCCCACAGAGACACCCTTGCCAATTCCGACCATTACTGAAGCGCCGACTTTGCCGCCGACTGATGGAACACAACCATTTTCTGGCCAAAGAAATTAATGTTAAACACACTACTAATTACTGGAACTGATACGGAAGCTGGTAAAACTGTTTTAACAACAGCGTTAGCAGCTTATTGGCAAAAATATTACCCGCAGCGTCGCTGGGGAATCATGAAACCGATTCAATCGGGGGTTGGCGATCGCGAGTGGTATCAAAAGCTATTTGTACTAGAACAATCTGCTGAAGAAATTACACCTTTATACTTTCAAGCACCTCTTGCTCCTCCTATAGCAGCAGCACGGGAAAATCGCCGAGTAGATTTAGCACTTGTGTGGCAAGCTTTGTCTAAGTTGCGATCGCAGCGTGATTTTGTACTTGTTGAAGCCTTGGGAGGGTTAGGTTCGCCAATAACTGAGGAATTAACGGTAGCTGATTTAGCAGGAGAATGGCGTTTACCAACAGTATTGGTAGTACCAGTGAGATTGGGTGCGATCGCTCAAGCAGTGGCGAATGTGGCATTAGCTAGACAATCGCGCCTCAATCTCAAAGGCATTGTTTTGAATTGCGTACAACCCCGAACGGATGCAGAAATAGCCGACTGGGCACCATTTCAATTGATTCAATCACTCACTAATACGCCAGTTTTAGGCTGCTTACCCTATTTAGATAACCTGACTGATTTAGATAAACTTGCTCAAATAGCATCAGGTTTAGATTGGGAAACACTAACACTTGAGAATGATTAAATTGATATTCTTTTAATATTGATAGATAAGCTAATCGGTATTTAAATGCCGATTAGCTTAATAGCTGACCCTCTAGGAGAATTAGATTTACTTATACACATATTTTGGTGCGATATTTGCTCTTACTCATGTTACAAGCCCGACTAAGAAATTCAAAATTTGTATTTAAAATTACTAATTTATAATAAAAATTTACTTAGATAAGTATCCATCACAGAGCGATCGCCAAACTTTTCGATCTACTGATATTTGCTGGGGGGATTTCAGCTTAAAAAAGCGGCGTTGCTGAATCCGGGGATGAATAGCGCATCATTGACAGGTTAAGGTAATTGCATTTTTGTCAATAGGGTGCAGGAAAAGGGGATAAATCCAGCTTAGGGACTGGCTTTCGGACAGATTTAACCACACCTAAGTCTTGATTTTCTGTTAAAACGAATAACCTCCGAAGCCTACAGTTCAATCCCGAAGGCTGAATATTTATTCAGACGCAACTGTATCCCAGAACAACTTCTCATAGGCTTGCAGCAACCGCGCTGCACGCTTGATTAAGAGCGGTTCTGCACCATGCTTTAAGCCTGCTTCAATTACACTTAAAGAATTACATTCAAAGTTTGGTATAGGGCTGGCAAAGAAATCGAAAAATGCTGTATCTTTAGGAGTGAGATGATATTGTTTTTGGAGTGCAGCACTCATCCTTCCAAGATTTTCACCGAATATAGGGAAGTTGAATAAAAAGGCGGCTCCAACTTCAGCCTCCGAACCGTATAGAGCAAGGGAAACTACATAGGCGGGATATGCTTGCGCCCCGGGTAATGGTTCGTACTTTTTCAGGTCATCTTCATTGAGGTTGAAGGCTTTGGCAAAATCTAACAGCAAATTGAGGGATTGAACCTCACCAGAGAGAATATCTCGAAAGAATTTCCCATTACGAGTTCCACCAAAGCGTTGCACTAAAAGGCTATCGCTCTTAATATCACTCTTAACTATGTTGTATTCCTCTCCGGCAAAGGCTTTTAGGTTTTCCAGGGACACTTGTCCGTTTTCTAGAGCCGTTAGATAGGGATGGTTGCGGATCTGATTCTCTACCCCAGCCAACTCAAGGCGCAGTTCATCGACTATTTGCTTGGCTTGATTGGCAATTACATTAGAAGTAGATTTATTACATATTACTTCCGAGACAGCAACTCCATTGTTGGCAAAGGAGAGTGTGACTATCAAAGTGATCACTATAAAGAGAGCAATTGTAACTAGTTTGAGGACATAAGTGCTGTATCGTAAATGTACATTTAACTTCATAAAAATTCCTCAAATATGATTTTGGTGGGTAATAACTGGAGTTTAAATTAGTTCGCGGTGCGAAACTGTTGAACAAATTAGTTAAAAAACTTAATAAATTCTCAAGATTTATCTTAATCTCTCACGCATAGTCAGTACTGGTGTGCCACCACACCCAGTACCAAGTTGAATCAATCGGTCTTTTAAAGAATGGTCATAGCTAGAAATCTTTAAGTATTTAATAGATGCTTTAGCTTTTAAACGAGTGATAAAATGGCCTTATTGGTTAAGAAGCTGTTGCAAAAATTGGAAGTGATAAAAACCTCTGTCAAGTAAAATCAGAGTTTTAGCAGGCAGTAAATTTATACCAATTCAAAAAATGTTTGCGACAGATAAAGCATTCAAAATGAAATCATAGCCAGTCAGAGAAGAGGATTTTATTGCCAGCACAGGTGTAGACATCGCACCAACTCAATTAGGATACAGCAACATTTTTGAGAATAGTCATCGGCCCTTGGGTTTTGAGAATCTCCATTTCTGCCGCGTTCCGCACCAGCAGCGCACCAGCGAATCCTAATGAATTCACAGAGATAGATTGGAAATGCTCTTGCGATCGCGGTACGATTAACATCCATTCTCGTGTCGCTAGCAGATTGTAAGCACCAGATTGCTTTGCATCTAAACCTACAGCGTGACGCAAAGTGTGATAAATTTCCAGTGTTGCTTGGGCCCCTGCCAATGGCGATCGCACCCAATTAGAATTTAGTGATGCGAAAGCATGTACAAAAGGAAGCTTTGCTAAAGTTGCATTTGAGTTTTGAAATTGTGCTGATGTTAGTAAAGGTTCAATCGGTATTTGCAACCCTGAAGGGGCAAGTGGTAGGGGTACTAATTGTAAGTGCTTATGTCGCTGACTAGCACCTGCGGTTTTGCTACTGTTGTAAAATGCTAAACCATCGAAACCAGCCAAACACGCCCACATAGCCGTAAAATCTTCTAGGGTGAGTAAGCTTTCTTGTTCCTCGAAACCACGAGTGATGATTAACAGATGATAATCAACAACATTGAATTTGTTTAAAATACATACATGGGTATCGGAGATATTCGCCACAAATAAATTTTCTTCGTAGGGCAAAAAAGGATTAAACTCTTCACCAGAAGTAGCAGATTGTTTTTCCTGTTTATCCTTAGCTGCTTTTTTGCGATTCAGGTTAGACAAAATCCTCACTAAAAAGCGCACGCCATCCTGTTCAACAAATTCAAATTCTGTCGGAATCGACAGTAGGGCACCGCATTGTAAAGCATGTTCAGTCCGTTCTTTAACACTTGTCCATAAAGTGCTAGGTTTAAGTAAGATTTTCCCCTGTACCATTTCTATTCCTTCAGGCATGGTAAAGAGTACGCAGCGATGTACGTCTCTACGAATGACTATATTCCAATACAGTTCAATAAAATACCAAAGCTTTCACAACAACGCAATACCTCTGCAACAAAACTGTCACAAATTATATCTACATTAGTAATACATCTAAATATCCTTCCAGACAGCAATGCAAAACCAATCTCGCGACAGAGAACACCCATCAAATAGCATTTCACATAACACTGCTGATGCCAAATATCATAAACCCTGGAGAAAGGCTGCCGCCTCTCTATCGCTGGTGCTGCTGGGATCAGGTATGACATTGGCAGGCGGCTATATGGCTGGACACTCTCAGCAGGTGTCTGAAAGTGCATCTAATTTGGCAGTAAGTCGAGTAAATGCTGCTCCCCCAATACCAGCAGGCACAGATCCTAATTTTGTTACCCAAGTGGTGCAAAAGGTAGGGCCTGCTGTGGTGCGAATTGACTCTTCCCGAACCGTAAAAACCCAGATACCAGATGAATTTAACGATCCACTTTTCCAACGCTTTTTTGGTTCTCAACTACCAGAACAACAGAATCGGGTAGAACGGGGTACTGGTTCCGGTTTTATTATTAGTGCTGATGGTCGTATTCTCACCAATGCTCACGTAGTCGATGGTGCTGATACCGTAACAGTAACACTTAAGGATGGACGTAGCTTTAAAGGTAAAGTGTTAGGAAAAGACGAGTTGACCGATGTTGCTGTTGTGAAGATTCAAGCAGATAATCTCCCGTTAGTAGCCTTGGGTAACTCAGATCAACTACAACCTGGAGAATGGGCGATCGCGATCGGCAACCCCCTTGGATTAGATAATACAGTAACTACCGGAATCATCAGTGCCACTGGACGCAGTAGCAATCTAATCGGCGCTCCTGATAAGCGAGTAGAGTATATTCAAACCGACGCAGCAATTAATCCTGGTAACTCTGGCGGGCCTTTGCTAAATTCTCGTGGCCAAGTAATTGCCATGAATACAGCCATTATTCAAGGGGCACAAGGATTAGGCTTTGCTATTCCTATCAACACAGCACAACGTATTTCTAGTCAATTAATAGCTACAGGTAAAGTACAACATCCTTACTTGGGAATTCAGATGGTGGGGTTAACACCTCAGCTAAAACAAAATATCAACTCAGATCCCAATAGCGGTTTGAGTGTGAATGAAGATAAAGGTGTATTAGTTGTAAAAGTTATACCAAATTCACCAGCTGCTAAAGCAGGGATACGTGCTGGTGATGTAATTCAAAAGCTTGGTAATCAAGCAGTCACAGATGCCAGCAGTGTCCAAAAGGCAGTAGAAAATAGTCAAGTCGGAAGTGACTTACGTATGGAATTACGTCGCAATGGGCAGAATCTTAACATCGCTGTGCAACCTGGTGCTTTCCCCGTACAAGTGCAATAAAAATTTTACTATCAATTGAGTAAAAGTGAATTTTCTGGATGGGTATTTTGCCCGTCCCTTTTTTTTCAGGTGGCAAAATTGAGTTGTAATAAGCGTATTGCCGTCAGGTAAACACTGCCACAAACATCAAAATCGAAGTTTTCGGTATTAATAGGACTTACACACACTCTACGAATTCTTGGCGTTCTTGGCATCTTGGCGGTTCGACAAATTAAGCTTTTGGGCGATTTTTGCGTAAGTCTTAATTAATAGTGCCACCCTCTAAAAATAGTTTTATTCAATAGCAGAGTCATGTTTACATTTTTTATCCATGACATTAGTCACGGTTCAACTAATGACCTTTATCACTAGTGTATAGCTTTTTTCAGCCCTAGTATTTATTAGTTAAAGGAATTGATATTTTATGAAAAATTAATTTCTTTGATGTCAATATTATAAAAGGGAAGTTTGCGAATGAGTATTAAAAGAATGCTTGCTAGTGCAGCGCTGATATTACCAATTGCTGTTACCTTTATTCCTTTTCAAGCCGATGCTCAGATCAGACGACCAGTTAGGCGATCGGTTCCAGTTAGAATAATCAGAAGACCAGTGCGATTTAGAGTTCATACCCCTGTTCAAGCGAGAAGGAGAATATTGGTTCCTGGACGTTGGGTGCAAAGAAATCGTGGTCGCCACTGGATACCTGCTCGCTATGTATATCGATAAAAAGTCTTACAATTGCAAAAAAATATTGTTCATCAATCTTGATTGCAGATTTATTTTTTCATAGCTTTAATTAGTGTTTAAAAATCCCCTTTATAAGTATTATAAAGGGGCATTATTTCATATTTACAGTAAATAGGTAGGCATAATTAGATATACAAAAAAATCCTAGTTTGTAGTAAATAATTTATCGTTTATTCAGATTTCTCAAAACTCAAGTCCTGACCCAACAGGAAAGTTAGTCGCTCATGAAGGAAACCCCCTTCTCTACGAGACGCTCCGCGTTCGCGAAGCGTCTCGTAGAGAAGGCGCTAGCCTCTCTCTTTGGGAGAAGACCGCGCTAACTCACTACATTTAATTTATTTATGCCTAGCAATAAGTTGTAACTGAATTTTAAGCTAGAGCTACTGCTGGTTGCTGCCAGCGTCCCACTGCCTTACCAATTATTGCCAATTCTTGCATTAAGTTATCAAAACGGTCTGGTGTCAGAGATTGGGGCCCGTCGGATAAAGCTTTGGCAGGATTAGGGTGAACCTCTATCATCAGGGAATCTGTACCAGCTGCGATCGCAGCCATTGCCATTGAAGGCACAAACTCAGACCAACCTACGCCGTGGCTGGGGTCAATCATAATTGGCAGGTGAGTCAGCTTTCGCAACACTGGCACTACCGATAAATCCAGTGTATTTCGCGTATACTGACGGTCAAAGGTGCGTATTCCCCTTTCACACAAAATTACGTTGGGATTGCCAGATGCCAGAATATACTCTGCTGCCATCAACCAATCTTCAATAGTAGCTGCCATTCCCCGCTTCAACAGAACTGGTTTCGGCTGCGCTCCCACTTTTTTGAGCAAGGAGAAATTTTGCATATTTCTTGCCCCCACCTGAATCACGTCAGCAACTTCGGCAATTTTATCCAGGTCTACGGCATCCATCACTTCTGTAATAATACCTAGTCCGCTAACTTGCCGCGCTCTCGCCAACAAATCCAAAGCACTCTCACCGTGTCCTTGGAAGGCATAAGGTGAAGTCCGGGGTTTGTATGCCCCTCCACGCAAAAATGCAGCTCCAGCAGCCTTGACACGCCGCGCCGTCTCCACAATCATTTCTTCATTTTCTACAGAGCAGGGGCCAGCAACGACTACCAAAGGCTGATGTTCGCCAAATACTACTGCTCCATCAGGAGTATTAACCACCACTTCCGAAGCTTCGCCGTGGCGGTACTGACGGCTGGCTCGTTTGTAAGGCTGTTCTACCCGTAACACCTGCTCAATCCAAGGGCTAAGTTCCTGAATTTGTAGTGGATCTAAGCTGGCAGTTTCACCTACTAGACCAATAACTACTTTGTGTTGACCTACAATTTTTTCTGGAGTTAGCCCCCAGCTAGTTAGTTCTTCATCAATGCGGTTTATTTCCGCCTCTGGAGAACCACTTTTCATTACTATAATCATCTGAAAATTCCTGATTAATTAATTGAGTAAAATTATTTGTCAATAGACTAACTTTATTGTTGCCTATTGGCCTAATTACAAATAGTTAAAAATAAAATTTGTTTACACAATAAATAGACAAAATGTCGCGCTCAGTCAGTAGTTTTACTATTAAATAACTAGATATAGGGTATAAAAAAATTATAATATTTTAATTAGCAATGTTGAAGTGATAAAATTTCAACTTCAACATTTACTGGTTCGGCACTTCCTTCAAGTCGGGAAACCCGCCCAACGGAGTGCCTCACTTCTTCATTTACCCAATACCACAGTTACTTAATACCTGAGCGCCGTTCATTATAAGTTTTTTTGCCGAGTTTCGCGCCAAGCTGCCACCATTCGTCCCCAATTGGTGTTGAACTCACCCAAACCCAGAAAACTTCCAACTTTTTCTTCATCCCAAGAGGCAGAGAGAACGCCATAAGTTATCCCTAAAACCCCCAAACCAAATAATCCCATGTTCACCAATAACACCGCGATGGGAGGTAGTCGGATGTCAGAGTAGGTAGCAAGCAGATAGCTAGCAACCAAGGCGCTAATGCCCAAAGCTGTTGGTATACCAGAAAACCCAGCTACCCGTCGGATCATCCGCTGGCTGACTACTTGGGGAATTGCCATCTCTTGTTTGCTGTAAACCACTTTTTTATCAGCCTGTTTGACGGATTCTTGGGACTGTGCTGCTGGTTTACTTGGAGTTTTTGCAGGTTTTTGGCGCTTTTTGTTTGGTTCAAAGGGCAAACGGCTACGTTCAGATTCTTCAGCAGACATAAGCAGTAGTCCTATCCACGAATACCGAGACGAGCAATCAAAGCTTGATATTTTTCCCGGCTTTCTTGCGATATATAAGCTAGAAGACGCTTGCGCTGGCCGATTAGCTTCAACAGTCCCCGCCGGGAAGAATGGTCTTTTTTATTTGCCTGAAGATGTTCGCTGAGGCGGTTAATGCGCTCGGTTAGCATCGCTACTTGTACATCAGCCGAGCCAGTGTCAGTTTCGTGAACTTGGTAGTTGGAGATTATTTCTTGTTTTCGCAGTTGCGTGAGGGCCATGGTCGATTCAGTTTCTAGTTTTTCTAAAATGTATGCAGCAGTCTCCTATAATATCACAGCCCTCAAGCTAGATGTGGGATGACTTTGAAGTAATATTTGTACTTTTTAATACTATTTTTTAAAGGCTAACTTTCAGTATACTTCGTTCCAATCCCCGATAGGGATTTTAATTGATTGCGAATTCCTAATAAGTATTTTAGTTGATTGCGATTCCTGGTTAACCTCAACTGAGTCAGCCATGAAGTTGTTTCAATCTGTAATAGGGATTTTAGTTGATTGTGATTCGTTGTGAGGAGCACTTTTACCAAAAATGGTTAGAAGTTTCAATCTGTAATAGGGATTTTAGTTGATTGCGATCGCAGGCGTCTGAAAGACTTGTATTATTTGATTTTCAAGGTTCAATAGCGCAAATGCAAAATCATAACATAAGGAGTGACAATTGTGCTAACTGTAAATAGCTGAAAGTCAGTCTACATAAGGTACGCGGATGGTTTCAAAATGCTACGGCCCCCAAATCATGACATATACAGCAATTCAGACATTTTTGTATTCCCCCCTTCCTCAACACCTACCCATCCGCGCATTTAGCAAAAAACTAATCCCATCGGAAAGCTGTTTACTATACATATCCTACTCAATTAAGTCAGCTGACTTTAGGGTGATGCCTATGCCTACGCAATTCCAGCATTCCCATGACTAACCCTATTTTGCAACATCTTCAAAGTCTGTTATTGCACAAGCAAATTCTCTAAAAGCTGTTTTAATCAGCATCTCTTTCGTTCCTCTTTCCAGGGAAGAATTGCGTATGAGGTCTGTTAATTCTATGAATAACAGAGAAAACATAAAACGATCTTGGCGGTCAACTTGTTTCAAACAAGACAAGATAAACTGATAAAGCTCTGTTTTTCTGGGTTTGGTCTGTTCATCCCATATTTGCAACCCAAGCCGAAAAGTTCTCAAGCGGATTTCATTGGTGTTGTATGACGCGTCTTTGTAGCGGACTAATACGCGTTGAGGTATATCCATGAGTTTTAGCTATACATATTCAATGTAAAGTCATTATTCACTTATATTTTGGCTCAACCGGAAAAATTTTAAATTTTGCACTAATGGCAACAGCCACCATCAGTTAGAAACGAATGATTTGTGTAGAATATAAAGAGTTACATAGGGTAGTACAGTCGTTCTACCCTACTATCATCAATTTAGAGAATACCCCAGAAATGGAGTATCCCTTGACCAGAAAAAGCTTCAATTAAAATTGCAGATACAAAACCAATCATTGCAAGACGACCGTTCCAATTTTCACTCTGAGGAGTGAAGCCAAAACGCACAGCATTAGGATCTTCTGAAACAATAGGCGCAGTATTTTTAAAATCTGACATCAGCATAACTCCAAAGTTCAAATGTTGTTGCAGTTGTAACTGTCTGTAAAGTAATGTAACAGATGTGTAAAAAAATGCAAGATTGAGTGAATTAGGACTTACGCACTCTGTACAAATTATTCTCTATTAGACATTGTGTGATGCTGATGATGCCAGCAAATGGGTGCGAGAATGAACTATTAGCTTGAGTATAGATTAATGATTTTGATGATTTTTAATGGTTAAAGTGCTTTTCAAATGCATAAACTATTTCTCCTAAAAGGCTATGGTGTACACATAAGTTATCCGATTACCCAAAAGTCCTCCAAAACCTTAGAGGGAGAGGTTTTGTATAGCAAAACCTTTCTTGAGGTATATTAGGCGCTATGAAACTAACCGTAAATTGCTTTGACAAGGACTTGTGTGTACACCGTAGATAAGCTCTTAGGGGAGACAATGCATAGCTTTGGCTCTTTAGTATGGTTCTTAAAGTTACGCTGGATAAATCCGTAATCTTCTATTTGGTTCTTCGCCAAAACTATGCGACTTGAGGCGATAATGTTCTACCAACTCATGTTGCATTTTGCGAACTTGGGGAGAACGTGGCAATAACTCGACTGGCTGTCCTTTAGGAATTACAATTTGCTCAACGGCAAGTCTAGCTTCTTCAAGAGCATCCATCTCATCATCGCTACCATTGTGCAAAAACAATTGTAGTTCTCTATCATCGGCCATCTCTGGGTCGTCAATGTTCAGCAACCGCCGCAAACCACGGGTAATTTGCGGAATGGTGCTGGACTTAATCATGTGGATGGGTACATGACGAGCTTTGGCGATTTGGCGTAATTTGGCGTGGTTTTTGACGTGCGATCGCAGTGCTAAAATTGCATCTGCACTATCTATATCTTTTGTCAATACCACGGGCAAAGTTAGCACACTAATCACCTGTTCTAATTGGTGGCGGCTAACTCCATAAGGGTAAACGTGCAATGGTAAATCTTCACCATTTGGGCCTGGCTGTCTAGTAACAGCATCAAAATCAATACTCTCAGAATAATTGAAGGATTCATCCAGCAAACGGTCAAACTCGCTGCGCCCAGTTACGCGCTCTACAGGCAATTGGGGCAGTGCTACCATTTGTCCAGATGAACGCCAGCCATTAGACGGTCGCGCTGGTGGGAAAGAATCCTCCACTGTTCCTAGCTGTCCACCACGACCGTTGACAACAGCTAACTGACGTGTAACCGCAATTTTGCCGTAGTCATCAACGGTTCTCGTTTGTGGAGTAGGCTGACGCCCTCGCAGCAAATTATCTACGGTGTCAGCAACACTTTCGTGTACTGTCCAGCGTTGGCGTTCCAACATTTCCACAGCAATTTCAAAGGTTGGTGGGGCTTTCCGCTCCAAAACAGTTTTTTGAGAACCTCGCCGTCTGGCTTCATCGTCTCCCAGCGTCACAGCTTGGATACCCCCAACTAAATCAGCTAGAGTGGGGTTTTTTATCAGATTTTCGATCTGATTACCGTGGGCAGTACCTACCAACTGTACACCCCGTTCCGCAATGGTACGAGCTGCTAAAGCTTCCAGTTCCGTGCCAATTTCATCAATGACAATGACTTCTGGCATGTGGTTTTCTACTGCCTCAATCATCACCTGATGCTGTTCATTTGGATGAGCCACTTGCATCCGCCGGGCGCGACCAATGGCAGGGTGAGCAACATCACCATCTCCAGCGATTTCGTTGGAGGTGTCAATAATCACCACTCGCTTTTGCAAATCGTCAGCTAAAACACGGGCTATTTCCCGTAAGGCGGTAGTTTTACCCACGCCTGGACGTCCCAGCATGAGAATCGATTTACCAGTTTCTACCAAATCGCGGATCATGCCAATGGTTCCGAATACGGCTCGACCAACGCGACAGGTCAAGCCAATAATCTTACCAGTACGGTTGCGAATAGCGCTAATCCGATGCAAAGTTTGCTCAATTCCTGCCCGATTATCTCCGCCAAAGATTCCGACTCGTTGAATGCAATCATCTATTTGTTCTTGAGTAACAGGTACTTCGCTCAGATACTCAGCTTGATTAGGAAAGCGAGCCTCTGGGCGACGACCCAAATCCAAGACCACTTCTACTAAACTATCTCGTTTGGGATGACTCTCTAGTACTTGTTGCAGGTCTTGGGGCAAAATGTCTAATAACTTTTGGAGATCGTCTGTAATCGTCATGCTTTCTATGGTGACGTTTTTAGAGATAGCGAGGACATTTGCGTGCAGGAGAACCCGCCCTGGGTATATTTCCGAACGAGCAATTAACGCTCCTGCTGTGACTTGATCTGGGAAACGAGAGAATGGGCAAGTTCTACAGCTTGCCAAAGTAATACCTCATCTTCTTCTAGGCGAACAGTCGCCTTCACATTGGTGTTACTTACCTCCTTATTCTCTAACTGTTCGAGAATTGGTGACAGCAGTACACGGGCGTAGCTACCATAGGCAACTCCAGCGATGGAAGCAGGGGAGCAGGGAGCAGGGAGCAAGGGAGAAAAGTTTTCTCCTCTGCCCCCTGCCCCCTCCCCCTCTGCCTCTTTAAGTAGTCCCATTGCCTTTAACTTCGCAACAGTATACCTATTTGTGCCGCCTGCTAACTGCACATATCCCGGTAACTTAGCTGCCAAAACTTTTTCCCCTAATTTCACCGCGGCTATTGTGGTGCCATCGCCAATATCACCACTCATGGGACGACCGTCGGTTTGCCAAATTAAAGCACCCTTGATTGGGGCAATCAAGTCATACAGCGCTTTCAAGTAGTCAATCATTCCTTCGCCATCGGGACAGCTGATAGCTAGTAACTTTAGTCGATCGGACCACGGTGAAATTGCTTGCCATAATTGCTCAAATTCTGCTAACCGCCCGACTTTTGTATGGATTTCTACGGCATCTACTCCCGTTGACATTACCAATGGCGCGATCGCTTCCGGCGTTGTCACGTATGAAGCTGTATAAATTCTACCATAAGGGCAAATTGGTATGCAACGACCGCAGCCATAACACTTTTCGGATACTACTCCTGAAAAGTCTTCTTTGATACTGTCAAACACGATCGCTTGTGCCGGACAAATCCTTTCACAGGGTCTAGGACAGTCTGTAGGACACTCATGAGGATTAAATTCTGCTTTGCGAAAATGGGGATCTTCTCCATCGTTTAGGCTGACCATCAAAAAGGGTAAATTGCCTTTGTAGTCAAAGCCTCGCTTTTGGGCATCCCTAGCCAGAGACTTGGCTGCTTGTAGCCCTGATTGCGCTGCTGCAATTACTGCTGGATCAGCTGCAACATCTATACAGTCAGCGCCCGCCAAAGTATAGGCTAACGTTAAACTTCTGACTGCCGGCAAATGCTGGAAACTGGCTCCGCAGATCAGCTTGAACCAGTCACCTTGTTTGAGAGATTGTAAAGGTACGAACAGATCAGTCACTATTCTATTATGCGTTTATGCGACTAAAAATAGTAGTCTGCGATCAAGAAAAAGTCCGAATTTGCTGATTTAGGGTTTATTGAATTGGGCATTGGGCATGGGGCGTAGGGCACAAGAGGCAGAGGTACAGAGGCAATATAAACTTACTACAACTTCTCTTCTCCCCTGCTCCCCTGCTGCTCTGCTCCCCCGCTCCCCACTCCCGCAGGTGTCTTAGGAGGCTAACAACATGACAACTGTATTTTTTGTAGAAGACTCTGCTGAAGATAGAGCTTTGTATCGAGGCTTTTTAGAGCAAGACGATCGCTACACTTATGATATTTACGAATTTGACTCTGGAAATAAGGCGTTACAAGCTTGTCAAGAGAAAATACCAGATGTGATTTTGTTGGACTTTCAATTACCAGATTTAGGCGGGCTGGAATTTCTCACTCAGTTACAGAGGCAAACTTCCAACAGCCAAGTAACAGTAATTATGCTGACTACACAGGGAGACAAAACGAGCACAGTCCAAGCGATTAAAAGTAAGGCGGATGATTATCTAGTTAAGGGAAAACTGACTCGTGAAAATTTCTGCCGCACGATTCATGGGGCGATCAAGCATAAGCAGTTGATGCAGCAGCTAGAACAACAGCTAGAACAACAACGCCTAGTCGCAGCGATCGCTCTTAATATTCGTCAATCCTTAAAGCTTCAAGATATCCTCGCCACAAGTGTCAAAAAAGTCTGCCAGTTATTCAAGGCTGATCGCGTATTGGTGTATCAATTTACCCATCAGATACAAGGTTGTGTTGTAGCGGAGTCGATATTACCCCAATGGACACCAATTTTGGGACTGGAGATTGAAGCTACCTGTTTTCAGAAAAATCATCGGGAAGAATACTACCAAGGAAAAATCTGGGCGGCGACGAACATCTACAAAGCGGGTTTAAGTGATAGCCATATTCAACTTTTGGAACAGTTTCAGGTGAAGGCGAATTTAGTTGTCCCCATTTTGTTAGAAAATAAGGGGACTCAAGCACTTGAATGGGGGCTATTTATCGTGCATCAATGTTCTGCCCCCCGACAATGGCAGACATTTGAGGTGGAGTTGCTCAACCAACTGACGGTGCAACTAGCGATCGCTATCCAACAAGCCCAACTCTACCACAACCTTCAAACCCTCAATACGGAGTTAGAAGCCAAAGTAGAAGAACGCACTGCCAAATTGCACCAAAGCGATCGCCGATTTTGCGCTATCTTTAATAACACTTTCCAATTCACAGGACTGCTAACGCCATCTGGCATTTTACTGGAGGCGAACCAGACGGCGCTAAGTTTTGGCGGACTGAAACTGGAAGATGTCATTGATCGCCCTTTTTGGGAAGCACACTGGTGGACGATTTCACCACAAACTCAAGCAGAATTAAAACAAGCGATCGCTCGTGCAGCTCAAGGGGAATTTGTCCGTTATGAAGTTGATGTTCTCGGTGCAAATAACCGAGTCGGAACAATCGATTTTTCACTGCGTCCTCTGCTAGATGAGGCAGGTCAAGTTGTCTTATTGATTCCAGAAGGACGAGATATCACCGAACAACAAGCTGCGCTACGCGAGCGCCAAAAAGCTGAAGAAACCTTGCGCCAAAATGAAGAACGTTGGCAATTAGCGATCGCAGGTACTAATGAAGCCATTTGGGATTGGGATATCTCTACTAATCAAACTTTCTGGTCTGCGCGTTGGTTCACAATATTGGGATACGAACCCAACGAAATTAGCAATCATCATGAGTGGACTACTCACATTCATCCTGATGACTATACCAAAGTAATGGCTGCACAAGAAGCTTATTTGCTCCAACAAGCTTCAGATTATAACGTTGAATATCGTCTGCGGTGCAAAAATCACAGCTATCGCTGGGTGCGATCGCGGGCAAAAGCAATCTGGAATCAGCAAGGAAATCCAGTACGATTGGTCGGTTCAGTTGGGGACATTAGCGAACAAAAAGAGGCTGAGGAAAAACTCCGACAAAGTGAAGCACTGCTAGCCACGACTCAACAAATCACCCATGTAGGCAGTTGGGAATTGAATTTAGAAACGAAAAAGCGCTGCTGGTCAATGGAAACCTTTCGCATTTTTGGTCTAAATCCCACTCAAGGCGAACCCAACCAAGCGGAATTTCTCCAAATAATTCACCCAGACGATCGCGCCTTGATTCAGACCCGACTCGAACAGGCGATTACTCAAATAACCCCTTTCAATCATGAGTATCGAATTATCCGACCTGATGGTTTGGTGCGCTACATTGAGTCGAAAGCAGAGATAGCTTATGACGCTCAAGGGCAGCCAGTTAAACTGTTGGGAGCGATTTTAGATATTACAGAACGAAAACAAACCGAATTAGAAATCATTCGTAGTTGTGACCTGCTAGAAGCTGTTTATAATGAATCCGCTGATGCACTCTTTCTAGTAGATGTCGAAACATTACTGATCGCTGACTGTAACGATCAAGCAGTGAAACTATTTGCAGCCTCTAGTAAAGCTGAACTGATTAACATTGAAGGTAATACTCTGCAAAAGCAACCGTTTACTTCCGACGAAATCGCCACCCTTGTAGAAGAAATTAACCAACAAGGGTTTTGGAGTCGAGAAATTGAATATATTACTAAGCAGGGCAAACCCTTTTGGGGAAACATTGCTGTCAAACAAATTACAGTCGCTGGTACTGTGATGCGACTGGTGCGAATCACGGATATTACTGCACGGAAGTATGGTGAAGAAGAGCGCAAACGATCAGAAATTGCTCTCCGAGAAAGTGAGGAACGACTACAATTAGCCCTTGAGGCTTCTGGAGATGCTTTGTGGGACTGGAATATTTTGACTAGACAGGTTTATTACAGCCCTCGCTATTTAGAAATGCTTGGATACCGCTTTGATGAACTCCCACAGGATTTTAGTACCTGGGAGGGATTAGTTCATCCAGACGATCTACCTTGGGTGGAGAAAATCTTGGCAGCTCACCTCAAGGATAGTTCAGTACAGTACAAATTTGACTATCGACTCCGAACTAAGTCGGGTGAATGCAAATGGATTGCCAACTACGGTAAGGTTGTGATGCGACATGCAGATGGTAATCCTCTGCGAATGACTGGTACTCATCGGGATATCAGCGATCGACAAGCCGCACTACGCGAACGCAAACAAGCCGAAGCAGCCTTAGCCAAAAGTGAAGAACAATTGAGACTAACGTTGGAATTTAACCACATTGGTATTTGGGATTGGAATGTTCAAACAGGCGAAGTTACCTGGAACGACAACCATTATCGTTTGTTAGGTTTAGAGCCAGAAATATCAGCAGCCAGCTATCAACTATGGCGCGATCGCGTGCATCCAGAGGATGTTGACCGAATTGAACAGGCTGTATCAAATGCACTGGCACAACATATTAATTTTCAAGGTGAATATCGAGTGATTTTTCCCGATGGCAGGATTCACTGGTTGACGGGGAAAGGACGTGGCGTTTACAACGAAGCAGGTGATCCCGTACGGATGTTAGGAGTAATTATTAATACAACTGAGCGTAAACAAGCAGAAGCAGCCTTGCAAGAAAGTGAAGCTCGGTTCCAGGCATTTATGAACAACAGCCCAGTGCTAGCTTGGATTACTGATACAGATGGGCGTGTACTTTATTTAAATCAAACATACCTGCGGACATTTAAATTACAACCCGAACAGGTGATTGGGCAATCCATTTCTGACCTCTACCCAGATGAAATTGCTCGGCAGCATTTCGAGCACATTCGCACAGTCATAGAGACAAATCAGGTAATTGAGGCGATCGACGTTGCTCCTCGACCAGACGGTACTCTTGGTGAGTTCTTGGTATACAAGTTTTTGATTCTGGGATTGTCTGAACAAAAGCTAGTGGGTAGGGTGGCAATTGACATTACAGAACGCAAGATTCTAGAGCGAGAACTAGCTCACAAGCAAAAGCTATTGGATACCTTCATCAATAATGCACCTGTTGGTATAACGATTATGGATCGGGAACTACGTTATTCATTAATTAATGAAGCATTAGCAGAAATTAATGGCATTCCCGCAGCGGCACATATTGGCAAGACACCATGGGAGATTGTCCCTGATATAGCACAGAAGCAAGAGCAAGTCTTTCGACATATCTTAACAACGGGTGAACCGATTTTGGATTTGGAGATCAGTGGAGAAACCCCAAAAATTCCAGGTGTAATCAGGACTTGGCTAGCTTCCTACTTTCCAATTCAGTCTGAAGCCAATCAACCTATTAGCATAGGCGTTGTGGTAGTTGAAATTAGCGATCGCAAACGCGCCGAACAAATGTTAGAGTTGCAAGCAGTCATCACCCGCAACATGGCAGAAGGAATTTGCCTAGTTCGTGCTATAGATGGCGTATTTGTCTATGCCAATCCTAAATTCGAGCAGATGTTTGGCTATGACCTTGGTGAATTAATTGGTCAGCATGTATCGATTGTCAACTACGGTAATGAAAATAATACACCTAAAGATGTTAGTCAGGAGATTTGCACTGCTATTTTGGAACGCAGTGAAGCAACCTATGAAGTCCATAATATTAAAAAAGATGGCACTCCATTTTGGTGTAGCGCTACCGCTTCCGTTTTTGAACATCCTGAGTATGGAAGCGTCCTTGTCGCTATCCAACAAGATATCACCGAACAAAAGCAAGCGGAAGAAAAAATTAAAGCCTCTCTAAAAGAAAAAGAAGTATTACTCAAAGAAATTCATCATCGTGTTAAGAACAATTTAGGAATTGTCAGCAGTTTGCTGCAAATGCAATGCAGACGTACACAAGATCCTGTGGTGACAGCTATTTTGCGTGATAGTCAAAACCGCATTGCTTCCATTGCTCTAGTTCATGAAAAACTATACCGTTCTGAAGACCTCGCTGATATTGATTTCGCTCAATACATTCCAGATTTAACAACTCATTTATTTGATTCCTATAATGTTAGTTCCAGCCAAATTCAACTAAATATTCAAGTTGATAATGCTAGTCTCGACATCGAAACCGCCATTCCTTGCGGCTTAATTATCAACGAACTGGTTTCCAATGCTTTGAAATACGCCTTTATTGGTAATCATGAAGGCAAAATTGAGGTTAAGTTTTATCAAAAATTTGAATCTACTTTGACACTCATTATTAGAGATAATGGTGTTGGCTTACCTGAAAATTTTGATAGCAAAAAAACTAAAACGCTGGGTATAACCCTTGTCCAGGGTTTAGTTAAGCAGCTAAGGGGAAAGCTTGAAATTAACTCTCAACAGGGTACAGAGTTCGAAATTACTTTTATAAACAGCCGGGTATGAACATAACTAGCATCTCATCAAACACGCAGACAAAGGAGACAATTCGAGTCCTTGTTGTTGAAGATGAATATATCCTTGCCATCAACTTACAAGAAAGTTTAGAGTCTTTAGGATATGTTGTTTTAGATATTGCTGATTCTGCCGAAGGGGCAATTACAAAAGCAAGTGAATTACGCCCAAACTTGATTTTAATGGATATCAGGTTACGGGGTGAAATGGACGGTATTCAGGCAGCAGAGCAAATTTGGCATCGTTTGCAAATTCCAATTATCTACGTCACAGGTCACTCCGATCGGTATACTGTCGAGCGAGCAACACTGACATCCCCCTTTGGATATATTCTCAAACCCATTAAGGAGCAAGAACTTTACGTTGCGATTCATACAGCACTAAATCGCTACAATCGCGAGCAATTTTTGAGTTCTGTGCTTGGGGGAATGGGAGATGGAGTAATTGTAGTCGATACTGAATTAAATATTAAATACATCAATCAGGTAGCTGAAGCTCTAACAAGGTGGCAATGGAATGAAGCTAAAGACAAGATGTTAACTGAAGTTATCAAAATCATTGATGAACAAACTCAGCTACCAATAGAGAATCCAATTATTACAGCCCTCCAACAAGAAAATACTATATATTTAGGCAGTGGTGTCCTACTAATTGCTAGAGACGGGACAACTATACCAATAGCTGATAGTGCTACTTCTCTGAGAAATAACAGTGGTGTAATTACAGGAGCTGTATTTGTTTTCCGGGATGACACGCAACGACGGTTAACCGAAGAACGTAATCTCGCAGCTGAACGTGCCCAACAACTAAAGGTTCGAGTGGCAGAATTTCAACGCCTGAACCAATTAAAAGAGGATTTTTTGGCAACCACTTCTCATGAAATGCGAACGCCCTTGTCAAACATCAAAATGGCAATCTCCGTGCTAGAAAATATTCTTGATCGGCAGGGTATCTTAAATTCAAACACACTTTCTTCATCTGAATCTGTAGCTCGCTACTTAACTATTTTGCGCGAGCAGTGTGAACAAGAACTGGATTTGGTAGATAATTTGCTGCATCTACGAATGATTGATGCAGATGTCTATCCATTGGAATTAACTTCAATTCAACTCCAAAACTGGCTGCCTCACGTTGCCGAGTATTTTCAGGAACGCGCTCAAGCCAGAGAACAGTCTTTTCAAGTTAGTGTTTCTCGAAATTTACCACCTTTAGTTTCAGACTTGGCTAGTTTGACTGAAATTATTTCAGAATTACTCAACAATGCTTGTAAATACACTCCGCCTGATGGACAGATTGTGTTAAACGTTCAGCTAATTTACATCATAAAAAGTCTGATAAATGAGGATGCTAAATTTGGTTCATTACATAGTTTTCAAGTTCCTTATTTTCAAATCACAATTAGTAACTCTGGGGTGATAATTCCGAAAAAAGAACAATCTCGAATTTTTGAGCCGTTTTACCGGATTCCTGAAAGCGATGCCTACAGCAACCCGAAACGGGAACGCTGGCAACAGAGTGGCACAGGATTAGGTTTAACATTAGTTAAGAAGTTAGTAGAATATCTCCAAGGCACGATTGAAGTTACCAGTTCTCAGGGCTGGACAACGTTTACAGTTCAGCTGCCTTTAAGTCTGTGATGGTATTTGTCCTTTGTCATTAGGCGTTGGTTATTAATTCTTCTCCTCGTGCCTCCCTCACTCACCGAAAGAGTTCAAACTACGCCAAAATTTAAATAAACGCGATCGCATCTTACCGACAATGCAGATTACCCAAAGTCTTCATACAGCGATTCTTGTGACTGACTTAGAACGCTCTGAACATTTTTATGGGAAAGTATTGGGATTATCCAAAATAGATCGTTCCCTAAACTACCCTGGTGCATGGTATCAAGTCGGCGACTATCAAATTCACCTGATAGTTGCAACCACTGTCCCCACGGAAAACCCAAACGAAAAATGGGGACGTAATCCCCACGTCGCCTTCACAGTAGCTGACTTAAACGCCGCCAAACAAGAATTCCTTAATCACAATTATCCCATTCAAGCTAGCGCCTCCGGTCGCGCTGCCCTGTTCACTCAAGACCCGGATGGGAATATTATCGAGTTGAGTCAGCAATGAGAGGGAGCAGGGGACAAGGGGGACAAGGGGGATAAACAATTCAAAATTCAAAATTAAAGAACTTCTGCCTTCTGCCTCCCCCTCTTCTTCGTCTACCTTGTCTCTTCTTCATGCCCTGTTTGGCCAATGCCTCAGTCCCTCTTCTATTCTGGTAACTTATATTGCCCAATAATACGCTTGGCAAACTCTGGAACGTGTGCCTCTAATTTCTCTGGATGATTCCGCTTCACATACAAATAATTGCGAGTAAAGTGAGAATCGATGGAAAATCGCGCATATTCTAGACCCTTGGGGCCGATTTTTTCGATAACCACACCCATCAGTTTTGCTGCCCACATTGGGAGGGTAACGCCTTTATCGTAAGCAGGAATACTTTGCTGTACGGCTTCTTTGCGGTTGCCTTTAGACATCACTGCTTGAGTATCTAACTGGTCTTTCACTAAATCCAGCATTTCCTTACCAATGTCATTTCTAACTACAATCCATTGCCAACCGAAGGGTGCGCCCATATAACCAACAACTAAATCAGCTAGGGAGTTGACGTAATCAAAGCAACTCATACAAGATGGGGCAAAGACATCTTTGAGTTTGTTGGTTTTCAAACCAAAGAAAGGCACTGTTTCTGATGAGCCATCTTCATGTTTGAAGTGAACCCGGAAGTCTTGCATGAATTCGTAATGCACAACTGTATCAGGCGATCGGCTGGTGGTTTCTAAGAATTTTTGCAGTCCGGCGCGGTTAACGTTATCTACGCAGGGCGTACCCAAAACATACAGCTTTTCTAAACCAAGTTGTTTTTCTACGGCTCGTAATGCCTGGATTTGGCAACCAACACCAATTACCAACAGCCGCTTCATCCCTGATATTTCTACCTGTTCTAATATGGAAAGGTTCGGAGAAAGCGTTGGTTTATTTACTCGTGCTGCTAGTATTTCAGCTGGAGTCCGGGCGATAATGGGCATGGGTTGAAAGCGGTCTTCTTTAGTGTTTTGCACGCAGACGACACCTTCAACTAAACCGCGATTAAGCATTTCAATGGCAATGCTGCTAACAATACCCGTCCATTGTGCGCCTTCTATGGGTTGTTGTTTCTGCGCCGCTATCATGTCTTGATGAACACCAAAGTAGAGTTCATCGGGGTTTTCGAGATGGCGCGATCGCGTGTGCGTTTCTTCTTCAAGTTCGCCTATTTGCTGATTAATAAAAGCGCAGGCTTCCTTGACATAGTGAATATAATATGTATCGCATAGTCCGCACTCG
Source organism: Nostoc sp. (assembly GCF_036917515.1). Classification (GTDB taxonomy): domain Bacteria; phylum Cyanobacteriota; class Cyanobacteriia; order Cyanobacteriales; family Nostocaceae; genus Nostoc. The sequence continues at coordinate 370 of NZ_JBALDE010000171.1, read as the reverse complement.
CTACAAAGTTCTTTGGCTGGGCGGCGACTGGTAGGTTTTAAGGCTCTGGCTTTTTTGTGAGGAGAAACTGAGGTCATATAAACTTTTTGTTTTATTCAGGAATCGCTTTTATTACAATACCTTCACTGGCTATGAACTTGACGATAGAGATTAAACAAGACATTGTAATGTTTTGAAACGCACAGAGACACAAAGTAATGCAGAGTTTTGCCTAATTTATTTCGCTACGAATTAATTAAATATTGTACTGAGGCTTTGATAAGGAACTATAGAAATACGGCGTTGCATAAGTGCGGGATGAATCAGGTTAACACGGGTATTTTCCCGTACTTCAAGTAATGAAGTAATAATCGAATTGAATACTTCAGCA
>NZ_JBALDE010000170.1:0-29698 GCF_036917515.1 Nostoc sp. | reverse complement strand
CAAATCGTGCTTTCTTCGTTAAGCCACCCGTATGAAGAAGAATCGGATGGTGCATTCATACTTAACATCTTAGGTCAGCTCTGGCTTGAAGGAGTTAAGGTTGATGTTTTCTGACTTATACAAGAAGTTTATGAAATCAGTAACTTGTCCATAGTTGGTAATTCAGTATTTCCCACTGGCTGATTTGCTAATCATACGCTCACCATCTTTACCTTACTCAGATATTGCACCTGGAAAATGTGCGATCGCTAAATTCTTATTTACAGGATCAAAACTTTAGTAATTGACTAAAAAACCACAAAAAAGGCGGATTTTTGTGTATGCTCTGTGACTAAGTGCCTTAGCAATACTTTTTCAGGAGTAAACATGGAACGCGCCATCTCTGCGTTGGGAATTTTAGTTTTTATTAGTATATCCTATGCCTTTTCTGTTAATCGTCATGCGGTGCGTTGGCGAATAGTGGCGTGGGGTTTGGGATTGGAATTTGTGTTTGCACTAGTGATTCTTAAAACTCCTTGGGGTTTGACTGTGTTTAAATTTCTGGGAGATATTGTCAGTCAATTTTTAGCATTTTCTGATGTTGGTGCCAAATTTGTCTTTGGAGAAAATTTTAAGGATCATTTTTTTGCTTTCCAAGTGCTGCCGACAATTATCTTTTTCTCTGCCTTCATCAGTGTCTTGTATTACTACGGCATTTTACAGCGAGTCGTAAACATGATGGCGTGGGTAATGATGAAGACGATGAAAACATCAGGTTCTGAATCTTTATCCTGTGCAGGTAATATCTTTTTGGGGGCAACAGAATCGGCGCTAATAGTTAAACCTTATATAGCGAATATGACGCAATCGGAACTCCATGCCGTGATGACGGGTGGTTTTGCCACAATAGCCGGTGGAGTACTAGGGGCATATCTTTCCTTTGGGCTACCAACAGAACACCTAATTGCTGCTTTCTTTATGACTGCTCCTACATCGTTAGTGGTATCAAAATTACTTTACCCCGAAACAGAAGTATCAGAGACGGCTGGTAAGGCAAAAGCGTATGTAGAAACCAATTATGTAAATGTAATTGATGCTGCCACTACCGGAGCAATTGACGGTGTGAAGCTAGCAGTTAACGTGGGGGTGATAATTATCGCCTTTTTGGGATTATTGGCTGCCCTGAATGCACTTTTGGGATGGTTAGGGGCATTTGTAGGCTTACAGCAACTCTCATTGCAGTGGATTTTGTCTTTTCTCATGGCTCCCGTAGCATGGCTGATAGGTGTACCTTGGGCTGATTGTTGGCAAGTTGGAGCTTTATTGGGTACAAAAACAATTTTGAATGAGTTTATTGCTTTTTTGGATTTGAAGGCACTAATTGAAAGTGGAAAAATCTCTCAACGCGCAGTAATTATTGCGACTTACGCATTATGTAATTTTGCAAATATAGGTTCAATTGGCATTACCATTGGCGGCATTGCAGGGATAGCACCTAATCGCCAGCATGACTTAGCTCGTATGGGTGTAAAATCAATGATTGGCGGATTGTTAGCAGGTTTTATCACCGCTTGTATTGCTGGGGTGTTGATTTGAAAAAGAATTTTCTAAATTATAGATTTTATAAAATGAGCAAACCGACAGTTTGACAATCCCTTACTCATCTGTAGAGTAGAACTGTTGGGCGTAAAAACGGGCATACCGTCCTTCCTGAGACAGGAGGGAGGTGTGAGTACCAGCTTCAACTATCTGTCCTTGTTCGATTACGAGAATGCAGTCAGCCCGACGAACGCTGCTCAAGCGATGGGCGATAATAAACACAGTACGGTTTTGCATCACTCGCTCCAGTGCTTCTTGAACTAGTACTTCTGATTCAGAATCTAGGGCAGAGGTGGCCTCATCCAGGATGAGAATTCGAGGATCGTTAGCAACTGCTCTGGCGATCGCTAATCTTTGGCGTTGTCCTCCCGATAGGTTAACTCCACGCTCTCCCACCCAGGTATGATAACCCTGAGAAAATTGGGTGATAAAAGAGTCAGCGTTGGCAATCTTGGCTGCTGACTGAATCGCTGCTAAATCTAATTTTTCCTGACCATAACCGATATTTTCAGCGATTGTTCCCGAAAAAAGGGTAACATCTTGGGGAACAATCCCAATTTGATGGCGCAAGCTGGTAAGTGTGACATCACGGATATCAATATTATCAACCAGGATTTGACCCATCTGAGGGTCATAAAAGCGAAGTAAAAGGTTAATTAACGTCGATTTGCCTGCTCCAGAAGAACCAACCAAGGCAATGACATCACCAGGAGAAGCGTCTAGGCAGAGATCCTTAAGAACTGGCTGGCTGGGATTGTAGGCGAAATCGACATGACGATACTCTACCTTGCCCATAACTCTTGGCATTGCCTGAGCATTCAATTTTTCGCTGATACTAGGCTCCTTCGCCATCAGTTCAAAAATGCGTTCGACAGAAGCTTCAGTCTGTTTGTACTCGTTGTAATTGCTAATCATCATGTCGATTGGCTGAATCAGTATAGCCACAGCAGCTAAGAAACTGATAAACCCTTGAGCTGTCAGCTGATTCTGAGAAATCTGCCATCCTCCTAATAAAAACAGCAGTATAATACTAACTGCTTCCAAAAAACCGACAACGGGAAACTGAATGGATTTCAGTTGTAGGGCGCGATACTTAGCTTGGCGATTGATTTCTGCTTCTTGATTGAATCGCTTCACTTCATATTCTTGGGCTGCAAAAGCCTGAACGACGCGAATCCCACTAAATACTTCAGTTAGCATCGCCGACAAATTAGAAACCTGATTTTGGCTCTGGCGAGATAGCACAAGCAATCGCTGACCAAATTGCCCGATCAACCAAGCCATTAAAGGAGCCAAAATCAAACCCGCAAGAGTGAGCGGCCAATTCAGGTAGAGCATGTAAATGGGAATTGCAATCAACTGCAACAAATTGGAAAGAAACTGATGGGATAATTTGTCCACAATCTCGCCGACGCGATCGATGTCTTCGGTCAGGCGATAAGTCAGGTCTCCCGTCTGTGTCGTTTCAAAGTAATCTAATCCAAGTTTGTGCAGGTGAGCATAAACGCGCTTACGCAAGTTTAAAACCATGTTCAGAGCAGCAGCGATCATAAAGACATTCTGCCCGTATTGACAAAACCCTCGAACCAAAAATACTAAAGTGGCTAGTCCGAGCCAGTAGGCAATCTGGTTAACATTTCCCTGACCAAGATAAAAAGAGACCTGACCTGCTAAATAGGGCACTGCTAGGGTGAATAACACAAATCCTAAGATACAAGCTAATCCCCGAATTAACAGCGGCCATTGGGGCCACAGATAAGGCAACAGTTGCCAGTAACTAGAACGGACTTTCATAGGTAAGTAAAAATTCAGGAGTCAGGAGTCAAAAGTCAGAAGTCAGAATTCAGAATTCAGAATTCAGGAGTCAAAATTGAGGTGCATTACGGCGTTAGCCTACCACACCATGTTACCCAACCGTGCTGACTCCTGAATTTTGACGCAATTTCTACTCAGTTTCTCCTAGAGAGTTTAGTAGAAAGCGGGCAATTCTCTCAGATGCGCCGGGTGGGCCAAATCGCTCAGGGCCATTTTCTTTGCACTTAGCGAGGTAGTCTGAATCTTCTAAAGTTTCGACTACTCGTTTAGCTGCTTGCTTGAGAATCTCAGGGGTTGCTGGCTTAGTGCCAATGGTTTGGGCAGAAATGCCCGATAGCCGCGTTTGCGCTTCTGCAAATTGATAGGTAAATTGAGGGCCCTCTCCGGGAATCTGGATGATAGGTTTGCCGCTTGCTACAGATAAATCCACTGCCAACCCTGCCATGCCAATAACCAGGGTAGAGTAATACAAGATATCACTGAAGGCATCTGAGTAACATCTCACTTCTACAAGCGGTGATTCTGCAGCAGAACTTCCTGGAGGAAAATAGGTGAGTATGCCTTGATTCAGTTGCCAACCTTGACTTTGAGCAATGTCGTCTAATTGCTCCATTAAATTTGGTACTAAGGCGGCACGAAACTGGAATCCAGACTCAGGCATCATCTTGGCGATTTCGATCACCAGTTGCAACTCCAAACTGAAATTTCGCGCGGCTTCCGGCATCCGCGATCCTGGTAAGAGTGCGATCGCAGGAATGTCCGGTTTCAGGTACAAGTCTTTACCAGTGGGGACGAGGCGATCTAAAGCCGGAATCCCACCAAACTGAGCCTTTGCTATACCTTGCCGTTGAAGATCGAAAGCTGTATAGGAATCTCTGGTGAAAACTGCCAGACATCGAGAAGAATTAAGGTCGTGCCACAATAGCGGATTGAGACGCAATCGCCCTTCATAGAGGGCAGAAAGACAAGAAATAAACGAAACGAAGGGGCGCTTTGTTAAGTAAGCAAATGTTTGGGAGACAAAATCCCCAGTAGACATAATTAAATCGCAGTTGGGAGCATACTGCAACACCGCTTGTAATTGTCGCCACGTTAACCCAATCAATCCCGATTGAAAATCTTTCAGGAAATAGAGGCGCTTCATGTAAAAGAAGCCCCCAGAAGGCATTGTTTGTGTGGGCCCAATAATGGGAATGTCCAAGCTACGGTAAGCTTTTCCTTCTCCCACAATCGGCATTGCCGCCATTTCAATAGAAGGACACAATTGGCGCAGAGTCTGAATAACATGAGAGGTGTGGTTGTCCTCTCCGTGGCCGTTACTGATAAACAAGATTCGCTTAGAAGGCATCTTGGGGTCTTGGATAGGTCTAAAATGTTTGTTTGGTGAGATTTTTAACCTACATTGGGTGAGTAGGCAAAGATATTGATAGTATTTTTACTCTTGAGAGTTTGTAATTTTATAGACAAATCTACAAAGTTACTTTTTCAGGTGTAAACCGGAATGGAATTACTGCTAATCTCTGTTTTGCAGACGCTAATCTATCAGAGAATACAGTATTAGGAGTACAAACGCTATGGGTACATTGATCTAAGTTCAATTCCAACATGCGGTAATTGTTGCAACTTCCGGATTATGTAACTTCTTTGCAAATATTATTTCAATATTCTGTTTTGTTAAAATTCAAATTTTTTGTAGATACTCAGGTGGCACACGATCGACTAACCAAACACCATTAGCAGAACAATAGAAGATATAACCCGCCTGATGCATTGCCGCAGTATTTACAGCAAAAACCACTGGTTTTCCATGCCTGGCACCAACAGTTTGTGCTGTTTCTATATCTTTTGATAAATGGACATGATGTCGCGACATTTTGCAAAGTCCTGTTTGCAGAATTAATTCTACAGATTTGCGTCCCGTGCCGTGATAAAGCTGATCTGGAGGAACAACGGCTTCTAATTGTAAATCAACTTTTACACTATGTCCTTGGTTCGCACGAATTAGAGTACCTGTAGAATCAAAAGAAAATCGTTGTTTTTCGTTGAATTCAACTACCATTTGTAATTCCTGGCGGGTAATCGGAAACTTGTTTTGAGTACAAGCGGTAAGTAAGTCATCAACAGCAACCCAACCACCAGGAGCAAGTTTAATTCCAATAGCATCCGGGGTGTGTCGCAGATATTTAATGAGATATTTACTGATTTTGACAAGTCGAGAATCACTCATTTGATGAAGTAGTCATTGGTCATTGGTTAATTCAAACTATCTTAAAGAATGGGTGTAGTATCTCAATAACTAATGACTCTCGCGTTACAGTTTGATTATGGTTAGCATTTTATACTACAAGTAAATTTTTATACAATATATTAAATTTTTTGTTGATGGTTTTATTTTATATAAATTGACAGAATTTGTTTGCCTATCATTGTTAATGCCACTCCAATCATCGCAATGAGTGTCACCTTTCCACCAGGAGCGAGTGATTGATTTACGCTATCTGAGTTTTCTTGTTCTTGACGTTGTTTCCAACTCATTAACGCCGGAATAATTCCACCTAGAACTGAAATACCAAATGTTCCAGTGTAATCTAGGGCAGTAAAGAAGATGCTAGGGTTGAGCGTTCCGAGAGTCATCGGAGGGAAAAGAACCAGCGAATAGAGGGGTAAGCGGCTAGAAAATTGCCATTGTGCAGGTAGGAAAATATCTTTGAACAAATCCAGCAACCCGTACACAAATCCAATGAATGATGTGACGATCGCAAATTCTGAAAAAATGGATACTAGCACTCCTAACCATTGCCCCGCTCCACCTCCTCGGAGAATTTGTAGTGGATCAAAAACACTTGCACCATCAGAAGTGCTATGTAGCATATCAGGACTGACGCTTCCTAAAATTACGGCATTCCACGCCAAGAACATAATTAGAGGAATTAGGGAACCAATAAAGATGGACTGACGAATTTTGCGGGCATCCCCTTCGAGTTGCTTCACAACTAGCGGTACAACGTTTTGGAAAAACAACGCCACAGACATCACTGAAATGGCACTGCCGAGGGCACTCCAGTTTTGAAATAACAGTCGGGTACTTTGAATATGCCTTCCTCCAAGAAATAATAGTCCTAAGAAGGAAACGATGACAATTCCGACAAAGGCACTGTTTAATTTCTCAATAAACTTTTCTCGCCCAAGATACATAATGCCACCAAATAAGAGCGTGAAAGCCATTGTGCCCACCCACGTAGGTAATATCTGCATACCCCAGACTTTTGCTGCCGCCGCTCCTAAAATCTCTCCGCCTTCAGTGATGTATGCCACCAACAGAGCATAGTGCATAAATAAATATGCACCGCCAGCAATTCGCGCTCCCAGCTTACCAAGAATTTTCTCAACAACTCCCAAAAAACCTATACTCAGATGCCCTTCTGTTCGCATCGTGTTTAAGGTAACTTCTGCAACCAATAACCCTGAAACTAAAGCGTAGAGCCAAACAGCAATTAGTCCAGATGTGGATGGCACAATCCCAGATGGCAGGGTAACAGCTGGTAGGGCAAGAATCCCAGCCCCAACAGTGGTTCCTGCAATCAATGCAGTACTCCCAAATACACTACCTGGTTGATGATTGAGTTTGTTTCCATCAAATTCAAGATGAGAAAACAACCGAGTGACTTGCTCTGAATCTTTGAGAACAATCTTTATGGGAACCATACTGAATATCTGTACTTAAACCAAGCAATATTAACATACGTAAACATTCTTCACAAAAACCCTGATTTGATGTTGCACCAGCATTTCAGGCGATTGCCTTACATTTTATTACCCAGAGAGGGTAATAAAATGTTTTATACTAGCGCGACAAACGCGAAGAGACTTATACTACTTTAGGAATTACGCATCATACATATGTACTATCAAAATTTGAACTTTTGAGCTATGTCTAATACCCAAAACAGTAATTATGCAATTAAATCAGGTTTGAGTCAGCGCCTGAAATAGACATTTTGCGTAATACAGATTATGGTCATTTTGTACAGTGCATAAGTCCTATATTCCAGCCCTTTCAAGGTGAGCATATGTACTATCCAAATTTTTACCGCATTTCAGGCATCGGCGGGAATTGAAGAAAAAATTTTCGGATGTAAATTAAGCTATCGCCTGCGCCAAAATCCTAAAAAAGAGTGAAAAACATTATTTTTTCGATAGTACAAATGTTCCCCTTGAAAGGGCTAGTTGACACCAATGACAGTTGTGCGACCCTAGGGGAAATTTATATGTCTCAAGATTTTAGGGAAATGGTATTAATCAGCTTTCCAAATCACAATACCATTCTCAACAGTGAAATCAAAATTCAGCCAGTAAGCCAGCTTTACTGGTACACTGACTGAGCCTGCTTCAGAGCGAACCCCTTGTAATCCTAGTTCTTTAACTATAGGATGGCTAGCAGCATCGTAAAATTTCACTTCATACTTACCGCCCACATCACCTGAACTGAGGATTTTTCCCCCATGATATTTAGACATTTTCATTAAAACTTCAATGATTGCTTGATAACAAGCACGAGTACCATCTTCTACATCACGGAACTGTTTGAGACAGACACCAGTAACTGATTGATAAGTCAGTGACTCGATAATACTCAGTGGTAAAGACCAACTCCAACCAGGTATTTCAAGATTTCCTCGGTGTTGGAAAATTAATTTTCTGAGTTCTGGCATTAGCTCATCAAGATTGTTTAGTGTTTGACTCGCCCCATTTTGTTGTCCCTTATCTATTCGTAACACTTCCAGCAGTCGTTTCTTTTCTGCCTTCGTTTGTTTGGGCTAGGGCATTGTACGCGCCTCTAAATTTAAATGCCCCTGTGCGTTGAAAGTTTTCGCACTTAAAGAATACTTGGCTATTGGTGCGATCGTTAACAATTCTAGAAGTCAGCACGGGTGTGCGGTAGGCAATCCCCAAAATTCGCTTTTGTGCTGCTTGCACGTTAGTTATAGCAACCGAATTATGCTGTGGCATTGATGACGCTATTATATATTATTGCTCTTGTTTATATAGATACAGATTTTTATATTTGCACCTAATATGCTTTATTGAAGCATACTTATTTCAGGTGAATAGCATCATTTCTTGTCTCCATAAAAATAACTACAGCAAACATTATATATTGCTGTAGCTAAATTTATAAAACTTCAATTAATTAATTAATTCAACTTAGTCATTTTTTTGAACATGAATAAAACATCCGAAAGTCGGCAAAAAAAAACTGCTCTAATTACAGGAGCAGCTAGTGGGATAGGCTATCAATTAACCCAAATATTTGCTCGTCATAGTTATAATCTTGTCTTAGTAGATAAGAATGAACAAAAACTTATTGAAATTATAGATGAATTTCCGCAAAAATTTGGCATTTATGTCAAAATTTTTGCTAAGGATTTATCTATTACCACATCCCCAGAAGAAATTTTTACAGAACTACAGCAAGCGTCCATCAAGATTGATGTGCTAGTTAACAATGCTGGCTTTGGGACTTATGGAGCATTTAGCGAAACAGACCTTAGTATTGAATTGAAAATGCTTCAGGTAAATATGGTCAGCCTGACTCATTTAACTAAGTTGTTCCTCAAAGATATGGTCGAGCAAAACTATGGAAAAATATTAAACGTGGCCTCAGCTGCTGCTTTTCAACCAGGGCCTCTAATGGCAGTTTATTTCGCTACTAAAGCCTATGTCTTATCATTTTCAGAAGCGATCGCTAATGAATTAGAGGGCACAGGTGTTAGCGTGACTGTTCTTTGTCCAGGGCCAACAGCATCGAAATTCCAACAAAATGCTGCAATGGAAAATTCAAAGATTGCTAACGTTAACAGAATGATGGATACAGAAACCGTTGCTAGGATTGGTTATCGGGGCTTAATGACAAACAAAATCGTTGTTGTTCCTGGTATGAGAAATAAGATATTAACTGAAAGCGTCAGATTTACACCTAGAAATTTAGTAACAAAGGTTGTCAGAAGTATGCACGAACTCAAAAAAAATAGGTAGCCCGATATCTGACTTTTCACTTTATAGAAACCTGACTTCCATTCCTCTCCCTTAAAAAGCTACGGTGTACACACAAGTCTTTTAAAGCTGCCCCACATCTTGCTCTGCAATGCCAATGCATCGACCTGTAAAAATTAACGCACCCTACGTTACGCAGGAACTCTAAAAGACTTGTGTGTATACGGTAGCCCCTAAAAAGGGAGAGGCTTTGATTTTCCCCCTTCCATACTAGTAAGGCTTGTATTTTATCAGGCAAGGATTTTAAGACTTGTGTATACACCGTAGACTGTCTACGGAGGGGCGCAATCTGTTTCTCTATAAAAGAAGAATTGGTGTTTGAACTGCTAAAAGATAAAGCTTTTTTGCCTCCGTACAATATAGCGAAGAAATGTCTAATATTCACTGGGGCGATATTGATATCGCTCCTGAATAGCTCTATAAGAACGGAATCGATATTTCGGATATTGATGAAGGCAACTCGTCCACTACTGGGACTCACAACATGAAACACTAGCGACCTTCTGCCAGGTCAGCATAAATAAGCATTTCAACTCCTAACACAATTAAAAGCAAAAGTTCTACCCAAGACAAAATAGTTACTGCCAGAGGAGGCTGAGAAACTGAAAACCAGAATGCCAAAAGAGCAATCATGCCTGAAAAGACAAATGTAATTTCGTCCACGATCAGCTGCTGAACCTTGCGGCGCTTGCGATGCTTGTCATTACGATGGGCAATCTCCCAACCAAAGAGGGTTTCTAGATTCGTATAACCCGTGTGCTCTTTAACTTTGTCCACCAGCTTGTAGCGAATGTATTTGCCAATCGCCGAAATCTTCTCGTCATTCACTGTATAAGTCCAGCCCAAGATGAGGCAAACCCAGGGAATCACAAGCAGGGCGTAATAGTTAGACGAATTGGAAACAGCAAACGAGACAATTGTTGCGAATAAACCTAGTGTCACGTAAAGTAGGTTGTCCCGAAAGCCAATTCTTTGAGCCTGCTCAGACTTTAATTTATCATATTCCTTAAAGAAAATTTCAATGATTTGATCTTTATCGCTCATAGCTGTCTCCTAAAGAACATCACTATGCCCAGGTATTTTGGCTAGCTCACTACTTTACTACCAGTTTAAACGAAGAAGAGCAGATATCTTTTCCAGAAAGGCTTGAGGGGAAATACAATAAAAGGCGAAGTTTCGTCTAACTAAGACCAACCATTATTATCAGCATATGTGCGATCGCTAACGTCTTTAAAAGATAAAATATCGCTATACATATAATAGCCAATTTGTACAGTGTATAAGTCCTATTTTTATATTAGTCTTAATTCTTTTGTATTGTGTGCTTTATGATAATGTCTGTCTGAAGCAGTGTTTGATAGCCAATTTGTAGAGACTGCTACAATTTAGCGAAACAGTCATTTAAACTGCTGCTATCATAATTATAACAGTCTAATTATATAGAAGTAAAAGTATACCGATGGTTCATAGATCTACAAGGGGTCAACGTCCTAATTGGCTTCATTATAAATCTGCCTATGGAATAAACGATGTTTTAGTAAATTACGATAATGAGAACTTACTAACCGAATTTCTTCAAGTAGGTGTTGAGTATGGAAAATATTACAACCCATCTGACAATGGAGGAAAACAATATGAACCAAATGTAATGATTCTTGACACATTTTTGAGCGATCGTTCAGATAAATCTTTATTAAAAGAGATTTGTCAAGATGTAGATAGATTTCCTTTAATAAAAATTCTTGTGGTAAATCCATTAAGTGATTTTGCACGACGTCGTCAACAAATAATAGGAATTCGTTATAGAACCCCTATAAACAAAACCTTTGAAGGACTTTTGAATATTCTAAACGCTTTGAATAGCTGTTTTAACTTAACGATAGATACAGGGGTAAATTGGAATATAAAAGAAGATGAACCTTTGAGTCTTTATCCAATTATTGATCGTATAAGGGAACTAGGAGCAGAGCGAAATCTTGAATTGAAGTTTTATGATGTATATCCGAGTGGACCAATGTACTTTTTCAACGATATTCTTGTATATGGTCGATTTGGAGCTACTAAAAATTGTATGGAACTAGCATGGTTTATGTTTGTTGATGATTATAGATGTAAAAACGATTTATTTGATGAAAATCGTCAAGAGTTTTTGGATATTTGGAATATGGCAGAGCCTTATCTTAATAATCCTGATTTCACTCGCGATTTTGATGTAGCTTTAACAAGAAATTTTGATATAGCAATTATATGTGGGCTTTCTATAGAACAAGAGTTTGTTCGTAATATGGGAAATCCTACTTGGCAATGGAATACTTTTTCCGCAAAAAATCATAATCAGGAGTATTTTCAAACAGAAATAACTACAAGTAGTGCTCGAAAATTATCTGTTATTCTTGGTGCTCCTAGTCAAATGGGAATAACTGCATCTGCATCCTTAACAACCAAGATGTTATATAACTTTCGACCAAAAGCAGTAATACTTGTTGGAATAGCTGCTGGTACTAAATCATCAGAACGTAATTTTGGAGATGTTTTAGTGGCTCAACAAGTAGTTGATCATTCATCAGGAAAAATAGAAGCTGCCAGCAATCAGGAAGTCAGTTTTTATCCTGATCCACATCCTATAAGAATTCAAGATAAAGTTTCTACGATAATAAAAAATAACGGTCGAAAATATTTGGATGATATTAGAAATTCTTGGCAAGGCAATAAGCCTAATTCAGTTCTCAATATCCATGTAGATACCATTGCAAGTGGAGATCAGGTTATTAATGACTCTCAAGCAGTTTCTTATATACAAAGAAACTGGCGCAAACTAGTTGGTATAGAAATGGAAGCTTATGGTGTCTATTTTGCTGCATCACAAGCTATTGAGCCTGCACCTTATTTTTGGTGTTTTAAGTCAGTTTGTGATTTTGCAGATGGTAATAAAGATGATAACTACCAAAGATATGCAGCTTTTACCTCTGCTGAATATTGCAATTATTTTTTAATTAACGATGTAGAAAGGCTTTTATTTAATTAATTCTATAATTTATTCGGGCTTGAATTCAAAAAGTCTTCTCTTTTCTAGGATTCATGATTATTTCAGAAATTTCAGAATAACGTGAATAAGTTTCTTCTATTATTTTCTTTGATAAATTTGGAGTTGGTGGTTTATGATTCCAATGGTTAGCGTCTAACCAATCTCTAATAATCTGTTTGTCAAAACTAAAAGGATTTTCTCCAGGTTTCCAAGAACACTTATTCCAATATCGAGATGAATCAGGCGTAAGAACTTCATCAACAAGAGTAATGCGATTATCCACTCTTCCAAATTCAAATTTTGTATCAGCTAAAATAATACCTCGATCATCTGCATATTTAGATGCTTTACAATATAAAGCTAAAGATATTCTCGATAATTCTTCGATATCATCTCCAACAATACTTCTAGCTTGTTCAAAAGTGATATTTATATCATTACCTTTATTACTTTTTGTGCTAGGAGTAAAAACAGGTTGAGGCAATTTATCTGCAAACTTAAGCCCTGGAGGTAAATTTAATCCAGTAACCTTTCCAGTTATATTATATTCACGCCAAGCAGAGCCAGCCAAATATCCACGAACAATACATTCAATATCGAGCATATTTGCTTTTTGAACGAGTATCGTTCTATCTGTAAGATAATCAGGTGTGCCGATATTTAAAGGTATTTTTCTTATATCTGCATCATTTGCTGAGATAAAATGATTAGGTACTATATCAGAGAGAAATTCCATCCAAAATATAGACATTTGAGTTAACACTTTGCCTTTACCTAAAATATTGTTAGGTAAAATATGATCATAAGCAGAAATTCTGTCAGTTGTTATAAAAACTAAACAAGAGTTATCAAGTTCATAAATGTCTCTTACTTTCCCAGAACGTAAATATTTCATTGGATAACTCAAATTAAATTTAATCAGGTTATATTTTTTAGTTATAGCTTTTAATTTGTAGTAGTCGCCTTAGTTTGCTCTCTTTACATTTCTTTAGAGACAGCCTCTTAGAACAGTCATTAATCATTAGTTAACAACAAGATATCCGACTTATCTAAGAAGTCGGATATCTAAGTTTTGTGATTTTCACAAATTATTATTTAAGTTGCATTCCCATATTCAACATTTACTAATTATCATCTTTACGCTTATCATAAGGCTCACCTGTAAAAGGTTGTACGCCAATAACAGGATAAGCATCATCATTAGGTCCAAAAATCCGCATTGCTGCTTCAGATATATACTGGGTTATGTTCGCAATGATTTTGGAAATAGTCATAATATTTGACTCCTTTTTTTCGAGTCACCATTGATTGTGATACTTATATTTTAATGCTGATATTCAAGGCTTGCTTTAATTCTCAATATCTTGAAATTATATGCAATATTTATTTAGATAACTTTGTAATACTTTAGTTTGTCAAAAAGTCAAACTTTCCTTATTAATTCTAATTGTAATTTAGTTATTTTTTCAACCCCAGTCTGGAAAAGAGACTTGTAAACAAACTTGCCTTACCAGGATATTATTTTCCTTCATTAGCCACCTGATCTAATTAACATTATTGCTAGCTATTACTATTAAAAAATATTAAGTTTTTAATGAAGTTAGTATTAAGTTGCTGATAAATTTATTGTTTTACGGCAATCTCAGACAATATACTCACCAGGAGTTGACATTATTTATGGTATTATTTACCATAAATAAAAGAAGCATCTTGTAAGGAAGCTCTTGCATGACAACTTTGCCAGATTTAGACTATGTACATAAACAGCAAAGCCAGCAGAACCAGGAACTGAACCTTTCTGCCGATGACTACAGCTTGCTGACCGACCTTTACCAGTTGACAATGGCAGCTTGTTACACAGGCGAAGGTATAGAACAACGACGGGCAAGCTTTGAATTGTCTGTCAGACGATTGCCAGAGGGTTTTGGTTACTTAATAGCAATGGGGCTGACGCAGGCATTAGAATATTTAGCCAAAATCCGCTTTAGTTTTGCGCAAATTGCGGCATTACAAGCAACAGGAATTTTTGCTCATGCTGGCGATCGCTTTTGGTCACTTTTAGCTGAGGGAAAGTTTACGGGTGATGTTTGGGCAGTACCAGAAGGGACAGCTGTGTTTGCCAATCAACCACTGTTGCGAGTAGAAGCACCCCTTTGGCAAGCGCAACTAGTGGAAACTTACCTCTTAAATACGATTAATTACCAGACTTTGATTGCCACAAAAGCAGCACGGTTGCGGGATGTAGCGGGGGAGGAAGCAACACTTTTAGAATTTGGCACCAGACGAGCATTTAGTCCCCAAGGGTCTTTATGGGCAGCGCGGGCAGCCTTAGCGGGTGGGTTAGATTCTACTTCTAATGTGTTAGCAGCGCTACAACTGGGACAAAAGCCAAATGGTACGATGGCACACGCCTTAGTAATGGCATTGTCAGCAATAGAAGGCACTGAAGAACAAGCTTTTAGTGCATTTCATCGATATTTTCCGGGTGCGCCATTGCTGATTGATACTTACGATACCGTTGCTGCTGCCCAACGCTTGGCCGAAAAAGTAAATTCCGGGGAAATACAATTAACAGGAGTGAGATTGGACTCAGGAGATTTAGTTACCTTATCAAAACAGGTGCGATCGCTCCTTCCCAGTGTGCCAATTTTTGCTAGTAGCGACATAGACGAGTGGGAAATTGCCAGATTAAAAGCTGCTGGGGCTGAGATTGATGGTTATGGACTAGGAACACGACTAGTTACAGGTTCGCCCGTAAATGGAGTTTATAAACTTGTAGACATTGATGGCATCCCAGTCATGAAGCAGTCCAGTGGTAAAGTTACTTATCCAGGGCGCAAGCAGATTTTTCGCTCGTTTATGGGAGATAAGGTAAAAGTAGACAGATTGGGACTCTTAGGTGAAACTCCTCTAGAAGAAGAACCTTTGTTGCAGTTAGTAGTACAAGAAGGTGAACGGGTGCAGCCATTGGAGTTGTTAGTAACAATTCGTCAGCGTACCGCCGCCTCAGTTGCCAGTTTGCCAGAACAGACACGGCGTTTAGATCATCCTGTCACGGTGCAGGTGGAGATTTCTGAGGGGTTACGGATGTTGACTGAAGAAACTAAGCAACGTAGACGCACCAGCGGCTTGCCGTAGGCTACCGCAGAAGCGCCGAGTACACAGAGGTAAAAGTACTTTTTCAGTGTGTCTTAATTACGAATTACTATGAAAATTGCTTTGTTTGGTACTAGTGCAGATCCACCAACTGCTGGACATCAAGAAATTCTGAATTGGTTGTCTGAGCGTTATGATTGGGTAGCGGTTTGGGCAGCGGATAATCCATTTAAGTCCCATCAAACACCCTTAGAACATCGGGCGGCAATGCTGCGACTGTTGATTGCGGATATAGATGCGCCACGGCACAATATTGCTTTGGAACAAGAATTGAGTAGCTTCAGAACACTGGAAACAGTAGAAAAAGCCAAGTTTACTTGGGGTGAAGATGCTGAATTGACGTTGATCGTTGGTTCAGATTTACTGAGTCAGCTACCACGTTGGTATCGCATTGAAGATTTGTTACAGGAAGTGCAACTACTGATTGTACCGCGACCGGGATATGCAATAGATGAATCTAGTTCAGAGGTAGTGCAAAAGCTGGGAGGGAAGATTGCGATCGCTAGTCTAACCGGTCTAGATGTTTCCTCAACAGCGTACCGCGAACATGGAGATCCCCAAGCTCTCACAGCCCCTGTAGTTGCCTATATTAATCGAGAGCATTTGTACGAATGCCAGGACGTTCACAAAAAAAGATACCAACTCCGTTAAACCAACAACCTTTGGCCGATTTCAAGGTTGGCGTTGATAATGTAATTTTTTCTGTAGATACTGTACAAAATCGGCTGTTAGTTCTACTAGTAATGCGACAGCAAGAACCATTTTTAAATCATTGGAGTCTTCCCGGTACTTTGGTACGTCCAGGAGAGTCTTTAGAAGATGCCGCTTATCGCATTATGGCAGAGAAAATTAAGGTCAACAATCTCTATTTAGAACAACTGTATACATTTGGCGGGCCGAATCGCGATCCCCGGGAAGCAACTGATAGTTATGGTGTGCGTTATTTATCAGTTAGTTACTTTGCCTTAGTGCGATTTGAAGAAGCTGAATTGATTGCCGATCGCATGACTGGCATTGCTTGGTATCCGGTAAAACAAGTGCCACAATTAGCTTTTGACCATAACGAAATTCTGACTTATGGACATCGGCGGTTACGAAATAAATTAGAGTATAGCCCAGTGGCTTTTGAAGTCTTACCAGAAATGTTCACCTTGAATGATTTATATCAGTTATACGCCACAGTTTTAGGTGACAATTTTTCCGATTATTCTAATTTTCGAGCGCGTCTACTCAAGTTAGGTTTTTTATGCGATACCGGAATTAAGGTATCACGGGGTGCTGGTCGTCCAGCTAGTTTGTATAAGTTTGACGCGGAAGCTTTTGCTCCCCTAAAAGATAAACCTTTAGTGTTTATTTAACCAATCTCTATCCAAAGTTCAGAGTTAAAAGTCTTAAGTTCAGAGCAACTTATGACTCTTGACAAATGACAAATGACCAATGACAAATGACAAACAATATGAAAATTGCGATCGCTCAAATTAATCCGACTATCGGTGATTTGCTTTTAAATGCCCAAAAAATCCTGGAGGCAGCACAACAAGCAGCATCTAGCGGTGCGCGTTTATTGTTGACACCAGAACTTTCTTTGTGTGGCTATCCACCAAGAGATTTATTACTAAATCCTAGTTTTGTAGAAGCGATGGGCATCACTTTACAAAACTTGGCTCAGGATTTACCACCAAATTTAGCTGTGTTGGTAGGAACTGTTGAACCGAATCTCCAAGCGTCTATTACTGGCAGTAAAACTTTATTTAACAGCATGGCTTTGTTAGAGAATGGCACAGTCAAGCAAGTTTTTCACAAACGACTTTTGCCTACTTACGATGTCTTTGATGAACGCCGCTATTTTGAAGAAGGTTTGCAAGCCAATTATTTCACTCTCGATAATATCCATATTGGCGTAACTATTTGCGAAGATTTATGGAACGATGAGGAATTTTGGGGCAAACGTAGTTATGCAGTGAATCCGATTGCTGACTTAGCAATTTTGGGTGTAGATTTGACTGTAAATTTGTCTGCTTCGCCCTACACTGTTGCCAAGCAGCAGTTTCGCGAAATAATGTTCAGGCATAGTGCAGTACGTTTTCAACAACCAATGATTTACGCTAATCAGGTTGGGGGAAATGATGACCTAATTTTTGATGGGCGTAGTTTTGCCTTAAATCGTCAAGGTGAAATTATATCTCGTGCCCGTGGTTTTGACACTGATTTATTAATAGTAGAATTTGACGAGGTGCAACGTGATTTGCAGTTGGGTTCTGTAGAACCGATGTATGAATCGGAAGATGAAGAAATTTGGCAAGCTTTGGTTTTGGGAGTGCGAGATTACGCTCGTAAGTGTCGCTTTTCTAAAGTAGTGTTAGGTTTAAGTGGCGGGATTGACTCGGCAATAGTAGCTGCGATCGCCACGGCTGCACTTGGTAAAGAAAATGTCCTCGGTGTTCTCATGCCTTCCCCTTACAGTTCCGAGCATTCCATCAGTGATGCTGTGGCATTAGCCGAAAATTTGGGGATTAAGACTCATCTTTTACCAATTGGCGAGTTAATGCAAGGCTTCGATCATACTTTAGATGATTTGTTTGCAGGTACGGAGTTTGGACTGGCTGAAGAGAATATCCAGTCTCGGATTCGCGGTAACTTATTAATGGCGATCGCGAATAAATTTGGCTATCTGCTTTTATCTACTGGTAACAAGTCAGAAATGGCAGTTGGTTACTGTACTCTCTACGGTGATATGAATGGCGGGTTGGCGGTGATTGCAGATGTACCTAAAACCCGTGTGTATTCACTTTGCCATTGGTTAAATCGCAATCGTGAAATTATCCCGGAAAACGTCTTGACTAAACCACCCAGCGCTGAACTCAAACCAGGCCAAGTCGATCAAGACTCTCTACCGCCTTACGAAATTTTGGACGATATTTTGCAACGCCTGATTCACAATTACCAATCAGCAGCACAAATTGTTGCAGCCGGTTACAATGCGGTGATTGTAGACAAAGTAATTCAAATGGTGGCGCGGGCTGAATTTAAACGGCGACAAGCACCCCCCGGCTTAAAAATCACTGATCGCGCTTTTGGAACCGGTTGGCGAATGCCAATTGCTAGTAACTGGGTTGGTGTCAAAAATGCTTACCAGACTAAAAGCATAGTTACACCTACCTTAGTCTGTTGGGATGGACAAGATGCCCATCCGCAAATCAAGTAATTAGTTATCAAACCTCTTCCTACTTTAAACTGCTGATGGCACAAATCACGTATAAGATTGAAGCATTTTGGGATTCAGATGCAGAAGTTTGGGTAGCAACTAGTGATGACGTACCTGGATTGGTAACAGAAGCTTCTACGATTAAGGTTCTGACGCAAAAGCTGCGAGAAATAATTCCAGAGCTGATCATTCTGAACAAAATTGTCCCTCCTGACTATGTGGGTTCTATCACCTTTGAGTGAACCAGCCATCGACAAGAGTTGATTAAGGTGGCTTCATAGATGGGTGCGTCGTTTACTCCTGAGTTGAAAAAGATGCTTTTAGAAGTTGGGTGCTACTTTGAACGGCAAGGCAAAGGAGATCATGAAATCTGGTACAGTCCAATCACAGATCATCGGTTTGTTGTAGACGGAACCATCAAGTCACGCCATACGCTAACGGAGTTTTGAAACAAGCTGGACTTCCCAAAGCCTTTTAGGGGGATAAAATTACATATCAATGCATTGGAAATGGGGCTTTAGACTATTAATTGTATTCTTTGGGCTGTGGCTACTTCTGGATCTAGGTTCCCGTCTGGGAGCAGAAATTTTTTGGTTTCAGGAAGTCGGCTATCTCCAAGTATTTTTGTTGAGGCTGCTGACTCGTGGTATTTTGTGGGTAGTCGTGGCTGGAATAACTGCTGCCTATCTACTGCTAAACCTGGCTTTAGCACAACGGCTAAAATATTCCCAGTCTCTAAAGATTGAGCAAGCAGAACTCAACAGTGAATTAACAAATTTTCTCAGTCCTAATTATCCAAGACGCAACCAAACCCGGATACTTGGGCCGCAACGCTTTCAATCATTAAAATTGCGCTGGTTATTACCCTTAACTGTGGTTCTTAGCTTGTTGATTGGGTTAATGCTGGCTCACTATGGTCAAATTGCTCTTTTCTACTGGCATTCTCCAGTTAATCAGACTATTCTACCTGTTCCCGCCCTATTCCGACTGGATACAATCTGGCAACTTTTGAGGCAGATTGTCTCTCAAGTCTGGTATCTCGGTTTAATTGTGGGAGTAGCGATCGCAATCCTAATCTATCCTCAATTTTTACTGACTGCGATCGCAATTCTCTCCAGTCCTGTTTTTGCCTTCATCATATTCCGACACTGGCCAAAGGTGCTGGAATATTTCCACCCCACGCTTTTCAACAGCACTGAGCCTTTATTTGGTCGAGATATCAGCTTTTTCGTATTTTCCTTACCCTTTTGGGAACTACTAGAACTCTGGCTGATGGGATTATGTTTGTATGGCTTCCTCGCCGTTACTCTCACTTATCTCTTGTCGGCGGATAGTTTGAGTCAGGGAATTTTCCCTGGTTTTTCGCCCCAGCAGCAGCGTCATTTATTCGGTATAGGTGGCTTGTTGATGCTGGTAGTAGCTTTGAGTTATGGGCTAAGTCGCTATGAAATCGTGTATTCTAGCCGTGGTGTGAGTTATGGTGCTAGCTATACCGATGTCACAGCCCAGTTGCCAGCTTACACCGTCTTGGGCATTGTGGCAGTTGCGATCGCCTTTTACCTACTTTGGCGAACATTTTTTTGGAAACCCAAATCTCAGTATCGTTCTTTTGTATTTTACGGATTAGGGGTTTATCTAGTATTAGTTGTAGCTGCTTATGTGGTTTTACCTACTGTAGTGCAATATTTAATTGTCCAACCGAATGAGTTGCAACGAGAGCAACCCTACATTCAGCGGACTATTGCCTTGACTCGCCAAGCATTCGATTTAGAGGCGATTGATTCTAGAAGCTTCAACCCCCAAGGAACATTGACTGAAGCTGATATTCAAAAGAATGACTCGACAATTCGGAATATTCGCCTGTGGGATCAGCGACCACTGTTAGAAACTAATCGTCAACTGCAACAAATTCGCCCCTATTATCGATTCCCTAATGCCGATATTGATCGATATACTCTCAAAACAGATGAACCTTCACCTCGACCACCTGCCCCCCAAAAGCCACCAGAATCTAAGCCGGAAGTAGTTGAATCAACAGAACGGCGGCAGGTATTGATTGCCGCACGAGAATTAGATTACAGTGCTGTACCGCAGGAAGCTCAAACATGGGTTAATCGCCATTTAATTTATACCCACGGTTTCGGGTTTACTGTTAGTCCAGTTAATACAGTTGGACCGGGTGGGCTACCAAAATATTTTGTTAAAGATATTAGCGGTAATAGTAGTGCTCTCACAACTTCTAATCAAGCCGTTCGTCAAAGTATTCCGATTGGGCAACCCCGGATTTATTACGGTGAGATTACTAATACTTATGTAATGACTGGCACAAAAGTTAGAGAGCTAGACTATCCGAGCGGTAGTGACAATGTTTACAACTATTATGAAGGTCTAGGTGGCGTTGAAATCGGTTCAACATGGCGACGGTGGCTATATGCCGTGTATTTGAAAGATTGGCAGATGCTGCTGACACGGGACTTTTTGCCAGATACAAGAGTGCTAATGCGACGAAATGTCAAGCAAAGAATTCAAGCGATCGCACCTTTTTTAAAATTTGACAGCAACCCTTATTTAGTGGCTGCTGCTGCTAATCAAGATTTACCAAGTAATCCTAGTTATCTTTACTGGATTGTTGATGCTTACACAACGAGCGATCGCTATCCCTACTCAGACACTGGTAGCAATGGAATCAATTACATTCGTAATTCTATCAAAGTAGTAATTGATGCCTATCACGGCACTGTTAACTTTTATATTGCCGATCGCAGCGATCCGATTATTGCTACTTGGTCAGCGATATTTCCCAACATGTTCAAACCGCTCAGTACAATGCCAGTCAATCTCCGCGCTCATCTTCGGTATCCAGAGGACTTTTTCAAAATTCAATCTGAGCGGTTGATGACCTACCACATGACCGATCCTCAGGTATTTTATAATCGGGAAGACCAGTGGCAAATTCCGAATGAAATCTATGGTAGCGAACCCCGTCCAGTAGATCCGTATTATTTGATTACTAGTCTACCCACTGTAGACTTTGTTGGCGTTCGCGTAGCGTCTCGTAGAGAAGAATTTATTCTGCTTCTACCCTATACTCCCAAACAACGGACTAATTTAATTGCTTGGTTAGCGGCGCGATCGGATGGCACAAACTACGGTAAGTTGGTGTTATATGTCTTTCCTAAAGAACGCCTGATTTACGGAACAGAGCAAATTGAGGCGCGAATTAACCAAGACCCAGTAATTTCTCAGCAAATTTCCTTATGGAATCGCCAGGGTTCGAGAGCTATTCAAGGCAATCTACTAGTAATTCCCATTGAGCAATCGCTGCTGTATGTCGAGCCAATCTATCTAGAAGCTACACAGAATAGTCTGCCAACCTTGGTACGGGTAGTAGTGGCTTACGAAAACCGGATTGTTATGGCGCAAACCTTAGAACAAGCATTGCAGGGAATCTTTAAACCAGAAGTTACACCAGCCCCGGCGATTATCCGTCCCTTTGAAGAAGCAACCCCGCCGGGTTAAGGGAAAGTCCAGTTGAAACGTAATTAGGGCAATAGGTAGCAAAGCTATAGAAGGAATACTATGTGGTATCTGAAATATTAGCCTAAATAGCTAATAAATCATGCTATTCATTCCGATTAAATATCTGATGAAACTACCTAATACAGCGGCTGGAATGTAACTGACAAATAACCGTTGCAGGCTAGCTAAAATGTCTAAAAACATATTGTTTTCTCTGCCTCAGTTCTCATGGAAAATATTTCGTAAATACTGCGGCAACAACACAAAATAGCACGAATAAAAGTGTATTAAATTATACGTATTATTACTTAAATAAAATATTTTTATATCTTCTCCTCATTGATGAGTAATCCAAAAATTTAGGTATTATTACGATGCGATAGTAGTAATACAAAGAAGAGATAAAGCTTGACTTTACTTTATTAAAAAAGCAAATTTTAATTAGTAAATTGAATACAATTTATAGAATTTATAAGAGAACGCAGTTATTGCTAGAGCTTACGTACGATTGCTCCTTAATATCTAAGCTGATGGAACGAGCAGTAATTTCTAGATTGCCTGTTTGCCTTGTTCTTTTACTGCTTATAAAAACCGTATCTACACCAAAGACAATCAACTTTTTAGTATTAATCCTTAAATTCTAATACTTGCACTATCTTTTATTTGTAACCTTGTGATTTTTACAATGCAGTTTTCTGCAATTTTACATACATTATTTTGCAGATAAGACTACATAAAGGGTGAATGAATAATTTTTATACTTTTTTTTATTATGTATTTTGTGGATGAGTTGGTAGTTCCAGTTACAAGCATCATTACACTTACACACAAAATGCAAAGTTATTAGGAATTTTACTTCTAATTTTATTGAGTAAAAACCTAGCTCTATCTACTCCATATTCTTTGAAATAACTATCTCACTCTAAATTCTCAAAAGGAGAAGCAGATGTCTAATTTTGTTAATTCTACTGATGATGTTACTCAAACTGGTTCAATCTATGTAGACAGCTTACTATGGGGCAGTCGTTGGAAGATTGAAAACGACAGTAGAAAAATCACTTATTCATTTGTTGATAATAAGTCTTGGGATGACAACTTCGATAACACTGAAATAAATGCCTTCACTAATGCAATACAGGCGTGGGCGAATGTCGCTAACTTCCAGCTAGAATATTCTGGTTTTAATGATTCTCAAGCTGAGTTAACCTTTCATAGTGTTGATTCTTCTATTTTTGACAGTGATGGCGTACTAGGTCAAGCAGAGCCACCAGGAGAATCCTCTAACCCTTTTGCAGAAGGAGATGTTCTAATTAACTGGGAGTATTATCAATATTATCCTGATTCAGAACTCTTAGTTGGTAGCTACTACTACTACACTTTTATCCACGAAATTGGTCATGCTTTGGGATTAGCTCATCCTCACGACAATGGAGGAGGTTCTTCTATCTTTCCTGGCGTTGATAATGCTTCAGATGCTGGTGATTTGAATCTCAATCAGTTTGTGACAACAATCATGTCCTACAATACCCAACTGAGTCCCTATTCCCCTGGGTACAAGGCAAATTGGGGATTTGCAGCAGGACCAATGGCATTTGATATCGCCGCCATCCAACATATTTACGGTATCAATCGCTCATTTAACACAGGTAATAACTTTTATTCACTTCCATCCTTTAATGGTGTAGGAACTTATTGGTCTTGTATTTGGGATGCAGGCGGAACAGATACCATATCCGGTCAAGAAGCAAGTAATTCGGTAATTATTGACTTGAACAATGCTACTCTGGCAAATAACGACCCTAATGCTGGCGGCTTCATTAGTCAAGTTGTTGGTGTTAGTGGAGGATTTACGATCGCTAACTCCCAAGAAGGTATATGTGTTATTGAAAATGCCATAGGAAGCTACTTTAATGACACTCTCATAGGGAATGAATACAATAATTATCTCTCTGGCGAGGACGGGAACGATGTCATCAATGGTGGTGCTGGCAATGACATCCTAGTTGGCGGGGCTGGAGGCGATCGCTTTACTTTCCAATCTGGCAGTGAAGGAATTGACTGGATTACTGACTTTAACGTACTGGAGGATAGCATTGTTGTCTCTGCCGCTGGTTTTGGTGGAGGGCTAGTTGCTGGTGCGACGATCGCTGCCAATAACTTTGCGATCGGTACAGCAGCCACTACAAGTAGTCAAAGATTTATTTACAACACAGGTAATGGTTCTCTCTTCTTCGATCAAGATGGCACTGGAGCGATCGCCAAAATCGAAATTGCTACACTCAATACTGGATTATTCCTGAATAATGCAGATATTGTCGTTGTTGCTTAAGTCCTGTTTAAGTCATCAATCAAATCATTTGTGAAATATTTTTGGAGTTGGCTGTCATTAGTCATTAGTCATTTGTCCTTTGTTATATCATGTCCGGTTAAAGACTTATCATTAAGACCGCAGAGATCAGATGAGACGGGTTTTTGGACTTTCTGCATAGAGAAAGGGAATTATAACTAATTGGCCAGACATGATATTATTTGCAATTATAAAGGACAAATGACCAAGGACGACTATAACAAAAATTTTCACAATCTGATTAGGATTGTTATATGTGATCGCTTAGTAAGAAAACCAAACGAAAAGAATTACAGATTTTATTGTAAAGATGTAAAAATAATCATATAAATGGCAAAAGTTATATAATTCCTAGCACACATTTGCGCTGGATGTCTGGAATAGTGGTTAAATATTATAGCTTCTGGTTGTAACAAACTAGAAAATTATTCACCACTAATGAACTCTAAAATGTATTATGTCTTTTTTCAATCGGGAAAATCGATTTTTAAGTAAGTTTAATCGCCGAGATTTAAGGACTAGCTTGATTATATCTGGCATCTTTTTATTTTTAGGAACTACTGGTGGTGTGGTGCAAGTTAAAACAGCACAGAAGTCAGGGTTCATACTACAACTTTTACATACTTCCGACCAAGAAGCAGGTGTGCCAGCGCTGAAGGATGCACCCAACTTTTCAGCGGTGTTGAATGCACTCAAAAATCAGGATACTAATCGTAACGGTAAGCCTGATTATCCTAATACCTTAATCCTTTCATCTGGAGATGCTTATATTCCTGGCCCCTTCTTATTTGCCAGTGACACAGCTTTTGGCGGACAAGGACGAGGAGATATTTTAATTTTAAATGCTCTTGGGTTTGGTGCGATCGCCTTTGGTAATCATGAATTTGACTTAGGTACGGGTGTGGTTGCCGACTTACTTGGCGCTAAAAAAGATTACCCAGGGACAAAATTTCCTTATCTCAGCACAAATCTCGACTTCAGCACTGATAAAGACCTGGCAAAATTAGTTACTACTGATGGACAAGAAGCAAGTAAAATTCCGAATAAAATTGCCCATAGTACCATTATTACCGTCAATGGTGAAAAAATAGGTGTAGTTGGGGCGACAACTCCCACACTGCGGACTATTTCTTCTCCCGGTAGTGTGACTGTGTTGCCTAAAGAATTTAATGACCATGATGCCGCAGATATCGCCGCCTTAGCTGCTGAAATTCAAACTTCTGTTGATACACTGCTGACAAAAAATCCCAAGATTAATAAAGTCATTTTATTGGCACACATGCAGCAAATTGCCATTGAGCAAAAGCTAGCAACATTACTCAAGGGAGTAGATATTATTGTTGCTGGCGGTTCCAATACCTTACTAGCCGACAAAACAGATCGTCTGCGAGTGGGTGATAAATCTGCTGGAACTTATCCAATCATCAAAAAAGCCGCAGATGGTAATCCGATAGCTGTAGTTAATACCGATGGTAACTATCGTTATGTTGGTCGTCTAATAATTAACTTTGATGCCAATGGAGTAATTATTCCTAAAAGTATTGACCCCAAAATCAGCGGGGCTTATGCGACTGATTCCCAAGGTGTAGCTGCTGTAAGTGGGAAACCCGATGCTAAAATTGTTGCGATTACAGAAGCACTCAAAAAAGTGATTATTGCCCAAGATGGTCAGATTTTTGGGAAAACCAACGTTTTCCTTAACGGCTGGCGGGGTGATGTCCGCACCCAAGAAACCAATTTCGGGAATTTGACAGCCGAAGCTAATTTAGCGATCGCTAAACGATACGATCCTAAAACTGTTATTTCCATTAAAAATGGTGGTAGTATCCGTGACAATATCGGTATATATACTTTTCCCCCAGGTTCGACTCGCTCACAGGATGTTATCAAACTACCACCCCAAGCAAATCCTGTAGCAGGCAAAAAAGAAAAAGAAATTTCCCAACTTGATATCACTAATGCTTTACGGTTCAACGATGGCTTGACTTTAGTTACTTTGAATGCTAAAGAACTAGTAGTAATAATTGAATACAGTGTAGCAGGTATAGCGCCGGGTACTACTCCTGGCAGTTTTCCCCAAGTAGCGGGATTAGCCTTTAGCTTTGACCCAAATTTGCCAGCAGGTAAGCGTGTTAAATCCTTGGCGATCAAAGATGGCAAAGGCAAAATTATTGATGTAGTGGTGAAAAATGCAGAGTTAGTGGGTGACTCTAATCGCATCTTCCGCACTGTCACCCTAAATTTCCTAGCAAGTGGTGGTGATGGCTATCCTTTTCCGAAAACAGAACAGGTTGATTTGACATCAAAAGATGCTAAACGCACAGGTTTAGCTACCTTTGCTGCTGATGGTTCTGAACAAGATGCATTAGCAGAATATCTGGCTGCTAACTTTAAGCAGATTCCATTTGCTCAGGAAGATGTACCAGCTACCAAAGATACTCGCATTCAAAATCTGAAGTTGCGTAAAAATATGGTGTTTTGAATCAATGATGACAATTCCAGTAATTGATTTTACTAATTTTACTAAGGGCAACGCAATAAATCGACAAGCTGTCATCAAACAAATCTATGAAGCTTGTCATGAAATTGGCTTCGTGTACTTACAAAATTCCGATATATCAAAAGACTTAATCAAGGAAGTATTCGCTCACAGCAAATCTTTTTTCAATTTCCCTTTAGAAGTTAAGCAAAAACAAGCTTGGAGTGATGAATTTAGTAATATGGGTTACGTTGGGATTGAGAGAGAACGTCTTGACCCCAATAAACCAGGCGACTTAAAAGAGGCATTTAATGTTAACAAACAAGCGGTTACAGAGATAGATGCTTCTATTGTCACCTTTTATGATAGTTGTGCAGAATTTGCTAACACGATATTACAAGCTTATGCGTTGGCGTTGGAATTACCAGAAGATTTTTTTACTATCAGACATAATCAACAAAATCATACCTTGCGACTATTACACTATCCCCCATCGCAGACACCAGCCAAACCCGGACAAGTACGTGCTGGTGAGCATTCCGATTATGGCAGTATTACCTTACTTTTTCAAGATGACATTGGCGGGTTAGAAGTACAGACAGCATTTGGAGAGTGGATTGCTGCGCCTGCAATTCCTGATACTGTAATAGTCAATACTGGCGATTTAATGCAACGGTGGACAAATCATCGATTTTGCTCAACTAAGCATCGAGTAATGATTCCCACTGATCATAGGGTGAATCAGTCTCGATATTCTATGGCTTTTTTCTGTCATCCTAATGATGATACAGAAATTACTTGTTTGGAGAGTTGCCAGAAAGAACAATCGCCTATCTATGCCCCTATCCTTGCGGGAGAATATCTTTTAAGCCGTTTACAAGCAACTTATGGTAATTCGTAATTCGTAATGACGCTCTCTACGAGACGCTAAAAGCGTAGCTTGCAACTCTTACAGAGTACGCAGACTCGCTCTAAGCGCAGCTATGCCACAGGCTTTACGCTACGCTAACGTAATTCGTAATTAACAAAGATATTTAAGATGAAAACCTACGACTGGATTGTGGTTGGCGCTGGAATTACGGGTGCTGCACTCGCTTATGAACTGGCTAAAACTGGCTTTTGTGTACTTTTGTTGGAGCAAGACAGCAGACCACAGAATGCAACTCGCTATAGTTATGGTGGGCTGGCCTATTGGTCGGGTACTACATCACTAACTCGGCGATTGTGCGAAGAAGCGATCGCACGTTACCATATCCTATCTCAAGAGTTAGACGCTGATATCCAATTTCGGGAATTAGATTTATTACTGACTATTTCCGCCCATAACGACCCGGAAGCAACTGCGGCATCATATAATCATTTTGCGATTCCACCCTGTTTACTCGATATTCAAGAAGCTTGTGAGTTGGAACCGCAGCTAAATCGAGAGGCAATATCTGGGGCTTTAACTGTCAAACACGGTCATATTCACCCAGAAAAAACAGCACAAGCTTACATCCAAGCTTTTGAGCGTGCTGGCGGTGAAATGCAAATTACTCAAGTATTGCAAATATTGCAAGATGGCGTCCAAACTACCACTGCAACTTTCCACAGTGCTAACGTTGTCATTTGTGCGGGTGGACTCAGTCGCCAGCTGCTCAAATCTGCTGGTGTTTCTATCAAGCTGTATTTTACTCACGAAGAAATCATTAAAACCTCACCCGTTGATGTCAAGTTACGCACTTTAGTTATGCCAGCGAATCTGCAACGGTTTCAACTAGAAGCTGAATCTACGCAAGTTGATGAATTATGGGATGAACTTGGTAATGAGTTAGTACCAGCGATTTTAGATGTGGGTGCGATTCAGTTTCAAGATGGCACTATCCGCATCGGTCAAATTAGCCGGGCGATCGCAGATCCTCAAGCCAAGGTAAACTCAGATATAAGCGAAAAATGGTTGCGAAAAAGTGTTGGTCAAATTTTACCAGCATTGGAGAATTTACCAGCGACTTTGTATCACTGCTTAGTGGCATTTAGTAGCAATCAACTCCCATTAATTGGTGCTATCCCTGGATTTAAAAGCGTTCATGTTTTCTCTGGGTTTAGTAATCCTTTAGTGCTGATACCACCTTTGGCAAAGCGCTTTGCTAATTTTGCAACTAGCCAGGAAGATGAAATTATTACACAAATACTAATCTAAAAGCCCGCAGCGAAAAATATACATATTACTGATGCTGATACATTAGGTGCAGTCAAACTTTGGAATTTAGGACTTACGCACAGGTAACGGAAAATGTAGACGCAAAGCGGCTTTCCGTATGGTACCACAGAGTACGCAGAGAAGCCAGTGCGTTGGGCGGCTTCCCCGACTTGTTCGCGCAGCGTCTCCCCTTGGGAGAAGCAACTGGCGCGTCACCGAGAAATGAGAGTTTGAGAGGGTTTTTGTGTAATCCCTCTTTTGTTACTACGGGGAGAGTATAATCAGGAAGGAAACCGGAAATAGTAATTAGCAGGGATGGTTACGCCACGCAGAGAAGCAGT
>NZ_JBALDE010000169.1:0-12415 GCF_036917515.1 Nostoc sp. | reverse complement strand
TATGCTGAAGTATTCAATTCGATTATTACTTCATTACTTGAAGTACGGGAAAATACCCGTGTTAACCTGATTCATCCCGCACTTATGCAACGCCGCAATCTTTTTAAGAAAACCTTAATTGAGTTTAAACACAGGCGATCGCCAATCGGATGATTGAGCTTTCATCGTTTCGGCGATCGCAAGTTAATCAACTTAATTGAGTTTGCAAATTAGCGATCGCCAATCGGATGATTGAGCTTTCATCGTTTCGGCGAGCGCAATATCTATAGCAGCTTGTCTAATGTAATTGGCAAATCGCGGACGCGCTTACCTGTGGCATGATAGACAGCGTTAGCGATCGCTGCCGCAGTTCCGGTAATCCCAATTTCACCAATTCCCTTAACACCAAGCGGGTTAATATGTGGATCGTGTTCATCGACAAACAAGACCTGAATATCAGGAACGTCTGCGTTGACTGGTACGTGATATTCAGCTAAGTCATGGTTGACAACGCGTCCTAGATTCGGGTCTATGACCGTATGTTCCATTAATGCCATACCAATACCATAAATAATCCCACCGATCAGTTGACTATTGGCTGTTTTAGCATTGAGGATGCGTCCAACGCCAAAAGTTCCCACCCAGCGTGATATTCGTACTTCACCCAAATCAGGTTCAACGCGCACTTCCGCAAACTGCGCTCCAAATGCGTGCTTTGAGAACTTCTCTTGTTCCTCTCCCAGTTTGGCATCGGCACGCGCTTCGATCATTTTCATTCCATGCCGTGCCAAGATTGCCTGATATGTTTCGGTTGCAGAGGATTTATTTTTTAAGAAAAAGCTGCCATTTTCGGCAATCACATCCTCAGCGTTTGAACTATAAAGCGGCGATTTTTGATCGGCAAGTGCTAGTTGTAAAAGCTGACTGCGAGCTTGATTTCCGGCTAAATGCACAGACGAACTGACACTGGCGGCAGTTTGTGAACCACCGGAAACGGGAGTTTCTGGCATCTTAGTATCGCCTAGTTCAAAGCGAACTTTGTCAACTGGTAGACCAAGTGCCTCAGCTGCGACTTGAGTCATGATAGTATAAGTTCCCGTGCCAATATCTTGGGAACCGCTTTGGACAACGGCTGTACCGTCTGCCATAATTCGAGCGATCGCTGATGCTGGGGAACGGTTGGTAGGATAAGTTGCTGTCGCCATACCCCAACCAATCAAATAATTGCCGTCTCGCATCGAACGAGGCTTGGGATTGCGCTTCTGCCAGCCAAACTTTTCTGCTCCTAATCTATAGCATTGTATAAGTGACTTGCTTGACCAAGGCAGTCCTTTACTGGGATCAACATCAGCATGGTTACGTAGACGCAGCTCCACTGGGTCGATATTGAGCGCATAAGCTAGTTCGTCCATTGCTGATTCTAAGGCGAACGACCCAGAAGCTTCTCCAGGCGCACGCATAAAGGTTGGTGTACCCTCATCGATCTGCACCAGACGGTGGCTGGTTTCGATATTCGGGCTAGCGTAAATCATGCGGGCGCTTTTACCAACTGGTTCGATAAATTCATCGAAAGTTGAAGTTTGGGAAATGCCACCATGTCGCAAAGCAGTCAATTTTCCGTCGCGGGTTGCACCTAGAGAAACCTGTTGAATTGTCTCTGGTCGGAAGCCGACAGGCCCATACATTTGTATGCGTCCTAAAACTAACTTCACTGGACGCTTAACCTGTCGTGCTGCCATCGCAGCTATTGGCACATGCGACCAAGCCGACCCTTTACAACCGAAGCCACCGCCAACAAAGTAAGACATAACGCGGACTTTCTCTGGCTCAATTCCTAATACCCCCGCAACTTTTTGTTGAGCCGAAAAGATTCCCTGAGTTGCATCATACAGAAGCAGTTGATCGCCTTGCCAAACTGCTGTTGTGGCATGAGGCTCCATCGGATTGTGATTTTCAATCGGTGTAGTATAAGTTTGCTCGACGCGCACAGCAGCAGCCGCTAGTCCCTGATTGACATTACCGTGAGCTGAATCGGGCGACTCTTCTCTGGGGATTTTACCTTTAGGAAAATATGCTTTAGCGAGATTCTCTCGCATATTGATCGTCGGTTTCTCTTCATCATAGCGAACTTGCACCAGCGAGGCAGCATACATCGCTCGTTCAAAGGTATCGGCAACGACGATACCAATGTGCTGACCGCTATACAGGACAACGTTATCTTGTAGCACTTGCAGCTTGCGACCGCCGCCCTTTTCTCCAGAAGCCTTGGGTGCGTTCAAGTGGGTAATTACTGCTAATACACCGGGTACTTGTTCCGCCGCCTTTGTATCGATTTTGGCAATCTTACCTTTGGCGATCGTGCTTTGAATTGTCACCCCATAAGTCATCTTTGCGACCGGAAACTCTGCCGCATAGCGTGCGCCACCCGTCACCTTCAGGTGTCCATCGACTCGGTTGAGCGGTTTGCCAAGAACTGTATTTGTATCCCCTGTATTCATGCCATCTCCCCTACCGTCAAGAGTGCCTTAACAATTGTGCGTTTAGCGAGTTCGACCTTAAACCCGTTGTATTTTTGAGGTTTAGCGCCAGCTACAGCTGCGGATGCTGCTGCTTGAAATGTTGCCTGGTTTGCGGGCTTATTCAAAAGTACTTTTTCAGCTTCGTAAGCACGCCAGGGCTTTGTTCCTACTCCACCCAAGGCTATGCAGGCAGCGCGAATGATGCCATTTTGAACATCTAATGCCGTCGCAACCGATGCCATCGCAAAGGCATAGGAGGCGCGATCGCGGACTTTTAAATAGTGCGATCGCCTAGTAAAGTTTGAAGCAGGCAAATTAACCGCAACGATTAACTCTCCATGTTGCAGAACTGTTTCCCGTTCCGGCGTATTGCCTGGTACGAGATGAAAATCGACGAGGGGAATACTACGCTCTCCCTTCGGCCCACGTGTCTGCACAACTGCATCGAGTGCCACCATTGCCACAGCCATATCAGAAGGATGAGTGGCAATACAGCGATCGCTACCGCCAAGAATTGCGTGGATGCGATTGTAACCCTCGATTGCTGGACAACCTGAACCTGGAACTCGCTTGTTACAGGGCATCGAAGTGTCGCGGAAGTAGTAGCACCGGGTACGTTGCAGCAAATTTCCGCCCACTGTCGCCATATTCCGCAGTTGCGGTGATGCCCCAGACAACAACGCCTCTGACAGCACCGGGTAACGCTCCTGAATTATCGGATGATAAGCAACGTCGCTATTGCTTGCCATTGCTCCAATCCGCACACCATTACCCTGCATTTCTATCTTAGTTAACGGTAGTGGGTTAATGTCAACTAACTGTTTTGGGGTTTGTACATCCAGCTTCATCAGATCGATGAGGCTAGTACCACCAGCTAAGTACGAGGCTTGGGCATCTGGAGTAACCAACGCCACCGCATTCTCCGTTTGTCCTGCTTTTTTATAGTTAAACGGCTGCATCTTTTTTTCCCTCTAAGACATCGCGGACAGCAGCCACGATATTTGGATAAGCACCGCAACGGCAGATATTGCCGCTCATCAGTTCACGAATGTCGGTATCTGACTTAGCGTGTCCTTCGTTCACCAAACCCACTGCCGAACAAATCTGTCCTGGCGTGCAGTAGCCGCACTGAAACGCATCATGGGCAACAAACGCAGTTTGCATTGGGTGCAAATTGTTTCCTTGCTCCAGCCCTTCAATAGTTGTGATTTTTGCGTCGGTGTGCATAATTGCAAATGTCAGGCAGGAATTAATCCGCTGCCCATCAACCAGCACTGTACAAGCACCACACTGTCCGTGATCGCAACCTTTTTTGGTACCAATTAGTCCTATATATTCTCGAAGTGCATCGAGTAAGGTAACACGCGGTTCAATCTGCAAACTATGTGCTGTTCCGTTCACTTGCAGCGTCACCTTCACAATTTCAGATATTGAAGTTGCCTGCATTGGAGTAGTTTTTTTAACTTGAGTTTGTGCTACACTTTTCTTTACAAAATTACCGATCGTAGCCGCTACTGTGCTAAAGACCATCAATTGACCCAACTTGCGACGTCTTAGGACAAACCTCATTAGTTGACTCCATTCTATTTTTGTTGAATAATAATATTGAGTTATTCTCTATACTTATTCTGATAGAAAATCATACTTTTTTACAAGTATTTTGATTAAAAACACATTAGTTAATAGAATAAATTTCATCTTGTTATGTCTCTTTATCAAAAGATTTATGTTATAAGTATTATCTAGAAATTATCAAAACACAATTAAAGCGTCACTCGTCAGAAAAAAGCCATGAATTGAAGTTCGACTGCCAGATGAATAAGCAATAAGATACCACACTAAATAGGCTTTATTTTGTGGTCTTAACTTCTTTAGGAAAGACTGCAATAACGTCACACAAATGTAAACAAGACGCGTAGTTTGCTTCTCTGTAACAGTATTGTAGACTTGCTACCACTAAGTAAGTCTGCAAAAAATTTATTGCAATGACTGATAAGCTGCAAAATACAGCAAAAAGGAGAACAGGAATATTGTTCCCCTACGAACGCTTTATATTCTATACCATTGAAAGCGGCTATAAGTTTTTTGCGATCGCCAAATTCTAGATAACTACAAATCAGTTTTCATCTCGCCCGTGGACTTGAGCTGGTGGACTCGTTGCTTCAACAGCAGTGAATGTTTCTAGAATTTTATAACTGTGGCTAGCTCCTTTTGGTACTATCCAAGAACTCCCAGGTTCTAGTAAAATCGTTTGCCCTTCAATATGTAATTCTGCACGACCATTGATTACATAACCAACAGTTTCATATTCCCGTGCTGTTGGCTCTTTAGGTTCGTTCGGTTGTTCATTTTCCCACAAACGCATGGAAATGCTTTTGCCAGATGCAAGATATTTTTGACCCAGTTGGCCTTTAGGGGAATGACTAGAGTCTACTTTACTAACGGTTTTATCAGACATATTTTTTGCCTCTTTATAGTTTTAACTTTGAGCATGGGGAATGGGGCATTGGGCATTGATTATTATCCTCTGCCCCTCTGCTCCCCACTCCCCATTAGGGTTTGAGTACAATTTTGATGCAGTTATCTTTCTTGTCCTTAAAAATTTCGTAGCCGTGAGGCGCTTGTTCTAGAGGTAAACTGTGGGTGATGATAAATGTTGGATCGATATCACCGTTTTGGATATGTTCTAGCAAAGGTTTTAAATACTTGTGGACATGTGTTTGTCCCATTTTCAAGGTTAGACCTTTGTTCATCGCAGCACCCATCGGCACTTTATCTACAAAGCCACCATATACACCCGGAATTGATACATGACCACCTTTGCGACAAGATACAATTACTTGTCGTAATGCCGTCGGACGGTCTGTTTCTAAACGTACTGCTTGCTTTACCTGGTCATACATCGCCATAAAATCTGTGCCGTGTGCCTCCATTCCCACTGCATCAATGCAAGCATCAGGGCCACGACCGCCAGTCATTTCTTTGAGTGCTTCGCCTACATCTACTTCTTCGTAGTTAAGAACTTCAGCTTTGCCGTATTCTTTAGCCATTTGCAGACGTTCAGGAATGCGGTCAAAGGCGATTACACGTTCTGCACCTAGCATATATGCACTTCTGATGGCGAATTGTCCCACAGGGCCACAACCCCAAACGGCGACAATATCACCAGGTTGGATGTTACAGTTTTCAGCTGCCATATAGCCTGTGGGGAAAATATCTGTTAAAAATAGTACTTGCTCATCCGTTAAACCATTGGGGATTTTGAACAAGCCGACATCAGCAAAGGGCACTCGTGCATACTCTGCTTGACCACCAGCATAACCACCAAATAAATGAGAGTAGCCAAATAGACCTGACGGAGAATAGCCCATTTGCTTTTCTACTAACCAACTATTGGGGTTAGAGTTATCGCACAACGACCATAAATCGCGATTGCAGAAAAAGCAGTTACCGCAGGAGATAGTGAAGGGAACAACCACGCGATCGCCTACATTCACATTTTTTACTGCACTTCCAAGTTCTACTACTTCCCCCATGAATTCATGGCCAAGGATGTCACCCTTTTCCATTGAGGGAATGTAGCCATTGTAAATATGCAAATCAGACCCACAAATTGCTGTGGAAGTAATTTTAATAATGGCATCACGCGGGTTAATAATTTTGGGGTCAGGAACTGTTTCTACCCGCACATCGTTTGCTCCATGCCAGCAAACTGCTTTCATAATTAATTATTCCTTTTATAATTTCTAACTCATTCATATCAAGAGGAATACTAAATTTCTCTTGATTTTGAGACGCGATAACTATCGCGTCTCAGTAAGTGCTAAAAAGTTATTCAACAATGTATAAGTCAACAATCTCGACTCAAAATTTGCTAACTTTCTAGCTACTATCTCTTTCGTTAGTTGCTAGAAGGAGTACGATAAGAACCTTCTCTACTTTTACTAAATGATGAAGTTTTATCTTCGGCTTTGTTTGTAGTAGGATCAAAAAACTCTCTTGTCGCTTCAGGAGGTTTTTCATCCAAGTTTAACTTTTCGCGGATATTATCAACAGCGCTTTTTATTGGATTTTGGGAGTTTTGAGTATTTTCTATTTGGGTATCGTTTCTAATTTCACCCTGCTCATTTGGTGCTCCTTGGTAATAAATGCCTTCTGGAGTATTAACATCAGCCAGTGCTATGTTAGTGTAGCTAAAAGCCTGACCCAGTAAGAACATAAATCCTACGAGGAAAACTACAAGAATTTGGGAAATGCGGATATTTCGCAGCCATGAAATTACTCGATTCATAAAAACCTCAATTCCATTATGTTGGGTGTACAACTCAAAAGACTGAATGACTTTTCACCATTCAAATTGAAGAATAACTTTGATGAGTTATCCTTTTTTTTGTTGAAAAATGTGATGGGCTTCTGTACCAACAGCATTGATGCAAGCATCAGGCTTATCCACCAGTCATCTGTTTCAACGCTTCGCCAGGATTAACTACGAAGAAGTTAATCACTTTGGATTTGGCAAACTTTTTCCCATTTTCAGCCATTAGGCAAAAACTACTTGTGTCCACTTGGTTGACCTTCAGTAGTGGCAATTTCGCCTGCTTCCATTAGCATCTTGAAGCGGTGCAATTCATCACCAATTTGCTGTTCTGGTTCTTCACCGAAAAGTTTAGCTACAGTAGCTCCCAATGCTCCACCTGGTGGGTTATACTCCAAGACAATCTTTACTTCTGTGCCGCGATCGCCTGGTGCTTTTTTAAAGCGGACAAAGCCAGAATTATCAACATCTGCACCTTCTACAGAAGCCCAAGAAATAAATTCATTTTGCCGATCTTCGAGAATTTCTGCATCCCATTCCACACTGTTACCCAAGGGTGCATTGGCTATCCAATGAGAACGTTTTTCATTAA
Source organism: Nostoc sp. (assembly GCF_036917515.1). Lineage (GTDB taxonomy): Bacteria > Cyanobacteriota > Cyanobacteriia > Cyanobacteriales > Nostocaceae > Nostoc. Next base: position 5,010 of record NZ_JBALDE010000169.1, on the reverse strand, counting down.
ACACCCTTACAGATTTGAGGTGCTTCATAAATGTGGGCAAATTTTCAAAGTTGTGCCAAAAACGATACAATTCTTCTGCCGATTTATTAATTGTTACCGTCTTTTCAATTTTGATGGGTTGGTTTATCCCTACTGCTTCCTGTGCTTGCTGGATTGTGCTTTGTTTAGTTGCACCTTGATAAATCAAACCACCACCAGCCAAGGCTGTTAGCACTCCCCGCAAAGAACCTTGTTTTAAACCCAGCAACACCATAGCACCGCCACCGATGAGAGATGCCCAACGTTCTGTTTCACTAGCTTCACCTTGACTGGTAGTAGATTTATCGCCTGATGTCGAAGTCACTTTTTTATTTCTCCATTACATACAGTAGATAACTCCAGATAACTCCACAAATTAAATATGCGTTATCCAGAATTCCTGTGGAGACGTAACACTGTCACGTCTCTACACATTCTTTTTCACCAGATATCTTATAAAATAACCAAGACGCAAATACTGACAAGAAGCTACGCATAGGTTACTTCTCTATCGTCGGAGTATGCACCTCTGCGATTGGTTACATTTATATAGCTGCCCCTGTAGTCGGCTTAGGAGGCTGAACCTGAGTGGTTATCCGCGCCCGATATAACTCTACTAATTGCTGTTCGGATTTTGATAAATCCTGGTAAATTCCTTTGAAAATAGCAGTTGCTACTGGATCGGTGAACATCGCCAACAGATTACCAATGTCGCCAATACCCGTTTGCACATCTCCCAAAGCAGAACGTAACTGATATATGTCATCACTTCCTGTTAAGGCAGTTTTTACCTTGGCATACTGATTGGCAATATTTGATGCTAAAGAGGGTTTCTCACCCAAACGCTGAAGATAGGTTTCTAGTTTTTCGATGTGGCGTTGTTTATTAGCAATGATTTTTTGAAAAAGTGATTTAATTTCGCTATCTGATACTTTTTCAAAGTACTTCTCAAATGCTTCGAGTGAATAACGTTCACCAGCAAGAGCAGTATTCAAACCTTTGCTAATATCACCCTTAGTTGAACCACCCCAAGCATCAGCCAGTTTCCACCATTCAGCAGTTGTATCTTTTTCATTTGGCAATGCAGCATCTTTGCCACCGTAGCCTAAACGGTTCAAAATAGCTGTGGTGAAAATTGCCAAGTCTCCAGGTTCGCGAGATGTAATCAAATTCCCGTCAACTACCAACGGCTCATTTAAATAATTTGCGCCGGCGTTAGTTATATCCTTGGCAATAGCACTAAACCCAGTGGTTTGTTTACCTTTAAGCAAGTCGCCTTCAATCAAAACTTGTGGTCCGTGACAAACGGCAGCGACTAATTTTCCTTGTTGGATAGCCTCTTGTACGAAACGTACTGTGTTGGGGTTGCGTCGCATTTTGTCGGGAGCCATACCACCGGGAATCACTACTGCATCAAATTCAGCTGCGATCGCTTCTGTTGTCGTACCATCAGCTTCTATACTAACTTTGCCGAGTTTACCCTTATATTTTTCATTCGTTCGGGAACCAAGGACTACTACCTCCATTCCTGCTTGTTTGAATCCATTATATGGAACTGTAAATTCTGCATCCTCTACTGCTTGTTCAATAAGGATAGCTACTTTTTTCTTACCTGGATGATTGTTATGTTCAGTCATAAATGGTGTTACTTTTTTATTTCTCTAGTCTTTAGCTAGTTACAACAATATTTATCGATGAAGACAGTTAAATAGCCAAAGTTTTTACTGAATAAACAATTTTGAATTACTTATCCTCATGATCTGCCTCCGTTACTCAGATAATTTTTGAGTATTTTATTGATTAGCATTTTAATAAATAAAAATTATAAATGCCAAGTTAAAATGCTAAACTTAAAAATTTATTTTGAGCTAACTATTTTTGTCTAGCAGAAAATAGTTATGAGTTAGAAATTCACTAATGAATAATTTCAGGTTGAATAATTTCTAACTCATAACTTCAACTACAAGTTCCTTGACCATGAATTCATAGCTACAATCTTATGGCGCGATCGCTAGTTTAGCGTCGTTCTCAGGGGATAGATTATTTTATCAGCTATACACCTCTAGTTAGACAAATTGGTGACAAGAAAACGTTATTGTAAGAATGCAGAAAAAGGCTAGTATCATGGCAGAAAAAAATCATAATGACAAAATTAAAAGTAATGATTTGCCACAAGAGATTACTGAATCCTACGGTACTGGTGTAAAAGACTTGCCGGGATACAATATTGGCGGACGCTCTATGCAGAACGAAAGGGACGAGTATACAGAAACTAGTCCGAAACTGACTGGTGGAGATGTCGATGCCTATTGGCAAGATGCAGATGCAGTTGGGGATGAAGCTGTTGGTGGTAGTACTTCTACTCCCGACCAAAATGTAACTGAGGATTTAGAAGCAGCAGTGGGGTTAGAAATGGCTGATTCTGAGTTTCTGCATACCAACGATATTTTAGAGGATCGTGATGGCGATCGCTGGGAGTTAGATCCAAAGTCTTCTGAAGATTATCAAGACCGATGAGAATAATTACCAATGACACGAAGCAACCAAATTAGCCACTATCTCAATTAGTTCTTCTGGAGCGATCGGTTTAGATACATGAGTGTCAAAGCCAGCTTCCAAGGCTCGTATCCGTGCCTCACTATCAGCAAAGGCTGTTAAAGCAATAGCTGGGATTCGTCCACAATTATTTAGTTTAAGCGCACGGAATTTAGAGATGAAAGTATAGCCGTCCTCCCCAGGCAACCCGATATCACTAATTAAAACATCGGGTTGCAATTCGGATAATACATTGTGTGCATCTGCTGCTGATATCACTGCTATAACTGTTGCTCCATCCATTTCCAAGACAGTAGTGATAAAAAAACGAGTATCATCATCATCCTCAACTACCAAGATATCTAAACCAGTAAGAGTTCCAGAAGTTTGCATAATAAATGACATTTTATCCTTACTTGCTGTATTCATAATTCGTAATTAATAGGTTACAGAGCAAGCAGTGATTACAACTACGAATTAGGTTAGCGAGTCCGCAAGCATCATTATCAATTACGAATTATTATGACTTTTATACCCATTAGAGCTTGCTTTAGAGCAGATTTTAGATTTACAAAAGTAGATTGATGTGCTCGGAGTGTTGATGAGATACCGAAGCAGGCTCTTTTAACAAGAAATGATTAAACACCATAATTTCAAACATATAGCTTGATGGTCACTACTGCTTCATCTATTTTCCTACTGGAAGACCACTTCGCACAAATGAAATTCAAGCCTCATTAAAAGACCCTCACTTATCTTGATTTTCAGGATAATTCAGAATTCAAAAGTCAGGAGCGATCTCAGCTATCTGTTTCGAGCATGGATAAAAATGATAGGGGCTGACTCATATTAGCAGCAAAGCCCAGAATTCCTGGATCTCGATGTTCGTAAAGTAACTGGCCTTTGGTATTAAACAGAAAAGTTCCACCACGCTGAGTTAAGTAAGCAGAATTAGGTACATAAGTATGCCAATTGCTGAGAACTTCCACCATATTCCGTAGCCGTAGAGTAGCTAATTCAAAGGGACGTTGAAACCCACTTCCGCCAGCTAATTGGAAAAACGAGCCTTTAAAAGCAGGTAGAGGAGTACCCTGAATAATTTCATCATCTTCAATGAGTTGAGGGGCTTGATGATCTCCTTTGTATCCCCGAAAAACTTCTCTTAGCGTTCCAGGACTTCCAAACCCTGCACACATTAACACTAGATTTAGCCAAGCTTTCTGAGCAGGAGAAAGTCCAGCCAGAGGAAGATTGAGACCTGAATAAAGTTTGAGTTGGTGATGTAGTTCTCCATTAGGTTCAACAAATAAATTTTCCGGTGGAAATCCTGTATATTCACAGAATCTTGTTCCAGAGGCGCGATTACCAATTCCGACTGCACGAATAGCGAGTTTTTCATCTGACAATTTTTTAGCTTCGCGCTGTAACCACCACGCATATTCAAGACTATCAAAATCCCCAAGTTGAGGCCAGACTAAAAAAAGGATATATGAGGCAGTCTCGCAATTTTCTAGTAGGGGTCGGGTCATGCCATCACTAACACGCTGAAGTCCGGTCTGATTAAGGATAGTGTAAGGATTCATGACAAATGATTACTCGGATATTTGGGATATCAGTGACACAGGATGTACTAAAGCATTAATATGCCATTATCCCAGTTTTGTAAATATTTTGTTATACTAGTTAGCAGAAGTTCATATTTAGGTTTGACACCGCTAAGTAAGGGAATACCCAGTAGGTTGCTTGATAAGTCTATTACTGCTAACGGCAGCTAAGTATGAACGCTTCTTCTCAAGATTGCCAACATTGACCCTTTAGTTTTCGCCTAGTTGGGCGATTAGACACTGCGATGAATCAACCCATTACATTATCTTTAGAACAAGAATTTAGCCTTAGAGCTTTTGCTGACCAAGTGCAGCAGATGTCTCGTGAACAAGCTCAAGAGTTTTTGCTTATGCTCTATAAGCAGATGATAATTCGGGAAAACACTTACCAAGAATTGCTCAAACATCAGTTGGAACTGGATTCAGACTCAATTTGGAACTAAAGCATCCAAGCAAGTAAATGTTTTGAATTTAGCAGCGACAAAGAAATATTGGTAAAAACGGTGTGTCGCTGAGAGCGAAAAAAGTGCTGGAATATACCAGTAGTTTGGTAGTGATCGCTGAACGAAGTTGTCGTAAGTATCGCTACTCATTCGAGTTAACCAATTCCCTATTGCCCAAACTTAAGGTACTTCAAGCACCCAAAAATTTGAATCTAAGTTGAATTTACTAGAACTTGTAGGAGAGAGGAGTAGCCAATAGCTGCTCCTCTCTCCCATGTTTTAATTAATTATTATTCTATTTATTGCTAATTTTATTTTTTGGGTGTTGCATAATAAAGGGATGAGGAGAGGGTTCATACTGTGCATTGTCCATACTGTAAGTCTACGGAGATTAGAAAAAATGGAAAAAG
>NZ_JBALDE010000168.1:0-31633 GCF_036917515.1 Nostoc sp. | reverse complement strand
TTTCTAGCTGATATATCCCTGACATTGTTCATCCTTCATCTGGTTTATTCTTATTCTCTCATCTGTAGTCCAATTTTAGAGAATTGGTATTAGATAGACTGCTATTTTGTCAATGTGGTATTTTATAATCAAAAAAACCCCTAGCTTATTAGGGGCTTTTTTTTGGCTATTGGTCATCGGACATTAGATATTCAACATAGTCAAAATTCCCATACTGATAACTTACAATTCCTAACTTTTAATTAATTTTGCAAAAATTTTGAATCGTCTCAACCAATAGGTCGATTTCTGATTCTGAAGTAAAGTAATGCACGCTAGTGCGTATACAGCTAGGATCGGCAATTGTCCGAGTTAATATCCTTTGTGAGTCTAAAAATTGTACCAACTTCAAATGAGCTTGAGGCTGATTATTTGCAAGTTGGAAGGAGACTATACCGCTTTCGGGTGGGGAAGTTCGCAAACATTTAATATCGGATAACGCTATCAATTGTCGCCAAAGGTTCTCACTATTATGGCAAATTTGCTCGTAACGTTCCTGTGACGTTCCCCATTGCTGATGAATTGCGATCGCTTCCTTTAACCCAACATACAACGGATAAGCTAATGTAGACACTTCGTATCGTCGCCCATCTGGAAGCCAATCCACAGGCTGAGATTGACTATCCACAACAACGCCATTCAAGCCAATAAACGTAGGTTTCAGGCTTTCTCGTGCTTCTGGTCGGACATACAAGCCACCAGCACCCGCAGGGCCACATAACCATTTGTGACCAGTGAAAGCATAAAAATCTACTCCCAATTCAGTTAAGTTTAAAGGTAATAAACCAGCAGATTGGGCAGCATCTATCAGTAAAAAAGAATTATTATCTTGGCATACTTCGGCAATTTTGTCAAGAGGTAAAACTTGACCGGTATTCCAGAAAACATGACTCAATATTACAAGACGGGTATTGGGGCGCAAATGCTGAGCAATGATGGTTACAGGGTCGCCCTCATTTAAAGTTGTCTTAAGAGGACAGGTAGTAACTTCCACCGCGAATCTCCGCGAGATTTCCTGAGTTGTAGCAATTACACCTGGGTGTTCGCAGTCTGAGAGCAGCAGATGGTCGCCAGCACGCCACTCAATACCCCATATGGCGATATTACAGCCAACAGTGACATTCTGCGTGAGGGTAATTGTTTGGCTTGGTGCATATAACTCCGAAGCGATCGCTTCTCTTGCGGCTTGAGTCTGAGGTGCTATCCAGCGATACGCCTCATTACCAAAGGGGCCTATTTGCTGAACATAAGCTTGAGTTTGGGCGATCGCATCCATTGCCCTTTGGGGCATTGGCCCTTGTCCCCCATAGTTAAAATAAGCCTTATTCCCCAAAGCGGGAAATTGCTCTCGATGGCTATGCAACCTGGTTTGTGCGATAGAAGTATTGATCATACCGATTTTAGATTAGTGATTAGTCATTAGTCATTGGTATTGGGCATGGCGCAGGAGGAAAGAGTGAAGTTTTAAACCTAGTTGATGAGTATCAGAGATTCATTAATGGAGTCCAAAGACTCATCGACGAAGCTCCGAGACTCGTGAACGAGTATTAAAACCTGATTAACGAAGTTCATAGCTCGATTAACAAGTCCCATTTATACCAATTCGCTAAATTATAGCTACTGACCTCTGCTCCCCCATCTCCTTGATCTGTTTCATTCTCCCACTTCATTATTAGTTGTAGTTGTCTGAATTACTCCCAGAGTCCCGTAATTCTTGTTAACTTAAAAGGATGCTAATCAATGCTGAACTCCTACTGCAATACCAACGCTGTAAACGCCGACCTTTTCTAGATATCCACGGTGACAAAAGTCAGCGCGATGCCCCCAATGAGTTGCTACGGAAACTGCAACAGGACAAAATCGCTCATCAGTTGAGTGTTATAGCACAGATGACTTATCATCAACCAGATTATCCTTATGGAAACTGGGAAAAGGGAGAGAAAGCAACTTTAGAATTGATGCAGCGTGGGGTTGAGTACATCTACAAAGGAGTACTGTTAGCAAATTATTCTGAAGCAGACACCCTGCTAAGTCGTCCAGATTTACTCGTCAAACAACCAGGACAATCCCATTTTGGAGATTGGAGCTACGTTCCGGCTAGTATTGAACTGGGTAAGCGCCCTAAGCAAGAATATCAAGTTGTCGCTGCATTTCATGCTCAAGTGTTGACAACAGTGCAGGGAGTTGCACCTGAAACAGCTTTGCTGATATTGCGAACCAAAAATACAAATTATGCAGTGGATCTGAGCAAATGGACACCACGAATGCAGCAGATTTTGGATGAGTTTATTCAAGTTTTAGAGTTACCAAATCCGCCAGAGGTATTTATCTCTCGCCAAAAGTGCAATTTTTGCCATTGGTATAGTGAATGTTATGCGATCGCTCAATCTGAAAAACATCTCTCACTGCTACCAGGTGTAACACCCCTTCGCTACACTCAACTCCAAGCCTTAAACATTACCACACTAGAATCTCTTGCTAACACCAGTCCCAGCAGTTTAGAAAACCTACTTGGTTTTGACAGCCAAGTAGCGCCCAAATTGGTAGTGCAAGCTCAATCTGCACTAGAAAAACGACCGTTTATTCTACCCTACCCGCTACCAACAGAAGATATTACATTCACAGCGCCCATAGAGCTTTATTTTGATATTGAAGCCCAGCCAGATTTAGATTTAGATTATCTCTTAGGAGTTTTGGTTGTTAATAGACAAAATAATACAGAACAATTTTATTCTTTTTTAGCAGACAAACCAGAAGACGAAGAATTAGTTTGGCAACAATTTTTGGATTTGGTTTGGCAATATCCCGAAGCGCCAATTTATCATTTTTGTGTCTACGAGTTTGATACAGTCAAACGGTTGGCAAAACTTTACGGCACTCCACATTCCTTAGTACGTCCTGTACTGAATCGATTTGTAGATGTGTATGAGCAATTAACCCAAAGTGTAGCATTGCCCGTAGAAAGCTATGCCTTGAAAGCGATCGCTCGTTGGATAGGATTTGAGTGGCGCGATCAAGAAGCCAGTGGTGCTAAGTGTATTTACTGGTACGATCAATGGTTAGAAACAGGCGATCGCACCTTACTAGAAATTATCCAACGCTACAACGAAGATGACTGCCGCGCCACTTATAAAGTCAAAGATTGGCTTGTCAACTTTTTCCAAAATGAATATGATTTACGATTAGCTTAAGAAATTTATTATTTTTTAAAGGTTTTCCAATTAAATATTTACATTGATATGATTTGTAGGGATGTCTAAATGTCTATCTCTACAAATATTAAATTGATATAAACCTATGCATATAATTATTAAAAAAATCTTTGTATTTCCACGAATTATTTACTTTTTGATTCCAATTATAATTATTAGCCTTCTATTTACAAACTTTCCTTCAAACAGTGTTGAAATCAATAGTATAAAATTTATTGGGGAAGCCACTCTCCCAAAAGGTTTAATTTTTCAAAAAACTGAAGTTGGAGGTTTATCTGGAATTACATATAATCCCAAAAGTAACCTTTATTACGCTATTTCCGACGATCGTGGTCAAAAAGCTGCGGTTCGTTTCTACACCTTGAAAATCGACTTAAGCAAAGGTTTACTAAAAAAAGATGGAATTATTACAGTCAGTGTTACCACATTATTAAATGAAAATGATCAAATATTTCGCCCTGGTGAAACTGATACAGAAGGTATTGTATTAACTAATAAACTAACTGTATTTATTTCTTCTGAAGGCGACCGTACAAAATTAATTAATCCTTTTATTAAAGAGTTCTCACTATCTTCTGGCAAAGAAATTTCCACACTTTCCATCCCAAACAAATTTTTACCAGATAAAACTAATCAAAAAGGTATCCGCAATAATTTGGCTTTTGAAAGCCTCACCATCACACCTGATAACAAGTATCTATTTACAGCCACCGAAAATGCTCTAATTCAAGATGGTGTCGCAGCTAAACCTAATATCAGTAGTCCTTGCCGTATTTTGCAATACAACTTGCTCAACAATCAGCCAGAAAAGGAATTTCTTTACGAAACTGAACCAGTTACACCATTTTTGAATCTAATTGGCAAATTCGCTAGTGGATTACCCGATTTACTTGCTCTCGATAATCAGGGACACTTCTTAAGTTTAGAAAGGTCTTTTACTGGTTTAGGATTTGCTATTTCCCTGTTTCAGGTTTCTTTAGAAGGAGCAGATGATATTCATAATATTGATAGCCTTTTAGCAGTTGACTCCAAAAATATAAAACCAGTTAAGAAAAAACTGCTATTAGATTTGAGAAAACTAGATGTACTGCTAGACAACATTGAAGGCTTAACTTTTGGCCCAAAACTGCCGGATGGTCAACAATCATTAATTCTCATCAGTGATAATAATTTTAACTCCCTACAACGCACCCAGATACTAGCCTTTAAAATTAAAATTGAAACTCCACTAATTAGATTACTACGCCGTTTACTCCCGAATATTAACCTTTAACCGTATAGAGATAAAAGTGCGTAGGCGTAGCCTGTCGTAGATATCGCGGTTTGACTGCTATTTAGTTATTTCTGATTATTCCTGTGTATTCACGGAATTTACTAAGTAACTTTATCTAGCTTATTTATAGTTTACGTGTAATTTCTCAACCGTACTTATTAATAAATATGTTACATAATGTTTAGGAGCTTTTGTAGAGAGCTTAACTATAATTTACAGCATATAATTAATTAGTTTTCTCAAAATCCGGATATTTTTTAGATTTAAATTTAATAATTAACCAGAATTGATTAAAGTATTTTGACAATAATATTTTTTATAAATGATTTTTATGCCAGAAAATAAAATGGAGAGTATGGTAGGGCAAAAGACAGAATTAGACGATTACATTGGACAATTTTTAAACAATCGCTATTTAATCAGAGATTTAATTGGCAAAGGGGGGATGGGTAGAGTTTATCTAGCGGAAGATACTGCTAAAGGCAGTATGCCGATCGCAATCAAAATCTTATCACTTAGTTTGTCAAACCAACAAATGTGCCAACGTTTTGCCAGAGAGATTTTTATTGGTGCTCAATTGGGTCGCAAAAGTAAACATATTGTTCGCATTTTAAGTTATGGAGTTACTGAGGATAAAACTCCATTTTATGTAATGGAATGCCTCAAAGGAAAAAATCTCAAACAAATTCTGAAAATTCAGCCTTTAACGATATCGAAGTTTTTAGAAATTTCTAATCAAATTTGTTTAGGCTTACAATGTGCCCACCAAGGTATCAGCCTCAAAGGAGAGATTTATCCTATCGTTCATAGAGATATTAAACCAGAAAATATATTTATTGCTGAAGATAGTAAAAAAGGTGAAATTGTTAAAATACTAGATTTTGGTATTGCCAAGTTTTTAACAGAGCGAAGTGGGATGACCCTAACAGATTCTTTTATTGGCAGTTTGCCTTACTGTTCTCCAGAACACATGGAAGGGCGTAAACTGCTAGATGTCCGGTCTGATATTTATAGTTTGGGAGTACTAATGTTTGAGATGCTGACAGGGAAACATCCATTTCAAACAAAAAGTAACTCTTTTGGTACTTGGTATCAAGCCCATCGCTTTCAAATGCCACCTACAGTTGAAGAAGTAAATCCGCAAGTTAAAATACCAGAAATATTACAAAAAATATTAATGAGTTGTTTAGCTAAAGAAGTAAGCGATCGCCCTCAGAACATAAACCAAATATTAGAAGATTTAGAACAAGTTAACGCTCAAGTTAATGATGTTATTCCTAGCAATAGCAATGATATTATTAAAGTCTCACTCCCAGTTCAATTAGTGCCTGCAACTTTATTATCAGAAAAAGAGTGTTTGCAGAAAAATTGGCCTAAAAATAAACCAATTGCGCTAATTGGGTTTCCCTATTTACTACAGACTCTTCAAAGACCTATACCAACTTTTTGGGCAATGTTGCCTAAACAAGAAATTGTAAAATTTTTGGATAAAATACATGGTACTGAATTTATTACTAAAATGAATGTATACCCGATGCTACTGTGGGTAACAGTATTATATGACGTCCAACCTTCTACGACTAAGTGGTTACCTTATTTTCTGGATCTAAAAGATAATAATGGGCAAAAAATAGCGCGTAGTTTAGCAGAAATAGGTTACTATCATTTACTATTTTTCCCCTTAGAAGATCCAACTCATTGCTCTCATGTAACAACTTTAAATCTTACAGCTCAACAGCGTCAACAACTTGTAGATTGGTTAGATATAAGTCAAAATTCAAATGAATTAATTTTGCCTAGTCAAGCCAAAAATATTCTAAAAATAGAGTATGAAAAGCTGAAGTTAGACATATTACGAAACTTAGCTACACATCAAAAATCTGAGACAGACGGTTTAAAAAATTGGATGACTAAATTCTTGGAAATATTTTTAAAACTGCTATTACGTCGTTGAAAGTCTGTTATTCAAATCAAAATGCTTACCACTATTACCTAATAATATTTTTATATATTTATTCCTAACTTTAAATGGACTCAGTATCAGAGAAGAACAAAGTGAATCAAAGCCCATTTACATCTCCAAGTAATACGGGCTTGCTTGCCAATCGTTATCAACTCAAGCAATTAATTGGCAGCGGTGGCATGGGTGAAGTTTTTTTAGCAAATGATGTTTTGTTAGGAGGTATACCAGTTGCTATCAAGTTTTTGACTCAAACTGTTGTTAATACCAAGATGCAACAAGACTTTGCTCGTGAAGCTTTAATGAGTGCAGCCTTGAGTCAAAAAAGCATACATATAGTGCGGGCGTATGATTATGGTGTGAATGAGAAAGGAAAACCATACTACGTCATGGAATATCTATGTGGCAAGAATTTAAAGGATTTAATTCCGCTACCTCTGCCCATATTTTTGACTCTCTCTCGCCAAATTTGTTTGGGCTTACAGTGTGCTCATCAAGGTATTAACATTGATGGCAAAATTTGTCCGTTGATTCATCGAGATATTAAGCCTGCCAATATATTAGTTATTCCCGATCCGATGTTGGGCCAGTTAGTTAAAATTCTTGATTTTGGTATTGCTAGATTTTTGAATTATGCATCAACAGCTAGTACAAGTAGCGGATTTAATGGCACTTTACCCTACTGTTCTCCAGAACAGCTAGATGGCGAAAAACTAGATAGTCGCTCTGATATTTATAGCCTGGGTGTGATGATGTTTGAGATGCTCACAGGCAAAAAACCTTGGCAACCAGAAACTGATTACTTTGGTGCTTGGTATAAAGCACATCACTTTGAAACACCAAAAACGATCGCAGATGTTAAACCTACTCTTAAAATACCTCACAAGCTAAATAATTTAATTATGGCTTGTCTGGCTAAAAAAGCAAGCGATCGCCCTCAAAATATCGCTGAAATTTTACAATTTTTAAACAGCCTAGAACAGTCTAATTGTCCGATTCCACCTACAAATGCCTTTAACTCCATCCTTGGTAGTCCCTTAAATTCTGCATTACCAATCACACTAGAACAAAGCTATCGGCAACTTTTGTGGCCTCAAAATAAACCAATTCAAGAAATTGTTTTTCCCCAGCTTCTAGACACTCCACAAGGTTCTATAACAGCACTATGGTTAATGTTGTCTAAACAAGTAATCAAAAACTATACGATTTCTACCTGTTACAACCAGTTTATCTTCATTACATCCCCTCACCCAATGTTGTTGTGGGTAACTGTACTCTATAATCGGCAATTTGCTCCTAAGTGGCTACCATGCTACTTAGATATGCAAAATCCCCAAAATCTGAGGATGGTAAATTTCCTTGCTGAAAATGAACAATATCCTTTGATTTTCTTTACTTTGGAAGCACCACATTCCTGCATCAAGGTTCTCAGCAGTCGCATTGAGTCAACTCAGCGGCAAATGTTGAAAACTTGGGTGCAACACAGCCATAGTCTACCACCCGCTTCTCAACCTCAATTGAGTAAACAGCTATTGAAACAGCAGTATAAACAAATGCAATCTCGAATATTGCAGCATCTGGAATCAGAGCCACAGGTTGTATTATCACGGTCTTTTTAACGAATAATTCGCACCTGGGAGATATATAGCAAAAACAATTCCTAATTCCTAACTATAAAACACTAGCGACCAACAGGACAAGAACTTGTAACTAAATTACGAGCAAAAACAATCCCTAATTCCTAACTCCAAAATACTTGACAAGTAGAAAAAAAATAGTGATAATAGCAAAGTTGACAAACAAGGGACTGTAGTTCAATTGGTTAGAGCACCGCCCTGTCACGGCGGAAGTTGCGGGTTCGAGCCCCGTCAGTCCCGTTCTAAATTTAGAAGTAGCATATCATCGAACTTAGATGATATTTAATTTTGAATTAGCCAAAGAGGCTGATTTAGGGTTTAAATATAAGCTACATTTATCATGCTTTGCAAAAGAGAGAATTAACTGTGACTGTTAGAGTCCGTATTGCGCCGAGTCCAACCGGAAATTTACATATTGGTACAGCTAGAACGGCTGTATTCAACTGGTTATTTGCCCGTCACTACGGCGGGAAGTTTATACTGCGAATAGAAGATACAGATTTAGAGCGATCGCGTCTTGAATACACCGACAATATTCTTGAAGGATTGCGCTGGCTAGGACTTAACTGGGATGAAGGGCCATTTTTCCAATCCCAACGCCTGGATCTTTATAAAGAAGCAGTAGAAAAACTGCTAAATCGAGGATTAGCCTATCGCTGCTACACTACTTCCGAAGAACTAGAAGCGCTTAGAGAAGCTCAAAAAGCTAGAGGTGAAGCACCTCGCTATGACAACCGTCATCGCAACCTCACCCCAGAACAACGCGCCGCTTTTGAAGCAGAAGGTCGCTCCTCTGTGATTCGCTTCCAAATCGAAGATGGGCAAGAAATTGTCTGGAATGATTTAGTAAGGGGAAAGATGTCTTGGCGAGGTAGCGATTTAGGTGGTGATATGGTCATCGCCCGCGCCTCAGAAGAAGGTAGCGGTCAACCTTTATACAACTTTGTCGTTGTAGTGGATGACATCGATATGCAAATCACCCATGTCATTCGCGGAGAAGACCACATCGCCAACACCGCCAAGCAAATTCTGCTGTATGAAGCAATGGGTGCAAAAATTCCAGAGTTTGCCCATACGCCATTGATTTTGAATATGGAAGGGCGCAAGCTTTCTAAGCGAGATGGCGTAACTTCCATTTCTGACTTCAAGCAAATGGGCTTTACTGCTGAAGGCTTGGTAAATTACATGACATTGCTGGGTTGGTCGCCCCCAGACTCGACACAAGAAATATTTACTTTAGAAACAGCAGCTAAAGAATTTGGTTTTGAGCGTGTAAATAAAGCAGGTGCAAAGTTTGACTGGGACAAGCTGGATTGGTTAAACAGTCAGTATATACACAATACTCCAGTAGATAAACTCACAGATTTACTCATCCCCTATTGGCAAGCGACTGGGTATAAATTTGATGGTGGAAGAGAACGCCCTTGGTTAGAACAACTAGTAACTTTAATTAGTCAAAGTTTGACTCGTCTGGTAGATGCAGTACCTCAAAGCCAACTATTTTTTAGCGATACAGTTGAATTTAGCGACGAAGGCAGTACACAACTTAAGCAAGAAGGTTCTACTGCTGTCCTTGAAGAGATTGTCACAGCTTTAGAAAATCAGCCACAACTGTCAGAAACTGCCGCTCAGGAGATTATAAAACAAGTAGTGAAAGAGCAAAAAGTTAAAAAAGGCTTAGTGATGCGATCGCTCCGAGCAGCTTTAACTGGAGATGTCCATGGTCCCGACTTAATCCAATCTTGGTTACTACTAAATCAGATTGGTTTAGATAAGCCCCGCTTGACTCAAGCTATAACAGAAGTTAGGTAGCGATTCCTTTCAGATTTTAGAAATATTTTAGATTTTAGGGGCGCACAAACGTGTGCTCCTATCCATAGGGTAAAGCAACTATGGGAACAACAAATTCATTGACTAAATTATAGCAACCGCCAAGATGGTTAGGACAAACAGTACAATCTATGATCAAAGCAAGATTAGATACTAATTAGATATTTAGTACAAAAACAGATCATGCCAAAACCGTAGAGTTACGACTTACGTCAGAAGGTAATTCAGGCAATTGAGTTAGACGGGATGAAGAAGAGTGAAGCGGCTCAAGTTTTTCAAATCAGTCGAAATACAATCAACCTTTGGCTTCAGAGAAAAGCCAGCACGGGGGATTACAAAGCGTTAGCAAGTCAACCATCAGGAAATGGTCATAAAATTACTGACTGGGAAAAATTTGAGAAATTTGTCGAGGTGAATGGGGATAAAACTCAAGTAGAGATGGCTGAACTATGGCCGGGAGAAATTAGCGATGCCTTCTCTACGAGACGCTACGTGTAGCTTGCTTCCCGAAGGGTAGGGCGAGCTACGCTAACGCACAATATCAAGAGCCTTAAATAAAATTGGGTTTACTCGTAAAAAAAAACTTCTGATTATCAAGAACGAGATGAAGTTAAATGACAAGAATTTCGAGAAGAGATAGCATTGTATAAACCAGAGAAAATAGTTTATATAGATGAAGCTGGAATGGATAATAGAGAAGATTATGGCTATGGTTAGAATGGCAAGGGTGAGCGTTTCCATGCACTCTTGCATTGGCAAAAGAAAAGGCTGAGTTAATCTGATTGCTGCATATTGCAATGGGAATTTATTTGCTCCACTGTTGAGGGAGCTTGCAACAGAACGGTATTTGAAACTTGGCTAAAAACTTGTTTAATACCAACGCTAAAATCAGGACAAATAGTGATTGCAGATAATGCTACATTTCATCGCGGTGGACATATTAAAGAATTAATTGAAGCAGGCGGCTGTCAATTAAAATATTTGCCATCCTATTCACCCGACCAAAACACAAAATTGAGTGGGGAAAAGTCATGGTTGAAAAGTCGAATTCGTAAACAGCTAATTCAATTTGACTGCCTTCGGAATGCTATGGAAGATGTTCTTCGTACAGCGTCCTAACCGTATTGGCGACTGCTATACCCCCTCTTTTGTCACTTTCCAGGAGGACGAGCGCTAGAAGCCTGATGAGACAATCAATACAAGCTATACTATTAGAAAAAAATGGGTCTTGTATTTGTTCTTAGAAAAGAATCGCGCGATGCCTGCGGTTTTTGCTAGCCTACGCTTGCTATACAACAGCTTTAGAATTTAGAAATGGCAAATGTTTTCGGAGAGTGACAGAACAGGAATACTAATGAATTATCCGCAATTTCAAATCTAAAATAGGTAGTCAATTCTTCTCATGTTGGGAACTTGGTGTGTAAAATTCATGTCTTCAAAAACACTTAGAAGCAAACATAATTATAATGCCAACAAAAGCGCTCAATAGAGGGATGAGATTATCATTAATGATAGTTACGCTCTTCATCACATCGACAGTTAATGCTGTGACTGATGCTCAGGAAGCGCCAACAATATTTGGAGATGTCACCATTGGCCCTCAGTTTTCGCCGGATCCTTTGACAGTTCGCGGAATGAGTGGTGGCTCAATATCTGGGAGTCAAGTAGGTGGCAGAAGCGAAACAGCCACTGGCCCTTGTACCGGATTTGTTGATGAAACACCAGACCACACATTAGCGTTAACAAGTAAATTTGACTACCTGAAGTTACAAGTGCAAAGTCCTGAAGACACCACCATGATTATCAAAGGACCTGGTGGTACTTGGTGCAATGACGATTTTGATGGCAAAAATGCTGGCATTGTTGGTGAATGGCTACCTGGAAGTTACCAAATTTGGGTTGGTTCCTACGAAAAAGCCAAGTATCTTCCTTACACTCTAAAAATTACAGAAGTAAAGTAGGGCATTGGGCATTGGGCATGGAGAAGAGACAAGGGAGACAAAGGAGAGGCTTGTTCAATAATTCCCCCTTGTCTCCCTAGTCCCCAGTCCACAGTCCCCAGTCTCCACAACCATCATTGAGAGTAGCTTAAACGATACCAGGAGCATTCTGGAGAAATTCTCTCTGTCTTTGCATCTCGTTGCGTTCCCTTTTCTCGTGCGATATTGTATTAAAATTAAGTTAACTTTGATTAAGATTCTTGTTGGCATTGCCATAATGCTCTAATTGCCTTATGGCAGTGCATATAAGAGATCAAATTAAACAAAATGGATTTATAAACATCCGTTGAACAGCTTAAAGTGACGGAGTGATGAACTTAGGTTACTAGAGCTAACGAGTTGTATAAGCATCTAGAGGCAAATTAAAATGAAATTCTCTTGGAAAGTCCTAGCACTCTGGACGTTGCCGGCTTTGGTAATTGGCTTTTTCTTCTGGCAAGGTGCGTTTGCAGGCGCTCCTGCTGACATGAGTAAGAATGCAGCCAATACTCGCATGACTTATGGTCGCTTTCTAGAATACTTGAACGGCGATCGCGTCAGCAGTGTGGATCTTTACGAAGGCGGTAGGACAGCAATTATAGAAGCTCGCGATCCGGACATTGAAAATCGTGTCCAAAGGTGGCGTGTGGATTTGCCTGTTAACGCTCCTGAGTTAATTAGCAAGCTCAAAGAAAAAGCCATTAGTTTTGATGCTCATCCGATGCGGAATGATGGCGCAATTTGGGGATTGTTGGGCAATCTCATCTTTCCAGTTTTATTGATTACTGGGCTGTTCTTTTTGTTCCGGCGTTCTAGCAACCTCCCTGGCGGCCCAGGTCAAGCGATGAACTTCGGTAAATCCAAAGCGCGTTTCCAAATGGAGGCAAAAACCGGCGTCAAATTTGATGACGTAGCTGGAATCGAAGAAGCTAAGGAAGAACTACAAGAAGTCGTCACCTTCCTGAAGCAGCCAGAAAGATTTACGGCTGTGGGCGCACGGATTCCCAAGGGAGTGCTGTTAGTTGGGCCTCCTGGAACTGGTAAAACTTTATTAGCAAAAGCGATCGCAGGTGAAGCAGGCGTACCTTTCTTCAGTATTTCTGGTTCAGAATTTGTGGAAATGTTCGTCGGTGTGGGTGCATCTCGCGTCCGTGATTTGTTCAAGAAAGCTAAAGATAACGCCCCCTGTATCATCTTTATCGATGAAATTGACGCTGTAGGACGGCAACGGGGTGCTGGTATCGGTGGCGGTAACGACGAGAGAGAGCAAACCCTCAACCAATTACTCACGGAAATGGATGGGTTTGAAGGTAACACAGGTATCATTATTATTGCTGCTACCAACCGTCCCGACGTACTAGACTCAGCCTTATTACGTCCCGGTCGCTTTGACCGCCAAGTAACAGTCGATGCACCCGATATCAAAGGGCGTTTGGAAATATTGCAAGTCCATGCGCGAAATAAGAAACTAGACGCTAGTGTATCTTTGGATGCGATCGCTCGCCGCACTCCTGGATTTACTGGTGCTGACTTAGCCAACTTACTTAACGAAGCAGCAATTCTCACAGCTAGAAGACGTAAAGAAGCGATCACCCTCCGCGAAATCGATGATGCAGTGGATCGGGTAGTGGCTGGGATGGAAGGCACTCCCTTGGTAGATAGCAAGAGCAAGCGCTTAATTGCTTACCATGAAATCGGACACGCTTTAATTGGGACTTTGTTAAAAGACCACGATCCAGTACAGAAAGTTACCTTAATTCCACGGGGACAAGCACAGGGTTTAACTTGGTTTACGCCCGACGAAGAACAAGGATTAATTTCTCGTTCCCAGTTGAAAGCTAGAATTACTGGTGCTTTGGGTGGTCGTGCTGCTGAAGAGGTGATTTTTGGGGCTGCGGAAATCACAACTGGCGCTGGTGGCGACTTACAGCAATTATCAGGAATGGCTCGGCAAATGGTGACTCGTTTCGGGATGTCCGATTTAGGGCCATTGTCGTTAGAAAGCCAGCAGGGAGAAGTATTCTTGGGTCGTGACTGGACAACCCGATCTGAGTATTCTGAATCCATTGCTTCTCGTATTGATGGACAAGTTAGGGAAATTGTTGAGCAGTGCTACGACAATGCTAAGAAGATCATCCGTGACCATCGCACTGTTACTGATCGCTTAGTAGATTTGCTCATCGAAAAGGAAACCATTGATGGCGAAGAATTCCGCCAGATTGTAGCTGAGTACGCTGAAGTACCTGAGAAGCAACAATACGTACCGCAACTGTAATAGTTGACTCTTTTCTAGATATCATCAGGAAAAGAATAAAGTAACAAAAAGTAAAATGAGGATAGCGTATACCATCCTCATTTTTTTTGCGATTTTTTAGTGTTAGGAAGATTCTAATTTTAAAATTCTCAAAATTTATAAACCCATAAACTCTACAACCAACCTTGTTTTTTCAACTTAGCTAGCGCATCCTCCGCAGCAGCTTTTTCTGCATCTTTTTTATTGCGTCCCTTACCTTCTCCATAAATTTTTTCATCCACCAATACTTTGGCGATGAATTCTGGTGCATGAGAAGGGCCTCCTATTTGGTCTGTGAAATATTTGGGGGGATTTGGAGTAACATTGCGTTGCACCCATTCTTGAAAGCGATTTTTTGAGTCTACATTAGAACGAGGTACAATTATATGCTTAGGATCTACAGAATCAAATAGTGGTTCTATAATTGCGCGAACTGTTTCAATATTGGACTCATTATCCAAATAGTAAGCACCAAGAACTGCTTCAAAGGTGCTACTGAGCAAATTAGGATTTTGGTAGCCTCCATCTCGAATTGCACCTTTTCCTAACCGCATCCTAAAGTCTAAACCTACCTCTTGGGCAAACTTTGCTAATTGCTTTTCATCTACCAGCGCCGATCGCCGTCGGGTTAATTCATCTTCTCCCATTTCAGCATGACGACCATAGAGATATTCGCCACTTAAGAAATTCAGCAAAGCATCACCAAGAAACTCTAGGCGTTCATTGTGTTCGCCTTCTCCAGGGTTTTCATGGACATAAGAACGGTGGGTAAGCGCACGGCGTAGAAGTTTTTCATCATGAAATATAAGAAGTTTGTGCATTTTTATCTTGTGTTTTGTTGCGAAAATTGACTGTTGGAAAACTTTACGAGTGTTGCTTTTTTAGACATGAAAAAACCGCAAATTGCGGTGTCTTAGGAAAACCCAGTTTTTTCAACTGGGTTTTTCAAAGGTATTTTAGGCAGCCAGTATATCTAATTCAGTTAAAAATAACTCCTGATTTTGCTTTCGGACTTTGCCATCCTTTACAGCAACATCAATAAACTGGCTAAAACTCTTAAATTTCTTGCCATCATCTGTATAAATAGATGAGTATCCTTGATAATTAGCACAACGTTGACGCATCAATCTATCAATGCGACCAAATACGGTAGGCTTACCTTGGCTTGAGGCAGTTTTAATAGCTTCAATTAGATACTCTATAGCCTCTTTGCAATTAATCTGAGACATAAGAGCCTTGTTGTGAGGTTGAGTCTTATTACTATTGCCAACTAGCTGAGGTAATTCATCTACAAAGTAAAAGTTCTCATTACCAACTAGTTTAATCAATTTTGGATTTTCACTACCTCTTTGAGCAAAGATTATCACTTTTTTACCTAAAGCCTTTAACATGCAAATTAAGCCAGCATAGTCCCAGTCTCCTAATACCAGGATAATCATATTAGCAGAAGGATTAAAAGCAACCCAATTAATACAGTCATTTATCAATCTATAATCTGCACTATTCTCTGAATTATCAGGAACATCAACACCCTTCATCCCAATAATTTCTAACTTGCTTTTGGTATAAACTTGGTTGATATAGTGTGAATTATAGTAGACATTTTTGCAGTCTATACGCCCCTTTGATTGGGCAAATTTCAGCAAAAAATTACCCTTGCCTTTAATTGAAGAGACGTTCTGAATATCGACAAAAATACCGATATAATTTTTTTGCTGGCTGGTTTGTTTGTTGGAAGATTGATCAACGTGTGTCATTGTAATGTATCCAGTTATTGTTGAGTGAACTGGACAGCTTCAAAAAATTACACATCTAGCAGTAGCAGAACTTTACACAAGGAATTTATACCCAAAAAGTACTACCCTGTGATAAAACTCTCTACCGTCGCTTTCGTTTGGTTTAAGTCTCAGCAGTAGAACTCTCAGTTCCCTATCAAGTTTCGCGTCATCCCTTCCCCTGAATATTCTTCCAAATATCTTGTCTTCCTATTGAAAGTCTAGTCAATCAGTTGACTTGACATTCGGCCAAATAATCAGCCGAAGGGATGACACGAAGCTCGGCAGGGAACTAGGAATTCTGCTGCTGAGACAACACCAAAAACCTGCGCTTTAGAGTACGGTTATTTTGCTGTCTTAAGTACATAATTTCATATCTGATGCCGCATTGTCAATAAAGTTACTTATAAAGATTTCGTAAAAGCGTAGACGTGTAGCGGCTTGTCATAAAACATAGCCTTTTATTCATAAACTTTAAGAATCATCTGTGGTATTCTTTCACAACCACCATTTTTAAGTTAATAAATAATTTAGGGTTTGTTTTGCGCGAGCGCACTATATAAAATACCTAAAATTTTCTTAATATCCTTAATATAATATTCACTCAAATCAATCGAAACTACATTTTCTTCCAGTTTGAGAAATTGCCAAATAGTACCGATAGTAACAGCACCATATATAGCTTTAATTTGATTATTTTCACCTCTTTCGTTAAATAACTGAGCAGCTACCATTTCAGCAATACATTGTGCTAAACCAGACCTCAAGTTCTCATTCTTACTTTCTACTAGGACAACTACCGGACTACGTACAAGCAAATGTTCCGAAGAAAGACTCAAAATAAAATCACAAAAACCGTTTAGTCCTCGTTGGCTATCAACAGTAAAATCCACTCCAGAGAAAAAGCTGATTTCATAATTAAATTTACGTCTAATTTCTAATAAAATTGGACTGATTATCATTTCACTGCGAGCTTTTTATGAACTTATCGCTACCGCTAAGTCAACATTTTCTTTAAGTATAGTAGATAATAAATCACTACTTTCTTGCTTCTGCACACTTGCAAATAGACCAGATAACTCATGGATAACTAACCCAAAATAATCAATAACCTCAATAAGTTTAAAATCACTATAAGCCATAAAAATTACTCCCTGATTTTATGACTGAATATTATCTCATTGCTATCATAAACCTTAAAAATTCAGTTTGGGTGGAAACACTCTCACTAAATCAAGAGATAAATCCGGAAAGCAAGGAAAATTTATGACTTGATTCGATAAAATAATTCGTTTATTTAAATAACCATATTTACCTTGATTATTCTGATATACTTCACTGTAAGCTTCCAAATAATTATCGAATAAATTAAATATCCAATAATCAGTAATACCTGCTTGAGCATAGAGAGGTATTTTCACAACTTGGTCGTAATCCAGAGAAGAATCTGAAACCTCCATCACTAATAACACATCATCAGGTTGAGGATGACCAGACAGATAATTATCATCTCGATTTTGAAGAATAGCAAAATCAGGTTCAGGTTCACTATTTGGTGGCAAAGCAATTGGAGCTTGAGATTGCAAGGTTGCCCTATCACCTACAATTTTCGGAAGTTCGCGCAACAAGTTTCGCAAACAAGTTTCATGGGCTGTACCTTTGGATGCCATTTCAATAATTTCCCCGTTGATTAATTCAATATGGTCATCTTCATGGAAAAAGCCTAATTCTCCAAGCCTGTGGTATTCAGCTAGTGTGAAGCGTTTAGCCTGGGCAATACTCATAAATCTTCCTCCCAAGGGAAATGCGATAGTGTAACCGCCCACTGGAGGCGATCGCACTTATATTCTAAATGTGTCAGAAATTGGTATGCTAAAGGCCGAGACTCGCTATGAAAGCAAACAATGCCTGCGCCTACTATCAATCCCACCATCACTGCTTTTCCCTTGACAGCCGTAGTCGGTCAAGAAGCAATTAAATTAGCCTTGCTGTTAGCGGCAGTCGATCCTGGTTTGGGAGGAGTAGCGATCGCAGGTCGTCGCGGTACGGCAAAATCTGTAATGGCTCGTGCTATCCACGCTCTACTACCGCCGATTGAAGTTGTCAAAGGTTCAATCAGTAATTGTGACCCCAACTACCCAGAAGAATGGGACGATCAACTTTTGGCGGAGTACGCAGACAAAGATATTCAAGATGTTCCCGTCCAAATCATTCCCGCGCCTTTTTTGCAAATTCCTCTAGGTATCACTGAAGACCGACTCCTCGGTTCCGTGGATGTGGAAAAGTCGGTAAAGCAGGGTGATACTATTTTTCAGCCCGGTTTACTTGCTACAGCAAACCGAGGTGTACTGTACGTAGATGAAATTAATTTATTAGATAACCAAATATCAAATCAGCTTCTAACAGTATTATCTGAGGGACGCAACCAAATTGAACGGGAAGGAATTAGTTTTCAGCATCCGTGTAAATCTCTATTTATTGCTACCTACAACCCAGAAGAAGGCGGATTACGGGAGCATTTACTGGATAGAATTGCGATCGCACTTTCTGCTGACGGTGTACTCGGCTTAGATCAAAGAGTAGCAGCAGTCGATCAAGCGATCGCTTATTCTAAATCTCCCCTAGATTTTCTTCAGCAGTACAATGAAGATTTAGACGCTCTTAAAACCCAAATCATCTTGGCGCGGGAATGGTTGAAAGAAGTAACCATCACCCATGAGCAAATTGTTTATCTGGTAGATGAGGCGATTCGCGGCGGAGTTCAGGGACATCGCGCCGAGTTATTCGCCACGCGGGTTGCCAAGGCTGCGGCGGCCTTGGAAGGACGAACAACAGTTAACGCCGAAGATTTACGCCGTGCTGTGGAATTGGTGATTGTACCACGCGCCACAATTGTGCAGACACCACCACCAGAACAACAAGCACCACCTCCGCCTCCACCTCCACCACAGAATCAAGAAGAACCTCCAGACGAATCAGAAGAGGAACAAGAAGAACAGGAAGAAAATCAAGAGCAAGAACCCCCCAGCATCCCGGAAGAGTTTATCTTTGATCCAGAAGGGGTAATTCTTGATGACAGCGTGCTTTACTTTACTCAAATGGCAAAGCGGCAAGGTAAATCTGGTAGTCGCAGTGTCATCTTTTCCGATGACAGAGGACGCTACATTAAGCCAATGTTGCCCAAGGGGAAAGCGCGACGCATTGCAGTAGATGCCACCCTCAGAGCAGCGGCTCCTTATCAAAAAGCACGAAGAGAAAGACACCCAGATAGAAAAGTTATTGTCGAACAACCTGATATTCGCTCGAAACGCCTGGTACGCAAAGCAGGGGCGTTGGTAGTATTTGTGGTAGATGCTTCTGGCTCAATGGCCTTGAATCGAATGCAATCGGCTAAAGGTGCGGTGATGCAACTGTTGACAGAAGCTTATCAAAACCGCGACCAAATAGCATTAATTCCCTTCCGAGGAGAACAGGCAGAGGTATTATTGCCTCCAACACGTTCTATTGCTTTAGCGCGTAACCGTTTGGAAAGGTTACCCTGTGGTGGCGGTTCTCCTTTAGCGCATGGTTTAACCCAAGCTGTGCGCGTCGGCTTAAATGCTCAGATGAGTGGAGATATTGGGCAAGTTGTCCTTGTAGCAATCACCGATGGGCGAGGTAATATTCCCTTAGCGCGTTCTTTGGGTGAAGAATTAGAACCAGGAGAAAAGCCAGATATTAAAGGAGAATTATTAGAAATTGCTGCCAGAATCCGGGCTTTGGGTATGCAATTATTAGTAATTGATACAGAAAGTAAATTTGTGTCCACGGGCTTTGCTAAGGAATTATCGCAAACAGCAGGCGGTAAATATTATCATTTGCCGAAAGCGACAGACCAAGCTATTGCTGCTATGACCAAAGGTGCGATCGCTGATTTAAAATCTAGATAATTTAGTCATTAGTCATTTGTCATTGGATTTTTGACTGAATATGACTACGATCCAGTGGGCATTACTTGTGGTTGTAAATAGCAAATCAAATCTTGAATTCCCTTTTGCAGATACCGCGTTACTGTCATTGGACTAGTACCAATGTTTTTAGCAGCATCTTTGCGAGAAAGTTCCTTCAAAAACACCATTTCAACTGCCATGCGGGGCTTTTCTTCCAACATATTTATTGCGCCTTGCAGTTGTTGGCGTTCTTCTTCTTGTTGCAGAAGCACATGAGAACGAGGACAAGGAAGTGCTTCACCCAAGGTTATTTGGCAATCAACATAGTTAACTGCGGTTGCATCTAAACTCAAAGGCATCCGGTTTTGAGCAGCTAATTTGGTTTCTTGCCACTCTTGTACAGATACCCGAAGTTGGCTGGCAATTTCAGCATCCCTGGGCGGGCGACCTAAAGAGATTGATAAGTCCTTGCGAATCTTTTGTCCTTCATTATATAATTCTTGCCAACGACGAGGAATTTTTAATAGAGTACTGCGATCGCGCAAAAAGTGCAGCATCTCACCGCGAATATATGGCACCGCAAAGGAACTAAAAGCATATCCTTGGCTAGGATCGAAGCGCTCAATTGCCCTAATCAAACCAAAATAACCGATTTGTTCTAAATCTTCATAGGGTTCATTACATTGATGACTGAATTTATGAGCCATCTTCCGCACTAAGCCAGTATGTAACTGTACAAGTTTATTACGAAGTTTAATAGAAGGATTCTGGTGGTACAAGTGTAATAATTCTATACCATCAGTTCGTAAAGAGGACTCACTTGTTGCCATATACATTCCTTTGTTGTAACTCCTATTTATGAGAAAATGGAGTTGCGTATATTTATCTTCTAAGCTGTCATTATTTTCGTTAGTCAAGGCAGAATAAGCCATCGTCGTTTCACTGAACTTGTAAGGGGTCGAACTCCACAATTCAGTATTTATACGCATGATTTTGCAAATCTCTCTGTTACAGATTATTTTTGCTTTTTATATAACTGTTAAATGGCAAATAATCTCTAGCTTTTACAACAAAAACTAGCTATTTATGCTGAAAAATGCATGACTGATCTAATACCTATCAGTCATACTGAGTGCAAGTGGATCGGTAATGAATTAATCACAAAATAGACTGGGCAATTTTATCTCTTAGTACGCATCGTCATTAATGGGACTTAGACAAAAAAACCAAAAAAGAACCTCAAATTTATATATAGAAAGACTTTGACATCGTTTTGCTTAACTCAATACATCTGAGTTTGGGCTATTTTTGAGTATTTGGTGTATTTCCCCTACCATACATGGGTTTGAGACTTGTATTCCCTCAAAAATGTTTTAGTTCCGTTAATAAAGGTCAAAAATCCAAATTGGCAGTTGGATTGAAGAACAAAACCCAAGCTACAAAAAACAGAATCTGACTCATTTTTATGGTGATTTGTACTTAGTTGGGTATTGAGGGATATATCCAGAGATTTCCATTCAATATTGCTAAAATGGAAACTTTGGAAACTCAGTGGAAACATAGAAACATTTAATTGACACGCAAGCTTGCTGAGTGTCACACTTCTCCTAAATAGGAGGGTGAACAATGAGAATCACCAAGCACCGACAAAAAATTCTCGATGCACTTGAGCGATGGTTTAGTATCCATCAACTGGGACCAACATTGGAAGAGTTGTGTCTAGAACTTGAAATGCAACCACGCCAGAAAGCAACACTTCAGAAGTGGTTGCAGACCATGCGCGGTATAGATGTTGAATGGGATGACCATAGCGCCCGCAGTCTCCGTCTCCTTCAATCTGAATTGGAGATACCATCTTTACAGATATCTGTGACAGACACTCTGCGGTATTTAGCTACTGGCGTGGTGCAGTGGGAAAAACTGGAACTAGAAAAGCGAAATCAACTACCTGAAGCCCTCCGTATTGGAATGTCCCGTATGTACTTAACTTCTTTACTGCGGGGAGAACAAGCCTCAGAGAACCTACCCCAATTTTTTAATTGGGCGGAAACATCTATTACTTCCTGGAAACCAGCCCAAGAAATTAAATACCTTTCGCTAGATGTCAGCGTTATAGAAGACGGAGTAGTTTCCGATTTTGCTAGAGAATGGCAAGTTTCGGGTAATGATGTGGTGGCGCAGGTACAAGAGTCAGTGTTGAAAGATGTACTGGAATACTGTCGGGGAAATCAGCTAAACGATGCCTATCGCGCTTTTCGACTGCTAATCATTCCTAAACCCACTCTTCATTACTCAGAATATCGCCAACAGCTACGTTTACCCGAACTCAGACCACTGCGCGAGTTATTGTCGCGGCTAGAAATCTATGTCGATATGGATAAGTTAGCAGAGAGCAACGTCTATCATCTGTGTCCGCGCTGCAAGTATGTGCAACGCCAACGTCCTGATGGTACTTATAGCTGCCATAACCCTTGGTGTGAAAGACTTTGTGCAATCAAAAAACTTCAACCATTGCCACCTATTCCTAAAGAAAAAGTAGCGGATTGGAAAGCTGTTACACCAGGCGTACATTTGTACGGCACACTGCCAGGAATTTGGGAAATTCAACTTAAAGAAGAACTCACAAAGTTGGGTTTGCGCGTTACTCTCTGGCCTTTTATAGATGAATTTGACTTACTTGTAGAGTTCCCGCGTAAAGTTCGCTGGGCAATTGATCTCAAAGATTGGGCATCTGTAGATGCGGAACGTTTGCAAAAGGTGCAGTATCGGCGTGATGCAACGGAAACTTTTGTAGTTTTTCCAGATGAACGTGAAGACTCTTTGCGGATAAGAGTTGTGCGCGAACAACTAGAACCAAAACTTGAGGGGTACGCTTACGCCTATTTAGCGAAATCATTACTCAAGCCCAAGCAATTTTAGGGAAGAAAAATAATGCGTGAGATTGTTAGCTGGCGCAAGAAACTGTGCAAAAAACTCCGCAACTCAGATGAATTAAAACAGTATGTAGCATCTAGTTTAGTTAACGCAAATGCTAAGGTACATCAGCGAGAAATTAAGCGTCTTGCCCAACTCATTGCTGATGTGGAATTGGGAGTAACCTTACTTCAGGAAGTAGCACCAGAAGAACCCGCAACTTCTGTGGAAGCTTTGCTGAAAGGATATCGCTTTCCAGTTGCATAACTACAAAGCGATCGCAACTGGCAACTTATACAAAATGCTCGTTTCTATCTGATTCAGCGCAAAGGTAGGCAGTGGTTGCGAGTGCTTCAGGAGTACATCAACTTACCTGAAATTATTAGAATCTATAGCCTTGAAGAGGCAAGGAATGTTCCTCAACTTATTCCATCCAGTATCTACCCAAATCGTTTAGAGGAGATATATCGCCCAACTTTATTAAAAACCCCACAGCATACACAACGAAAAGTTAATTTAGCAACTGAGGGACGGTGGTATGCCAAGATTTCCCAAAAGGGTAACTCTCCTGTTGAAGTTCCTATTGATATTCCTAAGGAAGTTGCTAATATAGCACCCTCATCTGTAGTATCCCTTCATCGCACACGGACTGAGCAGAATCCACCGTGTAGTGTCACCCGTGAGGAATTATTACTAGCTGCCCAAGAAATGGACGATAAATTGTCCCAGTTTGGGCAACAAGAAAATTATCGTAATCGCTTGGAAAACATTCTCTTCCAGCTATACGATGCTGAATCAGATAATTTCCATCAGGGTAATCAGCTGAATTTTGAAGGGTTGATCCACATTGTTGGACTTTTGAATGTGGGCAAGTCTACGCTGTTGGAAATTCTGATTTACTTCTTGGCTAAACAAGAATACCGCTGTGGGTTGATGGTGAATGATGTAGCCACAGCAGTACGTCTCGCCTCTTTGTTTTGCCACAAATTAGAAATTCCGGCTGCACCAGTGCTGGGTAGTAACCGCCAAGAACAATTAACAAAAGTCTATGAACCAATTCTCAAAAGTGAGGGTCAGGAAGTTACTAAAGGAGGGATGCACCCTGCATGGCGTTGGTTTAGTCCAGTCTGCCCACTTTTAGCTTTAGTGCAATCAGAAGAGAAGTGGGAATTTGGCAATGAACCGTGTCACAAGCTTTATCAAAAAGTTCCTATAGCTGAGAATGATGATTCTGATGATGAAGACTTGCAAGAAAGCAATTATAAGCAATATACTTGTCCCCTTTATTACAAATGTCCGCGTCACCATTTAGAACAAGATATTACTACAGCCTTAGTCTGGGTTTTCACTCCTGCTAGTTTCATTCATACTCGTGTACCCCGCCAAGGGTTTGAACAAGACTTGACCTTTGCTGAGGCGGTTTATCGAGAATGCAAGTATCTCTTTGTTGACGAAGCAGATCGCGTACAGATTCAGTTTGACGAAGAGTTTGCCCCTGATGAAGTCTTAGTTGATGCTTCTGGAAACTCATTTTTAAATAAACTCGGACTGAATCTGGCCACGATTTATAATTCCGATCGCAGTGACATGGCAGGCGATCGCTTTCTTGCTTGGACAAGCGCCCATTATCACACTCAAAATGCAACTAACCGTATCTATCATCTACTCCTTACTCACTCCAAACTCGTTGAGTGGTTGGGGCCTCTTCCCTTTACAGGTCGTTCCCTATTTGCGCGTATTATCCGCGATCTTATCGATCCTCCCAACATTACTGTTTCAGTGAAATCAAAGCTAACTCGCCAACAAATCATGGAAGAACGGCGTAAACGCATCATTGAAGCAGATTTGGCCCCCACAGAACAACGTCGCCACCGCAAACAAATGATGGACGAACTAGACGGATTTTTGCAATATCCGCTTAACCGCCGTCGTGGAGGTGAACTTTCAGATTTGGCATTGACAATACTGACTGCGGAAAGCGATCGTCAAGCATTAGCTGAAATTGCTCCTTGGTGTGAAAGATGGTTAGAAAATCACAGTATTTCTATACCAGATGAAGCTCAATTTGAGGAACTAATCCAAAATCTTCAGTTTGCAATTTTAACTACCATACTCGACAACCGACTAGGTTTTTTAGTTGATAACTTGAGCGATCTTGGTCGGATAATGAACCTACACGACTTAAACCAAGACCTCTTGCATCGCCCACCAAAAGACTTTCTCCCAGTTTTGCCAGAATCGCCAGTAGGAAATATTTTAGGCTTTTTATATAAGCAAGAACGTAGCAATAAAAAAGCTGGGAAGTTGGACTATTTTCGCTATGTAGGTGTAGGCCGTGCTTTGCTGTTAAATTTCCCAAAACTGTTCGCAGTTGATGGCTGGCAAGGTCCACATACTGTTCTGATATCAGGTACTAGCTACGCTCCTGGTTCACCAGCTTATCACATCAGCATAAAACCTACCGTGTTGCTGCAACCCAGAAGTGGTGAGGCAGGTATAGCTGAGAGTCAATTTTTCTTTAGTCCCAAACAGAATCGAGAAGCTAACTATATTGCTTTATCAGGATTACCACCTGCAAAACGCAAACTTGCTGCTAAAGAAATGGTCGAGGCCATGTGCCACTTAGTAAGAAGTGCAGAGAATTTTCTTGATGGGGTATTTCAGGATTTACAAGAGCGAAAACAACAGCAACCCCAATGGTGGACCGATCGCGATCGCATCTTGATTGTTGTGGGTAGCTATGAGGAATCCCCAGAGATTAACTGGGTACGCTAAACGGGTGAAAGTCAGCTTTGAAAAAATTATATGGAAGAATCAAAAATTGTAGAAGATCCAAAACAAATGGTCTGGGAGATGATGACTAGTTTTTCAGAGAAAATGTGGTTAGCTAGATGGCTTTCTGGGCTTGAATTTATCCTGTGGTCAAAGGTCAGGAAATGCTCTGATGACCTGACGCTGAGGGAAATTGCTGATTTTAACTTCTACGCGGGATTAGCTGGCGGTTGGTGGATGTGGGGCAAAGCCCAAAAGTGTGAAGTGTTTGTAACCTTAGATGAATGGCTTACGCTGGTTACTCAACAGGAGGGGACAAATCCTCAATAACCCTGTTAAGTAGGTTTAGGCAAGTTTCGACAGAGTACATCTCTGATTCTTGTCTGGAAAGAAAAAGGTCTAAATACTTTCTGATCCAAATTGGTGTGAGAATTTCATAGTCATCTATCGCTGACAGAATCAGGTCAATGCTAACAGTTTTGTTCTGGTACTTAATCCGCAGGTAAAGCGCTACAGGATGAAAGTGAGGATTAGCAGTAACACCACCAACTTGATTCCTTGGTAAACTTTCTAAATAGGCTTTGAAGTTATCCCAAGTATTTAATTCTGTAGTAAATTCTTGAAGAGTTAGCATGATTTTACTCGTTGATATTAGTTAACGGTAACTAGAATTTGCTGTTTAATATTTAAATTCCCTTTCCTTGTAGCTAAATCTTATCAAAAGGATTATCTTCTTCCATCTTGTGCAAATCTTGAAACTCTCGGATTTTAAAAGGTTCATGTTTTTGTAAATAGCTTTCCATATCTTTCATGGAGGTATAAAGGCGATTAGTTCGATGTTCCATCGTTTCCTTTATCCCACCAATCAATAAAGTTATGGTGTTTTTCCTATTTACATAATCTTGAACATGTAAATCTAGCCGATGGGATATCTCTGTAAGTTGTTGAGCATTGCTATTAGCCGATTTGCTATAGTCTTTTAAATCTTCTTCAATCTGACTGATTGAAGAAGAAATCTTACTAACACTGCTGACAATTTTGAATCCTAAACCAGCTAAAATAGAAGCACTTACTAAAATTCCAAGAAAAATTCCTGTACTTTCTAAAGTTACTGTTATTCCAGGAGAGCTACTAGAAGGATTTGTAGCAGCTATTGTTTGCTGTGTAGTCATTTATTTAAAGTGCATCAATTTTAGATTCAATACGGGCTAAATCAGAGTCATAGTCTGGTCCCGTGTAACGCCAAACAGCAACGCCAGCATTTTCAAACCACTTAGGAACCTGAATAGAAATACTATAGCTAGTAGAAATTTTCGGAAAAAAGACAAGATTTATTTTGTCTAAAAATAAAGGTTGCCTTCTGTTAAAACTAGCATTTGAGAGTTATCAAAAGCTAATCCTGTACTGACAGATTGTTTAATGTGTCCAGCAAACTTCCATGTACTACCTTCAGGAACAACAGTAGAAACACGAACTGCCACAATAAAAACATTTAGCAATACAGCAATAGATATTTCCGGAATAGGGACGGTTTTATATCCGCCCCCAACTTTCGGCAACAATATCGCTGAAATGTTTTCGTTATGAATAATCTCCCAATTATTAGAATTACCAAGCTGTAATTCCCTCATGTCAAAGGTCTAAAGTAAGAATGGAATTAAAAACTAAATCCTCTACAGGATTGACGTGTAAAAATGGGTCAATACCAAAATGATCCAACACATCAAAATAAGTACCTGTGTCCATCCTGCTTGCTAGCCAATCAGCAGAGGCTTGATTAATAGTTATCATCCCATTAATATCTTGCTCATCGCCAGCAGACACCATCAACAAATCACGGTAATCTTCGGGGAGTGAAATAATGTTATTCATCAGATAAGTTCTGGAGTAAAGGAAATCCGATTACCTAAATAATGTTATTTATCAGATAAGTTCTGGAGTAAAGGAAATCCGATTACCTTCTTTTTGTAAAAATGATTTGATAGCAGCAATATCGCTGAGTCCTGCCACAGCCTCAGCATAAGTTTCACCACCAGTATTTTTGGAGCCAAAAGGAGAAGAAACGCTCTTATTGTCGTATCGCTTGTATTCAAGATCGGTAATGCGTGACTTACTGTCAGCAACTTCTGCTCCACGATCAGTTGCAGAAATACGCGCTGGTCGATAGCCGCTTAAGTTATCAAGCAATACTCCACCGGTGGGCAGGGTAAAGCCTACTGCAATAACTCTTCCGTTTGTTTGTACTGCCTCACGAACCATATTGGCTAATGTGGTTTGATTGCTTCCCGTTTGGCTATCTGCAAGTACCTTTGTTGGCAAATAAATACGTCCAGCTAGTTGGAAAGATTCAACATATCCTTTAGTACGGATAACTTTGACTCTGACTGAACTACCACGTTGCGCTTTATATGCTCGTTACATTTTCGATAGCACTCCTGAGTCGTCCGTTTAGCCCGACCAAGTTAACGGGTTTGACTTGTCCAGGAATGAGTAGTTGCGTGTGTGTAAACTTCACGTCAGCAGTTGGGCGTTGCCTAAATTTTTTTACCTGCCTGCCATATACTCGATGCGTACCTGGATTAGTCGGAAATTCTTTAGTATTTTCTATAAATTGGAAATTATTATCACTGTAAGTTTTATCTAAGATTTTTAAAACTGACTTAACAGTAGATTCACCTTCAGATTTAGATAATACTAATAAACGTAAATCAAACCCATTATCTAAATCAAAATAAGTGCATTTGTACTTGCCCTTCTTCCAAATTAATGGAGGGGTAGCAAATTCTGCTTTGATTTCACGAGCATATTCAACAGCATCAGTCCTTGATATAGTTTCAGCAGTTTTATTCATAATTCTAAAACTGATTTCACCACGAACCTGTTCTGTACCATCATCATGTTTTTCAAAATCGTATGGTTCTTTGAAATAAAGTTTGATTTGTGGTCTAAACTTGAAATCTCGTTGTAATTCTGTTACCGGAATCCCATAAATAGGAGCTTGCAAGCTTTGAGCGTGTCCCACAGTAACTTCAAATAGCCACAACCTCATTTGTGTCATTGCTGCGGTATCTTCATCTTTAATAAGACAGGCATGTTTTAACGCTGCTTTGGGAGTAGAAATATCATCATCTTCTTAATTTTTAAAATAAGTTCGAACTGCTTTGTTGTGTTCAAGTCTCATTAAATCTTGAAGATGTTCAAACTCATTAAAATTATCTGGTAGTGGCATATTTACGGATTTAAATCGCTAGCAATTGCATTTGTTAAATAAGTCAAAGTACTGCTAAAATATTCATCCATATAAGTGAGCCGAAGATTATTTATTTTTAAACTTAAAGAACAAACAACAATAGTTTCAGACCCATCAATAGATAATTTCAATCCGGACTCTGGTTTATTGAGTAGAGTTTTACTAGAATTGTTTATCGTGTCAGTAGTCGTTAATGGGTTTAAGTCGTTGTTTGCCAAGGAACGAGCATAATCAAATACCCGTGAGAAAGTTGCTACGGCGAGAGATTTCTTGATATTATTAATTTCAATTGACACCAAACACATTCTATTAATTCCACTAAAAGCAGCCGAACCAGGGTTACTGGTTTCCTCAAAAGCTGGTAGTAAACTTGCTTCTACAAAGGTGTTGACATCAACAATAATTAACGGTGTTAGATTCTTTGCTGGTGTTATTGTTTGTCCTGGGAATTGAGCAACCATTGCAGGTGTAATTGTTGCAGGCGTGATTTCGGCATACCCAATTGGAACTAAACCACCACTTGAGGGTGTGACAGTAAGTCCTGTTTTTGGTGCAAGTCTCGGTAAGGGGATATCTTCAGGTTCTGCGAACAACAAAGGCAGGGATTGCAGGGAAGGCAACATCCCACCATTTGATGGTAATAGCATTGGCAATGGTTGCAGGGAAGGCAACATCCCACCAAGGTTTGAGGGAAAAAGTGTTGGGTTTGGCAAATACGACGGTGCTAGTCCGCCGTGACTAGGGAAAAACGGAGCGCCATTTGGGGTATTGTTAGACGGCATGGATGGAGCAACATTTCGCGTTTTGCCTTTATTGGCGCTTGCTCCAGGCGTACCTGATGGTACTGTATTATCGTTACCTACGGGCGAGGTATTGTAGCGATATGGTAGATTATCTGGCGGTGGCGCGGGTGAGGATGATGAGACGGGGTAGCCGACAAGATCCGTCGAACCATTGTCAGCACGAGTAATTTTGACGATATAAGGTTTGCCAGCAGTCTGCGAACCTATAAATGATGTCTTCTCGGTATTGTTTCCATTGTTGTAGATGAGAACGCTGTCCCAGGAATTTTGACTATTTGCGACAAAGTAGAAATTAACAATTTTTCCCTGAAGCGGCGCTGTCACTTGGTGCGACACTGTCCCATCGTCACCCGGTATATCGTACCAAATGCGGTAACTTGTACCCGATGATTGACCTCCAACGAAGGGTACATAATTTGGCGATTGCGTTTCTTGCTTTGCAGCGGTTGTTGGCAAGTTTTGATTAAAGAAATAATCCGAAATTGCACTACCAGCTATGCCGCCTACAGCAGCGCCCACGTAACCCATAAAGGGTATGTCGGTTGCTGTCCCCAAAACGAACCCAATGCCCGATCCAACTGCTCCGGCAACCGAACTTGTGGCAGCTTGTTGCACTGACTGGCCATGAACTACGCGATTTGTGAAATCGACTGTAGCGTAAATACCTGGTATTGCTAAATGCCCGGCTGCTTGTGGTAGCGAACGAGGTAGTGCTGCCAACGCTCCACCAGCTGCGGCTGGGGCGATCGCTTCTTTGAGTGCTGCTGGGGTTGGTGTGGCAGTTGGTTCTACAAGTGAGTTTGCCCTTGCAGCAGTACCATTTGGTGTTGGCGGTGGTGCGCCTGTTGATGGCACTGGCAGACGTTCAGGAGTTGACCGTTGCTGTTGTGCCAACGGAGATTCTTTTGGTGGTGCTACTTCTGAGTCAGTGGGAGTATTGTTATTTATCCTATTTGCAAGTTCGTTTCTTTGATTTTGGTTCCGCTGATCCTGTAGTTCCCTAGCAGCTTGTGCGTCAGCAGTTTCTTGGCGAATACGCTGCGCTGCTGCAATTTCTCGCTCACGCCGCAAAACATACTCAGCAGTAGATTCTTTGTAAACGTAATCCTGCTGTGTGCGCTGATTTATTACTTGTCTGTTAAGTGCTTCAAAATCAATTGGATCGCCTGCTGGCGCACCGCTGGGAGAACGATTTGTGAGCGATCCATGCAAATTTGTATCACTGCTATCAATTGAGCTAAATTGCCTGGGATTCTCGCTCACAACTTTACCTTAATTAGCGCTGAAGTTTGCGGGAATAGCGGTTGTAGATAATTCTTGTGCAAATGTCCAAGGTTTACCAGTTGCACTTAAATATGTTGGGTCAATTGCAAGGCTTACACGAAAAATACCCCGTGTTTTACTGTCAGCTGCAACCCAATACAATCCAGCTTGTGCTGCACGTTCCGTATAGCTAACACCTTCGATTACTGTTAATGATGAATTGATCGCAAATAAAGCTTGTCCGCTCCACATGTGAAGTTTTTCAAGGGTATTAATTTGACTAGGAATTTGGGTAGAAAGGTTTAACGCTGACATAGTTTATTTCATTTTTAAATTAGCTACTCTCCTGTTTTATGCAAGTTTGAAAAATAAGTAAATGTTCCACTTTTATGTAGAAGTGGTATCTCCTCTGATGCCGTGTATCCTATGCCAGTAATAGAATTGAGCCAATATTTACTAATAGTGAATATTTAAGAAATTCCACTTTCACCTCTGATTTAGGTAAAAGCCGAACATGCGATTTCAGTTTCTATATGCCAAAAAATAACAGAAAAGGAAAAGCTGCTGTAATTACAAACGCTGAATATTCCAAAATCCGCCAACAAATCTTATCCCTCTTTTGTTACTACGGGGAGAGTAGAATCAGGAAGAAAAACTGAAACAGTAAGTAACTCTGATGGTTAGGCAGCGCTCTTAAGCAGTAAA
>NZ_JBALDE010000167.1:0-4955 GCF_036917515.1 Nostoc sp. | reverse complement strand
ATCCGCAAGCAACTGGAGTACTTCCCTACCTTGCGAGCGGCAATGGAGTATGTTCTGAGTTTAGTGTCCTAACCAACCTGGCGGTTGCTATAACAACTGACTATTGACAGCCTTAACCCAACTAGACATTTACGACACGCAGCTTTAGTACTGACAAATTTTCCCAAAGGAAAAATAGCAATGTATACAAGTACAGTCAAAGAATCAGATATCCAAGTATTGCCATTCTTCGCACGTTTCTTGCAAGAGCAATCTGCATCTGAAAAGCCAGATACTGCTCCTCCTCCTCCTCCTCCTTTTACTTTCAAGTTTCCTTCCGATCTTGAAGACGTTTAAGGGATTGACAACTAAGAAATATCCCATTGCTGTGTAAGCAGGGGAGGCAGTGCGGTTCTTGGGAGTGCGATCGCTCCATATTGCAGTATTGATAATATAATTGCGATCGCCTTTAGTTTTTAGATTACCTACTTCTTTAAGAACTCAGGTATCTAGACAAAAACTTCTTTAGGTAGCCACAAAATTTTTTATGCACCTGTCGCGTGACGTTGTTTTATTAATCACTCACAGTAGTGATTTTTTCACAATAGATAGAGTTGCACAAGCCTTGTCAAAAAAAGGGGTGAAACCGATTCGCCTTGACACCGATAAGTTTCCCCAACAAGTGCAATTAGTAGCACACTTTGACGAATCCAGAAGCTATCACACCATAGAATATGGCAATTACTCTATCAGCACAGAGCAGGTGCAAGCTGTATGGATGCGGCGCATTTGGGAACCAGAACTAAGTTCACAATTAGCTACACAGTTCCGAGAAGCTTGTGTTAGAGAATCAAAAGCAACCTTAGATAGTTTTTGGGACAGTCTTAAAGAGGCTCGTTGGATAGACGATCTAGAGCGGATAAACTATGCCAATAATAAGCTGCGGCAACTACGGATTGCGTCTGAAATAGGTTTTGTCATTCCTAAAACTCTTGTAACCAACAAAGCAGAGTCAGCACGAGAGTTTTTCCATCAAGTCAAGGGAAAAATGGTGAGCAAATTACTAACTCCTCTTTCCCACAGTATGGAAGCTAATTCATCTTTCTTTCTTTACACCAGCGCCGTCAAACAAGAAGACTTACAAGATGCCGAGTCACTACGCTATTGCCCAATGGTTTTTCAAGAGCAAATTCCTAAGCAGCAAGAATTACGAGTAGTGTATGTGAATGGTGATGTGTTTGTGGGATCGCTAGAAGCATCTGTTTATGCAGCAGCCAAAGTTGATTGGCGTAAACCAGGTGTTGAGGTTGGTGCATGGCAACACCACCAGCTTCCTGATGAAATAATTCGTCGTCTCAAAGCCTTTATGGGAAGGTTTGGGTTGTTATTTGGAGCCTTAGATTTTATCCTTACACCATCAGGCGAATACGTCTTTTTGGAAATCAACCCTGTGGGAGAGTGGGGAATGCTAGAGAAAGATTTAGACTTGCCTATTGCAAGTGCGATCGCTGATGCCCTACTTCAAATAAAAGAAGAATGATCAAAAATTAAATATTTGCTACTTACTACTTGTCATGACTGTATTAATAGTTACATTTAGCCAAGACAACGAAAGCATTCCTTTAGTAATCGAAGAAATTGAGGCTAGAGGAGAAAAAGCATTTAGGTTTGATACAGACAGATATCCTACCGAAGTTAAGCTAGATATTTATTTTGGCGATACAGAACGGGTAATTATTACTGATGGCGAACAAAAGCTCGATTTGAGTGAAGTATCGTCAGTTTGGTATCGGCAGATGCGCTACGGGCAAAAAATACCTAACTCAATGGACAAGCAATATAGAGATGCGTCAATTAACGAATGTCGCGCTACTGTCAGAGGTATGATTGCCAGCCTTCAAGGATTCCACTTGGATAAAATGTCAAATGTGGATCGGGCTAATAATAAACAACTACAGTTGCAAGTCGCACGAAAACTCGGACTTTTAACTCCACGTACCCTGACTTCAAACAATCCCGAAGCAGTCAAAGAATTTGCTCAAGAATGTCAGCAAGGTATAGTAACCAAGATGCTTTCTTCTTTTGCTATCTATGACGATCAAGGGCGAGAAAACGTTGTGTTTACTACTCCAGTTACAGCTTATGATCTGGAGAATATGGAAGGGCTGCGTTTTTGTCCGATGACATTTCAAGAAAACATTCCCAAAGCCCTGGAGTTGCGAACAACTATCGTCGGACACCACGTATTTACTGCCGCAGTAGACTCGCAAACCTTGGAAGGATCTACTTACGACTGGCGCAAAGAGGGAAAAGCCCTAGCTAAGAATTGGCAACCTTATGACTTGCCAGAAGATGTTGAGAAAAAGCTACTCAAATTAATGGCTGAGTTTGGCTTAAACTATGGAGCAATTGATATTATTGTCACCCCCGATGGTCAGTACGTATTCCTCGAAGTTAATCCAGTCGGGGAATTTTTTTGGATGGAAATATATTCACCGCACTATCTTATTTCGCAGGCGCTCGCAGAAGTATTACTAACTAATAAAACTTAGAGTATTGAGTATTATTTATTTTTTTATCCACCGTAAAGGTACTCAGTTAAAAGATATGTTTGTAGTAACGTTTTCTAGAGTAAAATAGCAACCATATCTACATTACCTACCATTTTGTAAGTTAATAGTGAATTTTCTGATTAAAATTATTAATATTTAAGGCATTATTTTTAAATTACAAAGTTATTTATATTGGAGATAAAATCCTTGTGACAAACCTAGTAGACACACAAACAGTTTTGACATTTGATGGGGTAAATGATTATATAGATTTTGGCAGAAACGATATTGGCGGCGTTTTCGCTCAAGGGAGTTCAGCATTTACTGTTTCAGGATGGATAAATCCGCATCAACTAACAAATAAAGCTACTAGTTACGGAACTCGCAATGTATTTTTTGCCCGTTCTTCAGAACGATACAGCGATAATTTTGAATTCGGCATCAGTGAAACAGGCAGTCTAGATATATTCATTGATGAAACTGTGAGTAAGGGTATTAAAACCTTTGGTAATGGAGAATTAACTATAGGAGAATGGCACTTTTTTGCCATTGTTTTTAACAGTGGTGAAATAACAGTATATCTTGATAACCGTGTATACACAGATTCTCTCAGAGGTTCATCTTTAAATAAAGCAACAAGTTCAGTAACTCTGGGTGCAACTGTACACAAACAGGTTTATTTTAAAGGACAATTAGCAAACATTAGCGTTTGGAATTATCCATGTACTCAGGAACAAATCCAGACTCATCGTTGTGGGCTAGTAGCCGGGGATGAAGAAGGATTAGTGGCTTACTGGAAACTAGATGATGGGCAAGGAACAACAGTCAAAAACCAAATTGGAAAGTCTTATCAAGGGAATTTTCGTGGTAATCCTACTTGGGAGTTGGCACAAATTCCATTTGCAACACAATCATCCAATCCAGTTCCGTTTGCAGCACCATCATCTAATCAAGAGGATATCCAAGAAGAGATCCAAATTGAAACACCACTTATTCCTGAAGAAAATCTTTCAACAATAACTACAACTTTATTAGCAGCAACAGTACCGTTAGTAAGCGGCAAGGAAGACGAACTAGAGGAAATTCAACAGACACAAATCAGCAGTGAAGAATCTGAGGTTATCCCAACCTTGATAACTCTCCAGTTAGATGATGAAATTAAAACAGACCAAACTAAAGATTCCGTTAATGTCCAACAAGCACAAACATTAACTCAGGAGGAACCGCTAGAAGCTATGAATACACAAGCCCAGCCCAAATATAAAATACTTTCTATTGATGGAGGCGGTATTCGGGGAATTATTCCTGCATTTATCCTAGCAGAAATTGAAAGGCGGACACAAAAGCCTATATTTAGTTTATTTGATTTAATTGCTGGTACTTCAAGCGGCGGAATTTTGGCACTAGGACTAACTAAACCCCGAGTAAGTTCATCTGATGATTTGCCACTAGCTGAATATACTGCTGAGGATCTCGTACAACTATTTCTTGAATATGGAGTAGAAATATTTTATGAGCCATTCTTTGAAAGAATACTTGGCCCAATAGAGGATATATTTCTCCAGCCCAAATACCCTTCCGAAAGCAAAGAAGAAATTTTCAGGCAATATTTTGGTCACACCCTTCTAGAAAATAATCTTAAAGAAGTTTTTGTAACTAGTTATGATATAGAGCAGCGAATTCCAATATTTTTTACAAATAAACCAAAAAAAGAAGAGATAAAATCTCAAAATTTTCGGAAGTTATGTGGAGGTTTTTTGCTCCTAGATGCAGCATTGGCAACTACTGCAACTCCGACTTATTTTGCTCCCCATCGTATTGTAAATCCCCACAATAGCGCCAGCGTCTATACTTTAATCGATGGTGGAGTATTTGGTAATAATCCAACCCATTTAGCTATTTTAGAAGCACAAATTAATAGTAAACGGCAAGAAAAAAAAGTCCTTAATACAGAAGATATTCTAGTAGTTTCTTTAGGTACAGGTTCCATGACTAGTACCTACCTTTATAAAGAAGTCAAAAATTGGGGACTTTTGCAATGGGGAAGACCACTTTTAAATATTGTGTTTGACGGTGGTAGTGAAGTGGTATCTGGACAATTAGAACAGCTGTTTGAACCTATCGATAAAGAAGCTAAAAGTTTTTATTATCGCTTTCAAAAATTTTTAGATGAGGATCTCGAAGAAATAGACAATACTAAACTACAAAATACTCGTAAGCTACAAGCTATAGCCCATCGACTGATTTCTGAAAAAAGCCAACAAATTGATGAACTGTGTAGTCTTTTATTGGGCTAGATCAGGTTTCTTATATCTTGCACCATTTGTCTGGTGCAAGATGTGAGCGCCCAAGGGGCGCGATTACACGCCCGCAATAAATGAAAGAAACACAGTTAACAAGAGTTTTACGACTAATAACTTATAC
>NZ_JBALDE010000166.1:0-16638 GCF_036917515.1 Nostoc sp. | reverse complement strand
TACTGCTTAAGAGCGCTGCCTAACCATCAGAGTTACTTACTGTTTCAGTTTTTCTTCCTGATTCTACTCTCCCCGTAGTAACAAAAGAGGGATGACAAGGTGACTAAAGTTAGAACTTGCAACAAGTCTTTCCCTTCCCCTTGTCCCCAAGTCTCTTCTCAATGCCCAATTGTCAAGAGTCTGGCAATTGTGGAGGTTTAGCGTCAAACCATTTTTGATAAATTTGCTTGTAATTGCCATTGGATAACAAAGTCGCTATACCTTTGTTAATTGCATTCAAATGGGGAGAATTCTTGGGCATAGCAATCCCGTAATATTCTTTAGTGAGTAAATCTGCAACAACTCTGATGCCTTTGAGTTTGCCATTTTTAATCGCATACAAAGTCGCAAAAGCATCGCTAATCACAGCATCAACGTTGCCATTGAGTAAGTCTTGGAAAAACTC
The DNA here is from genome assembly GCF_036917515.1 of Nostoc sp. Taxonomy (GTDB): domain Bacteria; phylum Cyanobacteriota; class Cyanobacteriia; order Cyanobacteriales; family Nostocaceae; genus Nostoc. The sequence goes on along the minus strand of NZ_JBALDE010000166.1, from coordinate 16,193 downwards.
TGGACCAGAATTAAAAGTACTAATTTTGGCATTGGGGATGGTTTTGGCAAAATCGGCCCCAGTGGAACCTATTTGGACAGCAATTTTTTTACCTTTAAGACTATTGAAGTCTTTAATATTTTGATTGTCTTCGCGGACAGCGATCGCAAGTCCGGCTTTAAAATAAGGTCGTGAAAAAGCAATTGTTTTCAGGCGTTCTGCGGTAATTGTGATTCCACTAATTGCTGCATCAACTCTTTTAGCTTGCAAGGTCGAGATTGTGCCATCAAAGGGCAGACTTTCAAAGTGGACTGCAAAACCTGCTACTTTAGCGATCGCATTCATCAAATCAATATCAAAGCCTTCCAAGTTTCCGCTAGCTGTTTGAATCTCAAAAGGGACAAAGGTGGGGTCTGTGGCCACCTTGAGAGGTTTAGCGTCTGGGTTAGTAGTGGGATATAAACTCTGACAGGCAATAATCATTAGTAAGCAGCCTAAGCTTAGAATTAGCTGCTGCCACTTGAAGTTAATTAATTTCACCATAGTAATTTTGTTTTAGTAATCAATATTTACGATACTTGTGATGATGTTATAAGAAAGAATACATACGTGTGACTTTTCGCTAATTGCCTTTTTGTGTGTTCTATATTCTGATTCCCAATTTTGAATTGCTTATGACTTCTACCACTTCTGCTTACCAAATTGCTGATTTGTTCGCCGAAAGAGCTAGAAATCTGACACCACCAACTTACGGCACTGAGTTAACTAAAATCATCACCGTCAGCTTTGCCTATGGTCTAGCTGACCCAATTCTCTTTCCCCATGCGGACTTGGCTGCTGCAAGTGCTGCTGTACTGGCAGAAGAGGCTCCGATCGCTCTCAATTACGGACCACCTTCAGCCCAACTTTATGAACAAATAATCCTCCGCTTGCAAGCTCAAGGAATCCCTGCCGATCGCGAGCGTCTGATCGTTGGCTATGGTTCTGGTCAGATTTTGGGTTTGCTACCAGATGTGTTTGTTGAACCTGGTGATGTCGTAATTGTGGAAGGGCCAACCTTCTTGGGAGTAGTTAATAGATTTGTCCAGGCTGGCGCACGCCTAATTACCATTCCTGTAGACGAATTGGGAATGGATGTGGATGCCCTAGAAGAAACTTTGAGCGACTTGAAGAAACGGGACATTCGACCCCGGTTTATTTATACCATACCTACTTTTCATAATCCTACAGGCGCTACTATGCCGTTATCTCGCCGCGAAAAACTAGTAGCGTTAGCAGCTGAGTATGGCGTGTTGGTGGTAGAAGACGATGCCTACAGCGATTTACGCTTCCAAGGCGAAGCTGTGCCATGCTTGGCAAGCCTTGATAAGCAGGGGTGGGTGTTATACGTGAATACTTTCTCGAAAATCATTGCGCCTGGTATCAGACTAGGCTGGGCTTGTGGTGATCCAGCAATTATTGAGCGGTTGGCAATGTTCAAAAGTGAAGGGCCTGTAGGGCCATTTGTCAGCCATGTGGTCGCCCGCTACTGTGCTACAGGCAAACTAGATTATCACATTCAGGAGCTAATCGCTTGGTACAAGCATAAATGTAATTTGCTGTTAGAAGTGATCGCTCAAGAGTTTCCCAGTGATGTAGTTGCTTTGCGACCAGATGGTGGCTTTTTTGTTTGGTGTAAATTGCCGCCAAATATCAGCGCCAAAGCACTCCTAACTGGTGCCAATGAACATGGCATCAGCTTTCTCCCAGGAACTCGCTGCTACGTCAATGGACAGGGAGATGATGCCATCAGGTTAGCTTTTAGCTTTCAACCAACTAAAAAGATTGTCGAGGGAATCGCTACCTTGGGAGCAGTGCTGAGGGGATGGCAGGGATAATCGTACCAATTTTAGATTTTGTGGAAAGTCCAATCGAAGGAAACCTCCGGTCAGACTTTCCAACTTACGAGTGGTAGCAATTTGCGAACCGCTCTCCCTTTTCCACATCTGGTGAAAAGTCACGCTTAGTACCAGTTAGTGCGGGTGACGACGGTTCCGGTGCCGCAGACTAGGGCAGCGCGGGAGAGGCGACCACTGAGGTTATTGCCGACCTTCGTGTAGGCAAAATTAATGCCCGGGTCGACGGTCTCACCAACATAGTCCCAGCTGCTGGGGTTGGGGTTACTATTGCGGGTGCGATCAAGGTAGACCTTGCAGTAAGGGGGCGCGTTGTCGATTCGCGCGAATGAACCGCATTGGCCGCTGTAGAAGTACTTCAGCGTTATATTGCTTCCAGCCCAGGTTGCCTTCTTGCTCTGCTGGAGGTTGTAACGGCAGGGCGTGGACTCTGGGTAACGACCTTCATAAGGGTAGTTTGGATAGCCCGGACTGTTGAACGGCGCAGCCTGAGCGGCGGTCGCAAACGCTAACGATGTGGAGATGAATAGGCCGACAACCCTGGTGATTGTTCTGATCTCCATGAGTGATTTCCAAATTTAATTTTATATTTATTTCACTAGATTAATTATTTATAGAAAATAGGCAGAAAAATTTCCAATTATGTGACAAAAATCTAAAGTAATTAACTCTTTTTAATTACTCTGAAAAAATAAAAATAAGAGCCTATTTTTCAACTGTAAATAAAGCGAGAATTAAAGCGTTTATTTTCTAACAGAATCTTAAGATCAAAGTTTTTGGTAAAATTTTTATACTCAGAACCAGCCTTTTCAACGTGAATCAGCCTTTTTTGGGAAATTTATTTAACTGCATTAGTTGCAGATAACACAAAAATAAGAAGAATTCTTGTCCAAAAGATTTATCCGTCTTGAAAAGGTTAATCTTGAATCTTTAAAAAATTTGCTCCAAGCGCTGGATATCACGCTGGACTTCATACCAAAGACTTTTATTATGTGGGTCTGTTTTCAAGGCTTTTTTGAGATAAATTCTGGCTTTGAGTAGTTGTTTTTCAGAAATTAGTGCCCGTCCCCAAATTTGATAGGCGATCGCTAGCCATTGACGAACTTCTGCATCTGTTGACAAACGATCTGCTAAAGCTTCCGCTAGGGCGATCGCTTGTGGAAATCGTCTTTCTTGCAAAAATCGCTGCAATTGCTCATAAGTCTTCCACTTCAGCCGTTCTTCTATTTCCAACAGATTTGGCGGCTTTGGTTTCCCTGATTCTTGGCTTGTCACCGTTGTTATTGGTGTTTTCTGCCGTTGCGTTGCCTTGGCGTTGTCACGTCCAGACGTTGACACTTGACTTGAATGTGCACCAATTTCCTCTGGTAGTACTACCGTCAGCAGGAGTTTGTAAGCCTCTGTCAAGGCAATAAACTTATCTTTGGCTTTGTTGTCATCTGGGTTGATATCGGGATGATATTGCTGCGCCAGTCGTCGATAAGACGCTTTGATATCAGCAAAAGAAGCTCCCGATCTTAAACCTAGTAAACGGTAGCAATCTCCAAGATCCATCTTGAGCTATCAGCTATCGAATATTTAGCTATTGGCTATTATCTGTCAGTATCAGCTTCAAGCCTGGACTATTAATGATAAGAGCTAATTTTCTATTTTAAAGTTCAATGTTGACAGTTTGTTCATAAAAGGGCATTAGGCATTGAGAAGAGACAAGGTAGACAAGCAAGAAGGGGGAGATAAGGAGAGAAGTCACCAGCGCCGACTTCCGGCGTTGGCGTGGCTCACTGTAGGCATGAGAACTTCAAAGAGAAATTTGTTCAATAATTCACCCTTATCCCCCTTGTCTCCCCTGCCTTCCTACTAACTAGCTACTACGGAGGTTCGTTCTTCAATCACACGGTCAATTAAACCGTATTGTTTTGCCTCTTCGGCAGACATGAAAAAGTCACGATCCATATCTTTTTCAATCTTTTCTATGGTCTGACCTGTTTTGTCAGCATAAATGCCATTGAGCTGGTGACGAATCCGTAGAATCTCTCTAGCTTCAATTTCGATATCGGTTGCTTGTCCGCGGGTACCACCTGAAGGCTGGTGAATCATAATTCGTGAGTGAGGCAATGCTAACCGTTTGCCTTTGGTGCCAGCTGCTAGCAGGAAAGACCCCATTGAAGCAGCTAAACCTACGCAAATAGTCACTACATCTGATTTGATATGTTGCATGGTGTCAAAAATAGCCATGCCAGATGTAACCATTCCACCAGGGGAATTGATGTATAAATAAATATCTTTACCTGGATCGTCTGAGTCCAGATACAGCATTACAGCGATAATTTGATTGGCAATTTCATCATCAATATCTCGCCCCAAGAAAATAATCCGCTCCCGGTAAAGGCGATCGTAAATGCTAATCCAATCTGTATATTGTCCACCGGGCATCCGGTAAGGAACTTTAGGAACGCCTATAGGCATAATTTACTCCGTTTTTAATAAGTCATTAGTCATTGGTCATTAGTCATTGGTCATTAGTCATTGGTCATTAATAATTTTTGGTTATTAACAAAGGACGAATAACAAAGGACAAAAGACAAATTAAAGGACACTGGCAGGGAGTGGGGGATTTGCGAGTTCTTCTTTCTCAAAAACTCGGTCAATCAGTCCGTATTCCTTTGCTTCGTAGGGTGTTAAATACAACAGCCGATCCATATCTTTAGTAATTTTTTCTGGGGGCTGTCCAGTGGTGTTATGTAAGATATCAACTAATGCGCCTTTATTTACCAAAACTTCCCTAGCGCGAATTTGAATATCCGTTGCTTGACCTTGGGCATAGCTCTTAGGCTGATGCAGGATAATCGAGGAGTGAGGTAAACTAGCACGGCAACCTTTTGTACCAGCACTGAGGAGCATCGCTGACATACCCATCGCAGAACCGACGCAGATGGTATGTATAGGAGGCTTGATATATCTCATGGTGTCATAGATGGCGAAGGCTTCGGTTTCAAAGCCAATGGGATCGCCACTGTAACCGGATGTGCCAGTGGAGTTGATATAGATTTTAATCGGTTTTTCGGGGTCGTCGGATTGCAAAAACAACAATTCGGCTACGATTAATTCCGTGACAGCAGGTACCAGTGGCATCCCAATATAGACAATTCGCTCCTTCAATAAGAGGGAAGGTAAATCTGGCGGTGGTGTCCGGTAAAAGTTATCGCCGTAATATGGGGCTTGAACAGCCTTAATTGGGGAAATGTCCATAGCAACTGATCGCCTGAAACTATGCCGTTAACTGTAATACATCCTAGCGCGATGCACGCTTCCCTCAAGGTGCGGATTTCTCCCTAATGCTGAAGGCGGCTTCACATCTGTCAATGCTTGGCTTCTAAGATATTCTGATTATATTAGTGTATTGATGTTGGATAAGTTTTCCGTAGAGCTAAAGTAGTGCTTTAAAGTTGTTTATTAATATGTATATCGTGAATCGGGACTTGAAGTTATGAAGGTTAGTTTGCAGCCTGCCTTGAATGATGGTAATTTGGACGCAAATCAACTGAACAGTCAACGTCAGTTGGGAATTTCGATTTCGGCGATCGCAGAAAATCAAGACCGCCATGTACCACTGAATTTATGCTTGATTCTCGATCATAGTGGTTCGATGAACGGGCGATCGCTAGAAACGGTGAAAAAAGCAGCAAATCGTTTGGTAGATAGACTCAACCCTGGCGATCGCCTCAGTGTGGTAGTTTTCGATCACCGTGCCAAAGTCCTAGTACCCAGTCAAAGTATTGAAAATCCAGAGAAAATCAAACAGCAAATCAATCGCCTCGCTGCCGATGGGGGAACTGCGATTGATGAAGGACTGCGTTTGGGGATTGAGGAGTTGGCGAAGGGGAAAAAAGATACTGTTTCTCAAGCCTTTTTATTAACCGACGGAGAAAATGAACACGGTGATAACAATCGCTGTTTGAAATTTGCTCAATTGGCTGCTAGCTATAATTTAACTTTAAATACTTTGGGATTTGGTGACAACTGGAACCAAGATGTTTTAGAAAAAATTGCTGATGCTGGCTTAGGTACTTTATCTTATATTCAAAAACCCGAACAGGCAGTTGAAGAGTTTAATCGCCTGTTCAGCCGCGTTCAAACGGTGGGATTGACTAATGCTTATCTATTATTTTCTCTAATGCCTAATGTCCGGCTAGCGGAACTCAAACCTGTCGCCCAAGTTTCACCAGACACTATTGAGTTACCACTGCAACAAGAAACTGATGGACGTTTCGCTGTGCGGCTGGGAGATTTAATGAAAGATGCAGAACGGGTAATCTTAGCTAATATTTATTTGGGACAATTGCCAATAGGTGAACAAGCGATCGCAAATGTGCAAGTCCGCTACGATGATCCAGCCGCCAATAAGGTAGGTTTAGTTACACCAAATATCCCAGTTTATGCTCATGTAGTCAAAAATTATCAAGCAGACTTGAATCCCCAGGTGCAGCATTCTATTTTGGCATTAGCTAAGTATCGCCAAACCCAGCTAGCAGAAACGAAATTGCAACAGGGCGATCGCACTGGTGCAGCGACAATGTTACAAACGGCTGCGAAAACTGCCTTGCAAATGGGAGATCAAGGGGCGGCAACGGTGTTGCAAACTTCTGCTACCCAGCTACAATCTGGTGGAGATTTATCGGAAAGCGATCGCAAGAAAACCAGAATTGTCTCCAAAACAGTTTTGCAAGATACCCCTCCCCAGTAAACTTAGGTTTAGATGAAAGTTAAATTGCTCTCGGCGTTAAATGACAATAATGTTGATCTGGCTCAAACAAGTAGCCAACGTCAACTAGCAATAACTATTTTTGCTATCGCTGGTGAGTCTGACCAAAATCTCCCCCTTAATCTCTGCTTGATTTTGGATAGAAGTGGTTCCATGCATGGACAACCAATTAAAACGGTGATCCAGGCGGTGGAAGGATTAATAGATCGGTTGAAAGTAGGCGATCGCATCTCAGTTGTGGCTTTTTCTGGTTCTGCGGAAGTCATTATCCCCAACCAAGCGATTGAAGACCCCGAAAGCATCAAATCTCAAATTAAAAGCAAACTGACTGCTAGCGGCGGTACTGCGATCGCTGATGGTTTGGAATTGGGAATTACAGAACTGATGAAAGGCACAAGAGGCGCTGTTTCCCAGGCGTTTCTGCTGACGGATGGACATGGTGAAAGCAGTTTACGAATTTGGAAATGGGATATTGGGCGAGATGATCACAAACGCTGTCTTAAACTGGCGCAAAAAGCTGCCAAGCTAAACCTAACTATCAACACTTTCGGATTTGGTAATAGCTGGAATCAGGATTTGCTAGAAAACATTGCCGATGTCGGTGGTGGGACTTTAGCCTATATTGAACGTCCAGAACAAGCTGTGGAGCAATTTAGCCGACTGTTTGGACGGATTCAATCGATTGGGCTAACTAATGCCTACTTGCTGTTATCTCTAGTGCCCAATGTCAGACTAGCAGAATTGAAACCCGTTGCTCAAGTTGCCCCAGACACAATCGAGTTACCAATGGAAACTGAAGCTGATGGTAGCTTTGCTGTGCGTTTGGGAGATTTGATGCAGGATGTAGAACGGGTAGTTTTGGCGAACATTTATCTGGGACAATTGCCAGAAGGCAAGCAAGCGATCGCGCATTTGCAAATTCGTTATGATGACCCGTTGGTTAACGAAGAAGGTTTACTTTCGCCCGTGGTACCAGTGTATGCAGATGTAATGCGAGCGTATCAACCAGATTCTAATCCCCAGGTACAACAATCTATTTTAACATTAGCGAAGTATCGCCAAACCCAGTTAGCCGAGGCGAAATTGCAACAAGGCGATCGCACTGGTGCAGCGACGATGCTACAAACAGCTGCTAAAACCGCCCTACAAATCGGAGATAAAGGTGCGGCGACAGTGTTGCAAACTTCTGCCACTCGCCTGCAAGCCGGAGAAGAACTTTCCGAAGCAGACCTGAAGAAAACTAGGATTGTATCAAAGACCGTTTTGCAGGAATAGTAAAAATTCAGCCTTGCTGATTAACGGGATGAAAGTTTCGCGCTTTGGCAAGGCAGGTGCTAACAGTGGGTTTCCCGACTTGTACCCCTTAAGTGCTTCTGCTTGGGAAATTGCCACTAAATACCGGATGGGTAAACTACCCGAAGCCAAACAACTTGTTGAGCAATATTCACAGATATTGCATCAAGCTAAATTTATCGAACTTGCCATCACCACAATCCATGCGCTCAGAGCAGGAAGCCTACCGATTGCCCACCGAGATCCCTTTGATCGCATAATCATGGCTCAGGCTGAACTCGAAAGTTTAGCTGTAATCACCTATGACAAAGCCTTCCAGACTGAATTGATTCAGGTAATTCCCGATTTCAAGTAAAGCAAAGTATCGCCAAACTCAGTTAGCCAAGACGAAATTGCAACAAGGCGATGTCTACGACGGGCTTACGCCTACGCACTGGTGCAGCGACGATGCTACAAACAGCTGCTAAAACCGCCCTACAAATCGGAGATAAAGGTGCGGTGACAGTGTTGCAAACTTCTGCCACTCGCCTGCAAGCTGGGGAAGAACTTTCCGAAGCAGACCTGAAGAAAACTAGGATTAGACCTCTTGCACGAATACAAAAACTACCCTCAACCCCCAACCCCTTCTCCCAATATTGGGAGAAGGGGAGTAAACTTCAAAGTCCCTCTCCCAAACTTGGGAGAGGGATTTAGGGTGAGGGATCCTTATGCTACTAATTCTGTCATTACCAGGCTGGACAAGCTCTTGGCAATCGCCTCTGGAGTCAGAACAAAATCTACTTTCCCGGTGTCAATAGCAGCTGAGGGCATATCGAAGTACTCCGAAGTAGTTTCATCTTGAGCAATTGTCGTGCCACCATAGTTTTTCATTGCTATCACTCCTAAAGCACCATCTCTGCCCCACCCACTTAGGACAACAGCAATCCCCCGAATTCCGTAATTAAGTCCTACTGACATGAATAGTTTATCCACTGAGGGACGAACAAAGTTCATCTTTGGCGACTCTAATAGAGACAGAGTACCGTTAGCATCGACTACTAGGTGCCGATCTTGAAGATAAGTGTAAACTGTCCCTGGACGCATTATTTGCCCTGATTTTGCCTGCTCTACGGGCAACACTGTGTAGCGTCTGAGGATATCTGCCAGACGACTAGGATAGAAAGGATTCATGTGCTGAACTACAATAATCGCCGCTGGGAAATCTACTGGTAAACCCGACAATATTTCGATGATTGGCTCTTGCCCACCTATAGAAGCTCCGATCGCCACTATATTGTAAGCAATATTGGGGAAGTGTGACATAATCGGATGTGATTTTTGTAACTTCATTGGGGGGGGGGGGTAATGTTTAGCGCTCAGTAGCGATCGTTTAATTACTGTTAAAGCAGCTTCACAAGTTACACTGCTATGTTATATAGCTAACATATAATCATTATATGTCGTTTAGGCAACATAAAATATTTACAAAAGGTAAATCTTTTGTCAGAGGTTCTTGATTGCTACTGCTTATTTAATACAGATAAGACTGTCTTAAACAGCCTTTTGCTATCTGTGTTAGTCAAGCATTCTGTACTTGTGGAAAACCAACTTTTAGCTGCCCTACCCTCTGAGGAATACTCTCGTCTTGACCCTTATATGGAGCAAGTCTCTCTAGAGTTTAGGCAAGAACTTTATTTACCTAACCAACCAATTGAGCACGTCTATTTTATCAACTATGGCGTAGCCTCTATGCTCACAGTGATGACGGACGGTTTGGCAATCGAAGTGGCTACGGTGGGCAATGAAGGAATGGTAGGTCTTCCAGTATTCCTGGGAGCTGATAGGATTCCGGGCGAGTGTTTTATGCAAGTTGCTGGCTCTGGCTTAAGGATGGAAGTAGATGCATTTAAAATTCATGTCACCGTAAATAGTCCGTTGTACAATCTACTACAACGATACACGCAAGCGCTGTTTAATCAAATTGCCCAATCAGCTGCGTGTAACCGCCTGCACTCAATAGAACAGCGAATGTGCCGTTGGCTGCTGATGACTGCCGACCGAGTAGAGACAAACACTTTTTCACTGACTCAAGAATTTCTCAGCACAATGCTAGGTGTGAATCGCTCCACTGTTAGCCTCAATGCCTCTATTCTTCAAAGGGCGGGGCTAATTAACTATACTCGCGGACAAATAACTATCCTTGACCGCTTAGGTCTAGAAGATATCACCTGCGAGTGTTACCAAGTAGTCAATGCAGAGTTTAAGCGTTTGCTTAACGGTAAGTAGGTCGGCGTAAATATTTCTCATTGATGAGGCAGGAGGTAAGAGGGTTTGAGTCTATTTAATTTTTCTTAACTATAGTTTTGTTTTTCCACACTGTTCTACTTAATTAAGATTATTGGCTCCATCTTTGGGACTTCCAACAAATAAATTATCCAATCTTGTGGGGTGGCCCGGACAGCCCGCCTTTAACTACGGCTTTCGAGAAAGCAATATCTCTTTTTACTTGCGGAAAACACCGAAATAAGTAAGCAAACTGGGGTTTGAGAAAGTAAAAGCTGATTTTGCTTGCGGAAAACACCAAAATCAAAAAGCAAACTGGAGTTTGAGAAAGCAAAAGCTGATTTTGCTTGCGGAAAACACTAAAATGAGAAAGTAAACTGGGGTTTGAGAAAGTAAAAGCTGATTTTACTTGCGGAAAACACCAAAATCAGAAAGCAAACTGGGGTTTGAGAAAGTAAAATGTCATTTTGAGAAAGCAATATGGCTTTTTGCTTATTGAATATGAAGTTTTGAAAAAGTAATAAGCCTTTTTGCTGATTGAATATAAATTTAAGTTAAATTTATGTTCATGAGAAACGATTGTACTCCAAGCAAAATTTTCTAGCAGGGAATAAGAAATAAGGCTTCTGCCACTAAAATAGAAAAATCATTCAGTTCAAGAGCGAAGTATTTTTGGGTAATGAAGTTGAACTACTTGAATACTGGTGAGAACTGACACCCCAAAAGCAACAAAAAGTTTTGGAGTTTGTTGAACTACTTAAATCTGAGTCAGAAACAACACTTCCCAAATCTGATTTTGTGCCACAAACACCCTTAGCCAATAAATTATGGTCAATCCGACAACGACCGATCGCTGCTAGATTGCAAGTTCGTAAACGTTGACGAAATTGAACTTGAATTTGCTGCACGTCGAGGTGAATTCCGTGAGTTGTAAGAAGCTTTCATTCTTTAGAGCTGATTCGTAAAGAAAATCTTAAGGGTACTCAACTCATTACTAGGTCTGAGTTTCAGCGAATAAGTGCTTTATTGGCTTAAATTCCTGAAACCAATACTAGACAAGTACTTTACTTTAGTTTACAAATTAGCTCTTAAAGCTTCTTCAAAGATACAATTCATGCAATTAGGCGCTTCAGCAACGTCAAATTGATAATGACCCCAATATTTACACTGCAACTGATGATGTTGAATATCCAGATTATCCCGTTGCATTTCCAACTGTATCCTTAGCAGATAGCGCACCTATTGGATTACTGTACAGCTTCCAGGACAAAGCTAATCCTGACAAAAGTTACGAAATTGCTCGAACATTATTTTCTGTCTCCTCCGAAACTTGCGATTCTGGTACGGTTTCTTATCGACAAGTATCTGAACCTAGTACTTTAGATAGCACATTTCTTGTTAGCAGCATTGGCTTGTTCCTGAAAAGAAAGGTAAGATCATTAAAAAGATTAAAGCTTAACCTATACTTGAGAGGGTGTAATGTGGTTGTGTTCTCACCTACGTATACTCTCTTAATAATTATTATAATAAAACAAGCAAAACACCAATGAAAACCACTGGTATTCATCATGTAGCTATTATTTGTTCTGATTATGATCGCTCAAAAAAATTTTATATAGAAGTTTTAGGCTTTTCAATTATTCAAGAAACTTTTCGCGCCACCAGAAATTCTTATAAATTAGATTTAAAAGTTGCAGAAAATACTCAAATCGAACTATTCTCTTTCCCAAATCCTCCAGAACGGCCTAGTAAACCAGAGTCCTGTGGTTTAAGACATCTTGCTTTTCAAGTTGATGATATAGAAGAAACTGTTTTTTATTTAAAATCCAAAGGGTTAGAGGTAGAAAATATCAGAATTGATGAAATTACAGGTAAAAAATTTACTTTTTTTAAAGACCCAGATAATTTACCATTAGAAATTTATGAGCGTTAAAATTAATACTGATGTACAAAGTTGTCATCACTATAAATAATGAAGCGAGGTCTACGAGGGGCTACGTCTACGCCCCAGCATAATTACGGGTTATTGCTATCAAAATTGCTATATTCATAACTATGCCTACACTTAACGAGGCAAAATATCATCTAAGGGAAGTTTAATACCGGGGAAAAGTAGGGATTTAATTAATTGGTTGATTCAGTATTGTTGTTGAGTATAGCTTCATTCTAAATGTAGGCGATATATTAAGACATCTGATGAAATTAAATATGCTTTATTTAGAATCTTTGTAGAGACGTAGTAATGCTACATCTCTATATTCTTTTTCACCAAATGTCTAATGACAAACAAAAAATTCTGAGCGTCGGAAGTCAGCGCTCAGAACTTCAAAGACAAACCTGGCGTAGTGTAAACATGCACTGTTTATTTTCTTAACAGTTTAAAAACGATAGTTGCGATCGCGCACCCACATACTAACTGGCACTGCTTTACCTTGTGGGTCTACTTTTGCTTTTACCACTATCGGTGGTACTTGTCCTCTGCGGGCACGTTGGGCTTGTAAATCGTTGCGAATCTGCTGCCGTTGGTTTTCTGGGATGTAATATGTTTCTAAGCCGTAGTTAACAGAACCATCCTGATAAACACCTTTTAAGGCTGCTTGATTAGCTCTAAGAGTTGTGGGGCGATCGCTACTTACTCGTAACGGTCTCCAAGCTCTCGGAACACCGCGACCAGTAGAGAATTGCTCTTGCAAAGTCACGTAGATATTGGTTCCTTCAGGCAATCTTCTGCCGCTTCCACGACCTTTGCTGACTAATGTTTGCCAGCCAGGTAGTCTGCTCAAATTTGAGGTACGGGATATGTTGTAATCTAAGGCTAGGGTGTTACCTTCGATCACATTGTTAGGGTCTACAGGTACGGTTTGCAAAATCACCGTCTTACCTGTCACGTCTGTATAAACTGCTTGGGCTGGTACTGCCATAATTAGCCCTGTTTGCAGCGCCAGGGGAGCAAGTAACCGCCAAAAAGGTAAGGGCTTATTCGATTTTTGTTCAGTAGCAATCAAGTAATCTCGAAAAGTCACCTTATTGGAAAATTCGGCTTCGGGAGACAAGGGTTTATTTTTAGATTCAGAGGAAGTATTAGTCATGAGCGTAGTCCTAAAAAGCAGAGGTCTTGAGGAGGTTAAAAGTAACCAGATTAGGACTGACGCAGAGAAACTTTAAAAATTTTGACGCACAGAGATTTTGATGATTGGCAAATTTCTGAATTCGGAATTTTGAATTCGGAATTTACACTACTTTTTACTTGTAGAGCTACCACCGGGTAGGCGGCGTTCAAACCAGAGTCCAGCGCTAATTAAAGCAGAACCGCACAGGACATAAACTAGCGACTTAAAAAGTAAGTCGGTGTCGTACTCCTGCACGCGACTGATAATTTGCAGTGTTACTAACAGCATACCGCCCCAAAAGGAACTTCTGTTGCTTAATTTCAATCCTTCTTGAATTAGTCCCCAGGCTAATGTTGCAAGAAGTACATTGAAAATAAAAATGCCAAGTTCATCAATCCGGCTGATAGTTTGATGCCAAAAAGGTACTATTGCAATAAAGGCAAGAAATGTACTAATGACAGCAGTTGTGAAAATAACTTCGCGGCGCGGAGGGTTATTTCTTTGGCGCAGTAGAAACAACCATTGTAATACCGCCAAGCCGCTGAGAATCCCCAAATCGATAATCGGCAGAGACTCGAATAAGTTTGTCAAATTCGTTGGTTGATTATAACTATAATTTGGAGATTCCCAGACCCAACGAAAAGACAGAACGTAAAAGACAACCCCGAAGCTGACCAACGCTAAATTACGCGCTAAAGATTGAAACAATCTATAATTTATGGTTGGAAACAGTAAATCATCATAACTCCAGAATAATGCAGGTGGGAGTGCAAAAGCAAAAGATGCCACCCAAGGAGCTATATCAGCATAATTCAGCAGTGGTAGTGGATTAAGGTTAGCTTGTAAGGAACTAGCAAAAACAAAGGCTGCTAGACCAAAAATCCAACGGGATCGACAGAAGTAAGCTAAAGGTACAAATACTAGCCATGCCAACAAAGGCATATGCTGCACTACTAGCCGCGACCAAGTTAACTCACCTGAAGCGTACCACAAGTCTTCTAGTCCAGTCCAGTAGCCAATTTCCACAAGGACAATTGACAGAATTCCTAAAGAATTTAAGGACAAACTGAAGGCCATGACCACAACACCGAATCCCCAGGCGAGAAACAGTTGGGAAACTGAACCTGCAATATTGAACATCTGGGCCATCAGCAGTAAATTTGCACCGAAGATGAAGGCGCTTAAAATTAGCAATCCCTCTCCCAGTAGGCGTTTGCTTCGTTCTGGTTTCTTTCCTTCAGGCGGTCTCCAGTTGTAAAATCCAGTAATCGCGATCGCAAAAAATAAACTCATCATCAAAATAATTTTGACTTCTCGCGATCCTCCCTGCCAGTTTCCTGATACAAAGGTAATTATGCCTAAGCATAAAAGTATGCTGCCGATCGCGATCGCGATCGCTTTATTGCGATCGCGTGCAGCTGCTTCCAGGTTTTTAAATTGATAACGTTCTGCTATCTGCTCATACTGGGAAGAACTAATTAATCCTTCATCCCTCCATAATTGTGTTTCTTTGCGTAATTTTTGCCGAAAACTATCTAAGAACATGACCTTCTCCGGTGCAGTGGGGTAGCTTGGCCATTGCGATCCCAATGGCGGTCATTATATTTTTGAGTATGAAGCCAAAAGCCTTAATTACATTGTTCTTGTGTAACAGTTTGATTTTGATTCAGATACAACGTACTAATTCCTAATTCCTAATTCGTAATTGATAATTAATAATTCATAATTTTCATGGAAAAACCTTCTAATTTATTACTTAAAGTCTCGCGGCGTTTGTTTGCCAATCTAGATGAGCAAGAAAAATTTATCGAGGCTTTAATGAATCCTCAGCCTTTTTCACCTAGTATTATTTGGTGTCAAGAAAAGCCAGATATTTTGCCTTTTGCAGTGGAAACACCAACTTCTTGGCAACCACAATTTATAGACCGCTTATCTCTGGGAGAAAAACCTGGTCAGCATCCCTTGCATGAAAAAGGATATTTCTATTGTTTAGATTTTTCTTCAGTGTTTGCAGCTACTACTTTATTAGCTATTCCTGAGTCAATGCATTTAGTTTTTGATATGTGTGCCGCACCAGGAGGTAAAAGTATCTTCGCTTGGAGAGCTTTAAAACCTGAATTGCTCATCAGTAATGAAGTAATTGGTAAACGTCTGGGAATGCTAATTTCTAATTTGAAGCGTTGCCAGGTTAGCCCTAGTGCAGTGGTTAATCGAGATTCGAGTATATTTACCGAAATATTTACTGGCTCTAGCAATATAGTCCTTGTAGATGCTCCGTGTACTGGACAATCTTTACTTGCCAAAGGTGAAAAAGCACCTGGATGTTTTCACCCAACTGCTATTAATAAGAGTGCAAATCGGCAAAAGCGTATTATAGCGAATTCAGCTAAAATTGTTTCACCGCGAGGCTATCTTGCTTATATGACTTGCACATATTCTCCCGAAGAAAATGAGCAAGTTTGTGAATGGTTTTTAGAACGATTTCCCCAGTTTAAAGCGATAGAAATTAGTAATTTAGCCAAATATCAATCGCATTTGACTACAATACCTTGTTATCGAATATTTCCTCAACATAGGTTAGGTGCTGGTGCGTTTACAGTCCTATTGAAAAATACTAATGACGATGAATATGAGCCTAAAGAAGTAGATTTAAATACAATCTCTTCGCTGTATATCTACCAAAATCTGAAAAAGTCAAATGATATCATATCCGTATAATTAGTTCTAACTTAGTTGGGGAACTATATTTGATTAGGCGTAATTTCGGTTCACCCGATCTAAAAGTTGAACGTCAGTGTTTAAGAGGATGTTTTAAAAGTGAGGGGCTATTGTAAGAAAACTCACAAGGCTTAAGCTGAAAGATTGAAGATATCAGCACCTTGTGAGCAAATG
>NZ_JBALDE010000165.1:0-23981 GCF_036917515.1 Nostoc sp. | reverse complement strand
ATGCTGAAGTATTCAATTCGATTATTACTTCATTACTTGAAGTACGGGAAAATACCCGTGTTAACCTGATTCATCCCGCACTTATGCAACGCCCGCATTCTTTAAGGATGGATTTGATGTCGAGATCATCTTTGAAGTTCTGAGCTAATTCTTGGATTGCTACACCTTGCACATACTCATGATCATTTTGGGTGATGCATTCTTTGAGCCAGGTTTTGGTGTTGGGTTCATCTTTAAAATTCTGAGCTAATTCTCGGACTGCTGCACCTCGCACAAACCAGTCATTATCCTGGATAGCAAATTCTTTGAGCCAGATTTTGGTGTTGGGTTCATCTTTGAAGTTCTGAGCTAATTCTCGGACTGCTGCACTTCGCGTATTCAAGTCATCATCCTGAGTAGCGCATTCTTTGAGAATGGATTTGGTGTCGGGGTCATCTTTAAAGTTCTGAGCTAATCCTTGGACTGCTGCACGTCGCACATTCCAGTGAACATCCTGGATAGCATATTCTTTGAGCCAGGTTTTGGTGTTGGGTTCATCTTTGAAGTTCTGAGCTAATTCTTGGACTGCTGCACTTCGCACATTTTCGTGATTATCCTGGATAGCGCTTTTTTTGAGAATGGATTTGGTGTCGGGGTCATCTTTAAAGTTCTGAGCTAATTCTTGGACTGCTGCACGTCGCACATTTTCGTGATTATCCTGGGTAGCGCTTTTTTTGAGAATGGATTTGGTGTCAGGGTCATCTTTAAAGTTCTGAGCTAATTCTCGGACTATTGCACCTCGCACAAAGTTCTCATCATCCTGGGTAGCGCGTTCTTTGAGCCAGGTTTTCGTGTCGGGGTCATCTTTGAAATTCTGAGCTAATTCTCGGACTGCTGCACCTCGCACAAAGTTGTCATCATTCTGGGTAGCGCATTCTTTGAGCCAGGTTTTTGTATCAGGAGATTCTTGCCAGGTCGTTACAATTGCTATAATCGCTTGAGTCCGAATTTTCTGAACTAGCTGAGTTTCTTCTTTGTTGTTATAGAGGATGTAATAGTACCAGAGGTCATATTTAGTTAAATCTTTTAGCTGGTTAAGTAATTTAGTAGCTGTTGACGTAATCACCGAGCGATTTCTCACCTCTACAAGACACTTAGCCGCTAAAAAAAGATTAACAAACTTTTCCTCTTCGCCATCTTGTGCCATTAAATAATCAAGAATCTCGCCAACAAATCTTGGCTCAATCATTCCCGCAATTAGCAGCAATACTTCATGCCAACTTTCATCTTGCCAGTGTTTGCCAAAAACTTCATTCTTAAGTTCCTCAATAGTCAGCGTTTGCGTTTCTTTAAACTGCCAGACAAACTCCCAAGCACAGAAATATTCTAAAAATGTCCGATGCACAAAAGCATAATAATCTGCACCCAGGAAACATAACATAAAGTTGCGAGTCCGCAGTTGATTAATCATCACCCGCGCAGCTTCTCTAGGTTTATCAAATTCTATAGTTTTGAGATAATCAATCAGAACTTTGACTAAATCATTTTCATTAATTAAATTACCAGCCAAACCTTTCTCACCAGTTTGCATAAGATAAGCAACCTGACGCAGCATCGCTTGCTTATCTTTATAATCAATCGTCTTAGGATCTAACCTCTGATCTTCTATCAAAGCGCGTTCCACATCCCATTGATGCAGCAGTACCCGTGATGCTTGATTATAAAGCTCGGCTCTATCTCTTGGTAGCTCTTGATTTCGATTTAGAATTGCCATCATCGTCAACAGCAGAGGATTTCCCGCCAATTCTGCAATAGATTTGGAAGCTGCAATTCCTCTTTGTAGCCGTTCCCGTTTTCTTACTTTTTCTACTGCATCGGTAAAAGTTAACTCATGCCAACGGTTAATGAAATCCTGAATTTGTTCTGAGTCTAAATCTTGTAAAATAAAGTGGCGAAACTCAGCATTAAGCAATCGTTGCGGTTTATAGCCAATAATCCGAGAAGTGACAATTACCTGCACATCAGGATAGTCATTAGTAAAGCGATGAATATCAGTAATTACATCCTCTCGCTTACCAGGGTCAAATACCTCATCCAAACCATCAAACATCACTAAGGCATTACCAGCTTTTAATTGTTTATCTAGTTCAAGCTGATTGAGATGATGAATTGCACCACTACATTGATGGAAGAATTCGAGAAAATTATTGCACTCTTTATCTTCCCGTCGCCGCATATAAGTGCGTAATTCAATTAGCAACGGAATTGGTAATGAGATAACATTATCCAGTGGAGACTCTGCCCAATTCAAAGCCAGAAATTGCAACAAAGTAGACTTACCTGAACCAGGATCGCCCAAAATCACAAGATTTTTATAATCTTGCTTTTTATTGACAACATCTAAAACTGAACGGATCGGCTGTTCAATATAAACCCGTTTGTGGCGTTCTAATTCTTCTAATTCAACAGCTTCTACTTGGTCACTTTCTCGCAGCCGTCTAAGATGTTCTTTAGGCAGTTCGTGAACTTGTGGTAAAACTTGATGAGCTTCCCGGACATTTTGAGCAGTAAAAATACGCCATAATTTAAGTTCGTTATAGGCATAGCCGCTAGTATCTAAACTATCTAACTTGAGATTGCCATAGCGCTCACGGATTCCTTCTTGATATTTAATTAAATTAAAATCTACAATAACACCAGCAATTTCTTTTGTATTTATTTCAATATCAGACAACTTTTGTAATTCTAGGATATGGTGTAAATCTTTTGAATCTAAAAGAAGTTCTTGGACTTGTGTAAAATACTGTTCTGTAAATGATTGCCAGTTAAACTTAGATGGCAGAGGTTTTAATTGCAGCCTGTTCCAACTATCTTCTAGGGTTTTAGCGTCTAGAGATTCACAATTAATATCAAAAGCCTGACCAAGAATTTCTGTAACCGACTTATCGCTGATAAATTTCTGGATGTCTTTGGTGTACTCTTTAATCTCAGCTTCAACAAGTTTGCAACGAACCTTTAACTGCTGCTGCATGAGTTGCAAAAATTCCTTTAACGCTTTACCAGCAGCGATTGCTATGTCTTCCTTCTTAAGTTTCTGGAAAATCTTGCCAGGGATGCCTTTTAATAAATCTTTAGCCCAATCTTTAGCTGCATCCTTGGCTAAGTCTTCCAGAATGGGTTTAAAAATCAACCCAGCGGCCTGAGTTACACCCCAAATAGCTAACCAGTCCAGCATAATACTCGCTTCTGTTGAAAGTTTGATTACGAGTATATCCACTAGCTAGAGTAATGTTTCCAGATTTCAGGGCGATCGCAGAAATATCACAGGTATCGGAGAACCTATCTCTAAATTTCTCTCCTTTTAGGAGAGAGACTTTGAATTTTTCCAAGATTTCCTTGCTTGGCATCAGCAACAAAAAGTCTCTTCCCTCGCAGATGCTTTTGTCGAACTACGTCAACTCTGTGCTGAATAAAATTACATTTTAGAAACTCCTCCACGATATGGCGATCGCCATATCCCATTTGCTGAGGAGCGGTATTATCATACTTAATCCATTTATTTGAGTTTTGAGATGCGATCGCAATTTCCCCCACAGCACGCTCACTCTCGCTACAACCATGAGCCACAGCCAGTTATACCAAGGGATATGTGCAATCAATCACCACTATTTGAGAAAAAGCAAGTCTTCAGCCTTGGGTTTTTCAAACAAAAACTTGGCTTTTTAACTGGGAAAGAACGCTGTTAAGACCCTCTGCATAATGGTTTTGAGGCTAGCTTGAGGACTATCTTAGTTGGAAAGTGCGATCGCTCTGCCTTTTTTACAACTCTCGGTTCACCCATTTTTTGATGAGTTAGAAAAAATAGCAGTAGATAAAGATATTTTAAGTATTTAAAAAAAATAATACCTCTGAGTTAGCTTTGTTCAGACTCTCGGTAAAATTGGCTAGCCGAGAATTATGTGTAACATAGATCACTACCAAGATAGAGGGAAGTTTCCAAATGGTTGCATTTACTCTAAAACCAACACAGATACTTGAACGCATACTATCTGCATCGCTAATTAGTTTGATGTCCTTAGAGGTTCTTACCACCGCAGCGATCGGCGAACCACCCGCTGCATCTGTTGAAACCAAGCTAAAAGTGCCTAGTACAATGACCTCTTGGCCCTTTAATACTAACCGTTACTTGAAAGTGCCGCCCAATTTCTCCGTCTCTGTTTATGCTCGCATTAACAAAGCTCGCTTTATGGCAGTTGCTCCCAATGGGGATCTTCTAGTATCACAGCCCAGTTCTGGTAAAGTGTTAATTGTCCGGTCAAATGGCAGTAAAGACCCAATTATTTCTGACTTCGTGACGGGTCTACGCAAACCACACGACATTGTGTTTCATCAGATTGACAACACTACATACATTTATATCTCTGAGAGTCATCAAATTAACCGCTTTATCTACAACACTGGAGACTTAATTGCGAAAAATCGTCAAATCGTTGTAACTGGCTTACCAGACAACAGCACACAAGAACTCAAAGGCGCTTATGGTCACGAACTGAAAAATATCGCACTTGATGGCAACCACAAACTATACGTGTCGATCGCCTCTACATGCAATGCTTGTAAAGAAGATACTGTCAGTACTCCAAAACGCGGTGCAATTTACCAATACAACGCTAATGGAACCAATCAGCGACTTTTTGCCCAAGGTTTACGTAATGCTGAAGGGTTAGCATTCTTACCTGGCACAAATGACCTTTGGGTAGTCGTTAATAATCGAGATAACATTGCCTATCCCTTCAAAGATAGCAGTGGCAATTACGGTAAGATTGTCCCCTCCTACGTAGACAACCAGCCACCAGAGGAGTTCACGAAAGTCCGAGATGGCGGTAACTACGGTTGGCCATTTTGCAATCCCAATTCTGACAGGTCAAACAGCCTCAACAATATGTTATTTGACTGGGACTATCAGTTCAATGGTGATGGAAAGGTTAATTGTAATGCAATGGACAAAATTAGCAAAGGTATCCAAGCCCATTCAGCTCCCTTGGGACTAACATTCTTACAAAATACCAACTTTCCCAACCTATATTCAAATGGAGTAATGACAGCGCTGCATGGTTCATGGAATCGGCAGAAGAAAACGGGCTACAGAATAGCTTACTTTCCCTGGAACAGTACGACAAAGACTCCAGGGCAGGAGATAGATTTAGTCACCGGTTGGGTAGTTCCAGCAACGCAAGAAACCTGGGGGCGACCCGTGGATATGGTAGTAGACCAACAAGGTAATTTGTTAATTTCAGATGACTACAGCGGCACTATCTATAAGCTTTCCTACACGCCGTCACTACAGGTTAAGGCTTACACAGACCCTAACTTTGGCAGAATTTCCCAGTCTTTTGCTACGACTTCAGGAATATACAAAGCCAACCAAGGTGACTTAAATATTGTTGGTAATCACACTATTAGTTCATTAAGTGTACCATCGGGTACAGGGGTACGTGTGTGCCAACATGAAACTGGTGGTTTATGCCGTGATTATACTGGTAGTGATTATAAATCCCTTAGAAATGGCCTTGATAATATCATCTCGTTTATGGAGGTTATGTAGCACACTCACCAAATTTTAGATTTTAAATTTTGGATTTAATCCTTTACAGCAATTTTCTTTATGTATTTGAACCACATCTGTCGTAAGGGCACAGCAATGCTCATTGGTGTCAACTTAAGCAAAAAGGAATCATAAGATGTAATCTAAGAACATCTTAATTGATGTTCTTAGTGATACATTATGAATACAAAACGTTCAGCGCGAAAAGGCAACCCAGACCTGCGGCAACAAAAACATGTACCAGCGCCGCCAATCGAAGAAATTGAAAAACAACTATATTCATTGCGATCACCAGCCAGCTTCAAGCGACTCAAGTTACGTTCAGGCAAGGACGAAAAAAAACTGCGTAGGCGCAGCCCGGCGCAGGCATCGCAGATACTAACATTGCCTGTAATGATGGTAGTAGTATTAAGTTTGGTATATCGGCAGATAGCCGGATTAAGGGAAGTGCAACGAGTACTTGCGGGCATTCAGGTCTTCAGGGTCGCAACTGACAATAACATCAGAATAATAGTAGCGGCTCTGGGCTGTGAGTTGCATTTTCACATCTAACACATTCACTCGACAACCCCTGGAACGCAAATGAGGGTACAAAGGTCTGTAGAGATTTGGTGCAATGTCGTTATGGGGAATAGTACCACCTGTCATGGCAAACACTTCGCCATTGGTATATTCGTAGCGAAGGTCTTGCTGAGGTTCTCATTCAAGATATTCCTCAACGGTCATTTTTGGCGGCTGTTGGGAAATGACGATTATGACTTAAGATTTTTTCACGCTTGGTTTGATTGTAGCTAAATAGTATCAGCAACAAAGAACGGTATCTGGAAAACCTCTCTCCTAAAAGAAGAAAGACTTTAAACTTTTCTTCTTGCTGACCAAGAAGGGGGTGAGTTTTTTGTTAAGGTTTGTAGTGAGCAATTCAGAAAATTCATTGCGATCGCTCAATCATGTTAGATTATAGTTTGTTGTTTCTCTCAAACACAAAATCTGAGAATTTCTTAGCCATCTCCTGATTGTGGGAATAAAGAAAAAAAGTTAAAAGTTAAGTTTTTTGAAAATAATGTGCAGCAACGCCTCTATTTCCAGTCGCTCACATAGCTTACCAAGCAAGACTTAGAACCACAATTGAATATCATTGTCAAAGTAAAAATTAAAAAAATATGAATTGCATTTTTACCCTCAAAAAAATGATATGTTAGATACAGAATTGAATTTTGCACGTTTGTGGAGTAGAACGATATAAACTACTCCAGTTTTTCACCCTCAAACCCTTGGCATTTATTGCTTTTGAAAAAATTTGAGGGCAATTTGAGTACACATTTAAATAACCCAAACCTAGTTTCAAGTTAGTTAAAGTTATTGCTAGGATTGGGTTGTAGCTGAGTACAAAGAAATCCTGAACCCCCATCTATAAATACTAGAACCCCAACCAAAAAATACTAGAACCCCTACCTGAAAAAAACTTTTTTAATTCTTGTAATGCTTGAAGAATTAGGGATTTTATTATTTGAGTACAAAAGTAATAAATCCAATAAATTCTATCCTAGACAGACGCAACATCTGGCTGGGAGAGGGCTGCTATAAATCTTATATCGCCAATCACCTAAGCTCTGAAAAAAAACAAAGCGAAGAGTGAGTGGAGGGATGACATAGCACCATGCCTGAAGTGAATAGAAGTCGCGGCTCAGGGCACAAATTCTACCCAAGAACCGAACGTTGACACACACCAGCCGAACATCTAAAGATTCATCGCCTGCCTTACTTGAAAACAAGTCGCCCGAACCCAAGGGTTTGCAGGCAGTGTGGAAGACGCGACTTCAATTCCTAGGCATAGAGAGTAGCAACAGCATCTCCCACAGTGGCAGCCAAGTCCACCGACCTTTTGCGAAACTCAATGACATCACCGTCTACACGACTCCTCAACTCCAACGCCACGGAATCGCCAACCCAAGCAAAATCAGGTGGTTGCGGCTGCGACAGCACCAGCAGCGCCACCGTGGAAAGGGACGAAAAGCTCCAAGAACGCATTGCGAAACATCCCTGCTACAGCGAAGACGCTCATCACCACTATGCCCGGATGCACGTTGCAGTTGCTCCTGCTTGCAACATTCAATGCAACTATTGCAACCGCAAATATGATTGCGCTAACGAAAGCCGTCCTGGAGTAGTTAGCGAATTGCTAACACCAGAACAAGCAGCACACAAAGCTTTAGTCATTGGCGGCAAGATTCCCCAAATGACAGTTGTGGGAATTGCTGGCCCTGGCGACCCACTGGCGAACCCAGATAAGACTTTCCGTACATTTGAGTTGATTGCAGAGCAAGCACCAGATATTAAGCTGTGCTTATCAACCAATGGTTTAATGCTGCCGGATTACATCGATCGCATTAAACAATTAAATATAGATCACGTTACGATCACTATCAACGCAGTAGATCCAGAGATCGGTGCTAAGATTTATCCTTGGGTTCACTATAAGCGCAAGCGTTACAGAGGTCTTGAAGGCGCAAAAATTCTCCACGAAAGACAGATGGAAGGATTACAAGCCCTCAAGGATGCTGACATCTTGTGCAAAGTCAACTCCGTGATGATTCCTGGAATTAATGACCAGCACTTAATTGAAGTGAATCGAGTCATTCGGGAAAAAGGTGCATTTTTGCACAACATCATGCCATTGATTTCTGCACCAGAACATGGCACACACTTCGGTTTAACCGGTCAACGCGGCCCCACACCTAAAGAACTCAAAGAAGTTCAAGACAACTGCTCTGGTAACATGAAAATGATGCGTCACTGTCGCCAGTGCCGTGCCGATGCAGTCGGATTATTGGGAGAAGACCGCAGCCAAGAATTTTCTAAAGAGAAGTTCTTGGAAATGACTCCAGAATACGACATGGAACAACGCGCTACCGTTCACGAAGGAATTGAGAAGTTTAAAGAAGAACTGAAAGTAGCCAAAGACAAAGCGCTTGCCAGCAAGAAATTTGCCAACAATCCCAAAGTCCTTGTTGCAGTAGCAACCAAAGGCGGCGGATTGGTTAACCAGCACTTCGGTCATGCTAAAGAATTCCAAATTTACGAAGTGGATGGAAACGAAGTTTGCTTTGTCGGTCATCGTAAAATTGACCAATACTGCCAAGGTGGATACGGCGAGGAAGCTTCTTTTGAGCATATAATGAAAGCGATCGCAGATTGCAAAGCAGTTTTAGTCTCCAAGATTGGTAACAGTCCTCAAGAAAAATTGCAAAAAGCTGGAATACAGAGTGTTGAAGCTTACGACGTGATTGAGAAGGTTGCTTTGGAGTTTTACGAGCAATACGTTAAGGAATTAGGGAATTAGGGAATAGGGCATAGGGCATGGGGTATAGGACAAGAATTATCCCTAACGCCCTGCCCTAAACCCAATCCTCAATGCCTAATGCCCGATGCCCTTTGCCCAAAAAAGGAGAATAAATCATGGCTTACAAAATTCTTACTAGCCAGTGTATTTCCTGCAATCTCTGTCTATCTGTATGTCCCACAAATGCAGTTAAAGTGATTGACGGACAGCACTGGATTGACCCTGAACTTTGTACAAACTGCGTTGGTAGCATTCATACCGTGCCTCAGTGTAAAGCTGGTTGTCCTACCTGTGACGGTTGCGTTAAGCAGCCTAGCGATTACTGGGAAGGCTGGTTTGCCAATTACAACCGCGTAGTTGCTAAATTAACAAATAAACAAGATTACTGGGAACGTTGGTTTGACCGTTATAGCCAGACATACTCACAACAGTTGCAAAAGCGTCAACCCCAATCAATGAAAGCAGAAGTTTAAGTAATTCGTAATTTGTAATGACGCTCTTTCGTCGCTAAAGCTTCTCTACGAGACGCACTCGCGTTCGCTAACGTAATTCGTAATTGAAAACAACAATGCAAAATAACTGCATCTATCTCGATAATAATGCCACCACTAAGGTAGACCCAGAAGTTATAGAGGTAATGCTACCTTATCTCACAGACTATTACGGCAACCCCTCCAGTATGCATACCTTTGGTGGGCAAGTCGGTAAAGCACTGAAAACAGCAAGAGAACAACTTGCAGCCATCCTGGGAGCTGACTCATCAGAAATTGTCTACACAAGTTGTGGAACTGAGGGAGATAACGCGGCGATTCGAGCCGCACTGTTGTCGCAACCAGAAAAGCGACACATCATCACCACCCAAGTTGAACATCCAGCAGTACTCAATGTCTGCAAGCAATTAGAAACCCAAGGTTACACTGTTACCTATCTATCAGTAAATCATCAAGGGCAGTTGGATCTAGATGAACTAGAAGCTTCCTTGACGGGTAACACCGCCCTGGTGACAATTATGTATGCTAATAATGAAACCGGCACGGTTTTCCCGATTGAGCAAATTGGGTTGCGCGTAAAAGAATATGGCGCTATCTTCCATGTCGATGCGGTGCAAGCAGTGGGAAAAATCCCCTTAAATATGAAAACTAGTACCGTGGATATGTTAACCCTGTCTGGTCACAAGTTGCATGGCCCGAAAGGAATTGGTGCTTTATATATCCGGCGCGGAGTTCGGTTCCGTCCCTTCATTCTTGGGGGACACCAAGAACGCGGACGGAGAGCGGGAACAGAGAATGTTCCAGGAATTATCGCCTTGGGCAAAGCTGCCCAACTAGAACTGTTACACTTAGAAGAAGCGACCACAAGAGAAAGAAGGCTGCGCGATCGCCTCGAACAAACTTTACTTACGACAATTCCCGATTGTGTAGTTAACGGTGACGTTACGCAGAGATTGCCAAACACCACAAATATCGGCTTCAAGTACATCGAAGGTGAAGCAATTCTACTGTTATTGAACAAATACGGTATCTGTGCATCATCCGGTTCTGCTTGCACCTCCGGTTCTCTGGAACCCTCCCACGTCCTGCGGGCAATGGGCTTACCCTACACAACTTTGCATGGTTCCATCCGCTTCAGTCTTTGTCGCTACACCACAGAAGCTGAAATCGATCGAGTGATAGAGGTAATGCCCAGTATTATAGAACGTTTACGCGCCCTCTCACCCTTTAAAAATGATAATGCAGGTTGGCTGCAAGGACAAGAACAAGCACTGGCGCATCGCTAGGGACTAGGGACTAGGGATTAGGTAAGAATTTTCCCAATACCCAATCTAAAATCCGGCGTTGCTGAATAATGGGATGATTTAGCTGGATTTAGTAACGAGTTTTCAATGGTTTCAACCGCCAATTCATCCTGCATTTATGCAACGCCTAAAATCCAAAATCTAAAATCTAAAATTCGTTATGTGGGACTACACCGATAAAGTATTAGAACTGTTTTACGATCCCAAAAATCAGGGAGAAATTGAAGAAACAAGCGAAGCTGGAGTTAAGGTTGCAACGGGAGAAATCGGTAGCATTGCTTGCGGCGATGCTTTGAGATTGCACCTGAAAGTAGAAGTAGAATCTGATAAGATTCTCGATGCTCGCTTTCAAACCTTCGGCTGTACCAGTGCGATCGCATCTTCTAGTGCATTAACGGAAATGGTCAAAGGTTTAACCTTAGATGAAGCCCTAAAAGTGTCCAACAAAGACATTGCAGATTACCTGGGTGGTTTGCCAGAAGCAAAGATGCATTGCTCTGTCATGGGACAAGAAGCGCTAGAAGCCGCTATCTACAATTATCGTGGCATTCCTCTAGCTACTCATGATGATGACGATGAAGGTGCGTTAGTTTGCAGTTGCTTTGGCATCAGCGAGTCCAGAATTCGCCGCGTCGTTCTAGAAAATAATCTCACTGGTGCTGAACAAGTAACAAATTATGTGAAAGCTGGTGGTGGATGCGGTTCCTGTTTGGCGAACATTGATGATATAATTAAATCAGTTCAACAGGAATACGCCTCACCTGCTCTCAACAATTACGGCGTACAAGTTGCCACAGAAATTGTTACGTCCAAAGAGCGATCGCTAACCAACGTGCAAAAGATTGCTCTAATTCAAAAGGTTCTCGATGAAGAAGTTAGACCCGTACTCATCGCTGACGGGGGAGATGTAGAACTCTATGATGTAGAAGGCGATCGCGTTAAAGTTGTATTGCAAGGTGCTTGCGGTTCCTGTTCTAGTAGTACAGCAACCCTAAAAATTGCGATCGAAGCCAGATTACAAGATCGTGTCAGCAAGAGCCTTGTAGTCGAAGCAGTTTAGGAATTGCTGTAGGACTTAACGTACTCTACAAATACGCCCTAATATGCATTCAGCCAGGAACAGAAAGTAGGATTTGAATTGAATCATTGTCTCCACTCAATGCTTCATACCAATTCGCCAAAAGAAAGATACAGATTGAAATCAAGCTTTCTTAATTACTAATTATGTAAACACCCGAAGGATTGCTCCCCCAAAGGTATTACGAATTACGAATTGGTATCAGTCCTATCACTATGACGGCTAACGGCATATAGGCGAAGAGATTAAGCGCCTAAAAAGCAAATTTCATCATCTAACTCGCTTCAAAGGAATAGAATATGAGTACATTGTACGACAAACTTGGTGGACAATCAGCTATTGAACAAATAGTAGATGAACTCCACAAACGCATTGCCACAGACAGCCTCCTCAATCCCATTTTTGCTGGTACAGATATGGTGAAGCAACGTAATCATCTAGTTGCTTTCTTATCTCAAATATTTGAAGGGCCAAAGCAATACGCCGGTCGTCCAATGGACAAAACCCACGCAGGATTGAATTTACAGCAACAACACTTCGATGAGATCGCAAAACTCCTGGGTGAATCAATGGCTGTGCGTGGAGAGTCGCCAGAAGACACCAAAGCTGCACTAGAGCGCATCTCAGATTTCAAGGGCGCTATTTTGAACAAGTAATAGGACTTATGCATTGATTGTTGACAAACAACATCAAGTCCTATTGAATCTTGCAAGCTGAGACACATTATGACGTATTTGTAAATTGCGTAATTTTCTTTGTTATTTATCAAAACAAATGACAAATGACAAAGAGGGAAGTCTGATCGCCGGAAATCGGCGCTCAGAACTTCAACAACAAAAAACAAAAAGAAAAGAAATTTAACTAGGAAATATATGTACTTGCTTTCAATCATTTTAGCTGTGGAGCGATCGCCCCCAGCAGGCATTTATGCCAACGCTACCAACGATGCTCTACACGCGCTCACTACTGTCGCTCAACTGGCGTGAACGCAACTGACAAACGCGCATACCCACTAACCAACCAATTGCAGGGAAACACGAACCATGACAGACGAAAACATTAGACAGATAGCTTTTTATGGTAAAGGCGGTATCGGTAAATCTACTACCTCCCAAAACACCTTGGCAGCTATGGCAGAAATGGGTCAACGCATCCTCATCGTCGGTTGCGACCCTAAAGCTGACTCCACCCGTTTGATGCTACACAGCAAAGCTCAAACAACCGTTCTTCACCTCGCCGCAGAACGTGGTGCAGTAGAAGATATCGAAATCGAAGAAGTGATGCTGAAGGGTTTCCGTGACGTTCGTTGCGTAGAATCTGGTGGTCCAGAACCCGGTGTAGGTTGCGCCGGTCGTGGTATCATCACCGCTATCAACTTCTTAGAAGAAAATGGTGCTTACCAAGACCTAGACTTCGTATCTTACGACGTATTGGGTGACGTTGTATGTGGTGGTTTCGCTATGCCTATCCGCGAAGGTAAGGCACAAGAAATCTACATCGTTACATCTGGTGAAATGATGGCGATGTACGCTGCTAACAACATCGCTCGTGGTGTTCTTAAGTATGCTCACACAGGTGGCGTGCGTTTAGGTGGTTTGATTTGTAACAGCCGTAAAACTGACCGGGAACACGAATTGATCGAAACCTTGGCAAAACGGTTGAACACCCAAATGATTCACTTCGTACCCCGTGATAACATTGTTCAACACGCAGAATTACGCCGGATGACTGTTAACGAGTACGCACCAGAAAGCAACCAAGCTAACGAATATCGGACATTGGCTACCAAGATCATCAACAACAAAAATCTGGCTATTCCTACACCTATCGAAATGGAAGAACTAGAAGACTTGTTGATTGAATTCGGTATTCTCGAAAGCGAGGAAAATGCTGCCAAGTTGGTTGGTAAGACTGCTGAAGAAGCTCCTGTAGCATAAGTCGCCGCTAAGAAATAACGCTTTAGCACAAGGAAAAAGGAAGAGTTTCATATCTTCCCTTTTACCTTTCACCTTTCGCTTACATCCCCCCTAACTCCAAAGGGGACTCCTAGTCCCCCTATGTCTAGATCCTTAAGAGTCACAGAGGCTAACTAAATATGACACCTCCAGAAAATCAAAACGTCATCGAAGAAAGAAAAGAGCTAATTAAAGAAGTTCTTAGTGCTTATCCAGAAAAAGCCGCTAAAAAGCGGGAAAAACACCTAAAAGTATACGAAGAAGGTAAGTCCGATTGCGGCGTTAAGTCTAACATCAAATCTCTTCCTGGGGTAATGACCGCTCGTGGTTGTGCTTACGCTGGTTCTAAGGGTGTGGTCTGGGGTCCTATTAAGGACATGATCCACATTAGCCACGGGCCTGTAGGTTGTGGTTACTGGTCTTGGTCTGGTCGTCGTAACTACTACATCGGCACCACAGGTGTTGACACCTTTGGTACCATGCACTTTACCTCTGACTTCCAAGAAAGAGATATCGTTTTCGGTGGTGACAAGAAACTTGTCAAGCTGATCGAAGAACTTGATGTACTTTTCCCCCTCAACCGTGGTGTTTCCATTCAATCTGAATGTCCCATTGGTCTAATTGGGGATGACATCGAAGCTGTTGCTCGGAAAACATCCAAAGAAATTGGCAAGCCAGTTGTACCTGTGCGTTGCGAAGGCTTCCGGGGTGTTTCCCAATCTTTGGGACACCACATCGCTAACGACATGGTTCGTGACTGGGTATTCACCAGAGCCGACAAAGCCAAGAAAGACGGTACACTTCAGTTTGAAAGCACCCCTTATGATGTAGCCATCATTGGTGACTATAACATCGGTGGTGATGCTTGGGCGAGCCGCATTTTGTTAGAAGAACTCGGCTTGCGCGTAGTCGCTCAGTGGTCAGGTGATGGCACCATCAACGAAATGTTGATGACCCCCAATGTGAAGATGAACCTCATCCACTGTTACCGGTCGATGAACTACATCAGCCGTCACATGGAAGAAGCTTATGGTATACCCTGGTTAGAATACAATTTCTTCGGGCCCACCAAGATTGCTGAATCCTTACGGGAAATCGCTTCCAAGTTTGACGAAACAATCCAAGCAAATGCTGAGAAGGTCATCGCCAAGTATCAGCCCACAATGGATACGATTCTTGAGAAGTATCGTCCCCGCTTGGAAGGTAAGACTGTTGCCATCATGGTTGGTGGTCTACGTCCTCGCCACGTTGTCCCAGCTTTCCAAGATTTGGGTATGAAGATGATTGGTACAGGTTATGAGTTCGCTCATAACGATGACTACAAACGTACCACTCACTACATCGAAAACGGCACCATCGTTTATGACGACGTTACCGCTTACGAATTCGAGGAATTTATCAAAGCGCTGAAGCCTGACCTCGTAGCTTCTGGTGTGAAAGAGAAGTACGTCTTCCAAAAGATGGGTCTTCCTTTCCGTCAAATGCACTCTTGGGATTACTCCGAACCTAGCGATCGCTCTTACAAGTCAAGTCAGGCAAGTTTTTTACTATAGCAGTAGAAAAAACAATCAATTTTTAGCCTAAATGCGAGTTTTAGGGTTATTCGGTAACAATCTGTTTTGATACTTCAGATAATATAACTCTTATTCTGTTTGGTTTTGAGATTTTAAACGCATTTTGCTCAAAGAAAAACTGTAAGTTAAAAGACTATTTTTAATGACGATTTTTTAGATTAAATGGGGCGATCGCTTTCACTTAACAATATGATGATTGAGGAATGGGGGGTGCAATTAGCAAAAGCAAGAATAATTCATTTGGGGTATGCCAAAGCTAAATTTGCTTTAACGGCTCACATAAGTGGTGGCAAGTAAGCTCAAATGAACCACTAGCAACTCTCAACCGCCCCCTACATTTGAATTGTTAGCTCGTCTGAGTTATGGTCGTGAACTTCTAAACCATTCCAGGCAGATTAACATTTGCATGACCAACGCTCGTTATATCCTGATGTAGCTCGTACCCTAAATAACTGAAATAAGCTTCCGGCTTTCCAAGAACTCTCGGTTTGCAAATAGAAAATGGTCGAAATCCAAACCGATCAGCGATACCTAGCTGTAAATTTCCTCCAATAGTTTTGTATTCACTATTTTGAATGTGTTCTTCAATAATGTAACGAGGAATTCTTGAGAGAGGTCTACCAGGTTCACTGTCTCCATCAAGGGCTTTTTGAATTTTCTGTGTCATATTGTTACTATCATCGCCAAGATACACAAAAGATTTTTCATTTAGATCAGTGTAGTCTCTGTATTGTAGTACATAACAAGCATTGTCGTTTTTATCAGGATAGTAGTGAAAAATATGTTGTTTTTGAGTGACGTGACACCACCCAAATAAAGCAACTTCAACTGCTGAATTCTCGCAAGCTATTACTTTGTAATCATCGAAGGCTCTACCTAAATACTCCCAGATAAAATGCGCCACATCAGCCATTTGAGGGGTATATGGTTGATTGGCTTCTAAATTACTTAAAAGAGGCATTAATGCTAGAAATGTATTTTGACCTAGCAGAGTATTGCCTGCAAAACAGTACCCATAGGTGTGAAAGTAACCTATCTGTGAGAGAAACCCATCTTCACTAGGAAACCTGCATACTACTGGCAGCGCAAATACTTTTGCAGCATCATCAATAAGAGTTGAATTTTTATTCTTGGACACACGGCTATCTGAAGCTACCCAAAGAGAAGGATTTTCAGGCATTTCGTTATTAAACCAAATAGCAATAGCTGTCATTCTGTTTCACTAATACTCCATAGCATGAACGAGCAAATAACATTAAAGTAACTTAATTCTGTAAAAGCTGGCAAATAGGCAAATAGCCAAAAAATTTTGACTATTATCCTAAGGTTCAATTTGTGTCTGATATTTGGGATGTTTGATATGATAGTGCGTTGCGCTTTGCGACAACGCACCCTACTGGATTATGGCGATCGCACTCACTCGGCAATAAACTAGGCGATCGCATTAAACCCTCCAATCCTCTATTAACAATCTGGGTACTTTGCCAAAATCCCTTTAATCAACAATGACAATCAATCGCAACCACTATATTGTCTTGATATTGGCGTAAAAGACTTCGGAACTTTTCTAGCCATTCTTCATTGGACTTTCCTTCACGATCATGCCACTTTCCATCAGGCGTAACGATAGCGTATGAAACTAAGTCACACATTAGAGCAGAGATAGGACGAATATTGTCTTCTGATTGCACAATATCTAGCCCGTATCGACGTTGAAATTCTTCTGGGTTGAGATTGTAATGCTGCTCCTTACCCCAAATTATGCCATCATACTGACCACCAATAGCAAATCCGTCACATTTTGCTTGCAAAGATGGATTATCTTCATCCGTTTCAAAATATGGCAGCATCAATTCTTTAGCCTTTTTGCTTGGGTTTGGTTCCGTGCGATCAACAATCACAAGTGTTAGAAAATGGCTCATCTTTCAGTACGTTAAATTGTGGTTATCATTGTTCCAAAAAATACGTTATGAATCATGGAATTTCCAATGATGGTTTTATCTAGGTTTAAGCTTTAGATTATTTCTTCCAAGTATTACACAAATTAACTACTGAATTTCTGAACAATTGTCTGTACAATTCCCAAAATTGCTCCGACGTTATCCAAGTAATATCTTTGCTTATCAAGCAAAGCAACTTTTTGCGAAAGTTGCAGAAACTGCCATACTTCTCCTGTTGTCACGCATCCATACACGGGTATTTCTGCTTGTCCAGATGAACGATTGAATAAATCCGCCGCTACCATTTGCGCGATGCACTGTCCTAACCCAGCTTCAACATCATTTTTCTTTGCTTCCACAACAGTGAGTATTGGCGATCGCAACGGTGGTAAAGGTGGAGCTATTGCTAAAATAAAATCACATTCCCCAATCAAACCCTGTACAGGGTCAACGTCAAGTCTTTGTCCAGAAAAAATAGCCAAGCTATCTTGGCTGAGATCGCGACAGGTTAGTAAAATTGGTACAATAATAAACTCGCTCCGAGCCTTTTCACTAATCAGAGCTAATTGGGTTCGCTTTCCTAAAGTTTCATTTAACCAAGAAGGAATAGAAAGAGGTACAAGCCTGGGAAACAAATCTGCTTCTTAGGTGGTGATTCCCAAAACAGCCGCAGCTTTTTCTAGAGTAAAGTCGCTGTACGCCATAGTTTTGTACTGCTTTGAGTATATGACGTTATAAAAGGGAATTACTTCTATTTTACCCCTGTTGTAGAGTTGTCTAAGGATTCTGTGTGAAATGCTCCCGAAGTTAGTAGTTGAGAATTTTTGAAGGCTAATTTGCTAAATTATTGCGGATTCATCCGAATCAAATCTGTCAAAATACTATCCAAACTGCCATTAACTTGAATCCGATCAATCTTCTCTGCAATCCGCTCTAATACTTCGAGTTCCTTTAGACGCAGTGCGACGGGGTTATCCTCCATCACTTTGGCAGTATTTAGCATACTGCGAGTAGCAGCAGTTTCTTCTCTACGTCTAACTACGTTTGCTTGAGCGGCTTTTTCTGCCTCGACTACCTTACTCAAGATAGTCTTAATCTCACCAGGTAAAATAATGTCTTTGACACCTACAGAATCTACTTCAATTCCATAATCTGCGGCTTTCTGGCGGATATATTCAGATATAGTTCTATCCATTGCACCCTTATCCTCTAATAAGGTATCTAAATTGCGTTCGCCGATCGCACCACGTAAAGCAAACTGTAATTCTTTGTATAAGAAGCCGGAAATATCTGATAAGCCGTTTTTTGCTCTCAATGGGTCGAGTATGCGGAAGCCAGCAGTCAAATTTAACCGCAGAGGTACTTTATCTTTAGAAAGGATGTCTTGACCAGATACTTCCATATTTTGCAGTCGCAGGTCGATGGTTTCAGTTTGAAAAGAGCGTCCAAATAACCACCAAGCGTGTACTCCTGGCGATCGCTGTCCTTGAAACTCTTGATTAATGTATACTAGTCCAACGTGCTGGGCGGGAACTTGGCAAATATGCAAACAGTTGCGACTGAGCAATTTCACTTCTGTTGAACCTTCAACCAACTCAGCTACTAAGTTAGGCTGTAACTGAGCATCAGCACTGATGTCAAGAATTTCCACTGCAACACCCTGCCAAAATAATTTGCGGCTGGTAGGTGGTAAAATCGAAATCACTTTACCTCGATATCGTACAATTGCAACTTGCCAAGGCTGTAATTGCACGGTTTCACAGTAGGCAGCAATAAAGTCAGGATGTTTTTCAATCAGTACATCTTCCAGGGGAAAGTCTGGGTTAGGGATAATTCGGCTAAGAGTCCTGACAGTAACATCTCTATCTACCGACCAAAAAGCATACTCTCCTGGTTCTAGAGGTCGCACAAAATTATTTTGCACATATAGCAAACCAATCTCATACTCTGAAATTTGGAACTTTTTGAGTCCATTCAACGCAACTGAGCGCAATTGCTGTACAAAGTAACTAGGTAATTCTAAGCTTTCTTCCAAGTTGAATATATGAGACTCGACCTCAATAAAACCACGCCAAAAAGCAATCAATTTATTTGGTGCAACGCTTACCCAATTTTGACCGTAGCGGACTAACGCAACTTGATTGAATGCGGTTCTGATAATCAATAAGTGTTCTTGTAGTTCGGCTTGGTGATTTCGCAACAACAGTTCTAGGTTTTCAATCTGAGCTAGTGGCTGATTGAGGTCATAAATTTTTACTTGCCAATGCCAACCTAAATATGTATATGTACCGGGTTGCAAAATTTTCTTAAAGTCACTGCGGTGATATAAGATGCCGATTTCGTTAGGTTTAATATAAAACGTTTGCCACATAGTAATTTGCATAAATAATTTGTGTGATAGCTTAAGTAAGTTAGGCGATGCCTGGGTTGGGCGTAGCGATGTCTACGACGGGCTACGCCAACGCAACTAGCTAAGAAGATTCAATCAACACATTTATAGCCTTGCTTGAACTCAAATACCACCTGTATCTCACAGCTTAACTACTGGAGTAAACAGAATTTATCTTGAGGTTCTTTGAGCTTTACAACCCCGTAAACAAAAGCTAAAGGATTAATTTTAGCCTTTGGTACTACTAACATACTACAAAAAAATTATTTACTCTGCCAGTGCAGGTTTTTACAGTTTCAGTGCGGGCAAAAGCTTCTCCAAAACTGGATTAAGATTGCTGCTACTTTTTCCAAACTGCTCAATGGCAATCTAAAAAAAGAAAACGGCGCTCAAATATGCCGTTCCTTTGCCACTCCAGAATCCCCAAAGGAAAACTGGATGTAGGAAAAGGAAGGAACATACTCAAGTTAGGGAGAGATACAGTTGCGCTAGCTTCTTTACTGTTATATATACCTGCATGACAGAGTAGAAAAAACAAAAGTTTTTTTGATTGGGTTTTTTGAATACCCAATAGTTTTGAGGCCTTGTCCCTAACAAGGTGCCCGTACCCAGGGCGAGGGTTTTTGGTGGAAAGTATAGGAATCGAACCTACAACACATCGATTATGAGTCGATTGCTCTACCAGTGAGCTAACTTCCTGGGGTTTGATACAGGAGTCGAACCTGTGACACATCGATTGTGAGTCGATCGCTCTACCAACTGAGCTAATCAAACGATGGTATAGTTTCAAGTACTCGGCGACATACGCTCATACTAAAGGTTGGCGCACCAGTTAGGTTTATGGAACCTAAACTATAGCTTTGTAACTTTATTACTATCCCGCTCCAAATTTAGCATATAGAAATTATGAGGTGCTGCAACCACGCCCATTTTATACATTGTCTGAATTTGACCTCTGCTGACAATTCATTTTTGGGCTTCAGTCAGGGAAAGCCAGACCAGTCATGGGGTCACGAATATACAACCCTAATGTGAGACTACGCATTGCTTCATCCCAAACAGGTATTAATTGTTCTGCTTGATCTACCCAATAATCGAATGTAATTAAGCATTGAACATTCGACCCCAAACCAATGCAAGTCCGCGAAAAAGCTTCCCGTGATTCTTCTTGGGTGTCAATGAACTTCATCTCTGTCCAGACAATTCTGGCGGTTTGACGCTTAACGGTAATAATTTCTCCCCTCTCAATGATGTTGCGGCTGTCGTCTTCCAAGACTTTCTTCAAGGTGGATTTTAGCGGAAACTGGCTCCAGTCATTAGGTGGCAGACGATTAAAAGATACTTCTAGACAGCAATCATCGTTGGGCGGTTTTTTATCCATGAACTTGAAAGATTTTTCTTGTGGCTCAAAAACCCAATTCTGGGGAACATTGAAGCGAACAGCCCCCCGATCTGCGACAAAAATTTTGTAACCTGATGGAGATTCCCAGCGATGGTCAGGTTTTAGTTCAAGCGTTTCTTTTATCCACTGAAGATTGCTTTTTTTACGCTTTGCCATAGTATTTCTGCATTTTCTGCTGAAGAGGGCGTCACCGATAGCGTAACGTAAAGCCGTTTGGCATAGCTTCTCTATGAGACGCTACGCTAATGCTTAGAGCGACACAGGAGGGTAACAGCCCATTGTAGACATTGCCCTTTTTGTTAATGTTATCAAATTGCTAGTATTTTGAATAACTCTTATATTAAATAAATAAAATTAAATAAAATTTTTGGGATTCTATATCAAAGAATCCAAGGTAATTGTAACGTTGTGATTAAAGTTTCAGCTTTTAACATTAAAATTTTAGCCGCAGTGTTCATGGTTATGGATCATGTGTGCTATTTGCTAATGCCAGAGTTAAGAATTTTGCACTTAGTTGGGCGATTCAGTTTTCCTCTCTTTGCATGGCTTCTGGTTAAAGGCGAAAAACATACCCAAAATGCATACCGCTATGGGAGGAGACTATTAATTACAGCAATAATATCTCAACCAATCTACAGTATTGTTTTCCAGAGCTTATCACTTAATATTCTGTTCACGCTTCTTCTTGAACTTGTGATGTTGCGCTTAGTCAAGCGTTACTCACAATTATGGCAGCAATTAATAATTATCGGCTTGTGTGCAGTAGTTGCCGAGGGCTTGGGCGTTGAATATAGAGTATATGGGATTGGAGTAATTTTCTTAATGTCCCTAACAGAAAAACTAAAGCCTAATGTATGGTTGCTCTACTGGTGCTTCTTTCACTTTATTTTAGTAACTCTATTTATAAGTGATATAGTGCAATATTGGGCAATTCTTGCAGGATTCATTGTTTTTCAATTCAATGGAAAACAAGGTTCACGAGCTAGATGGTTTTATGTGTTTTATCCTGCTCATTTAATTATTTTAGGTATAATCCATTATTTAATCCAGTCTAGATAGGATTAACTATCTGTATTGCTCTACAGATAACCTTAATACAATTGGCTTCACGGATTGAGGCAAAGTAGTCCTCTAACTAAACAGCGATCGCATAAGAAAGCTGGTATCCAATCCTTTAAAATCAATAAGGGCTGGCAGTGAAGCGGACAATAATTTTGCTAGATTGTTTTTTTAGGCTTTGCTATGGTGTTTTTGCTTTCTCTACCCAAGAGTACGTGGGCGTAGGCTGTTGTTGACATCGCCCAGATTATTATCAGCGATCGCGCAATGCACCATTGCATATATGGCTAACTCCTTAAGCAACGCCGTAATCTGTGTACTGCCTTTTATAGGGAGGCTGCAATCCCAAAACGATGTCATCTTTAGGAACACCCATCTTGACTAACTCCTCAGCAGGATTCTGATCTGTTAAATTCTGCTGAAGCCATATTTTTCCGTTTTTAATATCAAAATGGATGATACATCGATAAATGCGATCGAATTCTTGCCAACCCACATTCATCCACTGATAATGATCTCGCTCTGTATCGAAGATGAGTTGAGCCTCGACCTTATCATCTGAAACATCGTCACTGGCATAATGAGTAAGCAAAGTCTGAATATACTCTCGATACTTAGCTATTTTATCCATTGCACAATCACCTCATTCACTGGATCGTACACAACTAACAAAACTTGATATATTTGGACTGCTGTCTGCGTGAACTCAAGTTGAAAGAAAGTTCGATAGGCATCTACTGGAACTGCCAAATATAATACTCGCTCTGGCTCAGTCGCTTTCAGCGCCAAGCGATAACTGAGGAATTGACCTAAAGCCCCGTAGAAATCTGTAATTGCAGAAGGATTCAGAAAGCTCTTAATCTCGACTGCTATTTTCTCACCTGCTCTCTCGGCTGCAACTAGTCTTTCTGCACCCAAATCTATCTGAAAGTTGACGTTACCAAATTTAAATTTGAGTGGATCGTCTGTAATTACCCATTGCTCTTTTTGTAGAGCTTGCTTAACTGCTTCGTGAAAAATGTCCTTTGCTGACACAGATAAAATTAGATACTTCTACACTCATGATGGTACTCTTTTTGCTGAAAAAGTAAACGCCTTTACCTGTTGTGACCTATAAGTTTTCGCCAGTCTGCTCAAAAGACTAAGCGATCGCTCACTTTGCTAATCGTATCAAATTGCCAGTAGTAGAGTGTGTTCTCGTGCAGTACAATGCACATTATAGGAGGGATGCGATCGCACTACATGCAATCATGCTGCCTCAATGTCAGATTCCAACGTGTCGAAGAGAGATTTTACAAAAGTTAGTGCCTCATTGTCATCCATTAATAGTTTCCGTACAGCCCTCTCATACTGTTCACGGTTTTGAAACCCAAGTTCCTTTGCAATTTTGTCTAGAGCAGGCGTTTCACGAATTGGATATTGTGAAATGATTTCTATCAAATTGCCAGCATCAAGTGCATTTTGTAACCTTTCACGCTCTGCTGTGACAACACTAACCACATCAATAGAGATACTTATGGGCTTACCATCAGCAATTTGTTCTCTTCGAGGCAAATGTTGAAAAATCTTTTCACGAATCGCCTTTTCAGCTGTTCGCTCACTTAAGCGTTGAATATGTGGCTGGACTGCCGCAATCGCAGCAGTTTTGGCTTTAGCTAGGCAAGTAGGGGCGTCATCTCCTGTAACGACTGCATAGCACTGTGCAACAAGGGATTGAACGGATGGATGGTAATAGAGCGACTCGACAGAGAAGACCGAAAGGGCATATACACGAATGGCACTAAGAAAAACCGAAACACTTGTGGGTTAAGCAGTTTGCAATTGCTTGCGTAATTCGTGGCGGGGTTTGGTCATTAAGGGGTAAG
>NZ_JBALDE010000164.1:0-9043 GCF_036917515.1 Nostoc sp. | reverse complement strand
AGATCATAACTGTAAGGGTTTGCCATACGAATGCAGAAATCAATCACTTCTCTATATATTCTACGTCCTAACTAAGATGGCGACTGCTATACAAGGTGTAACC
Organism: Nostoc sp.; assembly: GCF_036917515.1. GTDB lineage: Bacteria > Cyanobacteriota > Cyanobacteriia > Cyanobacteriales > Nostocaceae > Nostoc. The sequence continues at coordinate 8,940 of NZ_JBALDE010000164.1, read as the reverse complement.
ACAACAGGTATGATTTCTGAATCTTGGCGAAGTGATGATACATTCTGTTTAATCCAGTTAGGATGTGAAGCTGCTTGTCTAACTTTGTTTGCTCCTAACGGATTTCCATTATTATCAGTTGAATGATCTTCAAATACAATACAAAAGTCATCATAAGCAATCCACCAGGGATCTGGGTCAGCATCTCCGTTTGAATTTCGAGCTTCATAACCCAATAAACGCCCTAATCTTTCATGTCCATTTTCAAATGCTTTGGAGTCTTCCTGAGTATCTTTTACTCTCTGGAGATTCTCAATAATTGCTTTTACCTCTGCTTCAAACTTTTTATCGTTGAAATTGCCATATAGTGACAATTGTGATTCTAGTGCTTCAATTACAGAAGTCAGTCTCAATTTATCAGCTTGATTTTCTTGATTTTCTTCTAAATTCAACTTAGAGAGTTGATAGAGCCAACTAACTCCTTCAGTAGTAGAAGCAGCACGCTTAAAGAAATTCCGTGCTACTCCTTCCATAGAAGCTACACCATGTTTTGCCGCTATCCAGGCTGCACTTCCAGCAAGGTAGTACCAAAAGGCTCTATATCCTTTAACATCATCTCCACTAAGCGAACTTAATACAGAATTACATTCTTGAACTGCCTGTTCAAAATTGCCGCTCCAAAGTGCGTTTTGATATCTAACTTCATGAGCAACAGATCCCTGTAATTTTTCTATGCCTGGAAGTTGGGATTGTTCTAATTTATCTCTCAAATCTATAATATCCTTCTCTGCTCCATTCCAGTGTTCTTTATGTGTTAGAAAAATTTGCAAATTATCAATAAACTCTGATGATTTAATATCTTTAGATTGCTCAATTCCATACTCTATCTCAGCTTGAATTTCTGGATGTAAAAATTTCCTTTTATTCTTATCTAGTAAAAAACTATTCAATTCTTCTCCAAGCACTACTACTGCGGAATAATCGTTATCTGCTCTTGTACAACGACCAACTGCCTGAACAATTCTAGTTAATACACGGTCATTAAAAAGAATATTTGCTGGCATTCGCGTCACAAGAAATTTTTCTTGTAGATTTATTGCTTTTTGCATTCCTTTTACTATTAATAGACGACATTCATCACCTCCTAGATCAATGCCATCATATCGGTTTGCAACTATAGCTACTGCTTTTGACTCAGATATAAAAGTCTGCTTTGACTTCTCGATTTCCCTAGCATTGAATATTTTATAACTAGTTGCTGTAGATATTTGTGTTGTAAGTTTATTTGCAGTAGGATCATCTGGGGCAAGGACGAGTGTTCTTGGTGTTTCTTTGATCATATCTATAGCTAGCTTGAGTGCAGCTTCTTCATTAAGTGATCTTTCTGGAAAAAAGAAAAAGCGACGACCAATGCCCTGTTGATCCCATCCATGCGGAACTGGTAAACGAACTATTTTTTCTGTACCTGCAAGCCTTTCTAATTCTCCTCCTTCTCCTAATGTAGCAGACATATATATGCGTTGTTTAGGAGTAGAAAATGGTTCATGAGTACGAGTAGGTGGTAAAATAGGACGAATTAATATAAAGTTATAGCTGCTGTATATATGGCATGAAAATAAGTGATCCTTTATAACAGACCAAGAATACTTTAAATCCTTTATATCATTGATATATGTATCTAGTATTGTAGTTATTTCTTCAAGTCTTTCATACATGGAGGGAGTAGGTATCTTTTGAACCCATTGGAGATCTCCTAAATCAGGAGAAGAGTTAGACATCAACCTAGAGTAGTTTGGATCGAGAACAATCTCACGCATAACTGCAACTAAAACTTTAAAAAGAGTGCGGTGTTCGGGATTAGTGCGCTCAATTGAAATAGACCAATATTTTGCTATATAATTTTCGGCAGCATGGGCATCATCAAGAATTATTATGTCGGCGTTCTTAAAGAAAGGATTTGCGTTAAATAAACCACTATAAGTAGTGACAGCAATAGTTTCTGCATTAGTATACTCAGCCTTGATAGTAGGGGCATATCCAGTCTGTTTACCTGTAAAAGCATTTGCTTTTATCCCAAAAATAGTTAATGATTGCTCAACTACCTGATTCACAAGCTGAACAGTAGGGCATAAATACACTACTTTTTCATTAAAACGGCAACGCCGCCATTCTGCAATCAAAAGCCCCACTCCTGTCTTACCACTACCTGTTGGAAGTTGTAAGGCAACATCTGGTAGATTGAGAGTTTCTGGCTGACAGTATTTTCTAAGTATGTCAGCTTGGTGAGAAATCAAACCTTGGGATTTTTTATTTTTAATATCTCGGAAAAGTGCTTCAGGTGTTTCGGCAAAGGTGTGAGAATGACTAACTTTTTTTAGTGCCATCTTTTGGATATACTAAGTATCTGCTTATTACACTGTTGTAACATAAAAAGTAATCAGCATTAGTAATCGCAGATGAGTTAGGCACACTAGCTAATTCATATAACGAATCTGACTTTCAATTTGTGCGATTATCATAGGGTTATTTCTCTTGTGATGCTTTTTTGCACCAAATTGCTTTTTTCAACAACCACCAAACAGCATCGTGTATTTTTAGCGATAGGTTAGGCTACGCGATCACACCGCTATAATTCTAGTTTATCGGCTTTTTCAGGATAAATTTTTGTCTTGACTGGGAGTATCAAAACCCATATTCCGCACCCCCAAGTGTCAAAAAAGACTCCCAAGAGACAAAATGGGATTGCCAATTTAATTAAATCAACCTAACGAGGAAGACGAAATCCTCAAAAAGCTGTTAGTTAATAACTAGTGACTTTTTGCCAAACATGATTTTGATAGCAGACGAATTGTGATGAATACAGCTAATTTTCCGTGGCTGACGACGATTATTCTGTTGCCGATAGCCGCCTCACTACTGATTCCCATCATCCCAGATAAAGAAGGCAAAACAGTGCGCTGGTACTCCCTCATCGTAGGGCTGATCGATTTTGCACTAATTGTTTATGCTTTTTATACTGGGTATGATTTCTCCAATCCAGATTTGCAGTTGGTCGAGAGTTACCCCTGGGTACCCCAACTAGATTTGAATTGGTCAGTAGGGGCAGATGGCTTATCCATGCCCCTAATTATTTTGACTGGATTCATTACCACGCTGGCGATTTTAGCAGCTTGGCCTGTTACCTTCAAGCCGAAGCTATTTTACTTCTTGATTTTGGCGATGTATGGCGGTCAAATTGCCGTGTTCGCCGTCCAGGATATGCTGTTGTTTTTCCTGGTGTGGGAACTGGAACTAGTACCGATATACTTTCTGCTGTCGATTTGGGGAGGCAAAAGGCGGCAATATGCAGCGACAAAATTTATTTTATACACCGCCGGCGGTTCGCTGTTTATTTTGCTGTCTGCCCTGACAATGGGATTTTATGGCGATACGGTGACATTCGATATGCGATCGCTCGTCTTAAAAGATTTCGCCCTGAATTTCCAACTTGCCCTTTATGCTGGCTTCCTAATTGCTTACGCCGTCAAGTTGCCAATTATTCCCTTGCACACTTGGCTACCTGATGCCCACGGTGAAGCTACAGCGCCTGTACACATGTTATTGGCAGGTATTCTTTTGAAAATGGGCGGTTACGCCTTAATTCGGATGAATGCCCAAATGCTCCCCGATGCCCACGCTTTCTTTGCACCAGTATTGATAGTTTTAGGGGTAGTTAATATCATCTACGCTGCCTTGACATCCTTTGCCCAGCGTAACCTGAAGCGAAAAATTGCCTATTCGTCAATTTCTCACATGGGCTTTGTGATGATTGGTATCGCCTCATTCACCGATTTGGGGTTGAGTGGGGCAGTATTGCAAATGGTTTCCCACGGGTTAATTGGGGCGAGTTTGTTCTTCCTTGTCGGCGCAACTTATGATCGCACACACACTCTGATGTTGGATGAAATGGGCGGTGTCGGCAAAAGAATGAAGAAGATTTTCGCTATGTTTACTGCCTGTTCGATGGCTTCTCTTGCTTTACCAGGGATGAGCGGTTTCGTGGCAGAATTAATGGTGTTTGTCGGCTTTGCCACTAGCGATGCTTATAGCCCTACTTTCAAAGTCATTGTGGTGTTTTTAATGGCAGTGGGAGTAATTTTAACTCCGATTTATCTGCTGTCGATGTTGCGAGAAATTTTCTACGGAGAAGAGAACAAGGAATTAGTTTCTCACCAAGCTTTGATAGATGCTGAACCCCGTGAAGTATTTATCATTGCTTGTTTGCTGGTGCCAATTATTGGTATTGGTTTCTATCCAAAATTGCTGACTCAGATGTACGACGCTACAACTGTACAATTGACGGCAAGATTGCGTGATTCTGTGCCGACATTAGCACAGCAAAAAGAAGAAACGCTAAAGGTTTCTTTGAGTGCGCCCCAAATAGCTAATTAAGTTGCGAGTTTAAATATTGATTACTTTGAGGGCAGGTACAAAACCTGCCCTTTTTGTTACTCACTCGTAATTTTTGATTGGGAAAGTAAAAAACAAATCATCGACCTGAGTTAAAAAATTTTGCATTGGTAAGTGATAAGATGCAATACGCTTGGCTTTGTGAAAAATTGTAGGTTGGGTTGCGCTTTGCTTGGGGAAAATAAGCTTATATAATTTTTTTCCAAGGGCTATCAAAATCAGCGCGATCGCACATCAATAGATTACCTCTGTCACTCAATTTTTATGATTTTAGTTTAAATTGCCAATTAACCCGGTACCAGGATTGAAAGCTAACACTAAAACTGCTGAGAGTTGAATTGATTGGAATATTAAAAATTTTAACGATAGTAGTATTACGTTTTGAAGATGCCAGCGATGCGATCGCAATAGTTGGGCTGTCTGTTCAATCCACAAATTAAAATCTGCTGTATAAGTTGCGCTCATAGCCGTTTTCGATCAGCGGCATAGCTTAGGCAAGCCAAAATATTCTCTTGTGTCAAATAAGGAAAGTCATTAAGCACTTCCTCGTAGGTCATGCCAGAGGCAAGATAAGATAAAACATCGTATACAGTAATTCGCATTCCTCGAATACAAGGCTTACCACCTCGTTTTCCTGGTGCGATTGTAATAATTTTTTGGTACTGTACAGCTATTCAAACCTCAAAAATCTTCATCATCAACAAAAAACTCGGCATCGTCTTCCAATCGAGAATTACCCTGGCCAGTACCAGCAAGTCCCCACAGAGGTTGCAGCAGTGCCATGCCAATTAACCCGACAACGGCACTAAAAGCTAGTACTAAACCCATTGGTATCTGAATCGATTGGAATGTTAAAAATTTTAATGATACAGGTGTAGCATTTTGGACTGAAATAATTGCGATCGCGATTACCCAAACCGCTACAACTAGAGATGTCAAAAAAGGAGCGATTTTCATAGTTTGATTGAAGTGAGAAGTTAGGAATTATATTTTGCTCGAAATTAGAAATCAAGAGTTAAGAATCGTAAATTTACAATTCTTAACTCCTAATTCATAACTCTTAATTCTTAACTCTGACAGATTAGACTGCTACTGCCTCTAGTTTAGCAATGGCACTCTCTAACTCTTGGGCGATTTTAGTGAGTTTTTCGGGAGTGTTAGTTTCTAGGTAGACGCGTACCAATGGTTCTGTACCAGAAGGACGCAGTAAAATCCAGCTACCTTCTTCTAAATACAGCTTAATACCGTCTTTACGCCCCACTTCCTTGACTTTAATTCCTGCTACCTCTGTAGGTGGATTTTTAGTAAAAGAGTCGATAACGGCGGTTTTGTGCGCCTCTGTCAGGTGCAAGTCTAGGCGGTTGTTGTAAAGTGGGCCATCGGCTTCAGCAATCGCTTCTTTGACAAGTTGACTCAGCGGTTTGCCTTCATAAGCGATCGCTTCTGCCACCAGCATATCGGCTAATACCCCGTCTTTTTCAGGAATATGCCCAATAACACTCAAACCACCTGATTCCTCTCCACCGATTAACACGGCAGTTTCGCGCATTTTTTCGCCGATGTATTTAAAACCAACTGCTGTTTCGTAAATTTGCAGCCCATTTTTAGCAGCGAAATTATCCAGCAGGTGGGTTGTAGCCACAGTGCGGACTATCGCGCCAGTTTTACCTTTGTTTTTGATTAAATGACGTGCTAGGAGTAGCAGCACAGTATTCGGAGTGAGCACGTTTCCTTGTTCATCAACGATACCAAAGCGATCGCTATCTCCATCGGTCGCCAAGCCCAAATCAGCTTGATCGCGAACTACTGCTTCCACTAACTCAACTAATTGTTCTCCTTTGGGTTCTGGCATCCCACCCCCAAATAACACATCTCTCCAATCGTGGAAACTTTCTAACTGAACGCCACTATGTTGCAAAACTTCATCTAAATAGCCGCGAGAGGTAGAATACAAAGCATCGTACTTCACCTTTAAATTAGCGCTTTTGATCTTTTCTACATCAAGTAGAGTGTAGATAAATTGCAGGTAATCTGGTTTGGGATCGAAAATTGAAATTGAACCTGATGGATTGCTCCCAGGCAATTCATCCGATGCACCTTCTATATTTGCCACAATAGTATCAGTAATCTCTGGAGTGGCAGGCCCAGCATAATCGGGTATATATTTAATTCCACAGTAAGGTGCTGGATTATGGCTAGCAGTAAACATTAACGCCCCAGCGGAATTTAGGTGACGGGCGTTGTAGGCAATTACTGGTGTGGGGCAATCCCGTTCAGTAATTTTCACAGTCCAACCCAAGTCTGCTAGTACTTGGGCCGCTGTTTGGGCAAACTGGTCAGCTAAAAAGCGAGTATCGTAGGCAATAAGTACTGGTCTATCTTTTGTGTAGGCTGTTTCTAAGTAAGTGGCGATTGCCCTTGTAACTTTCCGCACATTCGGAAAAGTAAAGTCATCTGCAATAATCCCTCGCCATCCATCGGTACCAAATTTTATCTTGCTAGACATTTTTGCCACTTGCTCCGGTACATTATCAGTACTATAAAAGCTTCCCGCAAAGCGTGTGTAGCAGCAAGTATCCTCCGAAGTTCTTTTCTAAGAAAGCCTTAGCTTAAACTTCTCCCCACCGTATTTTCTCTCACTGTTTCTGAGCAATGTCAACCCCCGATCGACCTTTTGCCAGTTATCACCTTTGGTCTCTAGTTGCCCCAGCGACTGGGCAAGAACGCTGGCATTGCCAGATGAGACGGGGGTTTATCAAAGCACGGCAACACGAACCACAAGTCAAAGCGCTTTTAACGCAAGCCACCGCGCCCCAGCGAATTGGTATACTCGCTCAAAAAGGCGTTTATGAGTTTCATCATCACAGGCATCTGTTGAAGCAAGCAGATGGCGTAGAAAGAGTTGCCCAGCTACTTCAATTAGGCAACTCAAGCGTTCAAGTCCAGCAACGTGTGCTGCAAATTTTGCAAAAATATCACGATGCACCGTTGCTTTTGGATAAAAATATTATCCAATTAACTCCGGGTGATGAAGGCTTTCCCAAACCGATAGTAGTTGAACAAGAAGATTATTGCTTTCGCTTATACGCGGCTATGGACTGCGTTTTTATTGAGTCTGATAGCACTTTACATATTTTGGATTTCAAAACTGGTAAGTCGGCTTTTGACAAACGACAGGCATTAGTTTACTTGTTAGCTGCTCGTTATCTTTACCCTGGACGAAAAGCTGTTGCATCATTTTATAATTTAGAAATATGTAAAAAATCAGAGTTAATTAGTATTAATAATAGTGAATTAGAATCCTTAAAATTTGAGTTAGCGAATATTGCCCACAAGCACCAGCACGATTTGCAAAAATATCAGGAAGGAACTACTAATTTCAGTAAAATATTCCCTCCTAATCCTGGCTCTCACTGCCGCTTTTGTCCATTTAACTCCATCTGTGAGTTTGCCGATTTTAAGCAGCATCAATCATATCCATTGCCCAGTTTAAGAGTTAATAGCTAATTGGTTTACCTATACAGTCTTGGTCAATTTTCAAAATAATTTACTAAATACTCGTATTTTTACTGACCTGATTCTCTTCTCCTATCAGACAATCTAGATGTTAGATACACCGATTTTGATCTTTGGTTGTAAGGAGTCAAGACTAATGCGATTAACCACAAATAAATCTGTATTTAGATTAGTAGGAATTTCTATGTTTCTTTTACTTCTAATATTTAAGGTGATTTTACCTAAAACTGTTTATGTATTGCTGTCGTCTCTAGACGCTTGTGTTGTTCAACCTGAATGTGCTGCTGCTGGTTCGGAATTAGCTCCTACTGTGAAGGCTGCAATTAGCACAACTAAAGCTCAAAATGAACAGGTTCCAAATAAAGCTAAGGAAGGATATTGTTCTTTCTATCCACTTGATTTGGTTTGTGGACCACAAGGTCAATCTTCAGTTCTTTATAATTACAAATTTCATCAAACAGTACATTACAGAAGGTCTGGTTCTCCTGACAAATTTGTAACTCATCATTATCGAAGTTGGCGACCTGCACCAGGGGCAATTAGAAGTTTAGCTCAATCTCCAGATATTGAATTTGGTGGTGGTTATCCTCCCTCTAATGATTATGTAATATGGATTCGTTTAAATGATGGAGATGGTAATAATCAAACTCGTGGAGTTGTTTATGAATATTCAACTGGCGATTCCATGACATGGGATGATTATGCAAATTCTTCTAACAATAATATTGAGGGAGAATGGATTAGCGATGTGGTTTGTGCTAATACAGTACTAGATAATTCATCCCCTCGTAATAAGAAAGATTGACTTCAATAAAAGCACAATATGACTGTTCAATTAATAAATATTCATCAAATTAGAGGTTGCTGGTATGAATAATCTCACTATACTTCTTCAGGGGGTGACAGGGGAGCTAAAGAGCTTGCTGTATAAGTGACATAGCTTTCAAACCCTGGCGATAAAACCTCTGTTTATTGCGAATAGAACCCATGAGTTCC
>NZ_JBALDE010000163.1:0-3864 GCF_036917515.1 Nostoc sp. | reverse complement strand
GACCGGATACTTAAAAACCTGAAGATAAAAGCTCAAGCTTTTGGCTTAGAGCTCATCCCTATTTCCAACGCTACGGAATGTGTTTCTTAGGAGTTGAAAGTGCTAAATTCTCATCCATCTGCTTGCCCTATGTTCACTTTAGAAGAACTATCGGGACTTAAACATTTTTTAGCAATAAATAAGCCTCAAACCCTTACAGGGTTAGGGAAATACACCAAATGCCTGAAAACGCCTGAAACCCAGATATATCAACAAACCAAGCAAAATGATGTCAAAACCCTTTGGAATATACGTTTGAGGTCATTCTATCGGTGTTTTTTGCCTAAGTCCCATTAATCACCATCGCAATGTACGAATGGCAATAAACCCAAAAGTATAGAAATTTTTACTTTAAATCCTGCAAAAGCTCTACATAGGTTACTTCTCAAGAAAGATGAACACATGTAAAGCCCTTAATAACATGAAGCTCAGGCATCTTTAGCTAAACAGACTATGCAAATCTAAAGCTTTGTCTCAATAAAGAAACTCGTCAATCAGACAGCGTTCGTTGACATTAGAACGAGTGCTGTAGGAATGATGTTAACCAATAATGACAGTACTTAAGGAGATTCAAATTATGAACAAGACGGAGCAGCAAATCGTGAAGCCGATTGAGCACAAGCAAACAGATACAGACTTTGCCAATGCCGAGCAGGCGATGCCTAAACCTCTAGTAATAGCAGGAACATCTGATGGGTTGCTGTTTATTGACTCCAAACAGTATGTAGAACTTGAAGGTTATTCCATCACTGCTCTTGCCTTGAGCCAAGATGGACTGTGGGCGATCGCCGATCGCAATTCAATATGGCATCGTGACCCTAAGGGCAAGTGGCATCAAGTTGCTGCGATAAATGATTTGCGATTGAACTGCATCTTGCCGATCGAGGATGCGGTTCTGGTAGGAACGTCGCAAGCTCATCTCCTCCGTATTACTAATGATGGAAGCACGAATCGGATCAATTGCTTTGAGGCGGCTGAAGGACGTTCCCAATGGTATACACCGTGGGGAGGACCTCCAGATGTTCGTTCGATGGCAGTAGGTCAATCCGGCGAACTTTATGTAAATGTGCATGTAGGAGGCATTCTGCGCTCTGACGACCAGGGACAGTCATGGCAACCCACCATTGACTTTCATGCAGATGTTCACGAGGTACGAACCATTCCGGCTCGTCGGGATCTCGTGTTAGCAGCTACGGCTGAGGGGCTAGCAATTAGTCAAGATAGAGGGAACTCTTGGAGCTTTGATCGCACAAATCTACATGCTAACTACTCACGAGCTGTGGCAGTGTGTGGTGAGACAATTTTGATGACCGTTTCTATGGGCCCATCAGGTAACAAGGCAGCCATCTATCGCCGTCTACTTGATGAGCCAGGCACATTTGAAAAGTGTGAGCCAGGGCTACCAGAGTGGCTAAAAGACAATATCAACACAGGAACCCTTGCCACTTTCAGGAATATAGCTGCTTTCGGAACTTGTGATGGTCAAATCTTCCTCTCGAATGATGCTGGCTTGACGTGGAAGCAGATAGCAGCTTCTTTGCCTGAAATCCTTTGTCTAAATCTGATGTGACCCACTATTGAGTAGACCGAAAACTTTTGCGTTAGTAAGGTCAGTAGACCGAAAACTTTCCAGAAGCCTTATCAGTCCTTCGTTTCACGTTGGGAAGGTTATCTGCCGAAATCATCTTCCAATTTACCTTTCAAGCACCTCTATTCCAGATGGATAAATAGAGCGATCGCCTGTGGTCGTGACGGAAAGCCCAAAAGCATCGCCTGAAACCTTCATTCTTTAGTTAACTTTCAAAACTTTTCGGTCTACTGAAAGTTCACCGTTTGCGGAGCGTCTCGTAGAGAAGGATATCGCGGTGTGATGAATACCTGCCTAAGTATAAATTTGCTCAAAATTAGTGATTTTAAGTACCAGATTTCAAGGGCTTAGTGGCTCTAATAACATAAGTAAAGCTAATAACTTGATCAAGGGTAAGAGCAAATCTCACACCGGAATATGACTATACTGTGATTGAAGAGAATTTTGTCAAGAAGTTGTATGAGAATCGAGCTAGAGGAATATCTGGTTTGACTATGACTGCAACTACTAGTCCAGTTTGAACTGATGATAAAACCTTGAATGAAGTGGTAACTGTTTAACTGAAAATCTGATAATTTATGTTTAAGCCAGGAATTCATAAGCTCAGTTTATGATTCATTCTTCTCAATCACCCTTTGTGCATTTCCTAAAAAACTGTATCATAAACTACTATTTTTGAGCGATGGCTACGCCTGCTGTTCGCGTAACGTCTCTAAGAGTTGGCATCGCAAAAGTTTTAAGTCTATTAAATGTTTAATGCGGTTAAGATTGTGGTTTCTTATATCACAACAACAGATGTAGCAACATGAAGCCATTGTGGAGAACTACCATAATCTTAACTGCCATCGCCGGAGCTACCATCATCATTAGCTTGATTTTTCAAAAAACTAATCAGCCATCCATCGCCCTTACTGAAGAATGGATAGCTGCTAGCAACCATCTGCTGTGCCCCGTACTTGGTTCTTCTGGCAGCGAGCGATCGCAGCATATAAGCGATATGCTTCAATTCACCACGGGTAATACTTTCAAAGTCGGTACCAGCTACTATGGAGTCAGTGACTTAGAAGCTTTAGCACAGGATACACATAAATTTGAATCGCGTTACTTGGAACGTTTAATTGGTGCTTATCCACAACAGCGTCAGATTTATCAACCGCGCTCACCAATCAACCATACTGATCGTCTTACTTGCCCAATCATTTTTTTCTAAAGGATAGAAGATAAAGTTGTTCCACCAAACCAAACACAAGCAATGGTAAAAGCCTTGCAGATTAAAGGTCTGGCAGTAGCTTACATTCCCTTTGAGGGTGAGCAGCATGGCTTTCGCAAAGCCGAAAACATCAAAAAATCACTAGAAGCTGAACTCTACTTTTATTCACGTATTTTCTCTTTTGAACTAAGTGAACCAATTGAACCAATAATTATTGAAAATATCCCTTTCTAAATTTTACCTACTAACCCAAGTTGCGGGTTATCGACTGATGTGTGCTTGTCACCCCTCAACAATTTATGCGATCACGTACAACAAAGTGGCGGTGGCACGTAGCGTCACCGCACCTGAGAGTTGATTGAGTATTCATTTCTTAAAATGATTTTAAGTTCTATAAATTACTCATTCTCTAAAAGCTTGTTGAAGAGTAAAAGAAAAATAAATGCTTGTAGCTTAAGTAAAAACCCTTGATACGTAACCGCATGAATGGATTTTGGGAAAAAACTAGTAATACCATTAAACACGGTTTCGATATAATGCCGAGTATGTTGTTTGATATATTGATTCCAAGGTGGGTCTTGACGCTTGGAATTTTTTTTCCTCATTACTTTCAAGGAAATCTGACTCGTTTGTTTGAGCTCATCCTCAACGGTATAATCTGTGTAGGCTGAATCACCGTAAACTTCACTACCAGGCGGCAGATTCAAAGGTAATGCATTTAACGCACGTACATCGCTGGCACTACCAGGTATAAACACAAATTCAACCGGAATACCATTTTTCGTCGTTAATAACTGAACCCGAACACCGTAAAAGTATCGTTTCTTGGATGCTATGTAACCAGGACTTATCCCTCTTTTGTTACCTTCGGGGAAGAAAAATAGGAGAAGATTAGCTAGCTATAGAGAAATGAATCGGAGAAGCTCGAAAATCATTCATCAATTCAATCAACTTAAAGAAACAACGTTTCATCCCAGGAATATTGAATACATCTAACCAAGGTAAAAGCAAATGGTAGAAGATATAA
>NZ_JBALDE010000162.1:0-6903 GCF_036917515.1 Nostoc sp. | reverse complement strand
CTTATACAATAGATACTCATGTTATTGGTGATTTTAACACTGGTAATATAAAACATAAACTTTTGGTGGGGTTTGACTTATTTAGACAAACCCGAAGAACTAGTGTACTTAGAACAGCTGCCGCCCCTCTTGATGTCTTTAACCCAGTGTATGGTCAACCACTAGGTGATACTCTTGGAGGAGTTGATGTCTTCTTTAGAGATGATGCTTTAGGCTTTTATCTTCAAGACCAAGTGACACTTGCCAATAACCTCAAACTACTTGTGGGTGGACGTTATGATTTAGTAGAGAATGAGTTTGCTAATCGGATTACTTCAACGGCGAGTGTCCAGTCTGATTCTGCCTTTAGTCCAAGGGTAGGCATAGTTTATCAACCCATAGCGCCTGTCTCACTCTACGCCAGCTACAGCCGCTCTTTTGAACAAATAACGGGTGCAGGTCGAGATGACAGCCTTTTTAAACCACAGCGGGGTACTCAGTATGAAGTGGGCGTTAAGACTGATTTATTTGATAACAAACTCTCGGCAACACTTGCTTTATATCAACTGACACTAACTAACATTTTGACTTCCGATCCTATCGATTCCAATTTTGATGTACAAACAGGAGAACAAAGAAGTCGGGGAGTAGAACTGAGTGTTACGGGAGAAATTCTTCCTGGTTGGAATGTAATTGGCTTTTACGGTTATACAGACGCACGCTTTACCAAAGACAACAACATTCCAGTCGGGAATCGAGTATCTGGAGCACCAGAGCATGTCGCTAGTTTGTGGACAACTTACACCTTTCTTACTGGTTCTCTCAAAGGTTTTGGAGGTGGAATTGGCTTTAACTACGTTGGAGATAATAAGCCAGATAATTTGAATACATACACGATCCCAAGCTACTTTCTTACTGATGCAGCTTTGTACTATCGTCAGAATAACTTTAGCGTTGGACTCAACTTGAATAACATATTTAATGTTCGATATTATGAAGCAAGCTTTGACTATCTCCAAAGAATTATTCCTGGTCGTCCGTATACAGCACAGTTGACAGTGAAGTGGGAATTTTAATGAGAACAACTCATTGGTTAGCCAAGTGTTTTGTCCGATGCCTGCCCGTTTTAGGATTGCTTGCTGTGGTAGTGTGGCTAAACGGTTGTTTGTTTTTTAATTACCCAAAAGTTAGCCATGACAAGAATCTTTCTTCTTTAAGTCAGGTTCGAGTAGTTCAGCACTTAATGGGTAAGACAATAGTTCCTGCTCATCCTCAACGAGTAGTTGTGCTTAGTGGTAGTTGTTTAGAAAATGCTTTGGCGTTGGGGATCAAACCTATAGCTGCCTCAAAGTCATTTGTCTCACAATTGCAACGGTTAGTAGGCCCGCTATCAGGTATTGAAGATGTAGATTGGCTCTCTCCTAGTATCGAAAAAGTCTTGTTTCTCAAACCAGACCTAATTCTTGGTATGCATTTTCATCAAGATATTTATCCACTGTTATCACACATTGCACCCACTGTTTTGGCTCCTCCTGGAGCCAGTGGAGCTTGGAAAGAATCTTTTGCTTTCACAGCCAGTGTTCTGGGTAAAACTAAAATAGCCCAGCAGGTAATGGATAATTATTATGCACGTTTGACACAGTTTAAAGCAAAAATGGGCGATCGCCTGAATACAACTTTAGTCTCAGTTACCGAATTGCGTACTGATGCACTTTGGCTGTGGGCGAAGGCAAGTTTTTCAGGAGTTATTCTTAAAGATGCGGGTGTTGCACGTCCTTACTCTCAAACTTTGGATAGTCAAGCAACCCTGAGTCTAGGGGGTGGTCCTGCTGCCTATGCTTTATCAAATGAACTTTTGAGGGAGTTAGATGGGGATATTTTATTTCTAGTATCAGAAGACACACTGGGCAAAAGGGATTTACACCCAATACTTGAGCAACTGAAAGCAGAACCGTTGTGGTCAAAGTTGAAAGTTGTCCAACAGGAAAAAGTTCATGAGGTGGGGTTTTATTGGGTTCAGTTTGGCCCCCTTGCAGCCAATCGGATGATAGACGATTTGGAGCGATATTTAGTTAAACAGCAATAAACTATTTGAAAGGTTTTTTTGGAGGGATCATGTTGAACTTGAGTGCAATTAGTAATGCAACTATGCAAGAAATTCCTTATAAATGGATTGTATTTGAAAACTTGCTTGACACTTCAGTACAATCTGAACTAGCAAACAGTTTTCCGACTACAAACTATAAAGAATATCATGCTAGAGACTTTGAGCCAGATGGATACCCAGAATATACATATAATGACTACAGGTTTTTTGCACGCTGCATTCTCGATGAAAGTAAGTACAAAGGTCTACAAGATATCAAGGATCTGAGTCTTAGTTGGCAAAAATTGATTGAACAACTTCTCACTCCTGATTATCGAGAGGCAATGGAGCATCTTACTAATTTGGATTTGAAAAACCATTCACTAACAATTTATTTAACACGACATGATTTAGGATTCTGGAACCGTCCTCATACAGATATCCCCCGTAAACATGTAACTCAACTTTTCTATTTAAATGAAGGATGGAACCCAGAGTGGGGAGGGTATTTCCGAGTTCTCAAAGATAATCAGACTACATCTGTAGTTAAAGAAGTTCCACCCTTGCCACAATATTCAGTTGCTATTGTACGTTGCGATCGCTCTTGGCACATGGTTTCACCTATTTCCTTGAATGCAACTCAACACCGTTTGCATCTAGCGACTACCTTTTGGCTGCCAGAGTCTTAAGCCGTTGGATTATCAAATTATTAAGAATATTTTGCCTATTTGAATGGAAAGTCAGAAAAAAGATATATACAACAGATAAATAAAAGCGAATCCAGACTGATAATTTACTGGCGAATCACTACTGACCCAAATAATTTACCAAAAAATCAGACATCGTATGTAAAAACAGATTGAAAAAGTGACATTGATTTTGTTTCATATTCAAACTCGTCGCTAACTGTATCTAGAACAGTCAATCTTGATTCAGTCACAAAATCATCGTCCCAATCAATTGATTCTGTTTCGTTAGACCTCTTGCACAAATGCAAAATTCGCCCTCATCCCCCAACCTCTTCTCCCAAAATTGGGAGAAGGAGAGTTAATTTCAAAGTCCCTCTCCCAAAATTGGAAGAGGGATTTAAGGTAAGGGCTTTTGATTCATGCAAGAAGTCTGTTATCAAGTATCAATCCTATGTCTAAACCCAAGGTGCATATCTACTCATTTCGAGCTATTCTGTAGCAATTATGACATCTGATGCTTTAATTACAGCGATCGCTTGTTTTCCCTCTTGAAGTTGGAGATGCTCTACCGACTCCTTGGTAATAATTGCAGTTACTTCCACCCCAGGCACAATTTCTAATATGACTTCAGAGTTGACTGATCCTGGGTGAATTTTCTTAATAGTTCCTTTAAAGGAATTACGAGCGCTAATTTCCATATTTTGATACTCCCTACGTTAAAAGATAATTCTAAACTGAGTAATACTAACAACTATCAGATTATTAGATTATCTTCATTTAGTGGGATGCTATCTTCTGCCTTACAGAATAACTTAGATATCAGACTGGTATTAGAATATCGTGAAAAACTCGATAGTAAAATAGTCAAAGGGACAGTCAAAACTTGGCGGAGCATTCATTAAAAACTGTTTTTGGTGATGCAGCTACTCAGTTCTCTAGGTGCGTTCTGATAATTTTTGGCACATCGTAGATTTAGTAATTTGTCAAGTAGTTGAATACTGACTAACTGCACTGGTTACTTTTGTGAGAACTTAATATAACTTTTTTTACAAGATTGGAATGCTCTCTATCAAACCCTGATTCTTGCATCTAAATGAAAATATCAAAGCTTAGTTTTAAACGAGCAAGAAGGCGTAATGTTTACAATCGAAAGCCACTTGGTCTACTTGACCAAGTGGTTTAGGAATTCTCCGTTATCGGCGTCTTTAATCAGAAGGCTTTTCAGAAATATTTTGGTTTCAAAGGAGAAGGAGGAGCAGATAATATGAGGATATTTGTCACATTACTAACGTAACGACCTCCAGCTTTGTCACCTGGAACTACTAAACGAGCAAATCCTTCATCTGTTAAAGGCACGACTTTACCATCACTACCTTTTTTTGCAAATGCAATTAGCACTGTTTTCCCTTCAAAGTTAGGTTGAATTTCACCAATAGCTACGACTGCACCATAGCAATCTGTGGCGTCAACTAGAACATATTGTCTCAGAAGAGAGTTTTTACTATTCACCCCAGAATTCCCAGGTTTGAGACCACCTCCGGCTTTAGGATTATTAATCAATTCCCATAGGGGAACTCCATAGTATGTTTCTGTTCGTGGCCCTGAACCGGTTTGAAAGCTTACAGTAATTTCAGTAACTAATGCTGGATTTTGTTTTTTTAAAGTATCTCGCAAATTTCTCAGGTTTTGCAAGTTATAGGTGGTTGGATTATTGAGTTCTCCAGCCAAGCGAAAACTTTGTGAAGAACCTCCAGGACACTTATTTTTATCCCAGAGAGAAGGTGTTTTTTCTTCTTGACCCCAGGGAAGATCGCTCCTGGAGTCAGCTAAAGTAGGCTGCCATAAAACCAGTAGTGATAGTATTAAAGACGCAATGGGTATCTGGCGGGTAAAACGCATAAAATCCTTCTCCGTTTCCTATTGAATATTGAAAAAATTAGATAGTTTTGCTCAAAGCTTTTCGCTCACTAAAAATTAGTATCGTTCTCACCAGAACTGAGCAAGTTGACAAGAAATTTTGTTAGAAAAAAATAAAACCTTCAAATCATTTAACTTTCAACTCCTTACCAGACAATACAAAATAGCTAGTTTTCAATATAAATTATTAAAAACTAATGAATTTCAAGACAAAGTTATCCGCAAATCTCAGAATAGGTTTGCGTTTTTCAAAATAGATAAGTGTATCTATGTATGTACTGAAAATAATACCAACTTATTGAGTAAATTACCATATTATTTGGTAATTAAACGCTAACAAAATTAATTTTTATTTCTTTTTAAAATAGTGAAGCTTAATATTGTATACAAATTTGCTATAGTTATTTGCTTTATAAATAGGTTATTATCAAGTTAATAAAATGTTTATAAGTGAGATTTACCTGTAAATTAGAAAACTGTCCGATTTGTAGAGAAGGGTTGTAGTTGTGCCGACAGTATAAGTTGGATCAAAACTATCCGCGTAAATAAACATACTATTTCAAATGGCGCAAGAGCTTGGAATACAATTATGCGTGACTTTTGACTTCCGCCTTGTGGTACTAAACTCGTAGTGTATGCAACCAATAGACTAAAGAAGTGGAACTATTTACAGGTGCGGTGAACAGAGCGATATAACCATCTATCGCTCTATTTCATCAACTACTTAAGAGCTTCGTAAAACCCCTGCTCTACTTCCGTTTTAAGTCTTGCGTAAACACTATTCTTTCTGGTTCAGCTCCTGCGTTTTCACAACTGCAATCTTAAGTATTCAAACTAAATTAAAAATGCACTATTGTGCCATCCTCATTTTGACTGCAATATCGCACGGTTTACCAAAGTACGGTGAACTTGTCACTAAAATACCTACACCAGTGCTAGCATAATCCTTTATATTTTCAGAGGTAATACCACCAGCCGCTGCTAGTTTTAAGTTTGGATACTGCTGCTTTAACTTCAAAACTAGAGGCTCAAGGTCTAGTAGGGTAATTTTATCAAACTGAATTAAATCTACACCTGCTTGAGCAGCCATCCAAGCATCTTTTGGTGTATCTACTTCAACGCAAATATGTTGTTCTGGAAACTGTCGTCGCAGTTCATTCATGCGCTCAATTAGCCCAACTATACCTCCTAGGAATATCAGGTGTTGGTTAAAGATCAGAACTGTTTCAGATAATCCTAAGCGATGAAAAAAACCCCCACCAGCTAGAACTGCTTTGATGGAAAGCGCTCTAGTACCTGGAAAACATTTACGAGTAGTCACAATAGAAATAGACTGATTTACTGTTTTAGCAGTATCTACTAATACTCTTGTACGCGAAGCAATACCGGAGGCGTATTCCATCAAATTTAATGCAACTCTCCAGCCACTGTGCAAAGCTTGAGCAGTGCCACTAGCTTGAAGAATTAATTGCTTTTCCTGGCAGGCCGTACCACTTTCGACTTGATAATGAACTTCGGCACCACAATATTTTAATACTCTGGCTGCTTCTTCAGTAGCGCAAATGGTCATCGGATGACGGGTAGAAAACTCGATTTCACCAGGTTGCTTGCCAATGCCAAGTCCGTAGGTTGTCAAATCTAGGTAGGGAACATCTTCCTGAATTAACCTAGCGATCGCCTCATCTGAGAAGAAAACACTCATTTTAGTTTTATGCTCGGCTGACAAATAAATAGCTTAATCAAGATTCACACTAAACCTAATCTCATTCAGTTGTAGGAATTGTAATAATTACTACTATTATCCAAAATAGTTGGTAACAACATAACTTTGTTAAGAAAAAATATATACCTGAGTCGTCATAATTAGTTAAATGCTGAAATTGGAAACTGTTGACTTATAATATTAAGTTTGAATTTAGCAATCATAGAGATAAGTGTAAAGATAGACAATGCTAAATTTAGATGCCATTTATCGTACAACAATGCAATCAGTTCCATACAGTTATGCTGTAATAGAGAATTTGTTGCCCAAAGCAGCTAGCTTGGAACTTGCTGCCAGCTTTCCCCAAGAACAGTTTCGCTTATCAATAGGGGAAGGATATGGATACCTTTGGAGTGAGATGCTTGCTAGTAATGAAGATATAGCAGTTCCTGCTTGAGTGCAATACAGTATGGGATGATGGAGTATATCAACGTCTAAGTGCCTGTAGAATGAAACCTTACTCCTGTGAT
>NZ_JBALDE010000161.1:0-55301 GCF_036917515.1 Nostoc sp. | reverse complement strand
TCCCATCCTTTTGAAATTTGCGAGCGCTTGTGGGTGAAAAATCACCTTGAAGAAGATGAGGAAAAACTACGGGTTTCAAGATAGACATGGTTTAATAATGCACCTGCATACTCAGAAACAGATACTTTATATAAAGCCACAAAAGAATATCAAGCAGGAGATTTGGAAGAAGCGATCGCACTCGCTAAATCAATTCCCTCCCACAGCAATGTTTATCCAGAAGCACAGGCTACAATTGAAGAATGGCAAGAGCAATGGCAAGTAGCTGCACAGCAATACGAAATTGCACAAACAGCTTTTAATGAGAGCAAATGGTCAGATGTTATTCATGCTGCTGCTAAAATTCCAAAGATTTTATATTGGCAATCTAAAATAGATAAAATAGTTCAGCAAGCTTCCGTAAATATTGAAATACAGACGCAAGCTTTATTAGCAAAAGCTTACGAAAAAGCTGCTGAAAAAGATTTTTCGGCTGCATTACAATATTTACGGGAAATTCCTCAAGAAAGTCATGCAGGTGCTTTAGTTCAAGACAAGTTAGCTGAATACAATCGAAAGCGGCAGATTAGAGCAGCTTACTTTTTACAGAAAGCTAATAAACAAGCATCTATTGGTGATTTCCAGCGAGCTGTAAAATTTCTGAGAAATATTCCCCAAGATACTTTAGTTTATACTCAAGCTCAAATCAAATTGAATGAGTATACTCAAAAACAACGCATATTGACTAACAATCAAAATATAGATTCTGGGAAAAAAACAAATTTCTTCCTCCCGAAAAACTTAATTACTAAGGTTAAATATCTTCAAGAAGTAAATTATCTTCAAGAAGTTAATATTCGGTAAATTTAGTAATTCGTAATGATCCTTTTGCTAGCTTGCTTCCCCGTAGAGGTACGATGGGAGATAAGGGGAATAACCCATGTCTAACGCCCTCTAATTTTTACCAAGGAACCACACCATCTTCATCGAAAAAACCTCCGCTAGAACCATCTTCAGGTAGAGTAGCTAGTCTTACTGCTGCGATCGCACCCTGCTCAACAGTGCGATACCCTTGGTATTGATTAATGTCAGTTGCTGTAAAACCAGGATCGGCAGCATTGATTTTAATTGGGGTGTCTTTAAGTTCGGTAGCCAATAAAACTGTGATTGCATTCACTGCTGTCTTTGATGAGTTATAAGCAAGAAGTTTAAAATCAGCAAATTCATAATTTGGATCGGAGTTCTGAGTCAAAGAACCTAAACCACTTGATAAATTAACTATTCGCCCAGCTTTTGATTTCTTTAACAGTGGTAACAACGCTTTTGTAACTGCAAACAATCCAAATACATTCGTTTCATAAGTATGTCGCAATGTTTCAATATCAACTTTACTGGGTGGAAGGCGATCGCCATCACTTAGTATTCCAGCATTGTTCACAAGGATATCAAGTTTTCCAAATTCGCTCTCGATTTGTTTAGCCGCAGAGTCGATTGTTTTTTGGTCGCTCACATCAAGTTGAATTGTTTGGGCATTGACCTGGCTGAAACGAAGTTTATTCGCCGCTTCTTCACCACGTTTTATATCTCTTGCACCAACAAGAACATTAGCACCTCTAGAACCTAATTGGCGGGCAATCTCATACCCAATACCTTTGTTTGCACCTGTAATCAGCGCAACTTTACCTTTTAAATTTTCTGACATATTACTTCTCTATTTTGATCGACACTGACAACTGTTACTATCTTCGAGCAAGTTTAGTGTATGAGTAGTATGTATAACAATGGGGAGGAATGTACTTCATTTACTTGCAAAGTGCTGTATCAACATAACATTTAAGATTTAGTAATCCTACACAAGTAGTGATTGATTGTGATATTTACGCTAGTAGTAAGTCATACTTCAGATAGCTGTTGAGAGAATATTTGCAGCTTAAAGTAGCAGTTGACTCAAAAATTCTTGCAGAAGGTAGATATGCAAACCAAGCAGCTTGGTAATTCAGAGCTTAACATTACCCCAATCGGCTTTGGTGCCTGGGCGATTGGTGGAGGTGAGTGGGCTTTTGGCTGGGGAGAGCAAAATGACCAAGAATCGATCGCAGCGATCAATCGCGCTCTTGACCTCGGCGTTAATTGGATTGACACCGCAGCTGTCTATGGTCTAGGGCATTCTGAAGAGGTTGTTGCTAAAGCACTCAAAGGTCGATCTAATCGCCCTTACATTTTCACTAAATGCTCAATAATCTGGGATGAAAAGGGCGAAATTGGTCATAGCCTGAAGGCGGATTCTGTGCGGGATGAGGTTGAAGCCAGTTTGCGCCGACTCAACATTGAAACTATCGATCTCTACCAGATCCACTGGCCCAACCCTGACTCAGAAATTGAAGAAGGCTGGACGACTCTCGCCAAGCTCAAGGATGAGGGTAAGGTTCGCAATATCGGGGTTTCAAACTTCAATGTTGAACAGTTGAAACGTATCCAGGAGATTGCACCAGTTACGTCATTGCAACCGCCTTATTCATTGGTGAAGCCTGATGTCGAAAAGGAGATTCTGCCTTTTTCTAAGGAAAACAACATAGGTGTAATTGTTTATTCACCTATGCAATCTGGTTTGCTTACAGGAAAGATGACACCTGAGCGGGTTGCTAATTTTCCAGATAATGATTGGCGCAAAAACAATAGTGAGTTTCAAGAGCCACGTCTATCTCGTAACCTGAAGTTAGTTGAGGTGTTGCAACACATTGGTAAACAACATGATCGCTCACCAGGCGAAGTTGCGATCGCTTGGACTTTAAATAATCCGGCGGTAACTGCGGCGATCGTTGGTGGACGCAATCCCAAACAGGTGGAAGGAATCATTGGTGCTGGAGACTTTCGCCTTAATCAGCAGGAACTAAACGATATTGACACTTTCCTGCGCGAGAATCCATAAAATCTCTGCTGGAAAACCTCATAAACCCCACGGCTTTAGCCAGGGGTTTATTTAATATTTTTATTCAGCAACCGCTAAAAGTTCTTTCACTTTGTCGCTACACCGATAATCTGAGTACTAACAATTGGCAATTGTGCATCAAATCGCTCATAATGGATGCTACTAAAACCAGCATTTCCCAATGCTATCCAAATTTCTCTATCTGGATGACAACCATTACCTATCACTTTTGAAATCGGACTAACTGTGTTTTGTATTTGTCGTAATAAACTTCCTTGAGGTGCGGCGACATTTTCAATAAATAAGAAGCGTCCACCTGGTTTAAGTACTCTTAAAATTGCCTGTAATGTATAATCTATATTCGGCACTGAGGACAAAACTAATGTACTAACAACAGTATCTATACTGTTATCTTCGGCATCTAACCATTCAGCATTACCAATGCGGAGGTCGATATTTAAACCCAGTTTTTCTGCTTGTTTTTGGAGAGAGGAATGCGTATGTGGGTTTGGCTCAATTCCTATCCAGTGGATATTTTTAGGATAGTAGGGTAAGTTAGCGCCTATTTCAGAACCAATTTCTAACACTTTACCTTGAAGATTAGCAAAAAGATAACGTTTGCGATCGCTGACAATTTTATCGTATTTGCTGCTACTTGTAGCCATCATCCAAGCAAAGAAACGTTTTCCAAAGTTAGCAAAAATCTGATATTTTGAATCTCCAATAATTTGGTTTACAGTCATTATTTACTTCCTAATTTTTGAGCCGAGAAATTGGGGTGCTAAACAACCATTTCTAGCCTCAAGGTACAATACTTCGTATTTGTTATACCTCACCCATTAGACTCACCTGATAGGATGAATTTAATTAACGTATTACGCCTAGCAACTGACCGCAAGATACCACAAAAAGACCAAAAGGATAGAGGCGTCTATGTATAGGGCGATGAGCGATCACTATGGTTGTATGATTTTGGGTAATCATAGCCAAAGATTTTTGAATAGTCGCTCTGGTTTGACAGAGTGACAAAGGGACGCAAGCAAAGCAAATAGAGGAGTGTAACCGTTTTAAGGTAAAAAAAAGATTAGATATGAATCTAGCTAGAGATATTCGCGCACACTTTTTTGTTGAACAATCTCTCTAGTTAAAAATATAACATCCATGAAGGCATAGGTTAGCTGAGGAAATAGGCAAACAGAATCGCATTGGAATATGGGCTAATCCTAATTCAATTCCACCTTGGGAATGGAGAAAGCAATGTAGAAGAAATTAGAATAAAGGAATTTTACCCAAAACTATTTCTTTTCCAACTAGAGAAAGTATGCAAAAGTCGAAGAAATAGCGATCGTATCTAAGGCGGGTGTCTGAAGTCAGCCAAGTTAGAAAAGCTTTGGGATTGTCATCGACAACAGAGGAAAAAGTTAAAGTTGTTAACAACTTTATGGCTGACTTCAGACCGTGTGTTGAATTGATAAAATACCTTTATTAAGTTAGTATCTAACTGCATCTAAACCCCAACATTGCAGGAGCCAACTTTTAGCTACTGTACCGAAACCTTCTTGAAAAGCGCTTTTCATCTCTTCATGCCACTGGGCTAAGGATTGCCAATAACGAGTAGGGCGCCGAACTTTTGCAGGGTGTGTTTGGATATTATGTTTAGCCAGAAGTTCTAAAACTCATCTGCCTCCTCTGCCACCTTCTCCACTGTAGTTAAGATTGCAACAACCAACAGCAGCTAATACATTAAATTGTAGCAAAGAATTTTGCTCTTTTATAACTAAAAAAATATCTAGTCCCATTAACATTTTTTTATTATCCACATACTCTAAAAGTTCTTTTGCCGAATTATCAGCTAATGTTGAATCAGTAAACCAGTCTGGTAATTTTCCTTTTTCATTCTGTCCTAAAAGTACACATCCTACTATTAATTCTGGTTTGTGTTCAATTAGTGTCAGGATAGGAATGATAGATGGTGTTAACCCTTCAGCAAGAAAAATAAAGTTCATAACGGTACTTAAATTACAGAAAGTTTGAGGTTATTCATCATTGTGCTATGTCTGTTATCCAGTCTGCTTTGTAGCTTCTTTGTCACCCAGTCAGGGCTCCGTTTTCATTATCTACCGCAGAGGTATCCTCATCAAAAATCAGAATTGGCGGATCTTTGACAATAGTATGGGCGATGCCTGCGGTTTTTGCTAGTCTACGCAATTCGCTCTGGCTGACCTCCAGAAAGTTTCTGACCCTGTTAGTCAACAAGTCAAAGAGATTGCTGTTTCTATTTTAAGTATCCGTGAGAAAAGCTAGATAACTACGGATGTTATAATCCAAAGTGGGTTTTGCAAGACAGCGTTTCTTGGACTCCAATCGCTCTAATGAAGTACGAGATACCAAAATTTGCAGCGGTCATAACTGAAATTGTACAACGAATAGTGACAGAAAAATTAACTGAAAACAATTATTTCACTCAATAAAAACTATGAGCTTTAAACTTCAAGCTTTGCAACTTCCGACTCTCCAGAAAAAATCCGAAGGGCTGATTGTAACTGCTTGGCAGAAATTTCTTTTAGATTATGACTTCCCTATTGCTGCCGTTGATGGAGATTTTGGGAATATTACAGCTCAAGCAACTCGTGATTATCAGACTAGTAATGCTTTAACAGTAACGGGAATTGTCGATACTGCTACTTATAAAAAAGCGATAGAGCAAGGTTTTGCAATTTATTTCGCTATCTATACCGATGCCGGAAAAAAATTCTTAACCTATCTTAACTTTGGAGAGAATGAGGTCAAGGACTTACAAAAAAGTTTAACAACGATTGGTCGTTTGAATCCGCCGTTAGTAGCTGATGGGGACTTTGGCCCCAACAGTACAAAAGGACTAGCCGAAACTTATAAAATAAGAGACGTCAATTTTCGAGCCGAGTTAGCTCAACAGCTTTCTAATACAACAAAAACCAAGCTTGGCATTGATTTGGAGTTGGCTTTAGACAACATAACTGAATACGCCAAAAGATTAAGACAACGACTGAGTGGAAAAGCCTGGGTTAATTTTTTCCCAGACAGCGACTTAATTGATGATTTAGCTTCTCCCTTCCGTCAAAAAGTACAAGCTTTTGAGCAAGCCTTAAAAAATGCCGGAGCTAATATCGATATTGCTTCAGTATTCCGCCCATCAGAAAGAGCTTATTTAATGCACTATGCTTTCCGTATTAGTAATAATGAAATTGCTGCCAAAGATGTTCCACCTATGCCTAATGTAGATATTAATTGGCTACATTATACCAATGCTGGTTCTATCCAAGCTGCTAAAGAAATGGTGTCTGCTTATAATATTGCTTTTCGACCTGTTCTTACCTCTCGTCATACCCAAAGATTAGCAATTGATTGGGAAATTACTTGGTCAGGAACCTTAAATATCAAAAACGCTAGTGGAACTACAGTTAATATTAATCAGCCACGAACGAGTTATGAAAATTCTACTTTATGGCAAGTTGGCCGTTCCTATGGTGTGATTAAATTATCTAGCGATCGCCCCCACTGGTCTAATGATGGACATTAATGGATAGAGGAACCGCATATATGGAGAACGCAGTTCCAGAGTTGCAAGTGGAATTATTAGACCTCTTGCACAAATGCAAAATTCGCCCATTCTGCGGGAAGCTCGCTACATCCCCCAACTCTTTCTCCCAAAATTGGGGGGGAGCCAATTTCAAAGTCCCTCTCCCAAGCTTGGGAGAGGGATTTAGGGTGAGGGCTTTTGATTCATACAAGAAGTCTATTGAAGAAGAATCCAAAAGTCAGAATTCAGGAGTGGAGCAAGGAAAGCTCCGCCAAGGCTTCAGAATAACTCTTTGTGGGGGATTTCTATTTGCATCTCCCAATCTCTGCATATTCTTTGAGTACGGTAAACCGTATTTGCTCGTTAGTTCCCAAAGATTAATTAAATTGTTAAGTTTAGTTACATAAATAAACAAAAAAATGCTGCAAACATTGCTAAACGGGGGAAATTATGAGAAGCGGTAGTATCCTTGACGATCAAGACAAGCTGAACAACTTTGTGTCACCGTTAGCAAGTCTTCTCCTTTGGCTCTAGAGTCATCTCCCAAAGGGAGATGCCAAGGGCGATAGCAAGTCTGCGAGCGTCGCAAGCGTCATGAGCGTCACAGCCCATCGTTGACATTGCTTAGATTGGGCGAATATACCAGCATTTTGACCAGTCTTTAATCAAGTTTCTCAAAGCGTTAAGGAAAATGAGAAACAAGGGAGGCTGGGTAAAACCGATACCCAATGCCCAATGACGCCACTTGCTCCACTTGGGGAAACCCCTTGGGGCTAGCCTCTCCCTTTGGGAAAAGACCGCAGTGGTTCCCCCATACACAATTTTCAAATTAGTTTTCATTTTAAGGATTGGTAACATCTATGGGAATTAAAGAACAGCCTAAGTCACCTCGGTTTCGGATGGTTGCTAATATATTACTGGCAGTATCAGGACTATTCCTGCTCTTAAATTTATTTTTGCCTGGTTTATTTGCTTCTGGCCCTGCTGGTGTTCCCTATAGCCTATTTATTCATCAAGTACAGGAAGGGGAAGTCAGCCGCGTTTCCGTTGGTCAAAACCAGATTATTTACCAACTAAAAACAGAAAATTCCGAACCGGGCCAGGTGTTTGCAACTACACCAATCTTTGATTTAGAGTTACCCAAACTGCTAGAAGAAAAGGGAGTTGAGTTTGCTGCTACACCGCCACCCAAAAATACTTGGTTTACAACCCTCTTAAGTTGGGTGATTCCACCACTGATTTTTATTGGTATTTGGCAGTTCTTTGTCGCCCGTGGTGGCGGTGGTGGCCCTCAAGGTGCGCTTTCCATTGGTAAGAGCAAAGCTAAGGTTTACGTTGAAGGCGAATCCGCTAAAATCACCTTTGCAGATGTGGCTGGGGTAGAAGAAGCGAAAACTGAGTTAGTAGAAATTGTAGATTTCCTTAAGACTCCAGCACGGTTTACGCAAATTGGCGCTAGGATTCCCAAAGGTGTGTTGTTAGTTGGCCCTCCAGGTACTGGTAAGACACTTTTAGCGAAAGCCGTAGCAGGAGAAGCAGGAGTTCCATTTTTCAGTATCTCTGGTTCCGAGTTTGTAGAATTGTTTGTCGGTGTGGGTTCTTCTAGAGTGCGAGATTTATTTGAACAAGCCAAAAAACAAGCTCCTTGTATTATATTCATTGATGAATTGGATGCGATCGGTAAGTCTCGTAGTAGTAACGGCTTCTACGGTGGTAACGATGAGCGAGAACAGACCCTCAATCAATTACTAACTGAAATGGATGGGTTTGCCGCTGGGGATACAACGGTAATTGTACTAGCTGCTACCAACCGCCCTGAAATACTAGATCCTGCATTGCTGCGTCCAGGCCGCTTTGACCGCCAAGTGTTAGTAGACCGTCCCGATTTATCTGATCGTGAGGCAATTCTCAAAATTCACGCTCAAAAGGTAAAATTAGGAGATGATGTAGATTTAAAAGCGATCGCTACTCGTACCCCTGGTTTTGCTGGCGCAGATTTGGCAAACTTGGTAAACGAAGCCGCATTATTGGCAGCGCGCAATCTGCGTGAAAAGGTTGCTCAAGAAGACTTTGCCGAAGCAATTGAGCGGGTAGTTGCCGGTTTAGAGAAGAAGAGTCGCGTGATGAACGACACTGAGAAAAAGATTGTTGCATACCATGAAGTTGGTCACGCAATGGTGGGGGCGCTGACAACAGGAAACGGTCGTGTAGAAAAGATTTCGATTATTCCTCGTGGGATGGCTGCTTTGGGCTACACTCTGCAATTACCAACTGAAGACCGCTTTTTGCTGAATGAAGATGAACTGCGGGGTCAGATTGCAACTTTGTTAGGTGGACGTTCCGCCGAAGAGATTGTATTTAACAGTATTACCACAGGTGCTTCCAACGATTTGCAACGAGCAACTGACTTGGCAGAACGGATGGTAACAACTTATGGTATGAGCAAAGTCTTAGGACCATTAGCTTATCAACAAGGACAACAAGCAGCATTTTTGGGCAATGGTGCTACTAATCCTCGGCGGGCGGTAAGTGAAGATACATCCAAAGCCATTGATATCGAAGTCAAGGAAATCGTGGAAACAGCCCACGAACAAGCCCTAGAGATTCTCAGACAGAATCGAGACTTGCTAGAAGCGATCACTACTCAACTCTTAGAAACAGAAGTCATTGAAGGCGAGAAACTGCACAGTTTGTTAAGTCAGGTGAAACCTGTAACTAATTCGTAATTCCTAATTAAGAAAGTTAGGTTTCATCCACAGAGGTACGCAGAGAATAACTTTGCGTACCTACCCTGCAAGAAGTCGAAGCGCCGATGCATTAAACCTCTGTATTACTCTGCGTTTTAGAAATGCCACTCACCGCAATGCAAACACCAGCCAGGAAAAATGCTAATCCACCCCCAAGAGCACCAACAAAAGGTGTTATTTGTTGCAGTTGAGGAAATATAACGCCAAACAAACTCATAGCTAAAGCAAACCCACCAAAATACGTCCCAACTCCTAATCCCACCCACCGCTGGGGTACTAGCCCCAAAGCAAAAGGAATTACCCCGTTGACAATTAAACTAAAGCTAGCAACGATTAATATAATTATCGGAATTTGTGCGCCCACAGATATCATTATCAATAACGAAGGAATGATTGCACAGATTCCACAAAGCATTGCTTGACGATTACCAATTTTGACGGCGAAAATTCCAGCTGGGAGGCTGGCAATTGCGATCGCTATTCCAATCCACACCATCAGCACATCAATATTATCAGTATTCAGTTGGGTCTTGAGTACTTTACCCAAGACATCCATGAGAAATCGGATACCCCACGCAACACCGAAACCAGTTCCTAAAATCAAAGCCAATTTCTGTAAAGGCAACTTTACTGTTTCTGCTTGGTGTCTATCCACTGGTGCTTCTCTCGGATTGACTAACCGCAACATAGCCGCCGCCCCTAGTATCACAAAAGAACCGATCGCAAAGGTATAAACTGGGCCTAAGCTTAGAATAAACTTGGAGCTTATCGGTCTAAAAGCCCCAATTACACCGCCTACTAAAGTGACAAAACTTACTGCTAAAGGTAACTGGGCTGGTGTCGAATACATTCCCAATAGGCACATGGCTGGAGAGCGAAATATTGTCATTGCCAAAGCCCAAGCTACCAATACTATAGGTAAAAGCGATCGCATCACAATAGTAGGCGGGATCAAACTTACAACGCATGGTATGGCAACAAACAAAGCCGATGCAAGAATCATACCTACTGAGATAAAAGGAAACCGAGTTCCTACCCAGCGCCTAGCTTGGTCTGAAAGT
Source organism: Nostoc sp. (assembly GCF_036917515.1). Lineage (GTDB taxonomy): Bacteria > Cyanobacteriota > Cyanobacteriia > Cyanobacteriales > Nostocaceae > Nostoc. Next base: position 45,026 of record NZ_JBALDE010000161.1, on the reverse strand, counting down.
CCACCCATCACTGGTTCCAGCACCGCACCCAAAGCATTTTCGACTAGCACCAAACCAACTGCCAATGAGGGCGGAAAACCAAATTGAGTCAGAAGTTGCGGCAAATAGATATTATAAATTAACCACGAGAGGGTAATTGCTCCCTGCACCGCTGCCAACACCCAAACTTGCACCCATAAAATATTGAAATGAGATTTTGAGGTAGTCATAAGGAGATGGGGAGTGTGGAGTGGGGAATGGGAGACAAGGGGGAAGGGGGAAATAAGGGAGAAAATTTTACCTTGTCCCTCTTGTCCCCCTTGTCTTCCTCATTCCCTCATCTACTCTTTAAAGAAAGCGGTGCATTTTTAATACTCCGGAACTGACGGATCAATTTCTTTACTCCAAGCGGTAATTCCACCTTTGACATTTGTCCCGACAATGCCGGCTTCCTTGAGAATGGCGAGGGCTTTTGCCGATCGCCCGCCCATCTTACAATGAGCAATTAAACGATGACCGTTTAATATTTCCTTCACCTTAGCAACGCCATTACCATTTTCAATGTCTGGTAAGGGCACCAACACTGAACCTGGAATTTTGGCAATATCGTACTCATGGGGGTTGCGGACATCCAGCAGTACAAAATCCTTCGCACCGCTATCCAACAACTCCTTCAAATCCTTGACGGTCATTTCTTGACTTTCCATCTGCTGTTTTGCCTCCTCTGCCTTAGCTTGTGGAATCCCGCAGAATTCTTCGTAGTCTATCAGCTTTTCAATCACTGGGCGAATTGGGTTCGGACGCAGTTTCAACTCCCGAAATTTCATATCCAAGGCGTTGTATAGCAGCAATCGCCCGCTAAGAGTGTTGCCTTGTCCCAAAATGATTTTAACAGTTTCAGTTGCCTGGATTAAACCAATAATTCCTGGCAAAATTCCCAATACGCCACCTTCTGCACAAGAAGGAACCATTCCTGGTGGTGGTGGTTCTGGGAAAAGGTCACGATAATTAGGGCCACCTTCGTAATTAAATACAGTAGCTTGCCCTTCAAAGCGTAAAATTGAACCGTAGACGTTAGGTTTATTCAGCAATACGCAGGCGTCGTTAACTAGATATCTGGTGGGGAAGTTATCAGTACCATCCACTACGATATCGTAAGGTTGAATCAGCTCCAGGGCGTTTTCGGAACTCAGACGAGTTTCGTATAAATCAACCTGACAATAGGGGTTAATCTCGTGAATGCGGTTTTTTGCCGATTCAATCTTGGGTTTACCCACCCAGGATGTACCGTGGATTACTTGGCGTTGCAGATTAGAAGTATCGACAACATCAAAATCGACAATCCCGATGCGTCCAATACCCGCCGCCGCCAAGTATAAAAGTAGTGGTGAACCTAATCCACCTGTACCGATACACATTACACTAGCGGCTTTCAGGCGCTTCTGTCCTTCTAGTCCTACTTCCGGTAAAATCAGGTGTCGGGAGTAGCGTTCGTAATCGTCTTTGGTCAACTGGATTTCGTCCAGATTGGGATTAAGCATAGCAGTTATGATGTGGGAAAGCGGAATATTAATCCTATCGAAAAATTGGATCTTATATAGAAATAGGAGTGGGAAAGACGAATTTTCATCTGTGATAGCGGCGAAAACCGTGATGAGTAACTGTCTTTAAACTAAGCCAGTTATTTTATATTTTCAATTTCCTCTGCTTGAAACTGATGAGTATTATCAAGGCTCCAACTTTTGAGTTCTCCAGCTTTGCCGTTTTGGACGGAAACTATTATATACGAGTATCCCTGCCAAGCGTATAAGCGATCGCATTCTGAGGGTATAGCAGGATGATCTGGATGAGAATGAAAAATGCCGATAATGTTCAGTGAGCGATCGCGTGCTTCCCTTTGTGTTTTTAACATAACTTCGGGTGCGATCGTATATTGCCGTCTTTTACTTTCTGTTGTGCGTTCTCCTGAAAACTCAGCAGCCGCTTCTGTATTCCAAGCATTTTCTGTTGGCATGACTTCTACCACAGTTTTGCCCTCATTAGCCAGATAGCCCAAAATTATACCACAGCACTCATCTGGGTAGGTGCTTTCGGCATGGGTGCAGATGGTTTGCAAATGTTCTTGGCTGAGTTGGATCATGTCTGCGTTTGTAATTCTAGTAACCTCTAACGATTCTGGCTTAGATTCAATTGATCTTGAACATAAGGTGTAACCCAACTCAGGCGAACCCAGCGATCGCAACGGAAAATATGTATTTTATATCACTCCTTCAAGTATTTCCCTACTACTTTGGGCTTTCTTATTGCCTATAAACTAAAAGAATATGAAGATTGCACAAAGCTCAGTATTTATATATACATTTCTTGCTAATTAAAGTAGGCAGTCTTGCTGGAGACAGAAGGCTTTTATGTTTTAGTTCAGTTAAAGATTCAGACCCTTCCTGAACAAGAGCTACCAAATTTTTAATTTGGTGGGGGTTTTAAACCCTTGCTCAATGAGAGAGAGGTCGCGACAGAGAGCAGGAAACAGTATTCCTCCTGCCTCCAGCAAGACCGTCTTTCTTGATAATGTGAATATTATGTAAAGATAGTTATTTTGGCATAGACATCTAAGTAGGATAAAGCCAGTCAAAGAGTGAATCTTCAATAAATTTACTGATCCTCAAAGGAGACGTATAAAGTATACAGTTTTCGGTGAATTTTTGTACCTCAAAACAGCACAAACTGCAAATTGACAACTGAAATTACTGAAAAAATCGATTTAGTCAAATAGCAAGTTATGGCAAATATCATTGGAACCAACGGTAACGATACACTAGGGGGCAATAACAACGATACTTTGACTGGTGAAAGCGGCAAGGATATATTTACATTTGTTTCCGACTACGGCGACTACAGCGACACTAATACCATCAGCGATTTCGGTGGCATTGGTAAAGGAACGAACCCAACAGCAGCAGTCATTGCCGAAGTGGACACTTAACTATAAAAATATCGAACAATTAAATATCTCAGGTACATATAACGACGACTTTATTGTGGGAAGTAATGGCAACGATACGATCTCTGGGGGCGATATTGGCAATGATACGATTATTGGCGGTGCAGGTGCAGGTGATGATATCCTTTATGGAGGGTATGAGGGTTATACTAAAACCTTTGGTTTCAATAGTTACAATGAAGGAATTGATACTATTTATAACTTCAAAGCCACTGATGAACTGATTCAGGTATCGGCTGCTGGTTTTGGTGGCGGGTTATCAACACCTTCACTCTCAGCTAATCAGTTTACTATCGGAATATCTGCAACGACAAGCAATCAACGATTTATCTATGACTTCACTACAGGTGCATTGTATTTTGACCAAGATGGCAGTGCAGGTGCATTTGCTCAAGTAAAATTTGCACAATTCTCTGGTAGTGTAACACTAACCGAAAACAATTTTGTGGTTGTTTAATCGAAATCAGCGCTCTGTCATCACTACTAGGGATCGAATGGGAGGTACTTAAAATTGCACTTCTTATTCGATTATTGAATGCAATTACTGTTAACAGGAAGAAGATATTATATCAAGTCCGGCCAATTAGTTATGATTCCCGAATCTATGCATAAACCCAAAAAATCTTCCCCTCTGCTGCCTTAATGATAAGTCTTGAACCGGACATGATATTAGGTTTGCTTCCTTAACTTTCGGCATGGGTATAGAACGAGTGTGACAACAGATATCAGAGCTATTTCGTAATTTTTCCTGATTATATTGTTAGAGAATGTCATAAATTAAAACGATTACTTTTATCAAAAAACGCCTATAAAACCTAGCACGATTAGCAGTTACACTTAAAATTGTAATTTTTACTGTAAATTAACTGTATATTGTTTCATAGTAATATCATGTCCGGCTGATTAGTTATGATTCTTGCATCTGTGCAAAAATCTGAAAACTCTTTCTCCCCCAGCAATAACTGTGTTCTTAATGATAAGCCTTTAACCGGACATGATATAAACCATAGTTAGTAGCTATTAGGAAGATTGCCAACCAATTAAAAAAAGTCTTAGTTCATACAACCAAGACTTCAGGTGGAATTATTCAACTTACAACTTGAACCGAACTTTTTATCCTAAATTGCTTTCTCTCATGAGAGTGATGAAGAGCGTTAAGTCTTTAACCGCACACGATATAACTCCTACTCTATTGTTGTGAATCATTATCCGAATCTTCCTGTAGATTCTGTTGTTCCGGCAAGTCACGTATTCGATTCATCTGAGTTAAAGCATATCGTGCTGTTGCTTGTACATCGGCATCTGGGTCTTCTAGCGCATGGCGCAACATCTGAGTCATTTGACCCATCATGTCATAAACGCGCGTCAAGTCACGGATCGCATTTTGCCGCACTTGTGGACTTTCATCTTGAATTGAAATTGCTAAAGCACGGTTCATCGGTTTGAGTGTGCGGATGCCAATTTCTGACAAAGCTGCTAAAATTAAGCTGCTTTCTTGAGAATCAGCATCAATTATCAGGTCAACTAGATGCTGAATTGCCCGCGAATCTCCCTGCTGACCCAAATCCCAAATAGCCTTGCGCCGCTTCGTTGGGTCAGAACTGCGTAAATCTTGAATTAATTCGTCAACGATATTGAGTTTAGCAAGACGGGAAGTTTTTTCTGGTAGCAGTAATTGTGGGGAAAGTGGTGGTGTAGTTGTTTGTAAACTAGTGACAGTCTCCAGTAAAGGTGGTGTAATCGGGTCTTTGTTAGCTTCACTCAAACTTTTAGGCTCTGATATTTCGGACTTTTGCACTTGCTTGACCTTCTGAAACCACCTCAGTAGATAAATAAGTGCGCCAGTACATCCTAGAACTCCAATGGTAAATAGTAACCACCAGACAAAACCTCTTTCCGTTGGTTTGGGTTTTGTAGAAGTTGGAGCAGTAGTAGAGCTAACAATTGGAGAGGTGACAAACTGCTTTTTAGCTGCCAAAGCTGCTTGCAGTTTCTCTTGAGTGGCCGGGCCAGCAATCCCATCCACTTTTAAACCCTTTACTTTCTGGAATTTAGATACAGCAATTTGCGTATTGGCGTTGTACTCTCCATCTACCACACCACTGTAGTATCCCAACTGCTTTAATTGGGTTTGTAGTCTCTGCACATCTGATTTTCGACGACTACCATATCTCAAAACAGCCGGACTAGCAGTAACTGTCGAACTAGCTTGTGCAAGTTCTAAAACTTTAGGTGCTAGGTTAGGAGTAGCTGCGCTTGAGCGATTTGGGTAAAAACCCACGCAAGAAAAACAGGTAAATATCAGAATTGAGGAATGGCATAGCCTCATATTGCAAGTTTCAGCCTGAACGTGCTTTTCAAATCTTCGATACCACAATAGCTTCTAGACGACCAAATGTTAACTGTCATTTTTAATTGGGAATTGCGAATGGGAATGGGGTATTGGGAAAAAGGAGGCAGGAAGCAGAATTTCTTTAATTTTTAATTTTTAATTGATTTCTCCCTCATTCCCTACTTAATTACTAATTAAAAATTATTTTAACAAGTTAGGGTAATATTTCTGGTTCAGATTCTCTAACTGCTAGGCTTATGGGGTTCAATTTTTTAGCAGATGCTTCTGAAACTGGTTGCTGTATATTAGCTAGTTCGCCGACAGTAACTGTGTCGTTTTGTCCTGCTAAAGTATCACGTTGGTTAATGAGATAGATGCTGATTAAAGTAAGAAATACTCCTACCCACTGCAACGGACTGAGGACTTCTGAGAGGAAAAGATTGCCGAATAGTAGTGCAAAGACGGGTGTCAAGAAGGTGAGAGAACTGAGACTCGTGAGACTGCCACTAGAAGCAAAGTAGAAGAATAACCCATAAGCGATCGCACTGCCAAATACGGTAGCATAACCCAAAGCCATGAAATCAGATACTCCCAGATTTTCCCACTGCTGGGATTCAACAACTGATGAAATTCCCCATAGTGGCAATCCGCCTAAAATCATGTGCCATCCTGTAGCGCTTACAGGGTCAGCATGTCGGCACACAAACCGAATCAACACTGTTCCTACTGCCATTGATAGTGCTGCTAACAGCATTAACCACTCGCCACTAGCAAACAAATCTTGCCAGTTGCCGATTGTCATATTTGCACCTGAGTCGAAAAAATGTAAAATCCACTCATCAGGTAAGCCAATTAAACTAATGCCTGTGATTCCCAAGCCTAGCCCCAGCCATCCCCAAAAACCGATGTGTTCTTGGAATAGCCACAACGACAGCAAGGCAACAGCCAAGGGTTGCGAGTCAATCATCACAGACCCTAACCCTGCACTGGTTTTGACTAATCCCTCTGCCAAAAAGCCTTGAAACAGTGTCCCATCTACTAGGGCAAATAAGGCAATCCACAGCCATGCAGTCCAACCCTTCGGCTGAGGTTTACCCATGAATACTGCTGCAATCAAAATTAACATCCCTGCTGGTATCAGACGCACACCTGCCATGAATAGCGGTGTAGTATGGGGTATCACTCCTTTCATGGCTACCATTGCCGTCCCCCATAGGAAAAAGGGGGCGATTAACAAGAGGGGGGCGAAGGGAAGTCGAGATGCACTGAGTTTCAGTTGCATGGGTTTGCTGATGCCTTTGTTTAACAAGCGCAAAAATTGCTTTACCCAATTTTACCGAATTATGTAGTTTTGTGATCGCATCTGGTGGGTGCTTTGCGCGCTCGCATAGTCTCTTGGAGACAGTGAAACTCTCCAGCCTGAGTACACGGGTAGGGGCACAGCCACTCATCGGTAGTATAATAACATACAAATTATAGAACACTGAATTTTTTTACCAGAGTGATGAAAGAGCTTTATCCACAACAGTGACAGTATCAAAGCAATTTTAAGGACATGTCTTTTAGCTTAACTGACTGCGGAACTTACTAATACTAATAGTTAATAACACAATAGCAAAGGCGACTAAAGCCAAAACATTCATCCACAGTACATCTAAGCCAACACCTTTGAGCAAAATACCTCGAACGATCGCAATGTAATGGCGCAGGGGATTGAGTAAGGATAAGATTTGAAACAAAGGTGGCATGGCTTCAATGGGTGCGATCGCTCCAGAAGTTTGGATCATTGGTAAATTAATAAAGAAAGCTGTCAAAACTACCTGTTGTTGGGAACTATTCACAGTAGCTAACATAATACCCAAGCTAATCCCGACAAATACATATATACTTGATAGGGCGAAAAATAGCAGGAAATTGCCTCGAAATGGTACATGAAATATTACTGTTGCTAAAGTGATAGCTAATAAAACATCTCCTGTTAATAAAAATGCTAAAGGGACAATTTTTGATAGTAATATTTGCCAGTTAGCAGCCGGAGTCATTAATAATTGTTCTAAAGTTCCTGTATCTTTTTCCCGAACAACTGTAATTGCTGATACTAATGTGCCAATTAATGTTAAAACTAAACCCATAACTCCTGGGACAAAAAACCAACTACTTGTCAGTCCTGGATTGTAAAGAAATACGACCTCAGGTGAGACTGGGGGACTTGCTTGACCTTGAGTTAATTGGAGATTATATTGCTGGATAATTTGATTCATATAATTTACTGCAATCCCGGCTGTATTAGCATTTACTGCATCAATAAATACTTGAATTTCTGCTGATTTTTGTGCCAGTTGACGTGGAAAATTGGGAGGAATTATTACCCCAACATCTAGCTTTCCTTCTTCTACCTGACGACTCAATACTTTTTCACTGCTTGGTACAGATTCTAAGGTGAAAATTCGATTTGATGTCATGGCTGAAACTAACTCCCGACTAGCGCTGACGTTGGCATAGTCAATGACACCTAATCGTAAGTTATGAACATCGGGATTAAGGATGAAGCCATACAGCAATAATTGGACTGTTGGCGGGACAACTAAGAGAATAATTAATTGCTTATTACGAAGAATTTGATTAATTTCTTTCCGCATTAAGGCCCAAAATGGACTATCAAATAATCGCTGAATAAATTTCATAAAGTTACTTTTTATCAAACCACAGAAAATACAGAGAGATTAATTTGGTAATTGCATTCGGCTTAAAACTCGGCGTGATACATTGAAAAAGATTAATCCCAAAGCTGCAAGCATGAGTAAATCAAACCAAACTCCGCCGAATCCTGTACCACGCACGAAGGCATCACGAGTGATATCGATGTAATAACGTGCTGGAATTATGTTAGGTAGTAGTGATAAGGGGAAAGGAATATTGTTCAGGGGATAAATAAAACCTGAAAGTAAAAAGGATGTGATAAAGCCCACGAGAGAAACGCCTTGTACAGCAGCATTTTGGTTACTACTGCGGACTCCTAAAAGTAATCCGAAAAAAATACTATCTGTCAGAAATAGTAAAGTGCCAATTATTAATATTATGGGGTTGCCAACTATGCCGAGTTGAAAAATAATTGAGCCTAATATCATCACTACTAATGTTTCAAGGATAGCAATTAATAGATATGCTAATCCTTTACCAAGTAATAGTTCAGTGGCGTTAATACTAGAAGCGTAGACTTGTACAATTGTCCCTTTTTCTTTTTCCCGTACCATTGCGATCGCACAGAGCAATGAAGGAAAAATCCATAGTACAACTCCGTAAGTTCCTGGCACAATATATAGCGATTCTAATCTCCCTGGATTAAACCATAAACGCATTCGTGCTGTAATACTACTAGTAGCAGGTAGCAGTCCATGCTCTTGCATAAAAAAGTTTGTCACTCTTTGAATACTATTTCTAATTACACGGGCATTATTAACATCAGTAGCATCGATTAATACTTGCACATTTGTACTTCTACCTGCTTGAATATCACGGCTAAATTCTGGCGGTATAATTACTGCGGCTTTGGCGATTCCCTTATCTATAACATCGCGAGTGGGATTGCCACCAAACCATTGTTTAGCTACAAATTGATTAGTGGCATACAGTCTTTCAATATAGCTATTACTTAGGTTTGTGCGGTTAAAGTCTTGCACAATTAAAGGAATATCTTTACTCTCTAATCTAATGGCAAAGCCAAAGATTAATAAGGTAATAAATGGCAATAAAAATGCTAGTGCCAACGTCAGGCGATCGCGGCGAAATTGAGCTATTTCTTTGACACATTGAACAAAAATTCGTTTCATATATATTAAGTATGGCTTTGCCAAAAACCGTAACGTTTTTAAACGTAAAAAAGCGCAGAGTAATGCGAAGTTTTTTGGAGTAGAATTCTCTATTGGATACTCTTTTTCTCTTCTTGCGATCGTTGTACTATACCAATAAAGGCATCTTCTAAAGAAAAAGGAATCGGACGTAAAGAATTGATGGTAATTTGATGAGCTTTTAAAAGTTGAGTTAGTTGATTTATTTCCTGTTCGGGACGATCGAGAACAACGTGTAAACTATCAGCAAAAATCGAGATGCGCCAAGACTCGAAGTGTTGTTTTAGGATTTTAGAAGCTACTTGGTTTTGATTGACAATAATTTCTATTAATTGTCCCGGTTGTGAGGCTTTGACAGAACTGGGTGAACCTTCGGCGACGGTTTTTCCTGCAACCATAAAACTCATGCGGTTGCACTGTTCAGCTTCTTCTAGATAGTGCGTTGTCACTAAAATGGCTGTACCGCTGCGGGCAAAATCATTAATCAGCTTCCAAAACTGGCGACGCGCCAACGGATCTACTCCCGATGTTGGTTCGTCTAAAAATAAAATATCTGGTTCGTGCATCACGCAAGCACCGAAAGCAACTCGCTGTTTCCAACCACCTGGTAGCTGCCCAGTAATCATATTTGCTTGTCCTTCTAACCCACAAGTAGCAATTACCCAATCAATTTTTTCCCGTCGAAGTTTGCGAGGTACGCCGTAAACTCCGCTATAAAATTCGAGATTTTGCAGAATAGTTAAATCGTCGTAAAGGGTGAATTTTTGACTCATGTAACCAATCCGTCGCCGTAAGTCTGCACTACGCAGATTTCCTGTTTCACCACCCAAGGAAATCTCACCGCCGCTTGCTTCTAGTAATCCACACAGCATCTTAATGGTGGTGGTTTTTCCAGCACCATTAGCACCTAACAACCCAAAAATTTCCCCATAGCGGACTTCGACATTGACATCTTTAACGGCTTGGAACTTGCCAAAAACACGGCTGAGATTGTGAGCATATATAGCTAAAGCATCTGTCCCCTTGTCCCCCTTCGGGTTCGCCAGTCCCCCAGACGCTCGTTCGTCGCTCTTAGCGTCTCCCTTTGGGAGAAGACTCGCTAACGCTGCGCTATCGTGACGGAGACCGCCAAGACGGGGGCTGGTCTCACCTTGTCCCCTTGTCCCCGTGCCCCTAATTCCCAGTCCTGTTTTGCGATAACGGGGAAATGGGAAAAATTGCGGTGCAGAACCTTGTTGTCGCAGGCGCGTGACAAAGACGTTTTCTAATGTGGGTTCGCCATGTTCAATACTGGGAGAAGGTAACTTATGTTGTTGCAGTAGTTCGCGGACTTGGGTTTCGCCAGAATTTATATCTTTAACGAGGACATCCAAGCGATCGCCAAAAGTTTGCACATCTACTATATTTGTTTGAGTAGTTTGGGAGAGTATTTTTTCTGTCGCTTCCAGGTTGGCTGTTCGCACTTCTAAGCGATGCAAGCCTAAATTAGCCCGTAAATCTGCTGGTGTACCAATTTCATGAATTTGCCCACTGTACATCAAAGCCACGCGGTGACAGCGTTCAGCTTCGTCTAAATATGGTGTAGCAACTACAATTGTCATTCCCTCGGCTGATAATTCTCCTAGCACATCCCAAAACTCTCGCCGGGAAACTGGATCGACACCCGTGGTAGGTTCATCTAATAACAATACTTCTGGTTGCGAAACCAAAGCACAACACAGCGCCAGCTTTTGTTTCATCCCACCAGAAAGTTGTCCCACTAAGCGATCGCCAAATCGCTCTAAATTCATTAATTTTAAATATTTATTGCGCCGTTCCTTTAATAAATCATCTGCTACTTGCCGTAATCCTGCTGCATAACGCAAGTTTTCATCAATACTCAAATCCAAATACAGGGAAAACTGTTGAGTGAGATAACCTGTTATTAATCGGGCATCTCGTGCAGGTTGATTAAATATTTGCACCTCCCCTGCGGTTGCTTCCATCACACCGCCCAAAATGTGAAATGTGCTAGTTTTCCCTGCACCGTCAGGGCCAATTAATCCAAACATTTCACCTTTGTGGACACTCAAATCAATTCCCCGCACAGCAGCTAAGTTTCCATAGTGCTTGTGCAAACCGCGAACTTCAATTGCTGTAGTTGGCAAACTAGATGATGGGGGTAAGTTTAAAGAGAAAGTAGTAATTTGTTGTTTCATTCCCTTCTACCTCCTGCCTCCAAATTAATTTCAGCATCTGCTGGCATCCCCATTTTGGCGCAGGGTAAATCTGATTCACTATAAGGTTTTTCGGGGTTAAAGCAGCTATCAGGGTTTTGAACTTTGATCCGAATTCCTATTACTTGTCTGACTCGATCTTTTTGAAAGTAAATATTTTCTGGTGTAAATGAAGCTTGCGGATCGATGGCAATTACTTTACCTTCTAATGGTTTCTCTGGTGCAGAATCAATGAAGATTTTTGTTGTTTGTCCTAGACGCACTCTGCCAATATCGCCTTCGGGAATAAAACCTCTAAAATAGACTGTTTTCGGGTCAACAATTGTCAAAATATTAGTCTGACTGCTAACTATTCCACCTGGTTCGACACTCCGGGCTGTCACTACTCCATCTAAGGGACTAACTACATTTAAATCTTTTTTGGAGTCTGCAATCTGGGTAAGAATTTGCTGATTTGATGCTTGGGCATCTTTCACTTTGGCACGGGCAGAGTTAACTCTCGCCTGTGCAGATTTAAGTTGAGCATCACTTTGCTGCTGCTTTCTGACTAATGCTATCAACTGGGCGTTGCGAATGTCAGGATTGAAACCTGTAGTTTTGGCTTGAGTTAACGCCCCTGACACCGCACTTAACTGTTGGCGTTCGGCATTAACTGCTGCAACTCGTGCTTCTAGGGTTGCTATTGCTGTATCTAAAGTGGTTTGGGCTTGATCGAATTGTTGTTGATTGATCGCTCCTTCTTTTACCAATTGAGCATAGCGATCGCGGTTGATTTTTGCTAAATTAACTTCTGCTGCTGCCTGTTTTACTTGCGCTTGTGCTTGCACTAGTGTGGCTCTGCCTGCTGCGACATTTGCTTGTGCCTGCTCAATTCTTCCTTGGGTATCTCCTTGAGACTGCCGTAAATTCAGTTTGGCTTCGTTAATTTGGCTGTTAATTTCTTGAATTTCTCTGGTAACTCGCTCTACATCTGAAATTGCTTGCTGTTCATCATACTTAGCAGATGTTACTCTCGCTTGTGTACCAAGTAGTTGTTGTTGCAGCAATTGATCGTCTGTGCCGTCTAACTTAATTAACTGTTGCCCCTTTTTAACTGCTGCCCCTTCCCGCACGGCAATTGTCTCAATTCTTCCAGAACGCTTGATGCCAATCTCCGTTTCATAACCCTCAATCCGTCCACTAACTTGCAGTAGATTTGGTGATACTTGCGGTTGAGAGCGCCATACCGCGTAGCCAATGCCACCCGTCACCAACAGCACCCCAATCGCTAAAAGGATCGGTTTCTTGCGGCTTTGCTGCTTCGATACTGCATCTTTGAGATTTTCCGGGGATGTTGAGATAGTCTGAGTCATAGTAGCACCCTGGATTGTGAAAAATATTTTGTAAATTGAAAATTTTGAATTCAGTGTCATATACTAGACTGTCTAGTATGATAAAACAAGATATACGTCAAAAAATTTACTCTTCATGCCGATAAACCCTACTTTTCAACTAGAAAATCCTTTACCTGCGATCGCTCCCAAGCAGGAGCAAATCTTGCTTGGAGCTATACAGGTATTTTTAAAGGAGGGTTACGCTAGAACAAGTATGGATCGTGTCAGCGCAGCAGCTGGAGTATCTAAGCAAACAATATACAGTCACTTTCAAGATAAAGAAGGGCTATTTAAAGCGTTGATAGAACGATTGACGCTCGCTTGTTTTCAAAGTGTTTTTTGCACAGAAAAATTACATGGTGAACCAACGATTTTTTTGCGTCAAATTGCTGAAATTTATTTAACCGAAGTCGCTGATAATCCCGATTATTTGGCATTGTTGCGTTTGATTATCACCGAGTCACAAAACTTTCCAGAACTAGCCAAACTTTATACCCAAACTGTTGTGCTACGCGGTCGGCAAATACTGAGTCAGTATTTCGCATCTCATCCAGAATTAAGAATCACTGACCCAGAAGCGATGGCTCATATTTTTTTTGGTTCTTTGGTATCCTACGTGATTGTACAAGAAATGTTATATGGAAAAGAACTTACATTTTTATCACGCGATCGCTTGCTAGATAGCTTAATAAATGCAGTCATCAGCCAGTCCATAAATACGGTTACTCAGGCATAATGGGTGTATTTGTTTGAGATTATGAAGTGGCATCACAGGTAAATATTATGCTTAGTCAATTACCGAATTGCATTACTAGCCCTTCGTGGTGGCAACTGATCGGATGGATTGCCGATCCGATTGGATTTCAGCAAAAGTATAGTCAAGAGTATGGAGATATTTTTTCCATGCAACTGGGTGGACTCGGTTTTTATGTAATTCTTAGCCATCCCCAAGCCATTCAAGAAATTTTCAGTCAAGATTCTAAATTTGATATTGGTCGTGGGAATAAACTTGCAGAACCTTTGATTGGGCAAAATTCTCTCATGTTAATAGATGGTGCCCGCCATCGACGAGAACGAAAATTATTAATGCCCCCCTTTCATGGAGAAAAGCTACAGACTTATGCTCAACAAATCTGCTTAATTACCGAGCAAATCGCCAGCCAATGGCAAATCAATCAACCTTTTGTGGCTCGGTCTGCCATGCAGAAAGTTAGTCTAGAAGTAATTTTACAAATTGTCTTTGGTTTAAGTGAAGGGGAACGCTATCAACTAATTTTACCTCTACTTACTAGTTGGTTGGATATGACTGATTCTCCTTTGCGCTCCAGTATGCTATTTTTGCCATTCTTACAACAAAATTGGGGAAAATGGACTCCTTGGGGGCAGATGAAAAGTAGACAAAGCTCTATTCATCAGCTACTTCAAGCAGAAATTGCAGAAAAAAGAATAAAGAACAATCACCAGGGTGATGTTCTGAGCTTGATGATGGCAGCACGGGATGAAAATGGGCAAGCAATGACCGACGATGAATTAAAAGATGAATTGCTGACAATTTTATTTGCTGGACATGAAACTACTGCAACAACGCTAGCATGGGCTTTCTATCAAATTCACCGAAATTCAGATGTTCTTGTAAAATTGCAGCAGGAACTTGACAGCTTGGGAGAAAATCCTAACCCCATGGAAATTGCCCAACTTCCTTACTTAAGCGCAGTTTGCCAAGAAACCCTGCGGATGTATCCTGTCCTGCCAGGGCTTTTCCCACGCATTACCAAATCATCCATAAATATTGCCGGATACCAGTTTGCTCCTAACACAACCTTAATGCCAAGTATCTACCTCCTGCATCACCGGGAAGACTTGTATCCAAATCCTCAACAATTTAATCCCGAACGTTTTTTAAGACGTCAGTATTCCCCTTGGGAGTTCATTCCGTTTGGTGGCGGAAGTCGGCGCTGTTTAGGATATGCCCTTGCTCAGTTAGAAATCAAATTAGTCCTCGCAACAGTTTTATCCAATTATCAACTTACCTTACTGGAAAATAAACCTATTAAACTGCAACGACGTGGATTTACCCTTGCTCCTAATGGTGGAGTTCGGATGATGGCTATTAAAAAACGATAAACTTGCTTGGGAGGAACTTCCGTAGCGATCGCTTTCTCAAGTTTATCCAAATTCTGTTTCAATTTGGATAAGCTTGCGCCCTTGCTTCCTCCGTAATTTTATGCCCTTCTGTCAAAACTATTGCAAGGCTAAGGGTCTCACTTTCACTCCTCAACCGGAAACCGTCGCATCATCTTTTGCCATAGTCCAGTTTTAGATCGATCTTATCAAGCAGTTTCTAATACCAATTTGAAAAAAGAATGCGACAAATAGACCATTTGTAGAGACGCGATTCATCGCGTCTTTACCCAAGGATGTGTTGCAATCATTAATTGAATTGGTATTATACCAATTCTCTAAAATAAGGCAACAGATGTAAGCAGGGATTGCCTTGCTGCATCTAAATTTCTCAATTGCAAATTGCGAATTGCGAATTGCGAATTGGTATTAAATGTTATATCTACGAAGAACTAGCCAGCCGCAGGCATCGCAAATCAAACTTCGCAAAATTACACCCGCTCAGGGACAATTCATGAATTGCCCCTACCTGAAAATCATTCTTTTCGACTATTGTTTGCGTAAGTCCTGTTCATTTTTCGCTGTCCGGCTGAAGACTCGATAGTATAGTGACGTACTAGTTTCCTTTAAGGGAAACATCAGATAAGTGAGAGGATTTATTGTCACAATCATATTTCGGAAGTCGCGCCGTGCCAAAAATAAGATCGCACGAGCAACTTGCTGTGCAGACATTACTCCATAAGGATTCAGTTGACTCTTAAATGGGCCAAGAATTAACTTGCGAATTACACAATCCCCATCCAAACGCTTGAGGGTAACAATATCTCCTAACGCTCTTTTGCTGAGTTCATAAAGTGGACTTAGTGCTGGAGAAACCTCAGCCTCAGAAGTGTTTACCCAGATTTCCTTGGTTGCTTTTGCTTGTGGGCTTTTTACAGTTGTCAAAAATATATCTATCAACCGCAATGCTGAAAAGGTATTTACTTCATAAGAAGAGTTGATAGCCTCCGATGTGCGGCTGGCGTAGACATTGACTCCGTGATTGATAATTAAAATATCTACTTTCTCTAAATTATCCTTCAGATTGGCTTCGTTGCCCAACTGCCAGGAAACCACCTTTACCCCAACTTGCTCTACTAATTTTTCTGGATTAGTAGTTAATGCCACTACTTTAGCATTATTCTTTACAAGTTCAGCCGCCAACGCTTGCCCCAATGCTCCTGATGCTCCGGTTAAAGCGATGGTTTTACCTTTAAGAGATAGTCCTGTACCAAGAATTTTATCTACTAGGGGAAAGACACCACTGTAGTAGGCGTTAACATTATCAAAATGATGCCGCCAATGGTAAGACCGATTCACCCACCAAATGGATGGAATTGTCTCTAAAGGGCCGGGTAGGTGGTTGTAATCTGTATCAATTTTTCCTTGAAAATATCGCACAGACGCGCCATACAAAAAGGTGCAAGCGTAAGCTACTCCTAACCAGAATCCTTTATGCTGGATAATTAAGGCAATGACTATCAATACCACCAGCAGTAGACTCGATTCTAAAATGTCATGATAGAGTTGCGATTCTTGGTAAACTTTTAGGGAAACTATCGATAAATCGCGGCGATAAGCCATGTGGTGCTTGTTGTGCCATTTAGCAAGCCAATTTACTTGGTGACATAAAGCATGGTAGCTGTCTCTCAAGACTTCAGCAAGTAAAAGTGAGAAAAGTGCCCAACTAGCAAACTGTAAGCTGGCATTTAGCCAAACCCAATTAATTTGTAAGCTTGTCTCAATTCCTATCAAGTTTTCAGCTAGCATTTTTATCATGTTTGTCTATACTCGTTTTTTTTAATCATTCTTTATAATCTGATAAAGGTGTGTTTAGGTCGAGTCTAGAGCAAATTAAAATCAAAACGGGAATGGAGAATGGAGAATGGAGAGTGGGGGAGCAGGGGAGACAAGGGGGACAAGGGGGACAAGGGTGAATTATTGAACAAGTCTCTCCCTTATCTCCCCCTTCTTCCTTGTCTACCTTGTCTCTTTCCAATACCCAATGCCCAATTAGGAATTAGTTATAATATTCCAGTTGACTTTTAGATAACCAGGTTCAATGTGGGTAAAGTGTTTGCTCAATTGCTGATGTGCTTTTGGTAGCGCGTGGAACGGAATTGATGCGTACAAATGATGCTCTGCATGAAATGGCATATTCCACATAAAAAATCGTACAGGCCAGAGTGTGAGCGTTGTGCGGGTATTTGTGAGCAGATTTGCGTCAAGAGTGCAACCTGTATGTTCTGCTAGCAGAATGAAACGGAGAATTGGCTGACCGACAAGCAGAGGTAGCAGCCAATATAGGAAAAACCAAGGCTGATTAACTACAATTGAAAGAGCGATGTCTACGACGGGCTTCGCCTACGCACCTGCATAAATACCTAATTGCCAACGTATAGAACGCATAACTTCGGCTCGTGCTGCTTCTGGCACAAATGGAAAATTGTCAAATTGACCAGTCGCAACTTGAAAATGTCCGCGTATTTTACCCCACCACCACGGTAAACCGCTAATTATCAACAAGTATTTGCCCAGGTTGCTTGGTTTGGGATCGGTCAATTCTGGATCTTTGTCAGGAACGCGAGTGTAACGGTGATGCCATTTATGATAAAGACGAAAAAACGTGCTGTTGTAAAATGAGAGCAAGCCGGAAAACCAAGCTACAGCATCATTCAAACGATTGTTAGCGAAAGCTGTTCTGTGAACGCATTCATGCATTGGTGCAAACATCGAAGCCAGACTGAAGCCGTAGATTATCAGTGCTGGTATAGCCACCAACCAATTACCAAAGTTTGTTGCCCATAGGTAGCTACTGCAAACCATGACTGTAAGGTACAAAGCCAATTGAACTAGCCCTTTGCTGTTGGAGCGATCGTTTAGAAGCCTTAATTCTTGTACACTGAGAATTTTACAGAAGTTTTGCTCTTTATCAGTTTTGTCATCCAATAATTCAGATTGAATAATTGTGTCATTAGACATAATTTGAAGTAAATTAGCGTAAACAGTTGTGTGTGGGTTCCTTTGTGACTCCTGAATTCTAATGTAATTTTAATAGACACTCTAAATTTAGCTGACCACACCAGCGCGAAAAATTTGTTCTGTGGTTAAATTCAACTCTGGCAAAGTTGGTGATTGTTCATCTCATTTATCACTCTTTCTAAAACCTGGATAACGCTCAAACCGAGAGATTCATGCGACAAATCTTCCATTATTTCTGCCAAACGGTTGCAACCTGGGTATTTTGATTCTGCTAGTAAGAATTGTATCTCGCTACAGTCCACTCAATACAATTCTTGTTTTAAAACTGGGTTTTATAACGAGAATTACAGTTTTCATATCATGTCCGGTTAATTAGTTATAATTCCCGAATCTACCTAGAAAGCCCAAAAACCCTGCCCCCTGTCCCATTCAAGAAACTTGTATCTCTTGTAGCTTTGCCACCATTTCTGCACGCGCCGAAACTTTCAACTTCCGGAACATCCTCTTTAAAGCTTGTTTGACGGAATTTTGCGTAATCCAAAGTTTTTCTCCGATTTCCGCATTCGTTAACCCCTGTGCCACCAACTCGGCAATTTCTAACTCACGCGCTGTTAGAGGACTTATTAAAAGGGAATTGGATATTTTAGGTTTTGTCCGTAGGGTTGCCATTTTTGCTGACAAATGAATACATAAAGCGCTCAAGTCAGCTAAATCGTTGCCATTAAAGGCAGGATTTCCCTTGTCACGTGCCAAGTTAAGCGTTCCTACCAGACGACCATCGCAAACAATTGGCCCGGTCATCACGTGTTCGTGGTCGGAACGCGAACAAAAATGCTTCCAGTCTCCTGGCGATAATAATAACTGTTCATGAGCGGGAGCATGACGCTCAACCACATAGCGCCCGACTGGATTGCTCTCTAAGCATACTGCCGGAATGCCTGGAACATTAATCTCAGTGGTTGGCTGCTCATCTAAAAGATAAATACCCCAATTTTGCACGCCAAAATGCTCGCTAATTTGATCCGAAAGAGCAAGTCTTAACTCTTGCTCATTTTGGACATTAGCGATCGCCTGAAATACAGCGTGTAGAGAATTAGCCATAAGTGTACCCAGTTGGGGACTATCCAAGCCTCAACAATTACTTCTATGCTAATACCAAGGAAACTAAAACGCTAATTACAGTAGCGACTAGGAGAAGCACATGACAGTTACACAACTCTCTGCTCAGGAACTTTTCCGGGCTGCTTATGAAAACCGCTATACTTGGGACAAGAATTTCCCTGGTTATACCGCAAATATTACCTTTAAGCATGATGATAAAGTGTTTACAGGCAAAGTTATCATCAACGCCAATCTCAAAGCCGAAGTTTTGGATGTAGATGATCAGTCAGCCAAGCAGGCAATTCATGGTCAAGCCTGGGAAATAGCAATTCACCGCATCCGCCGCAGCTTTGAAGACACTCACAGCGCCAATACGTTTAGCTATGGTAAAACTGACGAAACTGGTGCGGTTGAGCTTTTAATGGGTGGTAAGGCTGAAGGCGATAAATACAAAGTCCGCAATAATGAAGTCTGCCATGTTCACCGTCTAATCCACGGTACTTTTGTTACCATTGACACCTTCAGCAGTCACGACACTGGCGAAGGTTATCTATCCCATACCTATGACTCTGTGTACAATGACCCCAAAAGTGGGGAACAAAAGGGCGGTAGAAGCGAATTTATTGATGAGTATGAAAAAGTTGGTGACTATTTCATCCTAAATCGTCGGGAGATTCGCACCGAGACAGCAGGACAATTTTCTACTCAGGAATTTATTTTCTCTGACATTAAATTGTTGGAACCTGTTGCTGCTTAAACTGTATTCTGTAATTCAAAAATTAGCGATCGCTCTTGAGTTCAAGGGAGCGATCGCTTTTATTTTTTGGGCATTCCATGCATAGCTGTAGCCCATCCTAGACATCGCTCAATCACGTTAAGATACTTAATTAGGTGTTCCTAATCAAGCGGTAATCTACTTATGAGTCAACTTGAAAACATTCAAGCTGAGTATGAAAAGTTTCCTGAAATATTTGAGAGTGTGATTATTAGCACTGTCAGCGCCCAGGCAATACCCAATGCTAGTTATGCTCCCTTTGTAATGGATGATTCCAAAAATATTTACATTTATGTCAGTGGTCTTTCGATTCATACCAAAAATCTTTATGCCAATCCTCATGTTAGTGTCTTGTTTATTGAGGATGAAGCTAAAAGTAATCTAATTTTTGCCCGTCGTCGTTTGAGTTTTGATTGTACGGCAACTTTGATAGAGCGTGAAACTGACAATTGGAATCAAATTGTTGAGCAATTTCAAGGGCGGTTTGGTGAAATTATCGAGGTTTTGCGTGGCTTATCTGACTTTCGGATTTTCCGGCTAACTCCAAGTGAAGGTCGTTTTGTTATTGGTTTTGGGGGAGCATATCATATTAGTGGTGATAACCTTCATCAACTCGTTCAAATCACAGGAGATGCCGATAAAAAATAAAGGTAAGCTATGAATTAGGAATTGTAAGAATTGAGCAACCAAGAGTCAGGAACTATAATTTAGTAGTAATTGATATATTGATTCATCGAATGCAGGACTTACGCAAAATTAGGAAAAAACGAACTGTAAAGAACGTAAACTAAACGTTTGTACAGCGTCTCGCAAAGAAGAATAGAGTGTTTTAGAGAGTTATTGCGTAAGTCCTAAAATGTTCTCCTGATTCTTGAACTATTTAGACAAATGTATTTTAATTCCTGAATTAGTTTGACTGTATGCAAATTCAAATAAACTAAACTTTTTAATTTTATGCTTCAGTTTCAACCTCCTGGCTTTGGACATAAAGTCATCCATACATTCTTGGGGGCAATGGTTTACTATACTCAAACGAATGCACCTTGGGCGATTACTGACGCTGAAGATTTACCCCCATTACTATTTCTCCATAACTTTGGTGGGGGAGCATCTGCTTATGAATGGTCTAAAGTTTACCCAGCTTTTGCCGCTAATTACCACATTTTAGCCCCTGATCTCATCGGCTGGGGAGAATCGGCCCATCCAGTGCGGGATTATAAAATTAGGGATTATCTCAGTACGATCGCAGAGTTTATCATCCAAACTTGTCGCCAGCCAGTGACAGTGGTAGCCTCATCTATCACAGCCGCTTTTGCTATCCGCCTAGCTATTGTTCAACCCAATTTATTCAAATCACTGTTTTTGGTTTCTCCATCTGGATTTGATGATTTTGGCCAGGGTGCTGGACGCAGACTTCCGCTTTCGGTAATTAATGCGCCTCTATTAGACAATTTTATTTATCTGCTTGGTGCTGAAAATGAAATTGCAGTCCGAAATTTTTTACAAAGTTTTCTCTTTGCTAAGTCACAACGAGTATCTCAAGAAATGGTGGAGGCTTATTTAACCTCAGCACAACAATCTAATGCCAAGTTTGCTGCTTTAGCATTTTTGCGAGGTGATCTTTACTTCGATCTGAGTTTATATATTCAACAACTAACAGTTCCCACCGTCATTTTTTGGGGAGAAAAAGCACAATTTACCAACATTAAACTAGGACAACGCTTGGCAAATTTAAATCCAAGGGCAATTCAAGATTTTTATGCGATCGCAGATACTGGAATATTACCTCATTTGGAAATACCAGAAGTTTTTATTGGTCTATTGCAGCGGTATCTTTAAGAATTAAAAGATATTTTCATAGTCAACCAAAGTAATCTCGTTACAATAGACAATGACTGAAATTATATCATGTCCGGTTAAAGACTTATCATGATTGTCCGCTTCAGGGGCAGGGGTGCAGAAGAGCAGAAAGGAACGGTTTTTGGACTTTCTGCATAGAGAAAGGAAATTATAACTAATTAACCGGACATGATATTATACTCCCAAAAACCGACCAGTATATAGTAGTTAAATTAATTGCGAAAGTAGTCACCATACACTCTATTTAGCACAGTGATGCATTCTAATGTCCTGATCGCACATCCTTCAACCACCACGATCGCCCTTGTTGGTGCTGGCTTTAGTGGTTCTTTAGTAGCGGCTCACCTATTAAAAACTGCCAACCGTCCCCTATTAATTAAACTGATTGAGCGCAGTCACGACATTGGCAAGGGAGTCGCCTACAGCACGGACACCATCAGCCATTTGCTGAATGTATCCATAGGTAAGATGAGTGCCTTTCCCAACGATCCTAGTCATCTGCTGCGCTGGTTAAACTATAACCGCAGTGAGTTAGGGACATTTCTACCTAGTGACTTGAATGCCAGCAGCTTTATTCCCCGTCAGATATTCGGGCTTTATATCCAGTCGATTTTGGAGGAAGCTGAAGCCACGGCATCGAGTAACGTCCGGCTAGAGCGCGTCATCGATGAAGTAGTGGCAGTGGAGCCACAAGCCAAAGGCGCGATCGTCTCCTTAAGTAGCAGCCGTACTTTCGTGGCAGACAAAATTGTACTGGCACTGGGAAACGCTCCTTCTCCCCCTCCTGGCTCGCAATCCTCTAAGGACAATGACACCCCCTACCTACGTCATGCCTGGTCAGCTGAGGCGTTGGCAGAGCTGAAGCCTGATGCGCCTGTATTGCTGATTGGCACTGGATTGACGATGGTGGATATGGTGGTGTCACTCCATGATCGCAACCATCAAGGCAAAATTTATGCCGTGTCTCGCCGGGGATTGTTTCCGCTACCGCATCAATCGACTAAACCCTACCCCGCCTTTTTGACCCCAGACACCGCGCCGAAAACAGTTCGCGGCTTGCTGCGGCGCATTCGCAGTGAGATGGAAACGGCAGCAGCGCAGGGCTACAACTGGCGATCAGTAATTGATTCCCTGCGTCCGATCACCCAGCAACTCTGGCAACAACTGCCGCGCCTGGAGCAAAAACGGCTTTTGCGCCATGTCACCCCCTATTGGGATGTACATCGCCATCGAATTGCCCCCGAAATTGGCAAGATTGTCCAGGCAATGTTGGATTCCGGACAACTAACTATTACCGCAGGGCGCATTCAGGGCTATCAGGCGGCATCTGACGCGGTGGCAGTGACCGTTCGCCAGCGCCAAACGCAAAGTAATCAAGTTTTGCAAGTCGGTCGCGTGGTGAATTGTACTGGAGTACAAGCAAATTATCAGCGATCGCCCCAATCTCTAATTGCCAATTTACGCACCCAAGGATTGATCCGCCCCAACGATATTGGCTTGGGTTTGGATACTACCCTCGATGGTGTTGTATTAGATGCTCAGGGTAAACCTTCAAGTCTACTCTATACCTTGGGCACTCCCCGCAAAGGCAATTTGTGGGAAACGATCGCTGTTCCCGAACTACGCGAGCAGGCCCAGGCATTGGCGACAACGGTGTTGCAGTCCTTACCAGTGCGGGTACGTCCCGTTTCGCCCATTTCTCGCACCGCTGAACAAGACTATAGTGACCTTCAACTTGCCATACCCCAGTCAACGCTATTGTTTCGCCAATTCTTTGACCCAGAATCTAGCACCTACACCTATCTGATTGCGGACAGTCAGACTAAAGATGCGGTACTAGTAGATACAGTATTGGAGCAGGTTGACCGTGATTTACAAGTGTTGGATGACTTGGGGTTGAGTCTTGGCTACTGTTTGGAAACTCACATTCATGCTGACCATATCACTGGTGCTGGCAAACTTAGACAACAAACGGGTTGTCAAGTGATGGTACCTGAGAATGCCACTGCTAGTAGGTCTGCGGATCACTCCCTTGCCGATGGTGAAACCTTAATCGTGGGGGCGGTGCGGATTGAGGCGATCGCTACACCAGGGCATACCGACAGCCATTTGGCTTATTTAGTCAACAATACCCATCTGTTAACGGGGGATGCTTTGTTGATTCGTGGTTGTGGACGCACAGACTTTCAATCGGGCGATGCAGGTACTCTGTACGAGACAGTGACACAACAGTTATTTACTCTCCCAGAGGACACCCTGGTTTATCCCGCCCATGACTATAAAGGGCGCACTGTTTCCACTATTGGTGAAGAAAAACGTCTCAATCCCCGATTTGCCAATCGCAGCCGCGATCAATTTATCGCCATCATGAGCCATCTGGGTTTGAGCTATCCCAAAAAGATGAACCAAGCCGTACCCGCCAATGAATACTGTGGCGATTTCATGCCCGAAGAGAGTCTGAGCAATGGTACGAGTTCGGCGATTGATGTAGATCGTGAAAAAGTAGAAAAAACGCTATCAACTAATACTGAAATTTATGAGGACTACTTTGCTATGTACATTTAAGAGTATTGTGGCTACCTAGAAACTAACTGCGCGTTTAATGCTTTAGTAATGCGATCGCCAGAAGATTCTAAGTGAGCTAAGGTGTAAATATCAAGACTTTCGCCAAGTTGTTTGAGTCTGACATCAATGGCTTTTTGCAGTTGGCGCAGTTTATACCAAGCCAATGTCCGCCCATCTTCAGGTGTATTAGTAGTACCCAACATCATCTGTAACAAAATATTCAGATGTTCCCGTTGCAATGAACGGCGGATGCTAGAAATTGGCTTTGGTTCTCCTGGGGCGAAAACTTCTGTCCAGATACCTGTTTGCAGACTGTCGAACAATTCTGGTATGGAAAGCGCTTCTCCAGGCAGGGTTTTTAATTCTATATCTTGTAACCGATTCAGGCGATCGCTGTCTAATAGCGATCGCAATATCCCACTTTGAAAACTCAAAATGCGATCGTGAATTGGATAATCAAGGCGGTTATTAGGTGCAGAACTACCCCAGTGTTCCCAATGTGACGGTGCTAGTTGATTGAGCAATTGTGGTGAAAAGCTGAAAGCATCTTCAGAAAATACATACTCTTGTAACTTTGTCAACGCTTGACGTTGTTTTAAAAGCGAAACTGGTACAAATGCCCAAGCATCATCATTGGGATAGAGACGCCGAAACGATTGTCCACCAATGTATTTAGAAAGCAAAGTGGCGTTACGAAAATAATATTTAAGTACTCTATTAAATTTCAGGCGTAGGTT
Source organism: Nostoc sp. (assembly GCF_036917515.1). Taxonomy (GTDB): domain Bacteria; phylum Cyanobacteriota; class Cyanobacteriia; order Cyanobacteriales; family Nostocaceae; genus Nostoc. The sequence goes on along the minus strand of NZ_JBALDE010000161.1, from coordinate 20,097 downwards.
ACTATAGCTTTCTCTTTTCGATAAATAACCCTGATCAAGACACTGCCACATAAAACGAGCATTATCCATTTGCCACTGTGAATAAAGTAGCACATCATTACTCATATCCCAGACATTTGCCAAAGGATTGATATCCCAAATATCTTCATCACTTGCGTAAGATAATTCTGGTTGAGGCGATGCTAGTGCAATCTGGTCTAAAAAACTTTTTTCTGATTCTGGAATCGTTACCTCAAGTGCTGTTGCTGGAAATTTTTTATAACCATACTCAATTGCCCATTCGTCATAAGGCCCAATAACTCCGGGGAAATAATCACCTTGCCGTACTCCCTGTGGTGCTATATTCACAGGTACATAGTCCATCACCGAACCTACTAAACCTTTGGTGTGAGTGATTTCAGTATTATTTAATTCTTGTGGCGCTAACATGGTGCTGCCATAAAAGTTGTGACGCAAACCCAGAGTGTGTCCGACTTCGTGAGCGATGAGAGAACGTAAATATTGATGTACATACTCCTTCATCGTTTCACTACTAGGTGTAGTGTTTGGCAACATTGATAACGCCAACGCCCCCATAGCTGCTTGATTTGAAGACTCCATACCATAGCAGGACTCAGAGGAGAAAAACAGAGCAGAGGAAGATGATGCAAAAAATCTATCCAGATATTTCCTTGCGTGTTCATGTCCTTTCATCTTTTCAGGACATGAATTTGCCTCGATTAATGCATGATATTCTTGCTGAACTAAACGCACCATATTGGCATCTACAATAATATCTGCATCCAATATTTCCCCAGTAAATGGGTTGACGCGCATCGGGCCTTTGGCAAAACCTGCATCTAAAGAATTGAACCAGCGAATAGTGTTGTAATGTACATCTGCTGGTTTCCAATCAGCATCATCTGGCATTTGCTGCACTTCAATCGCATTTTTAAATCCGGCTTTTTCAAATGCTTTGTTCCACATCAAAACGCCTTCACGAATCGCATCTCGGTATTTTAGTGGTACAGCATTTTCAATCCAATACACAATTGGTTTTTTCGGTAGAGATAAAAAGGCGTTAGGATCGGATGGTTCTAAATGCCAGCGATTAATGTAACGTACAAATGATTCACGAGCATTATTATCAGAAAAGTCTTGGAAAGCAGTAGTAAAATATCCAACTCTATCATCGGCAAGTCTGGGAATATAACCATTGTTTTCTCTTAACTGAGAAAAACTGTAGTGTACCTTTAGAGTGAGTGACCTACTATCAGGTACGGTGATTAAATTTGAGCCTTCTAGCGATGAAAAACCATAAATCGAATCAATCTCTATGTTTTCTGGGAAACTGTTAACATCACCAAAATATGATTTGTGTGCATCTAAGCGGTAATCGGCTTGCAAAGAGTATTTTAATAGAGGAGTTAATCCAGGAAAATCCTGCATTAGTAGTCCATTCAGGTCGATTAGAATATTTTGATTCTTTGGATCGATAGTAGCTATTTCGAGTGAATAAAGAACTGAATCGCTAAATGAACGAGCAAGCGATCGCTGTTCTGCTATACTGTCTGTACGGAATTTTACATTACGCACAACAAAATGCAATCTATTATTTATTCTTCGGAAGTAAAAGATAAAATCAGAAAGAGGTAATCCACTATAAATCCCACTTTCCCCAATGCCTGATTCCAATGTCACTATAGCTAGGTAGTTTTTATTTAACTGCTCTGGCTTAAGTTCTAAGAAAACTTTTCCCGAATCCTCGCTGCAATAAAGTGTGAAGAGTCCTTCAAGTTTATCTATCCGATTAACAATCCCATTAAATCGGCAAAAATCTTCCTTTTTAATCTCAGTAAGATACTTGTTAATACTTGCTACGTTTTCAACTCCTGGCAGTGGATTTAATTGCTGTATATCAATATTAGAAGTATTTGAAAGTTGGTTTGCTCCGGCATAATCATTTGATAGCAACAAGCTATACAGTAATACTATATAGATTGCTAATTTCGTTATCCAGTATTTCATCCTTTAGCTTTCCACCTGAAGCAGTTCTCGTGTTAAAGAAAAATGTCGAGTAGTTTTTTATCTGTAAGCCCTTCAAATATCTAGGGATTACAATATAAATTCACTCAGTCAGATAAACAATACTTCTAGTACAGCACAGCAGAAATCCAGCTACCATCTTAATTAACTAGACAAATTGTTCAAGCAACTTGTTAAAGGTAGGCAAACTTTTGCCACAGTGTACTAGTCTAAAAGTCATGTGACTGTTGATTGTTATTAGTAACTATTTCGGAATTATCCATAAGTATCTATCTTTTAAGGCTGATAATTTTTACAACCAAAGATATATGTTTTTTTTATTTATACTTGTATTAAAAACCAAATGTTGTATGAAAAATGTATTTAGTGCTACATTTATCTAGACAAGGAATCTCAAGCATAATTTATAAACAAAGAGTAATACCGTTCAGAAAGCTATTATTAAGCATTTAAATGCTTTTTTTTGAGTGAATTTTAGAAATTTATGCTAATCTCAACCGTTTTCTCACATCGTCAATTGTTCTCAATGGTCTTGAAAGCCTTATTCTTACGCAAAATCAGCTTTTTTGCCTAATTATCGACCATTTACTCTAGGCAACCACAAACCAATTTTGAGTGATTTGGAGTTATTTTGTGTATTAAGTAAAAGTGAGTACACCAATTTCTACCGCTTGGGTGATGTCAAAATCAAGCAATCTATGAAAAATATCGTGGCTAACTAAATATTGCTGTTAATACATATCTGGCGAAATTGAATATGCGTTATCCAGAACCCTTGTAGAGACTTAGCATTGCTAATTTCTAGATTTTTTTTCACCTCTATGAATGGTTTGATTTAGTTGATTTGCTTGCGGATGATTGGTATAGTATCATCTAGGATGTTTCATCACTGAGATATGCCTTTTGTTAGAAGGATAATTATTTTTTTATAGGTAATCTTTAATTTGTACTCCAAAAAACAAACTAATTCGGCATGATAAATTTGATTTCTAGGACTATTAGTCAAATCAGTTCCCTCCTTAAAGGACTTAAAATAAAAGGTTTTTTGGCTGTTGTCATAGTTGGTTTTCTAATACTGACAACGAATGTTGCTCCTGGGCAAAGTAACACAGGCTTAAAAGAAAGAGTTCGCGAACAGATAGAGCAAAATGATTCTCAAAGACCGAGAACAATCGGGGAGTGGAATAAAGAAGCTCGTGAAACCGAAGGTGCTCCTGGTGAACGACTTAAAAAGATTGGAGAAGAGTCAGCAGAAGCCTTTAAACAATTTGGATCTGGCTACGTAGAAGGTGCTGAAAAAACTGCTAATGATGTTGGGGAAAGTGCAGCACAAACAGGCAAAAAAATCCTTAAATAAGTTCGACGTTAAATGCATTCCAATCTTTACTTGGCAGTAAGTACTAATAACTTTTTGCCAATAAATGAGTAATATTACGAAGGCTGGTATCTAACCAACAAACTCTTCTAATATTTGGGTAAAGCGTTCACCCTTACTGATGATAGATTGTAGCGTTTCGTCAGTTGCATTAAATATAGGTTTTTAGTAGGGGCGTACAGTTAGCTGTATACCCCTACTGCGTATTATAATTTCACGTCCGTTTGATTTCCTATTAAACTCGAAGAAACCCAAAGACTCAAAACTATACTTTGTTTGCCGTTGCTTTGGCTTATTAAAGGCTGCGACCAAAGGTAGTAACTCACTTACAAGAGAATTATAATGCAAAGCCTTCCAACAAGATTTAATCCACAGTTGATTGCCTCTGTCAATGCATAAATTATAATTAAAACCACTATTATAATCAAGCTAACATCTACCCAAAGAAATACCTTTTAATAATCTTTTAATTTGGCAACAGACTTATAATTGCTAACTCTTTCATTTGGCACTTGTCAAGCATTATTTTAGCTTTAAACGATCTTCTTTATGATTTTAAGACATCTGTCTTCAGTAGGGTAGAACTCCAAATGTACATTTGATAACATTTTTAAGAATAAATAAATAATTGCGATTTGGAGTTAATCATGACATCTACACAAACCAACGATCCAACTATTCGCGAACACGTTCAAGCTTGGCAAAATTTAAATGCAGATCAACAGCTTGCATTGTTTTGGTTTATCTATAAAGAAATGGGAAGTACAATTACTCCGGCCGCTCCTGGAGCCAGTACTGCTTCTCCAGAAATAGCTGAAGGTTTATTTAATCAAGTTAAGGAATTATCTCAAGAACAACAATTACAAGTTCAGCGTGATTTAATCAACAAAGCGGATAGCGAAATTTCTCGTCAGTATGGCTCTTTGGGTGATACCACAAAACTCCTATTTTGGTATCGATTATCTCAAGGGATGGACGATGGGAGTATAATTACTGTACCTGCTGATTATGAACTTCCTTCCGAAGCTAAACCATTGTTTAGCAAAATTCAACTATTAGAGTTTGAACAGCAAATTACTCTTTTCCGTGATTATGTTTCGCCAATGGGTACTGAAGCGAAATCAGGTGCTGAAATTTAGCACTCTTGAACTTTTTAAGATACTGAGGGTATCTATTAAGCTATTTATACCCTTCTCTTAAAGCTTGCTAGATTCGTCAGTCGCTTAATATAAAGCTAAATTTTGATGACTGGCGTATTTAGCAACTTTTATTTTATTACTTTGAGATGTTGATGACTTCTATAAATATCCAATTTGTAGAAGAAAGTATATCATAATTTGCGATGCATATAGAATATCGCTTGATAGTTATAGCTTTATTGTATACTGAAACTACTAATGCGATTCCAGCGATCGCTCAAATAATTAGCTTGGAAGATTGAGGATGTAAATAAGTTTAAGTTGCTTTTAGTAAGCTAGCAGAATTAACATCCAAAAATAACGTTGCTTGGGGTTGTTGACGAAGAATGGAAGCTGGACAGTCTGTACTAATATCTTCTTGCAGCATCTTTTGTACTACATTCGCTTTACGTTTCTCTGGAGCAAGACAGATAATTTTTTTAGCCGAACAAATCGTCGGGATAGTGACAGTAAAAGCATACTGCGGGACAGTTTCTAGATTCGGAAAGTGACCTGTACTTACTTGTTGCTGACGATTCACAGTATCCAGTTTTACCAGTTTCACGCTGTAAGGATCTTGAAAATTTACTACAGCAGGATCGTTAAAAGCTAAATGTCCATTTTCGCCTACACCAAGACAGCATAAGTCAATCGGTTGTGCTTGCAATAATTTAGTGTAGCGATCGCACTCTGTTACTGGTTGTAATGTATCACCTTCTATATAGTGAAATTTTTTAGGATTAACTCGCTTCTCTACACGTTCTCCCATATAATGCCGAAAACTAGCAGAATAGTCAGCAGTAATTCCCAAATATTCATCTAGATGGAACAGAATAATCCGTGACCAATCTACACCACCCAACGCAATCAAAGCATCAAGAAATTTGAGTTGAGAGTTACCTGTAGCTAATAATACAGCAGCTGTATCCTGCTGCTTAAGAACTTGCTGTAAATACTTTTGCACGATTTCGGCAACATCCTCGGCCATTTCGACTTCAGAGTTATAAATCTGCACTAATAAATCATCAACGCGAAAAGAGTTTGTGGCGGCTACCATTTGCTTACGAAGAAGGTTATCGATTATACGGCAGTATTCCCTTGAGGTTTTATCTATCTGCCCTTGTATGCCCTATCCAGTATAGATTTTAGGATTTAGCAGATTAATTTCTGACTCTTGAAATTTCTTTTCCAGTCCCTAATCCCCGTATTAACGAAGGAACAATCACTAAAGACAAAAAACAATGTAAACTATTCAAATTAAGTTAACAATTATTTACATTTTACCCAAAAATTATGCTGGCTGCAATTCTCTTTGACCTAGACGGGACTATTGTCAACACTGACCCTATACATTACCGAGCTTGGCAGGAAATGTTGTTAAATTACAACATAGAAATAGATGAAACATTTTATAAATCTCGAATTAGTGGAAGGCTAAATCCAGAAATTGTTAAGGATATTCTGCCACAATTATCAGCATTAGAAAGGGAAAGATTTGCAGACGAAAAAGAGACGCTTTTCCGCAAACTCGCCCCAGATATCAAACCGCTAAGTGGATTTTCTGAACTAATAGCATGGACAGATATATATAAATTAAAACGTGCATTAGTAACTAATGCCCCTAGATTAAATGCAGAATTTATGCTAGAGGTTTTAGGAATAAAAGAAGCTTTCCATACAGTTGTTTTAGCGGATGATTGTATTGCAGGTAAACCCGACCCTGCACCCTACCAAGTTGCCTTGAATAAATTGGAGATTACAGCAGAAGAAGCGATCGCTTTAGAAGATTCTCCCTCTGGTATTCGTTCAGCAGTGGGCGCAGATATCCGTACCATTGGCATCGCCTCCACCCACGATCCGCAAATTTTGCAGTTAGTCGGTGCTTTTATGGTAATTCCAGACTTTACTGATTTGCAATTGTGGACATTCTTAAACTCACTTATACAGCAATCAAGTGCGATCGCTTCTAATTTTTGAGGACATTAGGCATTGGGCATTGGGCATTGGGCATGATTATTCTTGTTGTCTCCCTTGTCCCCTTGTCCCCTTGTTCCCTTTGTCCCCTTGTCTCCCCTGCTCCCTCATCCCTCATCCCCAAAAACTCCACTTTTGAACCGAGCCATATCACGCAACGGTGGTGCGCCAAACAACCGACTGTATTCACGGCTGAACTGTGAGGGACTTTCATAACCCACGTAATGACTAGCTGTTGCCGCATCCATACCTTGCCCCAGCATCAGGCGACGGGCTTGTTGAAGCCGAAGCTGTTTTTGATATTGCAAAGGACTCATGGTGGTGACTGACTTGAAGTGATGATGTAGGGACGAGGGACTCATGCACGCTTCACGAGCGATCGTATCGATCCGAAATGGTTTTTCGTAGTTCCATTTAAGCCAGTTGATCGCTTTGCTAATTGCTTGGAGTTGTTTATCGACTAAAGCAATCTGTTGCAATCTAGCACTGTGTTCGCCTGATAACAAACGATAGAGAATTTCTCGAACAATCAAAGGTGCGAGGATAGCAATATCTTCAGGTGTTTCCAACAATCGTACAAGTCGGATTGCGGCATCAAGCAGTTGGGGGCTAACAGGATTAATAGACAAAGCCGGTTTTAGTGGTTGGTTAGTGGGAGTGTCTAGTTTTGTCTCCATCATTAATGTGCTGAGTTCTGCCGGATCTAAATCGAGGCGAAGGCACAGATACGGAACGATTGGCGTTGCCTCAATCACTTGACTGACGACAGGCAGATCGATGGATACCACCAAATATTGGTCTTGACCATAAACATATAAATTGTTTGCCAACATTACCTGTTTCTTGCCTTGAGCGACAATGCACAGGGAAGGCTCATGCAGGTCATGAAGAGGCGGAGTTGGTTGTGAGGAGGAAAACAAGAACAACCGCTCGATCGCTGTGGGATGGACACCATCACCATTACTGTTCTGTGCAATCAGAGCGGCTAACTCGGACTGCTGTTTTCTAACAGTCTGTTCCATAATGTCGTTTGAAATCCTTATGAAACTAATATTCAGAGCAGCCGTAATCTATTCAGCCGCTTAGGTCAGCTTATCTTTTTATGAAAAACAATAAAGGAAAATGCAGGATTAGGCAAGAATTCCGCAGGTTCAGATTACCGCATCAAGCTTTGACTCTCTTAGATTAAAAGTGTGCTAGAAAGTACAACCATTTGGAGATACGGTTTTATGACTACCAACGAAAAGACTGGCAAAGAACAGAAAGTCGTACTGATTACAGGTGCAAGCAGTGGTATCGGTGAGGCGACAGCACGTCTACTCGCTCGTAAAGGCATCCACGTCATCCTGGGCGCACGACGTACCGAGCGGCTAGAAACCCTCGTAGCGACAATCCGCTCTGAGGGAGGCTCGGCGGAGTATCAGATCCTTGATGTCACCGATCGCGCCAACTTCCAAGCCTTTGTAGAATTTGCTCAGAGCAAGTTTGGCCGTATTGATGCGATCGTCAACAATGCAGGCGTTATGCCGCTCTCGAAACTAGAAGCACTGAAGGTTGATGAATGGAACTGGATGATTGACGTGAACATCCGTGGCGTACTCAATGGCATTGCTGCTGGGCTACCGCTGATGAAACACCAGGGATTTGGCCAATTCGTCAACTTGTCCTCCATTGGCGGACATGCTGTGTGGCCAACCTCCGCTGTTTACTCAGCTACCAAGTTCGCCGTGCTGGCAATTTCGGAGGGGCTGCGTCAGGAAAATACTGACATTCGCGTTACAGTTATTTCGCCAGGTGCAACAGAGTCGGAATTGGCAGATAGTATAACTGACGCAGAAGCCGGCAAAGGAATGGTGGAATTCCGCAAGATTGTGCTTCCGGCTGACGCGATCGCCAGAGCGATCGCCTTTGCAATCGAGCAACCGGATGACGTTGATGTGAATGAGATCATTGTCCGCCACACGGTCAGTCCATATTAAAAAGAGTTTTAAACCCAGCAAAAAAGCAAAACAATTGAAAATCTAAATATGACTACCCAAAATCAAATTCAACCTCGCCAACTTGGTTATAAAGGTCTAACTGTTTTTCCACTGGCTCTCGGATGTATGGGTATGTCTGGTGTGTACGGTGCAGCAGACGAAAACGAAAGCATTGCAACTATCCAGGCAGATCTCGACCACGGGATGACATTATTGGATACTGGCGATTTTTATGCCAGCGGGCACAATGAGATGTTAATTGGTCGAGCAATCAAGGATCGTCGAGACAAAGCCTTGGTTTCAGTGAAATTCGGCGCTTTACGTACTCCTGATGCTGGATGGCTTGGTATAGATGCCCGTCCATCTTCAGTGAAAAATTTTGTCGCTTATAGTCTTACCCGATTGGGAGTAGACCACATTGACATCTACCGCCCGGCTCGATTAGACCCGCAAGTTCCCATTGAAGACACCATCGGCGCGATCGCCGAACTAGTCACGGCTGGCTATGTCCGATATATCGGATTATCGGAGGTGGGAGCGGACACCATCCGCCGCGCCCACGCTATTCACCCCATCAGTGACCTACAAATCGAGTACTCCCTAATTAGCCGTAGTCCTGAGAGCGAGATTTTTCCTGTACTAGAAGAACTTGGTATTGGCGTGACTACTTATGGTGTGCTGTCACGAGGACTGTTAAGTGGCTCCACTCCAGGCACACAGGGCGATTTTCGTGCTTATTTACCACGCTTCAGTAAAGAAAACCTTGCCCAGAACCAACGCCTGATCGAAGAACTAAACCAAATTGCTGCCGAGAAAAAAATTCTTCCTTCGCAGTTGGCTATTGCCTGGGTACTTGCAAAAGGCAAAAATATTGTGCCAGTTATCGGCGCACGCAAGCGTACTCAACTTTCTGAATCGTTGGCGGCTTTGCATGTGAACCTATCCCCAGAAGAATTAACCCGCATTGAAGCAGCAATTCCCGCATCTGCGATCGCAGGCACTCGTTATGACAAACATCAGATGCAAATGCTGGACAGCGAACGCTAATGCGATCAACAACGTAGGCAAACTACTAGAGGGTTGGAGTAAGCACTAAAGTGCTTAGAAAATAAGGATTAAAGTCTTTACTACGAGCCTATACTTATTTTTCAGCTAGAATCGCGTAAATTTCCCGTTTAACTTGGTCTAAAAGCTCACGCACCCGATTTATCCGCTCCATATTCCCACTACGAGCAACCTGCACCACCGCAGCAGCTAATTCTGTTGCGGCATTCCGTAACTCAATAAACTCTTGGGGCTTACCTGTAACAAAACTTTTGAAGGTATCCCAAGGAGAGTCTGAAGGTTCTTGTTGGGCACGTTCTGCCAATAATTGTCTACCCTCATCCGTAATCGTGTAAATCCGCTTGCCACCTTCTTGTGCGCTTTTGAGATAACCGCCTTCTTCCAGCAATTGCAGTGTTGGATAGACTGAGCCTGGACTGAGGCGACGGAAACCACCATAGCGAGTTTCCATCTCTTTAATCAGGTCGTAACCATGACTAGGATGCTCGGATAACAATTCCAGCAGAATGAACTTGATGTCACCCCGACGAGTCCGATATTCATCTCCCCAACCACGACCAAACATTTCATTATCAAAGCGTTTGTCATGATGTCTACCATGATGCTTACCATGTTGAAACCAAGACCTGAGCAATGAATCCTCTTCGCTAATTCCTGCCCATGCAGGTGCGCCAAAACGTGACCGAAAATGTCTAAACATAAGTGAATCTCAAATCAACTTTCTCTAATATACGATATATCGGAACATATCGCGATATATCGGAATAGAATTTTGATGAAGATTTGTAACGAAAGCAACTTTGACTAGCTAAGAATCTGTACTTATTTGACAAAAGACTCTATCTACGACGTTTAATCGTAGATTAAGCATTTTTGCTCAACGATGAAGTAATAGGTGTAACAAAGAGTTCACTCCCAGACCAAACCCTGTATTTTTACATGGTTTGGTTTTTTCATGAAAACAGCTGTAATACATCTATCAGGAATTAAACATTTTTGAAGAATAAATAAGCCTTAAACCCTTGTGGGGTAAGGTAAATACACCCAATGCCCGAAAACGCCTGAAACATAGATATATCAATAAACCAAGCAAAACGATGTCAAAATCCTTTGGGATATACGTTTGAGGTCATTTTATCGGTGTTTTTTGCCTAAGTCCCACTATCTTGTATTTCTAAATAAAATATGTATAAATACGAGATATTTTAGTTAATATTTTCTTGAAATTGGTGCTAATTACAGATGTGAATATAAGAATTTATTGCTAGTTAAAATTATTAAAACTAATTTTGTAAATTTATAAAATACTTTATTTTTTTGTATAGATTGTGAACTAAACTTGGGAATACTAAGTATAAGAAAAGTTAAAATTATACAGAAACTGATGATTGCTTAACTTTTTTTACTAGCATTCACTGCTAAATAATCTAAATTCCTTTTTTGAACTACAGTAGGGAACTAATCGGGTTCAATCGAAGCTGACTAAGTTCTCTCAAAACTCTCATTGAACCCAACAACAGTTTATTTACACTTGCTTAATTCGTATACCAACCATCTAAATCAGTTTTTAACTGCTGATTACAGCAATAAAACTAGTAGATGCCTGTATCCCGTTTAGTTAAAACTCACTTTTGATTTAATACTATTCGGATAATATAAACTCACCTGGATTCAAGGGAGTGAAAGAAAAAATAGTCTCCCTTTTAAAAAAGCCAGTGTGTTGCCAACTTTCTTAAAGTTATAGGGACAGGTGTTAGCAAAGCTTACCACCAGTTTTCTATTAAAGAAAAGCTGATTAAATATTTTTTTGGTTGAGATAACAATGTTAGTAACTGACAGTGGCGAACGTGGAAGTGGCAGATAGAACGAGTGTTGCAGTCAAAAAAGTGAAATACCTTCTACTTTAGTCGTGAGATGAATTTAAATCGCGGCAATGACTTTGCTAATGGCGTAATTGAATGGTGTGAGTTCGACTTGACGAGTGCCTTCATGTCCATAAGTCAAACCCACGCTCAGATAACTATCTGGCTTGTAGGGTAATCGTTCCGCCCATTCAACTGCCACAATTCCTGGTATGACTTCAATACCTTCCCAGTAACTTTCTAAATTTAGGGTTGCAACTTCTTGCGGTTCTAAGCGATATAAATCTAGATGGTAAAGGGGAAAGCGCCCTTCCGTGTACTCATTAATCAGCGTAAAAGTCGGACTGACAATGGGTTCAGTAATTCCCAAACCTTTACCAATACCTTGAACTAAAGTAGTTTTACCAGCGCCTAAATCACCTTCTAATAAAATTACACTGCCAGGTGTTAGAGATTCGCCAAGAGTAATACCTAAGTGCAGGGTTGCTTCTGTATCTGCAAGAAAAATTTTCATAATTTGTCATTTGTCATTTGTGATTAATCCTTTGTTTATAGAACTTACGCAAAAATCGCTTAAAAGCTTAATTTGTCGAACCGCCTTTCCTTCTCTACGAGAGGCTGCACCAACGGAACGCGTAGCATCTCGTAGAGAAAAATTCATAGAGTGTGCGTAAGTCCTAGTTTAGATTAATGACTAATTTTCATTTTCCTTAATTTTGAATTTTGAATTTTGAATTTTGAATTCCCCGAAGGGGCTGACTTCTACCGTACCACCGCAATAATACTTGTGCTAGTTTCTGGGGATTGTGACGTACAAAACCTGTTTCATCTTCATACAAAACATTAGCTGGAACAATCCGTCGCCCTAGCTGAGTTACTGCTTCTCTATCGAGGAAAACGGGATGAGAGTTTTGTTGGGCGTAGCGGATGAGTGATTGCTCTGAGGGGGATTTTTTGTGTATCAGTACAGCATCAAATAGCCGTCTTTGTCCACAAGCAGCATCAATTGCTCTGATGTGGTCGGCAACAGTGTAGCCTTCAGTTTCTCCTGGTTGAGTCATTATATTGCAGATATAAATACGGGGGGCATCTGATTGAGCGATCGCATCGGCAATTTCTGGTACTAGTAAATTAGGAATTAGGCTTGTATAAAGGCTACCTGGGCCAATAATGATGTAATCAGCTTCTTTAATTGCCTTAATAGCTGCTGGCACCGCCGGAGGATTAGCCGGAATGCAGCCAATTTTGACAATTTTACCGCCAGCTTTGGGAATACTAGACTCCCCCTCAATACGACGACCATCGGCTAATTCTGCCCAGAGGCGAACATCACTGAGAGTTGCTGGTAGTACTTGTCCTCGCACCGCTAGAACTTTAGAACTGGCTGCAACTGCTTGTTCTAAATCTCCAGTAATATCACTCATTGCCGTTAAAAACAAATTGCCAAAACTGTGACCCGTTAACCCATCTCCAGCCCGAAAACGGTATTGAAACAATTCTGTTAATAACTTTTCTTCATCTGCTAGTGCAGCCAAACAATTGCGAATATCCCCTGGTGGTAGTACTCCAAATTCTTGACGCAAACGCCCAGAAGATCCACCATCATCGGCAACAGTGACAATTGCAGTAATATTAGCGCTGTAAGTTTTCAGTCCCCTCAACAACGTAGAAAGTCCTGTACCACCACCAATTACCACTATTTTTGGGCCTCGGTACAATCGACGATGAGCCAGCAAGACATCAATGAGTTCCTCTCCGCCCTCAGCTCTTAGTACCTTAGTAATTGAGCCTACGGTGCGAGTTTGTCCCCAAAGCACTAACAGCAAGCCGCCAAGCAGCACCAAAGGTCCACTAATATAGTTCGGTAAGAGGTTGGTAATCACTCCCAAGAAACCTCTAACCAACTCAATCATCCAAAAAATTGGAGTCAGCTTAATCCAAATGGCTAACCCCAAACTCGCTAGCAGTACACCCCCAACACTAATCAATAACCAACGTTTTACCGATAGTCCAGGGGATAACCATTTGAACCACTGGTTAACCCGATAAGAAGTACGAGAGCGCGACTGCTTTTGCAGGGCGTTGAGGGCTTGTCTGAGAAAACCAATTGACATACCTGATTTGGAGCAGTGCTACAAACAATAATTAACAGAAAATCTACACCACTTGGTTTAAAACACTAGGCGTGAAACTATTATATTTGTCTAATCCTATTAGACTAAGAACAAGTCGTGAAGATTGCCAGTATTTCTAGTTAAACAGTACCCTGGCTTGGTAAAAGTGAATTTAATGGAAAAACGAATTTTAGGATTAGATCCAGGACTGGCAATTTTAGGATTTGGGGCAATTAGCTGCACACAAAATCTCAACAAGGTGCAAGAGACTACAGTAAATATGCTGGATTTTGGAGTAATTAAAACGTCAGCAGATGTAGAAATGGAACAGCGCTTATGTACCTTGTTTGATGATTTACACACCCTGATAGAGGAATTTCAGCCAGATTTAGTAGCGATCGAGAAACTATTCTTCTATCGTATGTCAAGTACAATCTTGGTTGCACAGGCGCGGGGTATAGTCATTTTAGTGTTGGGTCAGCGTCGTCTTCCTTATGTAGAGTTTACTCCAGCTCAAATTAAGCAAGCTTTAACAGGCTATGGTAATGCTGATAAGTCAGAAGTGCAAGAGGCGGTGGCGCGGGAGTTGGATTTAGATGAAATTCCTAAGCCAGATGACGCTGCTGATGCTTTGGCAGTGGCTTTAACGGCTTCTTATCAGCTGTAGTTATGTAAGTAGGTCGGCGTAAAAATTTGTCGTTGGGATATGGCAGAAGGCAGGAGGGTTTTGGTCTACTTTATCTTTATTTACATAATTTGGTTTTATGTGCCAACTTACTTAGCATCTGTTGTTTCTATTAATTCGTCTTCATTAATTATGTGGAGATGATTTGTGGATTTCAGTTTGACGATAGTCTAGCGTTCGTTGTTGAGCAGATTGTTGAAGTTTCCATTAATTCCACTTCTCCTAAGAGCTAATTTGTAAACTCAAGTAAAGTACTTGTCTAATAAGGGTTTCAGGTATTTAAGTCAATACAGCACTTATTCGCTGAAACTCAGACATAGCAATGAATTGAGTACCCTTAAGATTTTCTTTACGAATCAGCTCTAAGAGAAGCAACGTTTGAAAAGTTGGTTACTTCGCTTTCTCCAGGTACAAAAGTTTCCATTAATTCCACTTTTCCTAAGATAAGCGATTCAACTTCTGCGAGTAAGAACAATGGCTACATACAAACACGGATTTAGTTTCCATTAATTCCACTTCTCCTAAGAGAAGCAACTCGACATACAAGGTAGCGTATGGCTGAAGGGCAAGTCCGGGCATTTATCAGGAACCGGGATAATCAGGGATTGTAAAAAGCTATTCGTCGCCCAGGAATTAAATTACAAAATGTTTTTCCTGACGGATTCAATGATTACCATTGCATATTTGCGAAATATTGCAGAGGTCATTAAAAGAGAGTCATTAGTTAAAGTGTTACTTTAATCTAAATCCATTACTCTTTGCAGCCTGGCAAGCTAGTACAAGGTTTTTGTCTTGTGCTAGCTTGCTTTGATAGAAGTTTCTCGCATATACAGGTTTCCCATCTTTTCTTGCTGGTACAAATTTACCAGATGGATAAGGTAAAATGCCTTGATAATATGCTTCACCCATTGAGCATTGCACTGGTGAGAAGCTTTGAAACCATAAGGTATTGTCATATATATCTAGCTCCGCCATTGCTACCACTAAATAGCCTTCACTTGATACATCGTACCTCTCTAATCTAACTGTTATTCCTGTCTCTTCATCTACAAAACCATTATGAGAAAAAGTTGATTCTTTCTCTGCTTTTACTGGTGACGATATAGCCAAGGTACAAGTGATTGCAAGTATGTTTAAGAGCTAATTTGTAAACTAAAGTAAAGTACTTGTCTAGTATTGGTTTCAGGAATTTAAGCCAATAAAGCACTTATTCGCTGAAACTCAGACCTAGTAATGAGTTGAGTACCCTTAAGATTTTCTTTACGAATCAGCTCTAACAATAATTTTTTCATATAATTTAATTTCATATCAATGCAACTATCTTGGCTTATTTTTCGGTAATACATAATGATATTTTCACTGAATATATACAATAGTTTACATTAATTTCATTTCTCAATTTGAATGTATTCTTAACAAAAATAAATATAATGATCTGCGAAAAAGACTCTATAAACAAGTGAAAGTTTCAGAAGACAGCCTACAGTTTGATCCCCTCAGCCGACACACGTTTAACCCAAATTGAAACTTGGGGAGAACCACCAGTTACAGAACTACCAGGTTCAACTATTATCTGATTTACTCCTCTTAGGTCACTCTTAGAGAAGGAAAATTAGTTTCAGTAATTACCATATTTAATGGGTATTATTTACGGTACTATCTATATAATTGATGGCTATGAAGGCGATCGCCTGAACCGATCAACTTTGATTGGAAATGAGCGATCGCTTTTTGCTTGAAGGTTAACTTGTGATGTGTAGCTAGATGTCGCTGGGCTTAATTTACTGTATGGCAATAACTATATTTAAGTGTAACTGTCAACTACCAATGCCATAAAGTCTAAGTTAATCTAGCTTATGTAACTGGGAATAATCATCTAAGTAGCTTAGATTATAAAATATACAACTAAGTAGAATTCCCGACTGCTTATAGGGTTGGACTTAGAGTAAATACTTGCTATGTCTGATTTTCTCCTATCTTGCAATAGTGTATTAATTCGCTAGTCCATAATCTGTCATCTACAGCGATCGCTCATGCCATTTAGCAATTTCACAAATCCTTACAAAAATCCAGCTGACATACCAGAGATATACCGTCAGCACATGAACTTCCAGAAGTTATTTAAATCATTTTTTCAACTGATGCCTGGTGTGTTATGTGTACTGATGGATGGACTCTACAGACGACAAGGCGAATCTTATTAACTATCGTGGAGAAGAATAGATCACGAGTATACTGGGTTTTGGCACTACGAACAAAAATAGTTCATCAAAGATTTGGGTGTTGGGGACATAATGCTTTCTCTAAAAGCCCACGAACCATCACTGATACTGGACTCTCTTTCACAAAACGCTCAAGGGCTAGTCCTGATGATGTTACTCAATGCGCTCACCTACGGTGGGTGGTTACGCCATCGCAAAAAGTTTTACTAAATAATTGTAATAATATTTAATATGAGTCTAGGTTGTCTAATTTAGATTAACTATTGCAGAGAAATTCTCTCAGACTGAGTAAAATGACAAATACAACGAGGCAACTATTTTATAGATTAGTTACCCTAGAACTGGAGACTATGTTTTCAGTCCTGAGTTACTTCTGTATTTTGCCTCTGAGGCATACCAATTTAGACCACACCAAATCCTTCATTTAAGAGCTCCCACAAATCATAATGCCTGTGATTGAGAAGAAAAGAACTCGCGATCTGCCCCAAATTAACGAACGAATTCGCTTCCCGAAAATTCGGGTGATTGACACTGACGGTGCCCAACTGGGAATTATGCCCCCACAGGAAGCACTACAACTAGCAGAAGAAAAAGAGCTAGATTTGGTGCTAATCAGCGATAAAGCTGACCCGCCAGTTTGTCGGATTATGGACTACGGGAAATACAAGTTTGAACAGGAAAAAAAGGCGCGGGAAGCCCGGAAAAAGCAGCACACGGCTGATGTCAAAGAAGTTAAGATGCGCTACAAAATAGAAGAACACGACTACAACGTGCGTGTTAAGCAAGCAGAGCGCTTTTTGAAAGATGGCGATAAAGTCAAAGCGACTGTGATGTTCCGAGGTCGAGAAATTCAACACAGCGACCTAGCAGAAGATTTGCTCAAGCGAATGGCAACGGATTTGGAGCCTTTTGGTGAGCTTCAACAAGCGCCTAAAAAAGAAGGACGAAACATGATGATGCTCATCTCGCCTAAAAAATAATTCTTTAACTGTTTAATAGACCAAGTTTGAAAATCCCCTGACTTTTAACCAGGGGATTTTTTGATGTTGTTTCCATGCAACATGCGCCCAATGTGAGGTTGTATCAATTTATCTAAAATCGATAATTCTGAAGGCTGAGTGGGAAACATAATACTCAGTTGCTCAGGATTTTTGCTATTTCCAGGGCTGGGAGGACAAGGGGAGACAAGGGGACAAGGAGGACAGGAGGTATATTTTTTCCCTGCTCCCCGCTCCCGATTGCGCGGTGATACTACCAGAAAATAAAACTGCATGGAACTGAAAAATCACTGGTTGGCTGCAAATAAAGTTGCTTTACCACGACTACTACAGTGGGTGAATCTCCGACCAGAGGAGAGCGAACGAACCCAGATAATGTTTCTTTTTTATACAATTGTATGTGTAGGATTGCGGTGGGCAGAAGACAGTACGGTGGCGCTGTTTTTGGATGAATATGGGACTCATCTACTGCCATGGATGTATATTGCTAGTGCGGCAATGAGTGCTGGACTGGTTTTTTTATACTCTTGGCTGCAAAAGATTTTTCCCTTACGTCGGGTAATTGTGGCGATCGCACCTTGCATGTTGATGCCATTAGTTTTATTAGTTGTATTACGTTGGGGATCGCATTTTTCCTACCTGGCAGTGATATCGGCATTTCTGCTGCGGCTGTGGGTAGATGCACTTTATGTGGTCAATGACCTCAACACTTCCATTGTTGCCAACCAAATATTTAATATTCGGGAGATTAAACGGACTTACCCACTGGTGAGTAGTGGTCTTTTGGTAGCAGATGTGATCAGTGGCTTTAGTTTGCCTTGGCTATTGCAATACACCACACTGAATAAGATCATCTTCATCGCCTGTATGGTGATTTTATTAGGATCGGGGATTCTATTCTATTTAACTCATCACTATCGAGCAGCTTTTCCGGAAACTCCACAAAGACTAATTCCCGAACAACAAGCTTCACGAGAGCGTTTCATTAAAAGTCCGCTGAAGCGGTACGTTTGCCAGTTGTTTGCTTTTGTGGGTCTATTGCAAGTTATTGGGTTGTTAATAGATTTTCAGTATTTACGCGAACTCCAATCTAATTTGAACGACCGAGAACTTGCGAGCTTTTTGGGTCTTTTTGGTGGAATGTTAGGACTGTGTGAGTTGTTGTTGCAGTGGTTTTTTTCCAGCCGCCTCATCGAACGAATGGGGGTATTTTTCACCGCCACGCTTTTACCAATCACTGTCGGCTTTTCACTCCCAGGAATGCTGGTATTGCTACATTTAATTCCAGCCATCCAATCGCAAAGCTTTTTCTGGGGTTTGATAATTGTCAAATTCTGCGACGAACTTATGCGCTACACCTTTGTCATGAGTAGCGGTCCCATCTTGTATCAACCAATTCCAGAGGCAATTCGCAGCCGGATGCAGACTTTATCTGGTGGAACAGCCGAAGCGATCGCTACAGGTTTGACAGGAGCGCTAATTTTTGCAACTATCTTGTTTTGTGGGCAGTTTGTACCGGAACCACTACAAAAATGGGTGTTAGTAGCAGAAACAATGCTGATAACTGGCACTTGTTTAACAGTAGTTTGGGAATTGCGATCGCGCTATGTGGAACTGTTAGTCTTGAGTGTGGCGCGGGGTCACTTGAGTGCAACCAATGTCGGCTTACGATTTTTCAAACAGGGTGTAGTCAAAGCTTTAGCAGAAAAAGGCTCTGAGGCTGATAAACGCTCTTGTATTGAACTTTTAGCCCAAATTGACTCCCAAGGAGCTGCGGAAGTTTTAGCACCTCTACTATTAAAGTTAACCCCAGATTTGCAGCGCCAAAGTTTAGAAGTAATGCTGATGGGGGGTGTAAATCCGGTTTATTTAGCCGCCATCCGTCCTTTGTTAGAACAATCCCAAGAAACTAATCCTGAAGTTTTTGCCTTAGCGCTACGCTACGTTTGGCTGGCTGAACCAAATCCCAATTTAAGCCTCTTAGAAGGATATTTACATCCCCGGCAAAACTCACTCATCCGCGCCACCGCCGCCGCTTTAGTCTTACGCCAGGGAACGCCGATGCAAAAGGTAGCAGCTACTCAAACCATGCGCCGGATGCTGACTCATAAGCAAGAACGGGAACGGATGAATGGAGTTAGAGCGCTCAGAGAAGCAGTTTATTTGCAGGCATTGCGGATTCACATCCCGAATTTATTACAAGATGAGTCCTTACGGGTGCGCTGTGCCGTATTAGAAATGATTGCCGCCACCCATTTAGAAGAGTACTATTCAGCACTGATTGCAGCACTTTATTACAAATCAACCCGCACTACAGCCATGTCAGCCCTAGTGCGACTAGAAAATGAAGCTTTAGAAATGCTGTTGCGGTTAGCAACCAATATTTACAAACCAGAAGTAGTACGGATGTATGCTTGGCGTACCATTGCTCAAGTCGGTACCCAGCAAGCATTGGAGATTTTATGGGAAAAGTTGGAAACATCCTGGGGTACAACTAGAGATCATATTCTCCGCAGCTTACTAAAAATAACCTGAGTTCGGGATAAGGAAAGGAGCAGGTAGTAAGCTGAAAATAGCGTTAAATCCAGCACCTGCCCTATGTTTAGTTTAGAAGCATTAT